>JBCCHB010000013.1:0-151917 GCA_039028975.1 Chloroflexota bacterium
ACGCAGTAGGAATTCTCAGAGTGAAAGCGAAAAAACCGCTCAAAAAGACGCAGTAGAGGCTGAATGGTCTCTCTAGAATGGCTGGAGCTGTTCCCAAATGCTCTGACGCCTGAGAAATTTCCGCCCACTATATCTTTTTCGACCCTACTGCGTGTAAAAGAGAGTGCTACTTCCTCACTTCACTTTTATTGGTAATTTATTTTGTGGAATGGCCTTAGTGAATTTAAAGATCAGGGGTTATGGAGATTTAATGGATGATGCTGGGACTTGGTAATGCAAAGATGTTTACATGGTTCGCTGTACTTGCATTGAGCTTTACAGCCTGTTCAAGGCAGGTTGTGTCGAGCAGTGAGAGTGAACTGAATGTAGAGCGACCTCGTGGACATCTCACCATATCTAGCGACTCTGTTAGCATGAGCACAACCCTTGATCCTCATCATGTTGACCGATTCTATCAGTATGTGCTGATGGGTTTTGAACAATTAGTGACGAAAGATATAGAGGGCAATCACATCCCGGCCCTAGCTATATCTTGGGAACCGAATAATGATGCTTCATCATGGACCATTAAGCTTCGTGAAGGCGTTCTATTCCATGATGGCACGGAGATGACGGCCGATGATGTCGCCTACTCCCTTTTGCGGCTAGCCGATCCTGACGTTAATTCGCCATTGTTGACCTTTTTTGAGATTGTTAAGCATATTGACGTATTAAATAAATATGAACTTACGGTCAACTTGGAGATCCCAAGTGTCGATTTCCCAGAGTATTTGACCTCACATCAAGCATCCATTATGCGTGAGAACAGTGGCACGTTCGTCGCACATGACGGCGTTGGGACGGGACCATTCAAGCTAGTCCATTTAGATATATTTGGGGTAACTGAGCTCAGGGCCTATGATGACTACTGGAATGGCAAACCAGCTAGTGCTACGGCCAGTATCATCGCCATGCCAGATGCTGAGTCGCGTGTCCAGGCCATGCGCTCTGGGGATCTTGACTTCTTGGAAGTGAGTGCAGTGCAAGCGACTTTGTTCGAAGGTGATGAGGAGTTTATTATCCAATCGTTTCCAAGCGGTAATTGGCACGGACTGGTCATGCATACCGACGCGATGCCCTTTAGGGATGCAAGAGTACGCAAGGCCATTCGTGTTGCGGCAGATCGTCAGGAAATTGTTGATAAAGCGCTCAACGGCAATGGAGTTGTAGCCTGTGACCACCCTGTTTGGTCTGGCGATGTGTACCACGTAGAGATTGATTGCCCTCAGGACATTGAATTAGCTAAATCCCTGCTTTTAGAGGCCGGCTATTCCCGTGGGCTTGATATTAAGATCTATACGAGCCCTCTAATTTATGAATGGACGGCCATGCTAGAGACGTATCAAAGGCAGGCTGCTGAGGCAGGTATTCGGTTGCAGATTATTCAAGTACCATCCACCAGCTACTGGACGGATACATGGATGGTAAGATCATTTACTACAGCTCGTTGGCGTGAGCGCTCTGCGGCTCAAGTGTTGCCAGAGGTATATCGCACTGGTTCTATATGGAATGAGACCTTCTATGCCAATGAGGTGTTTGATGCCTTACTCGATGAAGCGACATCAGAAGTCGATATCGAAAATCGTATTGAAATTTATCATGAGTTGCAAAATACGCTGTGGGAAGATGGCGGTTCGTTGATTCCTTATCATATAAACGAAACGCGCGTTCAGAAGTCTTGCCTGAAAGGCCTGCCACCTATCCGCTCATTCTACATCGACTACTCAAAAATCTCCACGAGTGGCTGTTAAGTTGTGCCCGTCGCAACTCAAAGTATTCAACTATCAGCAGATCGCAATGTCATTCTGTTTGGTCACAATGCTGCTTTGCAGCTGTAACCATGCCACAAAACGACGGAACCGAAGAATCCTCATTGAAATTGCGATGCACTGACTATACATTTAAAACAACGCTAGGATCAGTTCTACAACGGAATCAGCCTCAGTGTTGTCTTATTGTAGGAATCGTTATATTGAAGGATCTATGTTTCCACAAAGTGTCCAGCAGCAAAAAGGGATTTAGGAGCAAACTATGGCCCGATTAATTTTACAACGATTTGGTTTCGCCTTGCTTACAATGGTTTTGGTTAGCCTCATCGCCTTTGTTGGCACAGAAGCGCTTCCTGGGGATAGCTGTACAGCTTATTTGGGGCGTGATGCGACCGAAGAAGGGTTGAAAATTTGTCGCGAAAAACGAGGCGAGCTGCGCCCTTGGTATGTCAAATACGCTGAGTGGGGGGGGAATATCCTGCGGGGAGACTTAGGGACATCCATGAATGGAGACCGGGATATCAATGAGATTGTTGGTCCTCGGCTACGCAATACGGGAATGTTGGCTTTCTTTGCAGCGATTATTGGTATTCCTATCGCCGTCTTCTTGGGCGTCATCACAGGTCTATTTCGCGATAGGTTCCCTGATATTGCCATATCCACAACCGCTATTGTTGCTATGACACTGCCTGAATTTGTTACGGCAACCATTTTGATCTACATCTTCAGCATTCAGCTAGAGTGGTTCAATGCCATTGCAGTCTTACGCACCAATGCCGCATGGGGAGATATTTTGTCGACTATTGCCCTACCCGTTATTACGCTTGTGCTGGTTATGACAGCTCACATCTTACGCATGGTGCGTACCAGTGTGATTGATGTAATGGCTGGTGACTTTGTCCAGATGGCGAAACTCAAAGGCGTCCCCTACTGGCAGATTGTCTTCAAACATGCACTGCCTAATGCACTGCTTCCCTCTATTCCCGTTATTGCACTGACAATTGCTTGGTTGCTAGGCGGCCTTGTCATTATCGAAAAAGTCTTCAATTTCCCCGGTTTAGGGAACGAAATGCTCAATGCCATCGCCCTAAGAGACATTCCCGTTGTGTTAGCCATTGCCATGCTCCTGGCCGCAGTCTATGTAATTGTGAATCTAATTTCCGATTTACTAACGCTTATTTTGAATCCCAAACTGCGAACAATGCGTACGTAGATCCAGCCAAACCTATATTTAGGCTCCATAAAAAGCAACATTTTTCTCTTGAACAGCAGTGCTAATTTATCACAAACACCAGTATGTTTTAACTCTTTGCAACAGTCTGCCCAAAATTTTGACTCGACTTTTGCCCAGTATAGTCCGGAACAATTGGTGAGTGGTGGACAAACTTTATCTGGCCGTTTATACAGTTCCGTTCAGATTAATGGATTAGATACCTATGACAGCAACAACCTTACCCTCTCAAGCGGCCGTCGAACCCAAACAGCGCGGCCGAATCGCCGAGCTCCTCACAGGCATGACCCGAACCCTATCAGGAAAAGTCGGCCTGACGCTTCTAATTTTTCACTTTTTGTTGGCATTCTCGGCTCCCTATATTGTCCCCCATGATCCACTCCATGTCCCTGACTCCTCCGCAGGACTCAAGTTGGCTGCTCCATCCGCCGAACATCCATTTGGCAATGATCGCATCGGGCGCGATGTGCTGTCGAGGACCATGATGGGTGGACGGATTGCTCTGCTTGTCACCGTGATTGGAACAGCCATTGCCATTACATGGAGTAGCATCGGTGGCATGGTTCTAGGACTTGTTGGTGGAACGCTCGATGATGCCGTGATGCGGGTTGTGGATGCTGTCCAGGCTGTTCCCTTTTTACTCTTTTTACTTTTGATCATTGCCGTCGTTGGCACCGACACGTGGATTCTTATTTTGACGCTGGGTTTCTTCTTTGGGATCTCCCCTTTGCGTATCTTTCGCAATGCAACGCTTGACTTCGTGGCGCGCGATTTTCTTGTTGCGGCGCGAGCTCGTGGCGAAAGCCTGCTGACCATTATTCGGAGGGAGTTGCTTCCCAACATTCTAGATATTGTTTTAGTGGAAGGAGCCATGCGATGGTCGTGGATGCTACTAGCCTTTAGTTCACTCTCTTTTTTGGGCTTTGGCGTGGCACCACCCACACCCGATTGGGGGCTAATGATCTCTGATAGTCGCGGGGTCCTCTCCATTGCACCGTGGTGGACATTTGCTCCCCTACTAGCACTCAGCTCTTTGATCATTGCCATCAATCTCACGGCAGATGCGCTAGCCAAGGCGACTGGCTTGGACCGAGCACAAGGGGCACCGGTGTAAGATATGATTGAACCAATAATTGAAATCAGCAATCTATCCATAGGCTATCGCAATCGGGCGGGCGACATTGTTCAAGTTCTGCGTAATATTGATTTAGAAATTAATCCTGGTGAAACGGTGGGGTTAGTAGGCGAAAGTGGGAGCGGCAAAAGCACCCTTGCACTCGCGATGATGGCCTTCCTACGCTCAGGCAGCGAGCTACTTAACGGCGGTGCTAGGTTTTCTGGGACGGAACTCTTTATGCTCTCAGATAGAGAGATCGAGGCAATGCGTGGCAAAGAGATCGCGCTGATTCCCCAGAATGCAGGTCAGTCCCTAACCCCGACCATGAAGATCGGAGCCCAAATTGAAGAGGCTCTGCGGCTCCATACCGATATTGCCTCAGCGGCTCGCTCTACCCGTGCAGTTGAGTTGCTAGGTTTGGTACGCCTCCCGTCTCCGGATGAATTGGTAGATCGCTATCCTCATGAGCTATCTGGTGGTCAACAGCAGCGTGTAGCGGTTGCTATGGCGTTGGCAGGCGAAGCACGGCTACTGCTCCTGGATGAACCAACAACCGGCTTGGACGTAACCACCCAAGCCCACATTCTTGAGCTATTGAGTGATATTGCCCAAGAGACCAACACAGCCATGGTCTATGTGAGCCACGATCTGGGCGTGATTGCACGGGTCAGCCATCGAGTTGCCGTGATGTACGCAGGTGAAATTGTAGAAGATGGACCATCTGCGTCAGTCTTTGTCCAGCCAAACCATCCTTATGCGCGCGGTCTGCTCAACTCGATTCCCCGTTTGGATGATGAGCATCTGCCCGCCTCATTACCCGGTACGCCGCCCGCAGTTGGCTCAGTCTTAAGTGGATGTGCGTTCCGTGAACGGTGTGATTTTGCCACCGATATTTGCACCACCGACGATCCCCATCTATTGACTATTCAGGGATCGGATCCTATACACAAAATTCGCTGCCACCATTGGGAAAAGGTTCTCCAGAGCAATATGGACCGGGATGGAAAGGCCGTTGATCGATATGGTGCTACGGAAGACGAAAAACCACTGCTTTCGCTCAATGATGTAGCCATTACTTACTTCAAGCCGCGTTTGCTTGATGGATTATTTGGCACCAAGGAGCCACCTCATACGGTCGATGATATCTCGCTCCAGATCAACCGAGGCGAGACGGTTGCCTTGGTTGGGGAATCGGGTTCAGGCAAGTCAACCATTATTCGCTCCATTGCTGGATTAAAGTCACCCAAAATGGGCGATATCACCTATGATGATCACAATTTGAATCCACCTGTAGATAGGCGGGATCGAGATCTTCGGCGGCGAATTCAGCTTATTTTTCAGAATCCTGATGCATCGCTCAATCCTCGCCAGACCGTAGCAGAAATTTTGGCCATGCCCTTGCGTCTCTACTTCGGTGCAACGTCCGAAGAAGTCAGCTTGAGGTCCCATGACATTATCCAACGTGTCCGGCTGGGTATACACTATCTTGATCGCTATCCTGGACAGCTATCAGGCGGAGAAAAGCAACGTGTAGCTATTGCGCGGGCCTTTGTCGCCGAGCCAGAATTGGTACTATGCGACGAAGTGACCTCCGCTCTAGATGTCTCTGTTCAAGCCGCTGTGCTCGATCTGCTGACCGAGCTAAAACGCGAACAAGGGGTCACATATATCTTTATCTCCCACGATTTGGGTGTAGTACGTGCTGTCGCCGATCGAGTGGCCGTACTCTATCAGGGACGTCTTTGTGAAGTAGGCCCCGTGGACGATATCTACAGCGTTCCTCATCACCCATACACAGAAACGTTGCTGGGCGCTGTTCTCGAACCCGATCCCGATGCGACACCCACGCTTTTAGCAAGCGATACGCCTGAACTGGCCCCACCAGCAGTTGGTTGCCCTTTCCAGCGTCGCTGTCCCTACCACATCGGTGACATTTGCGATAACGAGATGCCACCATGGCAGAGATCCAAGGGGCCGTCACTCAACGGACACGCACCGAATGACGCAAGGCAACACAAGATACGGTGTCACATTCCTGTCGAAGAGCTATTAGAGAAGCAAGCGATACCTTCTCAATAAATAGCAGAAAGCAAGGCCATTTTCATGTCAACAAATACTTTGGGGGCTGCAAATGGCTACCTCCAGCGTCTCCTCCTCTCTTTCGCTATTCCAGCCTACCGATGGCTCTGGCTCAATTCGGTCTTTGGTTCCATGCGTGTCATCACCATCTTTGTAGCTAGGGGATGGTTGGTGTTGACCTTAACTGATTCCCCCTTTTGGGTGGGTGCCGCACCGGCACTGCGCGGCGTGGCTCAGATCTTGGTCGGCTCCTTTGCTGGCGTCATGCTGGATCGAGTCAATAGACGGACTGCACTGCTGATTGTGGAAGTTGGCAACAGCCTCATTGCCGCTGGATTGGGCTGGCTCATTTTAAGTGGCCAGATCAAAATGTGGCACATTTTGGTGGCGGCCGTGTTGGAGGGGCTGCTCATATCAGTCCGTTGGCCGGCCATCAACATTATGATCGTCAATGTAGTGGGGCGGGAGCGGATGTTAAACGCATCTGCTGCTCAGATGTTGGGCTTCAACCTAGGTAACGTGCTCTCTTCAGCCATTGCAGGCTTAATTATAGCCAGCTCTGGTATAGAGGATGCTTACTTCTTTGGTGCCGCCTGTGGTTTGATTGCCGCATTTTCTGTTTGTTTTGTGAAGGGTGAATTTCGTCCAGAGGTTGTACAGGAGCCGATTATCCGCGCATTGCGGGAAGGGATAGCCTATATCGGTCAGCACCGAATTTTGCTTTGGCTGATTGTGCTAGGTTTTCTCATGTCCTTGCTTGGTTGGGCCAA
This sequence comes from Chloroflexota bacterium, assembly GCA_039028975.1. GTDB lineage: Bacteria > Chloroflexota > Anaerolineae > Caldilineales > Caldilineaceae > JAHBNG01. The sequence goes on from JBCCHB010000013.1 coordinate 7,006, forward strand.
CTTAACCATGCTTCCCGTTATGGCTCGCGATGTGCTGGGGCAGGATGCCTCGGGGCTAGGCTTTTTGACTGGTGCTGGGGCTTTAGGTTCTCTCATTTCCACCCTGCTGATTGCGGGTCTAGGGGATTACAAGAACAAAATGCGGTTGGTGCTGTGGAGCGGCGTAGCAACAGCCATTGCCATTGTACTCTTTGCCGCCTCATCCTGGTTCCCTCTTTCACTGCTTCTATCAGCGGTCATGCAAGCTGTTTTGATGGCCTTCGAAGTCTCCCTTACGGCATCGGTCTTACTGCTGACCGCGGACAAGATGCAGGGGCGTGTTCAGGGCATCTACACTCAGGTATTTGGCTTTACGTGGGTAGGCGGCGTAGTGTTAGGCAGCATTGCGGAGTTTCTCGGCGCGCCCATAGCCATTGCGCTGGGCGGCCTCTGCATTGGTGGGGTTGTTGCCTTCGTGTGGCGTCCACTGCAACGTATGGATATGTAGGAGTAGAAATCAAGTTCTTCTCATCGATCTGAGGTAATACCTTGCTAGATGTTAAGAACAAAATTTATCAGAGATTAGGCATTTCGCAGGGGGGCGAGATATCTACCCTCTACGAAACTTTATCTTGATTTCTATCACATCCGCAGACCATCAGAAACAGCTCGAATATGCTCCGGCCCAATTCCACAACAACCGCCGACGATCTGAGCACCTGATTCGATCCACGCCTGAGCCTCCGTCCAGAAAAACTCAGGCGAAATATCTTCAATGAAGGTCCAGTTTGGCCGTTGCCAGTAGCCAGCATTGGGATAAACCCCCGACGGTCCTCCAAAATTCTCCCTGATGATCTCTAATGCCGCTCGTGCCAAATGAATTTCCGAGTGCATCATGGATAAGACCGAGCCACCTGTTGCCATAATACGCTGAATCGCTGGGCCAAATGGTTCATACCCGTTAGTGAACTCTTTTGCTCCTGATGTGTGCTCGCGTACACCTAGATACAGTTCCTTAGAGGCTGGATTATCCAAGCAGCTCAGAGAAACCCATATAGGTAGATTGGTGGAGGATGCTTCCTCTATTGCCATAATGGCATTGGTTGCGTCAGCAGCCAACATCTCTAATAGGAGGAAATCAACGCCCGCATCGGCCAGAAGTTGTGCCTGTTCTCGATAGCTGACACGCATGGTCTCAGCATCATATTTGCCCCAGTTGTCATATGGCGCGATGGAACCGGCAATATAGATAGGGCGCTCCACGGCTGAACGCTCTCTTGCCTCATGGGCTAACGCAACAGCCGACTGATTCCATTCAGTAAATTTATCTGCCAGACCATGCTTTGCCAAGGCATGTCGCCCTGATGCATAGGTATTGGCTGTGATAATGTCTGCGCCCGCGGCGATATAATTTTCATGTACCTGGCGTACCAGATGGGGCGCGCTTTCAATGGCCGCTGCACACCAAACGCCACTATGCATAGAGGCCCCCAAGCGCTCCAGTTCAGTACCGGTTGCGCCATCCAGGATCAATACGTCTCCATTGTCGAGTCGGTTAAGTAGGTCAGTTTGAATTGTCATAAAATGATTATATGGATCCATAGGATCTTCGGCAAACTGCTGAGTTATATAAACAGGAGCTATTTGCTCTATTCTGCAACATTTTTTCTGTCCGAATACCTATGCTATGCTTGAAAGCCATTTTTCCTTACGATTCCTAATTTTTTGCGGACACTGAAGGGTGCACTTCCAATAGTCCGTCAGGTTCATTTTGTCCCGGCATTTATTTTGTCCCGGCATTTATGTGACTTAGCCTGAAGGGTTCAAAAAAGGACGTGGACTATATTGGGGCGAATTGGTTTACAAATTGTAGGCGCTGTTTGCAGCACCTACGGTTTGTTCGAATTGTTAACCTCGTCTGAACCATGGCTCAAAAGCTTTCAGCTATACTGCGCTCGTTTTCAAACGAAGTTGAATATAACTAGCCCTCTGCTAGGTTAGAGGGACCACTGCGTAAGCCGCCAGAATTTGTCCATGTTCGGGGTCGATTTTTATACCTTACCTATGCTAAGGCAAATTTTATCTGGCTATCTATATTGAAAGGTTGGAACTGTGAAACAATCAACACTCCCCGTAGAGATGGCGGTCATTGGCCCTGGCCGCATGGGCAGCATCTATGCGCGTGCCATTGATGAACTGGCAACCACACGTCTGGTGGCCATTGGTGGCCGCAGCGAGGCATCGACGACTGGATTGGCCAAAGCCATGGGTGTCCCAAGCTATGCAGGCTCCCGTTACCACGAGATGCTGGAAGCTCACCCACATATTGAAGCGGTCATCGTCGCCACCTCTGAATGGGCACACCTGGAGCCCGTATTGGCCTGTTTGGATGCAGGCAAGCATGTTGCGCTGGAAAAGCCCATGGCGACCTCGCTGGGCGACGCCCGACAGATGGCCCAACGTGCCGATGATGCCAATGTCAAGTTCATGATCTGCCACAGCATTCGCTTTGATCCCCGCTATGCGCTCATGCAACAGCGGGTGGCTCGGGGCAAACTGGGTGAGGTGCTTAACCTCCATGGTCGACGGCACCCTGGCCCCAATGCAGTTAAACGAGTCTTTGGGAAATTCCCGTTGGCCTACTGGCTTATTGTGCATGACATTGATATGATGTTGTGGACAACGGGTAGCCCTGTCAGGAGCGTTCGCGCCTACAGTCGAGCCAACGGTCAGAGCCTTCAGGATTTCATCATTGCTACCCTGGCTTTTGAAAATGGAGCCGTGGGTCTTATCGAATGTTCATGGGGATCTCCGCCTCAGGCCGGACGACCGCAAAATGAGACCTTTGTTGTACGTGGCACGGAAGGCGTCATCGAACTTTTTGGCAACGAACATGGTCTGATCTGTTACGGCACAGATAGTTCCCTTACCTACCCAGATACGGTCCATTCACCGATTGTACAAGGCCAGTTGGAAGGCTCGTTCCGTTCTGTGACTCGGCACTTTGCCGGTGCGGTACGGGAAGAGTGGCCGCTTTTGATTACCGGGCGTGATGGGCTGGCCGTGATTGAAGTTGCCGCTGCGATTGACCAATCGTTACGAGATGATCGGGAGGTCTATTTATAATGCGTTCACTTTTCTTTATGGAACCTACTGGTCTCACCTTTCATCTGGCCAATCCATATGGGGCTGTGCTGGCCCAAGCCATGACGCATCTCGGTGTTGAGTTGGTTGCAGGGGATCGAGAGCAAGAGTGGGATGAGCAGTGGCTGGTGGAAAATCGCCAGAAGTTCGATGTTCTCCATCTCCATTGGCCCCACTATCACTATGATACAGGCGATTTAGAAGGAAGCCTGGCCCGCTGCACACAATTTATCAGCTATCTATCTAAGGCTAGGGCGTTAGGCTACAAGGTCGTTTGGACCATGCACAATTTCTATCCCCACGAGAGCACTAGCCGAGAGCTAGATCGCCTGGCCCGCCTAGCCATTACCCAACTTGCTTCGGCTCTTATTGTCCACTGCAACTATGCCAAAGATCTCATACGAGAACATTTCAATCGAGAAGAAGGCGTCTTTGTCATTCCCCATGGTCACTTTATCGATGTCTATCCCAACACCATTAGTCGCAGCCAAGCCCGCCAACGCCTCAACCTGCCCACAGACAATTTTATCTACCTCTATTTTGGGAATATCCGACCCTACAAGGGAGTAGAGCATTTGGTTACAGCTTTTAGCAAGCTGCCCGATGACGATGCCACCCTGCTTTTTGCGGGGAAAGTCTACACGGCCTATGGAGAAACATTGGCAAAGCAATTGGAAGAAGCGGATCCTCGGGTAGTTGTCCGCCCATCCCCTCATATACCGCTGGACGATCTGCAGCTTTATCTTAACGCGGCAGACGTAGTCGCCCTGCCCTTTCAGAGTGTCCTGACCTCTGGCTCAGCTATTACAGCATTGGGTTTTAGCCGACCTGTGATCATGCCTGCCATCGGCTGCTTACCGGAGCTAATTGATGATAGTATGGGCATTCTCTATGATCCGCAGCAGCCTGATGCGTTGGAAAAAGCCTTAGGTGAAATCCGTCAGAGAGATATGGCTGAGTGTAGCGACGCTGCGTATCGTCATGCCCAATCCCTCTCGTGGGACAAGATTGCCCACCAAGTCTTAGAAGTGTATCAGTACTGAGAAGCCGTTAGGAAAGGTGGGAACTGAGAGAGGAAACTTGCCACGTTGATCCAGCCGCTGAAGTCAACGAACGAATAATGCTGGTATAGATTCTGCGTCCCATTTTCTTGTTGGTTTGCGCCATGACGAAGTTTTCGTTCTGTTCACTTCAAGAAAAAGAGGTAAATTGCCTGCTGTTGACAGAATCGCAAATCTCGTCTATTCTTCTTATAAATCCCCTCTATCACACTGATTTGAAACGGCTTCCTTTGTAGTCGGTACTTTTTCATGGCCTATGCGACACAACGGAGGATGAAAAATCTTCTTCAATCAGCGTCCTATTTTTCAGGGCAGACATTCATGCATCCAACTGAACCACGGACGGATGAAAATCGAACAAAGAGTAGAAGATTGCGCAGATTCTTAATCTTTCTAATCTTTAAATCCCTGTTATTTACAGGTCAGACTAAACAATAAGACCGCTATGTATACGCTACTGTTGTTGTTGGTCCCACCTTTGATCGGTCTCTCCATAATTTTACTGGTTGCTATCTGGGGGACCAATGTCCTCGTAGAGCGCTCTGTAGGGCGCAAGCATCGTTTATTAGAAGAGATGATGAATACAGGCAAGCTTCCGGTGGCGTGGTCGAGTCATCTAGATTTGAAGGGGCAGAGCGCCAAGACTCAAAGGAAGATTGCGGGGCAACTGGATGAGTTAATCCGCTATGCGCAGACAACTCCTTTGGTTGCTGACGAAGAGTCTCGACAGGTTCTGCTGGAAAGGTTAGATGGTATTCGAGCAGATTGGGCACAATAAAACAGCTTTCAGCCAATCATCTGTCGGCTAGGTCGTAGTGACCACTGCGTGAGCGGCCAGAATATGGCCATATTTCGGGGTCGAGCCCTAATTCTTAATAGTGCGAGTCAGTTTTGTGGTTAGATATGCAAGGGGCTGCACTACAGGGGATGAAAATCGAACAATGATTAGAAGATTGCGCAGATTTTCATCTTTCTAATCTTATCATCTTTGTTTATTTACGGGGCAGTAGAGAGAAGGTACTTTTACGAAATACATGCTGTCAAATCCGCACTGTGAAGTAACATCGATAATCCCCTATCGATGCGAATATAAAACGTCCTACAATTCAACATCTAAACCCAAGGAGGATTAAATGTCAATCAGGACAAATCAAAGGAATTCCCTGCGATTAATCGTTGGGCTGTTGCTCACACTGACGCTAGTCTTAAGCGCATGTGGCGGTGCGTCAGCACCCGATGCCGCACCAGCAGAATCGGCAGATGCATCATCAGATTCAGATGCACCGGAGGCCGCTGCAGACGCATCAGGCGCAGAAGATGGTGCTTACAAAGAAGCCCCCATGTTAGCCGAAATGGTGGCCGCAGGTGACTTGCCCCCCCTGGAAGAACGGCTCCCAATAGAGCCGTACATTGTGGGCAAAGATACACTTATTGTTGGCTTTGAACCAGAGATTGGCACCTATGGTGGTATGATGCGGCTGCCTCAGGAAGGGCCGGGCGGTGATCCCCATATTTACATCGGCATGAATGAGCCACTCATTTGGGCACCAGGTGCCTTTGAATATGATATGGGGATTCACGGCAACGTGGCCCGGGATTGGGAAGTCAATGAAGACGACACAGTCTACACAATCTATTTACGTGAGGGACTCAAATGGTCTGATGGCGTGCCGGTAACCACTGAGGATGTCCGGTTTGCCTATGAAGATGTGCTGCTTAACGAAGAGATCACGCCTTCCTTCCCCACTTGGCTACGGGCAGGCAATCGTGGGGATGGCACTCCCATGGAGATCGAGATCGTTGATGACTACACCTTTAAGATCATCTTCGACGAGCCATACGGCATCTTTCCAGCTCAACTGGCCATCGCTGGCTGGCACAGTTATGCTCCCTTCCTGAAGCCAAAACATTATATGAGTCAATTCCATATTGATTACACTCCTCTGGAAGAGTTACAGCCTTTGATGGAAGAAGAATCAATTGAGGCCGATCAGTGGTATAACCTCTTTAACGACCGCTCTGTTGGCAATAACCTGTGGAAGCACACCAATGAAGGAGGGTTGGGCCATCCCACCCTCCAACAGTGGGTGATGACCAAAGCCGATACAGGAATCTTCACCTATGAGCGCAATCCCTACTACTTTAAGGTTGACAGCGCAGGCCAGCAACTTCCCTACATTGACACTGTTCGCATGGAAGTCGTTCAAGATCGAGAGACCATGTTTGCCCGAGCCGTGATGGGTGAATTTGACTACTTGGGTGAGCGCTCCTCTCTAAAGAACCTGCCGATTATGGCAGAGGCAGAAGAAGATGGCGTGCTCAAAGTGCAAATTCCACGAATGCACCGTACGCCTTTGGACTACAAACTAGTTCTAACGTACGAAGATCCGGTCTGGCAAGAAGTAACTAGTGATGTCCGCTTCCGTGAAGCACTCAACTTCGCCATCAACCGACCCGAAATCCTCAAAACATTTTACTTGGAACAATTTGCCAAGCTGCCAGTCGAGACCACCAATCCCGAGTTTAGCACCGAGAAAGCCAACGCTCTCCTGGATGAAATGGGTATGACCGAACGAGATGGCGATGGCTTCCGCCTCTCACCAAGTGGCGAACCGTTCAGCATTCTCTTTGAGTTAGCACCTTACTCCCAAGATCATGTCCCCATGGGCGAACTGATTGCTGAATATTGGAAAGAAGTTGGCGTCAATACATCGGTTAAGGTAACAGATGGTGGGCTGCTTGGTCAACGCCTGAACGCCAATGAAGTTCAGGCCACCGGCATTTGGGCACATGAAGATATCTGGCCAAGTGGTGGTTGGGACGATTATCTGCCCAATAACCAATGGGGCCGACCTTGGCATACCTGGTTTGTCTCCCAAGGGGAAGATGGTATGGAGCCACCACAGGCAATTCAGGATCTCTATGCGGCTCATAACGCTTTCCAAAGTGCCCGTATTGGTACAGAAGAGAGTGCCGCGGCCCTGGCTGATATCTACAAGAGCCATAATGAGAACGTCTGGGTCTTCAATCCAGTAGAGGAATCGCATTACCCAACCTTCGTAACCACCAAAATCCAAAACGTACCCACAGGCATTGTAGATACGCTGGGGATTGTCATTATGTATAGCATGGAGCAGTGGTATATCGAAGAGTAGGTAGGTTTGCAGGTGAGCACAGGTTCACAGGTTGATAATCTGTCCTTGCTCACTTGCTCACTTGCTCACTTGCCTCCCTTAGAAAGGACTCAGTGAACAGCCAATGCTGCTGTACATCATACGTAGATTGCTCATGCTGATCCCCCTTCTCTTTGTCATCTCTGTGGTGGTCTTTATGATTATTCAATTGCCACCAGGTGACTATCTGACGACCTACATCTCCAATCTAGAAGCGTCAGGCGTCAGGGTGACCGAGGATCAGGCTGCCGCCTTGAAGCGTCAATATGGCTTGGAACTTCCCGTTCATCGGCAATATATCCGCTGGATTACCAATATTCTTCTTAAAGGGGACTTTGGGCGTTCTTTCAGTTGGAACAAACCGGTCAGTGAGATACTAATTGAGCGGGTACCTTTGACAATGGGCATCTCCCTGGCCACGACCATTTTTGTCTTTGCTGTTTCCATCCCGATCGGCATCTATTCAGCAACCCATAAGTATTCCATCTTTGACTATCTCTTCACCTTTATCGGCTTTATTGGTCTCTCTGTACCGGGGTTCTTACTGGCGTTGGTGCTTATGTGGGGCGTCTACAGCACCTTCAATATTTCGGTGGGGGGACTCTTTTCATCCGACTTTATTGACGCACCGTGGAGTGTGGCCCGAGTATGGGACATGCTCAAACGCATCTGGTTTCCAATCCTGATTATCGGTATGTCGGGAACAGCAGGATTGATTCGGGTCATGCGGGGAAATCTACTGGATGAATTACAGAAACAATATGTGATCACGGCCCGAGCAAAGGGTGTACCGGAGAGGGATGTCCTCTTCCGCTACCCGGTACGCATTGCCGTGAACCCGATTATTAGCACAGTCGGCTGGATTCTACCGGCGATTGTAGGGGGAGAAGTCCTCGTCTCTATTGTGCTGAATTTGCAGACGACTGGACCGGTTCTCTTGCAAGCTGTTCTGTTTCAAGATATGTACCTAGCAGGCAGCATCACCTTGATATTGAGCTTGTTGACTGTGGTTGGGACATTGATCGCCGACATTTTGCTGGTATGGCTTGATCCACGCATTCGATTTGGAGGTGTAACCGAATGACAATCGGTCAGATGACGGCAGTTGAGAAAGAGCGATACTATCAGGCGACTCAGTGGCAGCTCATCTGGTGGAAATTCCGCAAGCACTACATGGCGCGCGTCGCTCTGGTCGTATTGGGGATTCTCTATATTGCCGCCCTCTTCTGTGAATTTATTAGCCCCTACACACCCCTAACCCGAGCCGATGGCTATCTCGATGCGCCCCCAACCAAGATTCACTTTTGGGCTGATGGCCAGTTGCAGCGCCCATTCATTTACAATGTACAATCTGAGTTGGACTTAAAGACCTTTCGGATGATCTACAAAGAAGATGAGTCCCAACGGTTTCCCATTCACTTTTTTGGCAAGGGCGAACCGTACAAGCTGTGGGGACTATTTCCCGCAGAACGTCACCTCTTTACCACAGACGGCGCTCCAATTTTCTTGTTTGGAACGGAGCGGCTGGGTCGGGACATCTTTTCTCGGACTATCTATGGCGCTCGCATCTCGCTATCGATTGGGTTGGTGGGCGTGGCGCTCAGTTTTATCTTGGGCCTGATAATAGGCGGTATCTCTGGCTATTTTGGTGGCGTAACGGATATGATCGTGCAGCGTGCCATTGAGTTTATCCTTTCCGTTCCGACCATTCCGCTCTGGATGGCTCTATCAGCAGCCCTGCCCCAAGATTGGCCAGTCGTGCGAACATATTTCTTTATCACGCTGATACTATCCCTCATGTCCTGGGGAACGTTGGCTCGCCAAGTACGGGGCAAACTGCTGGCCTTGAGGGAGGAGGATTATGTGACGTCGGCTCGCCTCGTTGGCTCCAATGAACGTCGCATCATCATGATTCACCTCTTCCCCTCATTTACTAGCCACCTCATTGTTACCCTGACTCTCATGGTACCTGGCATGATCTTAGGCGAGACGGCCCTTAGCTTTCTAGGGTTGGGGATGCAACCACCCGCCGTGAGTTGGGGTGTCCTCCTACAAGACGCCCAGAATATTGTAACCATAGCTCACCATCCCTGGCAGTTGATTCCATGTCTGTTTGTGATTGTGACAGTGCTGATGTACAACTTTTTGGGGGACGGGATGAGGGATGCAGCGGATCCCTATGCAGTGTAGCAAGAATCATGTAGCGCACATCTGGGGCGTCGTAGAATGATAGCCAAAACGATACGAGGAAACTCATGAAAGCCGTCGTATACGAAAAATATGGTTCACCTGATGTTCTTCGTTTCACTGAGATAGAAAAACCCGTTCCGACAGATGAGCAAATTCTGATCAAGATTCATGCCGTTTCTATCAATGGATCAGATCGAGAGGGATTGATCGGGAAACCCTTGTATGCCCGTATAGGTGGGCTTCAAAGACCAGGGAACCCTATCCTCGGGTCGGACATTGCTGGGCGGGTGGAAGCCGTTGGCAAAAACCACAGTATATTCAAGCTAGGCGACGAGGTATTTGGAGAGATCCCTGGCTATCATGGAGGTTTTGCCGAGTACGTCTGTACCCATGGCAGCACTATGGCGCTGAAGCCAGCTAGCCTGACATTCGAAGAAGCTGCGGCCATTCCGCAAGCAGGGGTGATTGCACTAAGGGGGATTCGCGAGACAGGAAGGGTCCAGCCAGGACAAAAAGTTTTAATTAATGGAGCAGGTGGTAGTGGTGGCTCGTTTGCCATCCAACTCGCCAAATTGTATGGGGCCGAAGTGACTGGTGTAGACAACACGGTTAAGCTGGAGTTCATACGCTCGCTGGGCGCAGACCACGTCATCGATTACACCCAAGAAGACTTCACTAGAAACGGCAACCAGTATGATCTGATCCTTGATCTAATCGCACATCGTTCGGCTTTTGCCTATCAGCGGGCACTACGACCGAATGGAAATTATTTTGTCGTCGGCGGGTCCACTGTCACACTTTTGCAGGTACTACTCTTGGGTCCGGTGATCAAAAGAACAACAGGCAAAAGCCTGCGCGTATTGGTCGTCCCACAGAACAGCAAAGATTTAATCGCCGTCACCGAACTTTGTGAAGCTGGCAAAATTGCCCCCGCAATCGATAGACGGTACCCGCTAAGAGAAGTTCCAGAAGCGCTCCGGTATGTTGAGGAAGGACGCGCCAAAGGGAAAGTAGTCATCACTGTATAGACGGCCAGAAAAGTTCTGTCCTCCCTTTAAGGAATTACCCAGAGTAAACTGGGCAGAAGTCGAGACAAGACTTTTCTGGAAAAGTATAACTGAACAATGACCAATCACGATACCATTCTCGAAATCAACAACTTGAAAACCCACTTCTTCTTTGATGAAGGCACCGTCAAAGCTGTAGACGGCGTCTCCTACATGCTTGAGGAAGGCAAGACGTTAGGCGTCGTTGGCGAATCTGGCTGCGGCAAGAGCGTTACCGCCCAATCGGTTCTGCAAATTGTGGGAGCAGGCGGGCGTATTGTCGATGGCCAAATTTTGCTCTATAAAGACGGTGAGGTGGTGGATCTAACCCAGTACAAGCCAGAGAGCGAAGAGCTGCGTCAGGTGCGCGGCAACGACATTGCCATGATCTTTCAGGAACCCATGACTGCATTTTCACCGGTCTATACAGTGGGCTGGCAGATTATGGAAGCAATTCTCTATCATTTCGATATTTCCAAGGAGGAAGCCCGTCAGCAAGTCATTGAGCTGCTGGGGAAAGTTGGCATTCCGCAACCAACCAAGCGTTTCGATAGCTACCCATTTGAGCTTTCCGGTGGGATGCGGCAGCGCGCCATGATTGCTATGGCGTTGGCCTGTAACCCAACGGTCCTCATTGCTGATGAACCAACGACAGCACTGGATGTCACCATCCAAGCCCAAATATTGGGGCTGTTGAAGAGTTTGCAAGAAGAATATGGCATGGCTATTCTCGTCATTACCCACAATATGGGCGTAATTGCCGAGATGGCCGATGAGGTAGCTGTAATGTATCTGGGGCGAGTAGTGGAGAAAGCATCGGTCTGGGATCTCTTTGATGATCCACGCCATCCCTACACAGCAGCCCTGCTCGAATCGATCCCCATGGTGGAAGAGGAAGTGAAAGAACGGCTTAAGTCTATAAAAGGGTCTGTACCCGATCCCTATAACCTTCCGAATGGTTGCCGCTTTCATCCACGTTGCGAGTCCTTTATAGAGGGTGTCTGTGATCGGTCAGAACCACCGCCAGTTGAAGTATCCCCTGGCCACCTAGTCAGTTGCTTCTTATGGGGAGGTCAAGATGAGTGATGCACAACAGCTTCTCGAGGTCAACAATCTCAAAAAGCATTTCCCGCTGACAAAGGGATTCCTCAAGCGGGTCGTGGGGACTGTTAAGGCCGTAGATGATGTCAGCTTCTCGGTTAGGCCTGGTGAAACGCTGGGGTTGGTGGGTGAGTCTGGCTGTGGCAAGACAACGGTCGCCAAGACAGTGCTGCGAGCCATTGAACCGACAGATGGCCAGATTCTCTTTCACGACAACGGCAGCACAGTTGATATTGCCCAGTTGGAGAAAGAGCCGCTCAAGCGCGCCCGCCGTAACATTCAGCTCATCTTCCAAGATCCCTTCTCATCGCTCAACCCGCGTCAGCGCGTGCGCGATATCATCGGTGAGCCTCTGCTGGTGAATCATGTTGCCACAGGTAAGGAATTGGAGGAACGGGTCAGCTACCTAATGAACGCGGTGGGGTTACGCCCCGAGTATATGATTCGATATCCCCACGCCTTTTCCGGCGGGCAGCGACAGCGGATTGGGGTTGCCCGTGCATTGGCGCTTAACCCCAAGTTGATTGTCTGCGACGAGCCGGTCTCTGCCCTCGATGTATCAATTCAGGCTCAGATTCTAAACTTGCTCAAGGATCTACAAGATGAGTTCGGGTTGACCTATCTTTTTATTTCCCATGACCTAGGTGTGGTTCAACATATTTGTGATCGGGTTGCCGTCATGTACGTGGGGCGTCTGGTTGAAATTGCCCCCACAGAAACCCTCTTCAAAAGGCCAAGTCATCCCTATACCGAAGCATTGTTGGGCGCATCGCCCAAACCCCACCCGCGATATCGGGGCAGGAATCGCATATTGGCTGGGGAAGTTCCCGATCCCTCCCAAACCCCAACTGGCTGCTATTTCCATCCCCGCTGCCCTCATAGTCAGGATATCTGTATACAGGAGTACCCACCTCTCCAGACGATTGACGGGAGCAGTGTACATCAAGTTGCCTGCCATTTTGCTCAAGAGTTAACATTAGAGGGAATATGAGGAGTGGAACTTCGCTATACAATGACGCTATGATTTTATGATACGATAGCCATTCTTGCTTGCGCCAATGGGGATGGACAGTTGAGCCAAGCAGAAAGAGATTGGGTCATTGGCTACATAGGACAATCCGATGAGGTAATCCGATAGAATACTCCGAAAGGTTGAGGAGACTGAGGAGAAAACATGGAGCTAAATTCAGAGTTTTACTTCCAACTGGAAGCTAGTGCTGGACCATTCTATCAAGCTATGGGCAAGATAGCACAAAGCCAGGCAGAACAGCCTCCTCGCCATCCCCTGCTGCAAGTGCAAAGTGGTCGGGCAGAAAGCCCAGCTTGGTATCTTGTGCAAGCCGCTGAGTTTGATCCCGAACCGTTGAGTGTGAAAACTCTCCGAGTGCGTGATATTTACGCATCGCCGGCAATTGCCCAGGGAATACTGGAGATGTTAGCAGCAGAAAGGTGGCTGGATCGACGGGGCGGCGCATATCATTTAACCGACTTGGGGCGTACTGTCACGACTGAGCTGCTTACACGAAGTCAATCATTGCTAGCACAAGTAGACGTCCCTGCGCATATTGATCTGATCCGATTAGAGAGCCTCTTACGGAGCGTGATCGATGCCAGTTTAGGATGTAAAACACCACCAGGAAACTGGTGCCTAGCCCATTCTCGCAATCGTGCCCCAAGTGATGAAGAGCCTGTTATTGTTCGGCTGCTCCACTATTTTTCTGACTTCAATGCGTTTCGAGACGATGCCCATATGGCGGCATGGCAACCCAAAGAGGTAACGGGACAGCAGTGGGAGACCTTCGCTTTCATAATCAGTGGCCAAGCCAATTCAGCCGAATCATTATTTGAGCAACTCTCCTATCGCGGCTACAGCGTAGAAGATTATGCAGCAGCCCTCTCTGACTTAACTGAACGGAGGTGGTTGTTACCCAAAGGCGATGTTTATGTGGCGACAGAAGTAGGCGTAGCCATCCACACCCAGGTCGAATCTCTCACTGATCAATATTTTTATGCACCTTGGCTCGAGGCACTGAATGAAAGAGAACTGGCCGAGACTATCGAGCTTTTACGGGTGTTACGTGAAGAGTGGCCAAGTTAAGGAAACCATGCATACTAGCGCTCGGTTAGCTGCCGAAGATTTTAAATACTGGCAATGGAGAGAGAATGAGCGGCGGTCGCTCGCGTTTGCAGAATTCTGCGCTAATTATCACGAGCTTGATCGGATTGGTGTGGTGTCCTCTAAATTAGAGGATGGTGTTCTCAACCTCGGGCGAACCCTACTGGCTTTAACAACGGCCTTTTATGATCGCCATCGCGCCCGTGGTGGCGATTTTTTTGACTATCCCCAGCACTTTGCCTTTGTCGGTGCCGATAGCGTCAGTCAATATCCAGAAGATGCCGATCCCTGGGGGCCTTGGCGTTGGTTGGATGTGTGGCCCGATTTCAAGTGGATCAGTGCTGCACCAACCGCAAGCGAAATGCTAGGTGCTGTCTTTGAGCACCAAATGAATCGCATCTTCTGGCCTGACAATCTACTACCTACAGTAGATGAAAAACGCCTGCCGGACTATGCCTATCGGATGTTACAGACTCGCTTAAAAACGGTTTATCACTATAGCCCAAATGGTCTTCTTCATCAGGCGATACCAAGGATAGAAGTTGGCGGTTCACCGGCTTTAGAAACATTACGAGAAGAAAGCATTGATCGTTTGCCGGAAGTCGTAACGCAAACGAAGGATAGAGCCGTATCTGAGGTAGATTCCTTACAAATTGTCCCCGTTGCTGAGTTTATAGCAGCAATGCAATCTTAACCTCGGTTGATCGCAACAGAACTATGTTGGCCATCTGGCTTATGCTATAATCCTCCGTGGAGGTATTATAAAATGACGATACAATTTGCTGAATATGATGAGGAGTTTGCTCCAGAGGGATTGGCCGAATTGGGTTCATTGAATCATAGTTATTTACAAACAAAATTAGCTGTATTGCTCTTTTCCATGGAGCGTTTTACAGCCTTGACAGAACTCAGCTTGGATGTCAGCGGCCTGGATGATGAGGCTTTACGGGCAAAGTATAAGGATTCAATTAAGCCTGATATAAGCGTATATACAAAGCGCTCCCTTGATATAACAGATGATATTGTCAAAATGTCGGAAATGCCCTTATTGGCTATCGAGATTCTTTCACCAATGCAAGGCGTGCAAAGCCTAGTTGAAAAGGCGCGTGTTTATTTTGCATTGGGTGTTCAATCCTGCTGGATTGTCTATCCATATGGGCGCTCAGTAACAGTCTATACGTCCCCCCGCCGATTCAGGTCATATAGTGTAGATGATGTCATTGATGAAGTAGTGGACATACGCCTTTCGTTGGTGGATATATTTAGCTAAATCCTCTCGTTCTTCTCATAAAGTAAACGCTCTATTTATACTGCGGTCGTTTTCAAACGGAGCTGAGTATAATCAGTGTCAGTAGACCGCAATCGGAATGACGTCGACAGAGTCGACTCTGGACTAAACAACCAAACGACTGCGGACGACTGCGGACGACTGAGTATCGGCTTAATCAGTATTGGCGCAACGGTATCCGAGATTCATCAACAGCATAGGTGCGTTATTATAACCTCATGATCAACCGTCGAACTCTAGGACGAACCAATCTATCGGTTGCTCCTCTTGCATTAGGAACTGTTGAGCTTGGCATGGATTACGGCATCCAAGTGCCGGGAGCATATGGTAAACCTGATGAATCGGACGCCGTTGGTCTTGTTCATGCGGCACTGGATGCAGGCATCAACTTTATCGATACGGCACGCGCCTACGGTGCGAGTGAAACTGTGTTGGGAAAAGCCTTACGTGGTCGTCGGGACCAGGTAGTTCTGGCTACCAAGGCCACAACCCGTCTTCCTGATGGGGCAATGCCTGGCGGTGCGGCCCTACGAGAGCTTCTGCTCTCTCAACTGGATATCAGCTTGAAAGAGTTGCAATCTGATTTTGTGGATATCTGGCAACTCCACAATGTAGCCCAAGAAGAGTTGGAGCAGTGGGAGGCTATCGGGTCTGTTTTTGCTGAAGTGAAGCAGAGCGGTAAGGTTCATTGGGTAGGCGGCTCATTTTATGGCTCCGAGATGCCAGAAAGAGCCCTAGCCCATGAGTGGCTGGATCTGATCCAGGTCACTTACTCGGTCTTTGATCAACGCTTGGCGGACCGGGTCTTTCCGCTCGCGCAAGAAAAGAATGTTGGCGTCACTGTACGTTCGGTTTTGCTACAAGGGGCGCTGACCAAACGGGCTGATTACTTGCCTGATCACCTTGATCTATTGCGCGCCCATTCACGTACCTATCGACAGCTTGTCGCTGATTTTGACCTCTCACTTAATCCTGCCCAAGTAGCGCTGGCCTTTGCTTTAAGCCACCCCCAGATTGATGCTGCCCTAGTTGGCGTACGCACGATTGAGGAGTTGGAGGAGAATCTGGCTGCAGTGGATAAACCATTGCCCCAGGAGTACTTACAACAGCTTTATCCATTGCGAATCGATGATGATACGCTCTTAAACCCAGGGACCTGGGCTGCAAAGTAATTATACAACACAGAATTGGGATATAAGAGGAAACTTTATGCGCAAAAGTAAAATGCTTCAAAAATTCCGCAGTGGGGGCTTTGCACGAGTCTGCGGATTGGGCCACTACCTACCTTTCTTCATCCGCTATGCGGCCCATTTCAAATTTGATGGCATCTGGTTTGATCTAGAGCATCGAGCCATGGACCCGCGGGAAGTCCAATCCATTATCATGATGTGCCACCACAATGATATTGACTGCATGGTCCGTCCGCCCACGTTGGAGCGAACCATGCTCTATCGTTACTTGGAAGAGGGTGCCAGCGGCTTTCTGGTTCCCTTGGTTTCGGAGCCACAGATGGCTCAGGATCTCGTACAAGCCATCAAATATCCACCGCTGGGCAATCGCGGCATGGATGGTGCAGGGTTGGATGGCGATTTTGGCATTGGCGTCTGGTATCCAGAGAGCAACTACAACGTGGACGCCAATCGAGAAACCTTTATTCTAACCCAGGTCGAGACACTACAGGCGGTGGCTAACGCAGATGAAATTGCATCAATTGACGGCATTGACGGACTATTTCTTGGCCCTGCTGACTTGAGTTTGCGCATCGCCACCGGCCCTTCTGGCCACGGCATGACCATGGAAAAGGCAATTGAGGTGGTGGCTGCCGCGGCTCAGAAGCACAACAAAGTGTGGGGCATCACGGCTGGTTCGGTGGAGGAGATCAAGCGCTATCAGGAGATGGGTGCCCAGATCGTACCTTGGGGAGGCGATTTTGCTCTCATGAATGTGCTGAAGACGTGTAGTGAAGAGTTGGATGGAGTGCCCGGCGCATGATGACTCCTGCCACAACTTCTTCAGCCACAGTCGTTATCATCGGTGGAGGTGTCATCGGTCTGAGTACAGCTTATCACTTGGCGCGCATGGAATTTGGCCGCATTATCCTGCTCGAGAAAGATAGCATTGGTGCTGGGTCTAGTAGGCGGGCGGGTGGCATCATCACCAGCTTGCTCTGGAGCGAAACGGGCGTGCGGGCGCGCCAGATCAGCCGCGAGCTATATAGCGAATTGACGGAAGATCTAACAGGATATCGCTTTCAGGATGTGGGTTGCCTCAACCTCTTCGATCCGCCCTCCTGGCCCGAACGAGAGTCACTACTGCCCCTCTATGACCGACTCGGATCGCCATACGAAATCTTGAACGCACAGGAGATCCATGAACGCTGGCCAGCCTTGACGCCAACCCCAGAGATCATCGGCCTCCACGATCCGTTGGGGGGATATAGCGAGCCAGAAGAGTATGTTCCTGCCTTGGCACAGCGAGTACGAGAGCTGGGTGTGGAGATTTGTGAGGGCACCCAGGTAACTGGCTTTATCGAGCGTAGCGGTCGAGCAGTGGGCGTCACCACTTTGGATGGAACCCTGGAAGCTGACGTTGTCATTTGCACGACTCACGCTTGGACCCACATCTTGACGAACAATGTTCTGGATGAAGTAGGTATGTCGATTCCCATGAAGGCATTTGTCCACCAACGCTATGTGACGACGCCTCTATCTGCACCGGTCAACATCCCCGCCATCAACGCGAATCCCCAAGGTGGCTACATTCGCCCTGAATCAGGTAACCGCCTGCTAGCTGGTGCGGAAACGGCCCAACGTGAGGAGTACCGAATCGATTCCTTTAGCTTCGGGATGCAAGCTCTGAAAGCACCAGAAAGTGTACAGAAAGACTTGACCACCAATCTAACGCCGCTCGTTCCCACCTTGGCACAAACAACTTGGGAAACCGAAAAAGTCGGACTCATCTGCTTTTCCATCGATGGTGAGCCGATTCTCGGTCCGGTGACGCAACTGCCAGGACTTTATCTAGGCTGTGCCTTTCACTCCGGCGGCTTTGCCTACAATCCGGTGGCTGGTCTGTTGCTTGCCGAACTGGTTACTGACGGTAAAACCTCCATTGATATCAGCGATTTCTCACTTGATCGTTTTGCATCGGCAGCGGTGGAGGATTATTTAGCGTCTATCGTCCGGCAAGAAGATGCGGTCCAAAGGAGGCACTAGATGCTGAATTTCATACGATTGCTCAAACATATGTGCTATGCTATACTGGACGAATAGCGTACTTTTTATACTGCTTACTGAATTAAGGGAATAAGGTGAGATGTCCTACACACCACCGTTAAGTGAAGCTGAAACTCAATTGCGTAACATAGTCGAACGGATGCAGACAACTCATGTTCCAGTACTTCTGAATGATGAAGGATCGGCAGAGCCTGTGGTAGTTGTTTTGGAAACGGATGTTTATCAAAAGGCTCAACGCCAGCAACAGCGTTTCTATCACTTGCAGTTGACCTATTTGAAGCAATCCCTTGACAGAGTCGAGCAAGATTGGGACAGTTATACCTTACGTGAAGAATGTGTGACTGCTTGGCAAAATGGAGTTAGCTTACTTTGGGAGGTTGCGCCCCAAACTACGCAAGAATTCTGTGCAGCTCTTATACTTGCTGTAAAATGCCTATCGTCAGAAAGTTTCTCTAAAAAACAGTTGGCAGCACTGCGTTACGCCTTGGAACTTCTGCGATATTCAGATCCGGATGAAGCAACACGCGAAAAAGCACATCGGTTGTTAACGGACAGTGGGCTTCCACCTCTATTATCATATGATGATGACACCCTAGTGCAGTCATATCTTGAGGAACTGTGAACACCAATAGGCAAACTATTTTCCTCGAAACCTCGGTTCAGATCCAACGTATTTTGGGTTCTTCAACTCAAAGCAGACAGATAGAACAAAATCTAATTTCTTCTTCTACTCATTCTGTGACCTCCCACTATGTATGGATGGAATATCAGCGAACTGTCTCCGCCACAATATGCTGAAAATATTTGTAGCCGTAAAGGGAACAGACAAGGCAGTATACTCAGCGCAGATGAAAAGAGTGCATTGAACTTGCTCCCCATCAGAGAGAGTTCAAAATCAATATGCACTCATTTGAGATGCCTTCAGTATATTTGCGATAGTGCACAATTGTGCATACAATGATATGAACTATCAATGGGATCCAAGCAAAGCAGAGTCCAATCGACGCAAACATGGAATCAGTTTCAGCGATGCCACATCTGTTTTTATGGATGATATGGGGATTACCATTGAGGACGATTATCCAGACGAGGAACGATTTGTAACCATTGGCAGCGATGCATTGGGTCGCATCCTGGTCGTGGTTTACACTTATCACGATAGTGATATTCGTCTGATCTCTGCAAGAAAGGCAACTCGTTATGAACGTAGTCAATATGAGGGTGAGTCATGAAAAAAGAGTACGATTTTAGCGATGGCAAACGTGGGGCAATCGATCCTACACCTCCAGGCAAAACGCGTATTACCATTCGGCTTGATAACGACATAATCGATTGGTTTCGTAATCAGGTTGAATTAGCAGGAGGCGGCAACTATCAAACATTGATCAATCAGGTGCTGTGTGAACACATTCAGAATCGCCAAGTGTCTTTGGAAGAGACTTTACGTCGCATCATCCGTGAAGAGCTCTCAAACTCTAGTGCTACCGAGGTGGTAGCTGCATGAAACCATCACTTCGCATCAAAGAGATCGAACGCATCACCTTGCGGGTCCCCTTTACCCCGCGAGTACAGCAGTGGAACGCACTTTTGGTTTGGCAGTGGCAGATTGTGGAGATCATCCGCATCATAACTGAGGATGGGACGGTGGGGTACGGCGAGACGCTGCCCCACTATACATGGGGAGCGGTGCCGGATGAGGCGATTGAGCGGGCACGCGGGCGCAACCCAGTGGAGCTGTTAGGGGACGATAGCCTGGGTGCTGGACTGCAGATGGCTCTCTACGATGTGGTAGGGAAGGCTTTAGAGGTACCAGTCCATCGCCTTTTCAATCTTCCCAAAGTGCGAGATTGGTGTCCCATTGCTTGGTGGAATACGAAAATGGGTGCGGATGACCTGGCTGCTGAGGCCCAGGATGCTGTAGAGAAGGGTTATATCTTTCACAAATTTAAGGCACGCCCTTGGATCTGCGTATATGAGCAGGTTGAGAAGATCAGCGCGGTGACGCCACCCCACTATCGCTTAGACTTAGACTGGAATAGCATGTTGCTCAATGTAGGAACGGCTGCTCCTGTCTTGCGGAAGCTGGATACGTATGAACGGGTCTCTATCTACGAAGGACCCATTCCCCAACATGATGTGGAGGGGCTACGGGAGCTGCGTCGTAAGGTGGCTCATCCCATTGCCCTGCACTTTGGGGTACCGCCCTTCCCCACCGCGGTGAGCGAATCTGTCTGCGATGGTTTTGTGATTGGGGGCGGTGTGGCCAACGTGTTACGTCAAGGCACATTAGCTGCCGAGTTTGCCAAGCCCTTCTGGCTACAGTTGGTTGGTGTAGGGCTGGTTACGGCCCTATCGGCCCACTTGGGCGCTGTGTTGCCCTTTGCCCAATGGCCGACGATTACCTGCCTCAACAATTACAGTGATAGTCTGCTGGTGGAGCCTCTGGTGATCTCTGGTGGCTATCTACAGGTGCCGGATGGCCCAGGCTTGGGTGTCCAAGTCAATGAGGAGGCGTTAGAGCGCTACCGGATGGAACCACCGTATCAGTTGCCAGACGAGCGACATATTCTGTCGGTCGTTTGGCCTGGTGGACGAACGGTTCACTTTGCCAATATGAAGGATCACTGCTGGCCTCACTTTATGGCTGGCAATGATCCGGCCCAAGAACCTGGTGTTCAGTTACAGATCTGGAAGGATGATGGCTCGCCTGAATGGACCGATCTTTGCGAGCGAGTGCAACAAGGACCTGTACGGGATCGACAAATTTAACAACAAAATCAAATGAGCCATGGATTGCAATGAAAGCGCAAGAAGCAAGGCTTGGACTATCACGCAGCAAGCGGTTGGTCTATCAGCTGGTTTGCAAGCGTAAGCAGGTCTTGCAGGAGCCCTGAAAAGGATTGTTTATCTTTATAGCCGTGGACGATTGTATTCCGTGCTTGCACGCCAGAGCGGAGAATCTGATACTGTTCTTTGCTGAGCAGACCGTAGGTGAAGAGGCTCTTAATGAGGTGTAATGGACTATCTTGTTCTACTGGGACATCCTTTGTTTGGGCATTGCGACGCAGGATAGCTTCGAGCGCAGACACAGCTAGAATGAGTGCGGCTTCACCATGTTCCTGAGCGGATAATTGATTGGCTTCTTGTAGACGGTACGCAATATCATCTTTATTCAGCGATGCCCCATTCTTTCTATGTGGTTCACCTTGGTTTGAGACGACTAAATCAATACGCCAGCCATCTTGACTATCAATTACTTTGGCAAGTTCATCCAGTTTTGGTGTCTCAGTCAGTGATTCATAGTCTCTGACTTCCACAATGACATTTTCGGATGAGCTGTAGGCTAGGATGTCCAGAGAAAAAGAACGCAAAAATTCCGGAAGCTGCTCAGCCGACGGAGCTACAATCACGTCATATCCCTGTTGATGATATTCATCCGCGACATTCTGCAACTGCACTTGTTTAGTAGAATTAGCATTCTGGGTCATCAGATCAATTCCTCGTGATCAGGAGCCAACTCAATACGGACATAAATGAACTCTTCTCCTTGACAAAATCCCTGAGCAAGAACTGGAGACATACCGCGAACATGGAAGCGCCCATTCAAGTCGGTCTTGCGAATATACGTATCGGTAATCTGAGAATCATCTACATATATCAGCCCGTTCAATGCATCTTGAATTGGTTTGACCATGTTATCGTTATCGATACGCGCTGTTACGCCATCGTGGTAATAGACAACCGTAAGTTTTAGCCGAAGCTTTACTGGCGGTGTATGATCGGGCCAATCCTGTGCTGCAGCTTGACGGACCGCTCGCTGCCATGAACGTAATCGTTCGACGTTATGGGTCTGATGTGAAACAGGCGGACCTCCTATCGTGAATTCAAATGGCAGCATGATTAGTTATCCGCCAGCTATATCTGTAAAGAGTTCATGAAAACAGTATAGCATAACCTAGCAAAGAGGAGAAGTAAATGCGCATCGCTACCGGTTGTATAAGCCACGAAACCAGTACCTTTACCCCCGTTCCAACTACGCAGGAGAGTTTTTTTGAGCGATTTGGAATAGCGTAAGGAACCATTATGGAATATCGAAAACTGGGCAGAACAGACCTCAACGTTAGCTCTATTGCCTTAGGCTGTGTCACCTTTGATCGCGAAATAGATCCGGCGACATCGTTTACCATCATGGATCACGCCATTGAGCGAGAGATCAACTTATTCGACACGGCAGAGTCTTACTCAGAGGGGAAATCCGAAACGGTCGTTGGAAAGTGGTTGAAAGAGAGTAGGAAACGGGATCAGATCGTTTTGGCAACCAAAGCCAGCCCGCCCTTGGGCAAGCGACTCATTGAGGCAGCAGAGGCCAGCCTGACCCGCCTGCAAACCGACGTCATCGATCTCTACCAACTTCACAACTGGGATGAAGCTACTCCCGTAGAAGAGACCATGGAGGCGCTCAATACGCTGGTGGAACAGGGCAAAGTGCGCTATATTGGCTGCAGCAACTTTATGGCTTGGCAGCTCTGCAAAGCCCAGTGGAAGGCAGATGTCAACGGCTGGCCCCGTATGGAGTCCGTGCAGCCCAACTACAACGTATCCATACGCGATATTGAGGCCGAGCTATTGCCCTTCTGTGCCGAAGAAGAGATTGGTACTATCACGTATAGCCCACTGGGTGCTGGCTTTCTGACGGGGAAGTATCACACCGTTGGCGCGTCGCCGCAAGGGACTCGGTTCGACGTCAAGCCCGCGCACTGGGATGTCTACAAAGGACCGACCTCCATGCGGCGAATGGAAGGATTGCGTGCTCAGGCAGAAATGAGTGGACGCAGCATGGTCAATCTGGCCCTCTCTTGGGTGATTGGGCAGCCAGGTGTCACATCGGTCTTGATCGGCGCACGCAAGTTATCTCACATTGACCAAGCGTTTGAAGCCGAACAAATGGGACTAGAGCCGGATCTGCGCGAGATACTCAATAGGCTTTAAGTTGAATTTTGTTTGTTTTTGGAGATTGACAGTTGAGCAGCGTTTATGTTAGGTTGTAGCAGACTGTCTTCACTGAGTATATTTTGAATAAAGGATGAACTATGGCAACACCAACCCTTGTTCAAGCTAATGTCCCAACTTTCGCTCCATCTACAGTAGATAAACTCATTACAGGTGATGAACTATTCGCAATGGGCGACATTGGTCGGACTGAACTAGTCGAAGGAAGGATTGCCCATCTGATACCTACAGGCTACAAGCACGGCTACTATGAAGTCAATATTGCGTCTGAGTTGTTTAACTTCGTCAAGGCACACAAACTGGGACGCGTATTGGGTGGTGAGGTAGGCGTTTATACAGCACGAAACCCTGACTCTGTACGTGTCGTTGATGCAGCATTTATCTCGCATGAGCGATATGCAAAGGTCCGCTCGCATAGTTACCTGGACGTTTGTCCAGAACTCCTAGTCGAAGTCCTATCTCCAGATGACTCATGGAGCGATGTTCATGAAAAATTGGGTGAGTACTTCTCCATTGAGACACAAATTGTGTGGGTAGTTGACCCACGGTTGGAGCAGATTCATATCTATCGTTCGTTAGATGATGTCACTCGCTTAACTATAGATGATGAACTGACGGGCGGTAATATTCTGCCAGGGTTTCGTATTCCAGTACGTGAAATTTTTGATACGGAAGAATGAGTGTTTGTCTAAAAGGAAAACCCATATGCCCGCTTGGAACCAAACCGATACAGACCGTGAATTTGTAGATCGCCACATCGAGCCATACCTACCAGATAGAATTTTTGACGCCCACGCTCATCTATTCTGCCATGCCCATTATGCGTCCGGGGCCATGCCGTCCAATTTAGAAGGGACACCAACAGAGATTGGTTTAGCCGTCTACCGTGACTATATGGAGTGGCTTCACCCCAAGCAGCGTACGGTTGGGGGCCTCTTCTTTGGCTTGGCCTTCTTGGGTGACCGAGTAGGGAACAACGATTTTGTGGCTCAAGAGACGGCACATGGTCAGTACAATGATTTTACATCCTATGGGCAGATGATTATTGACCCCAGCATGGATCCAGGTTATGTGCAGCAGGAGGTCAAGCGGCATGGTTTTGTAGGCCTCAAACCCTACCATCTCATGGCCCAAACAGATGGCCCCACTTTCCAAGCCCCTATCGAGGCATACTTGGCTGAGGAGCATGTACAGGTAGCCCATGAACTTGGGCTGTCTATCACCCTCCACATGGTGCTGGATCGGGCCATGGCAGAACCAGCCAACCAAGACACCATCCGGCGCTACTGTGAAACCTATCCCAATATGCGTATGATTTTGGCTCATGCCGCTCGGGGTTTTAATCCGTGGCACACCATCGAAGGCATTCACACATTGGCTGGGCTGGACAATGTTTGGTGTGATACCTCAGCAGTGACTGAGGCCGGCGCGTTTGAAGCCATTGTGGAGACGCTGGGACACGAGCGGCTGCTATATGGTACCGACTTTCATGTCAGTCACCTACGCGGGCGTTGCGTGGCCATTGGCGATTCGTTCCACTGGCTCTATGCCGAAGAGATGGGGTTGGAGGAGAAGCACATCAATCTGCAGCCGGTATTGATTGGCTTGGAGTCGCTACGCAGCCTGATTCTGGCTATGCATCGACTGAAGTTAAGTGAGCGGCAGATTGAAGATATTTTTTATGGTAATGGGATAGCGCTGTGGGGATAGTTTGACTCCGGACAGAGTCGGCTTATCGCGGTTAAGGACTCAACGATTCCCCGTCCGGAATGGTAAATTCTCTATTACAAAGAGCTTCTCGATACCCTCTGGTGCAACCTTACAAGGAACCAATGGCAGGGGTGAGATATGGATTGGCAAGCTTTCCGAAGCATATCAACTGGGGTATAATTCTTAATTGCTCGAAGACTGGTTTAGATCATTTTAGGCAACCCAATCTCATAGAAGGAGACAAAATAGAGCAAATCATGTCTAAGCTATTAACCACGCTTGCGTTAGGTGCAGCCCTCATCATCATGGTGGGCTGCGGTACCGGCCAAACTGATGCGGCCAGGATCGAGGCTGCTGTGCAAGCCACATTAGCTGCCCAGCCGACGGTCGCGCCGCAGCTTATCGAGGTAACCCGCATTGTCGAAGTGACGGTTGCGCCTTCTGGGGTTG
Organism: Chloroflexota bacterium; assembly: GCA_039028975.1. Lineage (GTDB taxonomy): Bacteria > Chloroflexota > Anaerolineae > Caldilineales > Caldilineaceae > JAHBNG01. The sequence goes on from JBCCHB010000013.1 coordinate 32,510, forward strand.
ACGTACCAACCTCGAATGAAGAGCCGACTCAAGCAGATGCCAACACTGAATCTAATACAGACGCAGATAACGCTGAACCTATCAGCGATACCTCCAACGATGGCGCAAGCAATGATGCGGGAGCAGAATCAAGTGAAGAGACAGGTAATGCGGCCCCTCAACCAATCGCAATAAATCCCCAAACGGGCTGTCCCGACGCGTCCAACAATCAATATTCATTGATTCCCATGGAGGCTGTCGATACCAACCACCCCGATGAACTTCATGGTGATCTAAACCTGGCTTTACGTGGCTATGAACCAACAGACAAATCGTTGGATCTGGTCTTTTTGGGCGCGGTGGGTGAAGATCCACCCCAAATGAGCGGCCTCTTTGCAGATCAGCGTTTGCCCGTCCTCACAGCAGCCTATCAAGTCCGTGACTGGGATTGGGGCTGTGGGGATCATGGTTGTCCCAAAGACGAATTCGTTGATAGTGCTGAGGTTACGGCTGTCGCCGTTGCCACCAACCCAGGTGAGATAGTCAATTTTCCCAGCACAGAAAGTGAAATTATTGGCGGGGGCTACATTGCTGCCGTACTCTATGCCGCTCCCTCCCGCCTGACCCTTGGCTATACTCGGGATGGCTCAGTTGCGGGTGGCTATACGGTTCATCTAGAAAACTTCTGTGTCGATCCCAACCTGATGACGCTTTATCGTGCCAGCAACGCTACCGGACGTACCCAATTACCTGGTTTGCTGAAAGGTGAATCAGTGGGTGTGGCCGGTTCGACAGAGATGATCGTTGCCATCCGCATCCGCGGCAGCTTTATGGATCCCCGATCGGAAGGCGATTGGTGGCGGTAGCGAGTATCTCTACCGCTTAGTACTTTCTCAGCTCCACAAAAACCAACCAAATCTGCTCCGAAAATTCGGAGTAGATTCGGTCCCCAGTGCCAACTTTTCGGCGTTCTCCTTTCGTATCCTTCTCTTCATAATCAATAGACTAATACAGTAGGCACGCCACATGCCGCACGAGGGCGTGCTCACTGTATCGTTGCGGTCTGCTGATAATTTCCACCTTATGTTCGTTTAGCCTGAGAAAACCTGTCTCAGCCAGCATGTGTACCATCCAATGGTACACAAAAAATGGTACAGTTTTGGCCCTTGAATTGATTCGTCAATTGGAGGATGATAGGGCGAAACCTTTTGATTTCAAACAGGATTCAGCATAGATGTAACAGCTTGGACTGTAATAGACAATAGACTCGTGAATAGAAGATAAACAACACCCCATGCGGGCGAGTGAAACCCTATTGCGTAACGAAAAGTATAGTCAGTAAACGTATAGTCAACAGAAGTAAAGGAACCCCAACCATGCGACACAAAAATCTAAATTTCTCTTTCTTTGCCAGTGGCCCCCTAGTGGGAACCATCGTCTTTTTTACCTTGATTGGTTTGATTGCATCCGGCTGTGCCATGACGCCGATTGCCCCCCAGCAGGATCAATCAAATGCTGGGGCAGAATCAGCTCAAAACAACCGGAATGATAGTGGCGGAGATGCCGCATCATCGGGCGAGAGCGCGCCAACCTCTTCAGATAGGGTCGCGTTGACCGCAACTCCTCCGCCCCGCCCCACAAGGGGAATGGGGGCAGCTGCTCCTGCGGCAGACGAAGAGGCAGCCTTTGATAGTGATATGGCGGCCGAAGCGTCTTCTGACACATCAGCTCTTGAGTCCGGTGATTCATCTGGTGCGTACGGCATAGGTGGTGGCGGTGGTCGGGTAGAGCCGCCCAAACGTTCCGAGCGCTATGAGCCTGTGACTGCCGGCGTGGTCGATGACAATGAACAATGGGAATCCTACTTGGAGTACCGTAGTCGTCGTGCCTACCGCACTCAAGTCAATGAGCGAGACGTTTCCGAGCGCTACCTGATCCTTGTCCAAGATGAGAAGAATCTGCCTGTGCATGATGCCGAAGTGACTGTTTATGTTGGTGACACGGAAGTCTTTGTGGGACGCACTGATACGGGCGGACGTGTGCTCTTCCATCCTAAAGCATTAGATGCCATGAACGGCTGGCGTCGAAGCCATACTATCGAATTCCAGGTAGCGGCGCAAAAAGAGTGGGTTGCCCAACGTCAAACCTTTGACCGTTACGATAGCAACGTCTGGATCCTGACTCTGGCCGATCCCCCTGCGCCAGAGTACACCCAAGTGGACCTGCTCTTTTTGATGGATGCAACTGGCTCTATGGATGACGAAATTGCCAAACTCAAAGCCAGCATGGCCGACATTGCCGACCAGATTTATGACCTGCCCGAGCAACCTGATGTGCGCTTTGGTCTAGTCCATTACCGAGACCGAGGGGATGCCTATGTGGTCCGTACCCACGACTTCACCCATGATCTAAGCGACTTTCAGGAGACGTTGGCGGCTCTTCAAGCCAGCGGAGGTGGTGACAATCCAGAGTCTCTGAATGAGGCCCTCCATGTTGCACTGAATAACCTGAACTGGCGTACCCAGGAGCGGGATGGTGAGACCTTACGGCTAATTTTGCTGGTAGCCGATGCGCCGCCCCATTTGGATTACCACTGGCAGGATTATGCCTACGATACCGACATGATCGATGCGGCAACCCAAGGTATTAAAATATTCCCTGTGGGGGCCAGCGGTCTTGCCGAACAGGGTGAGTACATCTTTCGTCAGATGGCCCAATTTACTGGTGGCAAGTTTGTCTTTCTCACCTATGATGAAGCAGGTGAGCCGTCCAGCGGTCCTGGTACCGAAACCAGCCATGATGTGGAGAACTACTCGGTCAATACGTTGGACAAGCTGGTTGTACGGCTTGTAAAAGAGGAGCTAAGCAAGTTAACCCAGCCTATCCAGATGCCGGAGGTAGCCAGCCAGCGGTCAGCCTATCCTGGGCCACGGGTAACGCCGACACCCAGACCCGCTCGCCAGGTCCAACCCGCCTCCTGTACCTTGGATCTAGATGAAGGTTGGAACGACTGTGGAGGGATTGCCGCCATCGACTTTGTGGACATGTACCGAGCTTCTCGTCGTTCCAGCAACGGCCAAGCGCTGGTGAAGCTGACCTTGGATCCACGACGCAGTGGCTACAGCCGGGTTGAGTTTGAGGTCATCTACAGTGAAGCACCAAACGGCTGGACGGTGAATATCGGCGACTCGCCCTCCAACAATGGCTACGGCGGCGACGGTGGTGACCAAAGCAACGACGCCGAAATGATTATCCTGGATGGTGCACTAGTCGTCTACGGCAACGATTATACACCTGAGCGAGCAACGACAGACGGACACCGCGAGATGCACTACACAGAAGACATGGTCCGCGGGGGTGAAAGCATGACCATTGAGGTGGCCAATGAATGGCTGAGTGTTCATTCACCTGGTGGTAATGAAGAGATATCGTCACCCTATCTCTATGCCTTGGCCCGCCAACCAGACCGAGAGGGGCGTACCAACTACGAACTGTACGCTGCATTCAATCGGACCATCGCTTCCGAGGGGCGCAAGGGGAGTGGGGTTAGCCAAGTGATTTTGACCGTCTACCCCCGACGATAGCTGGATACACAACGATTGCGTGGGTCATCCACTTCCTGGAAGGGTAACCACACTAGCGCTCAAAAAAGAGATTTGTTGTAGAGTCCCGATAAACATATAAATAGATAAATAGATAAAGTGGAGCCTCGGTCAGCCGACCGAGGCTTTTTGGTTCTTCGCAAGTTGAAAATAAAGAAGCTGCGTGGCAGGAGGATAGCACGCAGCTTCGGGTTGTGTATAAATACGTCTACTTTTATCTAATGCATCACGTTCACTTTTTTACGTATGCATAGACTGGATTGACCATTAGCCCCATTTCTGGAACACACTTACCACATATTGTCCCATTGCGCAACAGAAATTTCTACGCTAAAATCATTTCATAATCACTTCATACTTATCACTGCAGCACACAAAATTTAAGGAGAAACCCATGAAAACTTTACTCGGCGACGGCGATTTTGTTTATGAAGAATTGGCCTCTTGGGCGCAACTGCCCGATGGCTGGACCTTTTTTGAAACGGTGGATGTGGCCGTGGACCAGCAGGATCGGGTCTACGTCTTTAGCCGAGGTGAGCACCCTATGACCGTCTTTGAAGCCGATGGAACTTTCGTTACCTCTTGGGGATATGGCCAATTTACCCGACCCCACGGCGTCACCATTGCCTCTGATGGTACGCTCTACTGCGTAGACGATGATGGTCACTGGATCGGTCAATTTACGCCAGAGGGTGAGCTCTTGGCCGCTTTTGGAACCCGCGATAAGGGAGCCGCTTACCAGAGCGGCGATCCCTTCTGCCGCCCCACCAAAGTTGCCTTTGATATAGGTGAAGAGAACCTCTACATCTCTGACGGTTATGGCAACGCCCGCATTCATAAATACACCAAAAGCGGCGAACACCTCTTTTCTTGGGGAGACTATGGCTCAGATCCGAGCTGCTTCAACCTGCCCCACAGCGTCTGCACCGACAGTAGGGGTACCGTCTACCTTGCTGACCGGGAGAACCACCGCATTCAGATCTTTGATGCCGACGGCACCTATCTTAGGCAGTGGAACAACATGCATCGTCCCTGCGGTTTACACATCATCAATGATCTGGTCTACATTGGTGAGTTGCCCTCCCAGCAACCCTTCAATGCAGATTATCCCAACTGTGGGGCCTGCATCTCTATCCATGATCTATCAGGAAAACGGCTGGCCCGATTAGGCGACCAGCTGCCCGGTGAGAAGCCCGGTCAGTTTATGGCACCCCACGGGATTGGCGTCGACTCCCGCGGGGATATTTATGTAGCGGAGGTGTCGTATAGCGGGTTTGGCCAGTTTATGGATCCGCCCCGGGCCATGCGGACGTTTAGGAAGTTGGTGAAGCAGGGTTAAAACTCATAGGGCATAGACCAAGTAACAAGTTCAACAAACTCTATGCAGCGTTTTTTTGTTATCAACTATTCGAAAAACAGAGGCAAAAAGAGGCTCTCAGGCATGGTTATCTGCCCAAAACACGCTACACGAACCTCCTGACAGCTAATGCCATTCAAGGTCAAGGATGTAGGTAACTGGTTTGCTCCCTTGTAGGAACATACGAGCCAATTCATAAGCCTTGGGAGTATATCATAGGGCAAACCGGCTTGCTCTATTACTGGGATACTTATTTTTTTGGATTAGCCTAAAAGAGCCATTGGTTGGAAAACCACGATATTTATGTATTGCGGTAAGGAATAAATAATGTACCCATTCTATCGATTCCAATTTCGTAGAACCGTAACTGCTCTACATCTGTTGAACCACGGTTCTGCACTTCGGACTGGAAACAAAGTAGTGATTGCTCTCTTACTCGGAATACTTTCGGGCATGTTTTTTGCGCTGCCCACTACGTTTAGCCAATCAGATCCAGGACTAACGCTCTACTGGACACAGCGCGACAATATATTGCCAGGTGAGATTAAGTATGCAGACGAGGATGGAACAAATATCCAGGGGATTGCCTTGCAACAGGCCGATCCGGTAGGCATTGCATTCGATCCAGCAGCTAGAAAAATCTACTGGGCAGATGTAAATTCAGACAAGATCCAAAGGGCTGACCTGGATGGATCGAATCGTGAAGATTTAGTGACCAGTGGTCTTACTAGCCCAAATGGGATTGCATTAGACAGTACCGCAGGCAAAATGTACTGGACTGACGTGAGTGCAGGCACAATTCAGCCTGCGAATCTGGGCGGGTCCACTATTGAAGATTTGGTCACTGTGGGTCTAGCGGCGCCGAGGGGCATAGCAGTCGATAGTGCTTCTGGCAAGATATACTGGACTGACTCCGGAACAGATAAGATCCAGCGCGCCAATCTGGATGGGAGCAACGTTGAAGATCTGATTACATCGGGGCTCTCATTTCCTAGGGGGCTTGCACTGGAACTGACAACTGGCAAGATATACTGGGCCGACTCCGGAACAGATAAGATTCAGCGAGCGAATCTAGATGGGAGCAACGTTGAGGATCTGGTCACGACAGCAGGAGATAGTCCACGGGGGATTGCTTTAGATCATTCCGTAGGAAAAGTCTATTGGACCGATCCAGACGTTCAGATGATCAGGAGAGCGAACCTCGATGGTTCCAATATAGAAGATCTAATAACGACAGGCGTCACAGCTCCTGATTACATAGCGCTGGTGTCTTCAGCCTACGATTGCACGGCCTCATCCATTCTCATTCCCCAAACCGAGTGTCAATTCTTGGTGGATCTATATGAATCAACCAGCGGTAGTGAGTGGACGACCCAAACCAACTGGCTAGAGAGCAATACACCCTGTGATTGGTACGGTGTAACATGTGAAGCCGATCGCGTTGTAGAACTCAAGCTGGAGTCAAATGGGTTAAACGGTTCATTGCCATCTGGCATCTCAAATCTAACTGCTCTACGTGCATTGGACCTATATACGAATCAACTCACAGACTCGCTGCCTGAAGAGGTGGGCTTGCTAACCAACTTGCAAGAGCTTACTTTATCCAGTAACCAATTCACAGGTACTATTCCTGCCGAAATAGGTACTCTTCAGTCATTGGTGGCTCTCTCGCTCTCCCGGAACCAGTTCAGCGATACCATTCCCAAAGAGATGGGAAATCTCGCTAATCTGGAAGATCTTTTTCTGGATGGAAATCAACTAAGTGGCTCAATTCCTGGCGAAATGGGTAACTTGAAGAAGCTAGGTCGATTGCAGCTAAACAATAACCAGTTGACTGGTACCATACCGATTTCACTTACCACCTTATCTGAACTAGGCTATCTGCGTTTGGGAGCGAATCAGCTAAGCGGAGCATTGCCCCCAGAGTTGGGTAATCTATCGTCCCTTTACGTCCTCGGCCTCTATAGTAACCTTTTTACAGGGACCATTCCTGTCGAAATTACTGGTTTGCCCTTATTACAAATTCTTGATTTACCTGCCAACGCCTTAAGCGGTCCGATTCCCCCTGAAATGATCAGTATGGATCGGCTCAACACGCTTAATTTGGGGTTCAATCAACTCTGGTCGGACGAATCTGCCCTCACAATTTTTCTCAATCAACTTGATCCAGATTGGAGCGAGACCCAGACCGTTGCACCAACGAATTTACAGGTGACAGCCCAAAATGGAACCTCCATTCAGCTTGGCTGGACGCCCATCTCGTACACGCTCAACGGCGGTCACTATGAAATTAGCTATGCCCCCCAAGCTTCGGGTATCTATACGATTCATGGAACCACAAGCGACAAGACGGATAACAGTTACATGGTGGATGGACTGACCCCTAACACATCGTACCTCTTCCGAATCCGCAGCTACACACCAGTTCATTTGGGGCCAAATGAGGCAGTCTGGGCACCAGATGATGACCAGAAGAATGAACTGTTTAGTGTATACAGTCCATCAATTGCGGCATCTACAGGAGGGTCAGATTCTAACACAACCACGCCTACACCGGTTACGCCCACACCAAGTACACCAACTGCAGAACCGACGGCAACCCCAACTGGTACAACACCGACACCAACCTCAACACCGTCGGTAGATGGAGATGCCTATGAACAGGATGATACATGCGCCCAAGCGAAAGGCATCCTGGCTGATGGTCTTGCGCAAACCCACTCCTTCCACCGCAGTGGCGACGCGGATTGGCTTCGGTTGGAGACAGAGGCCAATGCCAGTTACCAGATCGAAGTGGTCATCCCCAATGGTTCCCCAGCAGATGTGAATCTCGAACTCTATCCAGATTGTGACAGTCTACCGAGCCGCATCTGGAATGAAAGATTTACGCCAGGGGCTAGGTTGCAATTAGACAATACAACGGAAGGAGCGGTCTACATCAGGGCGAGCAATGCTGATAATTCTCAAGGCGGGGCGCACATCATCTATGATATTCATGCGACCCAAAATACGGATACATCACAGGGGGCGCTGATTCTGTTGGCCGGTCGGTTAAGTGGTGGAGATCGGCTACAGCGCAATATTCACAACGTAACCGAACAGGTCTATGAACTCTTCCAGAGCAAGGGTCTCTCTAATGAGAAAATCTACTATCTAGCAACGGATGGCACCTTACCTGGCTATGATGCACCTGCTTCTCTGAACAATCTACGTTTGGCCATTACCGAATGGGCACCGGACCAAGTGGACGGAGGTTCGCTGACCCTCTACTTGATCGATCACGGCGCGCGTGATCTCTTCTATGTAGATGAGGATGAACACCTAACACCTACTCTGTTAGACGAGTGGTTAACCACCTTTGAGAGTGAGGTTCCCGATGCCCAGGTGAATGTGATTGTAGAAGCATGCCATGCAGGTAGCTTTGTTGAGGCGCCCGGCTCGCTCAGCAAGGCTGGGCGGGTGATTATTACCTCCACCAATGTGGACAATGATGCATATGCCTCCCGCTTTGGTGCTCACTTTTCTGATCATTTTCTGGTTGCACTCAACCGCAATATCAATCTCTACAGCAGCTTTTGGGGAGCCAAAGAGACAGTAAATCGTCTGTACAGCTTGCAGCAGCCGTGGTTGGATGCCAACGGCAATGGCTTTCCCAACGAAGCCGAAGATGCGTCCATTGCCTCCCAACGGGGCTTTGGCTACCCAGGCAGCTTTCCCGATGTGTGGCCACCTTATATTGTCACGGCCAAACTCGCTCAACCAATCGAAGATGGTCGCGGCATTTTAGAAGCAGAAGTCCGAGACAATAGCGGAATCGATAGTGTTTGGGCGGTGATCTATCCACCATCCTACAGCCCACCAGAATCGGGTAACGAACTGGTGCCAGAAGATCTGGAAACCATCCTTCTGCAGTCCCATGATGATGATCAATATCGTGGAACGTACTCAGGCTTCACTGAGCAAGGCGTCTATCGCATTGTGATCCACGCAAACGATGAGGACAATTTACAAGCCCAACCCAAAGCGCTGTCACTCAACACCCAACAGGAATTCTATTTACCGCTTTTAATTCAATAGACTAATGAAATATTTTTACACCCAACTGATAAACTCCTGTCACATACTAGCTCTATCCGCAGTCGTTCTCATCGTCATCAGCGCTCTGTTCTTCTCTTCAACGATCGTGGATGCACGTCCCGAGCAAAGTGCCAAAGCGAACAAGATGGACAGGAATGATTTGGCCCCGCTTCTAGATGTGACTCAAGTAGCAGTGGGTGGTTTTCATACGTGTGTCTTACTTAACCGGGCAGATATTGGCTCGGATGAGCTAACGGGCGGGGGCGTCCAGTGCTGGGGACGGAATGGGTCGGGCCAACTCGGGGATGAGACGATTACATACCGTGCCACGCCTGTGGATGTAAAGGGATTACAGACAGACATTTCCTCAATTGCAGCGGGGAGTTTCCACACCTGCGCATTAACAACAAGCGGCAACGTCAAATGTTGGGGGACCAATAGCGCAGGACAGTTGGGTGTGTCTGGCCCACACTACAGCTCTGCACCCGTGGACGTCAGTGGCCTCAACAATATTACAGCCATATCGGCACGAGCGAACTATACCTGTGCCATAACCGATGTAGGGGCTGTTACGTGCTGGGGCGAGAATGGTTCTGGTCAGCTAGGTGATGGAACCACCACAGATAGTTCTATACCAGTAGGCGTGAGCGGATTGAGCACTGGCGTTACCGCTATTTCTACAGGTCGGTTCCACACCTGTGGGGTGATGAGTAGCGGTGGTGTCAAATGTTGGGGAAAAAATACATATCGTCAATTAGGGGATGGTACGACAACCCACAGCCTCACACCAGTGGATGTTCTTGGCTTAACCGGCTCAGTACAATCTGTTGCGGTCGGAGAAACCCACACCTGTGCATTGACCACCAATGGTGGAGCACGATGTTGGGGCGGAGATGGCTCGGGGCAGATCGGCAATGGCACGACTGCCTCTGTTCCTGCGCCTGTAGATGTGAATGGTTTGACCGGGGGCGTCGCGGCACTCGTGGCTGGTGCCCACCACACCTGTGCATTGGTTGTTACAGGTGGCGTTAAGTGCTGGGGAAAGAATAGCGTCGGGCAAATCGGAGATGGCACCCTGCTCTCTCGTAGCAGCCCAACGGATGTGAGCGGTTTGGGCAGTGCTGTTACAGCAATCTCTGCCGGGTTTGGCAATACGTGCGCCGTTATGAGCAGCGGTGGCGTCAAATGCTGGGGGGACAACATATACGGCCAACTGGGAGATGGTGGGGCAATATCGAGCAATGTGCCTATCGACGGCACAGGATTGATCAGCGATGTGCTGACTATTTCGACTGGTGGCACTCATAGCTGCGCAATCAAAAGTGGTGGTGGCGTCTATTGTTGGGGCGGAAATGACAGAGCGCAACTGGGGGATGGGACGAAGAGCGGCCGCAGTACACCCGTAAGCGTCAACAACCTGAGCAGTGGCACCTCTACAATTGACCTTGGAACAAACCATACATGCGCGCTGACTATTGCCGGTAGTCTCCTCTGTTGGGGGGATAATATCTATGGTCAATTGGGAGACGGGACCAAGACGGATCGTACTGTACCGTCACCTGTCAATTCGCTATCCACTGGCGTGACGGCTCTCTCTGTCGGTGGCGATCATGCTTGTGCGTTAACCAGCGCGGGCGGTGTGAAGTGCTGGGGACGAAACAGTGATGGTCAACTGGGGGATGGGACGTCAGAGAGCCGTACTGTCCCCACCGATGTAAATGGCTTAACCAGTGGGGTCGCATCGATTTGGGTTGGCGTACGACATACCTGTGCACTCTTGAATGCAGGAGGTGCTAAGTGTTGGGGCTATAACAACTTTGGTCAGTTAGGCGATGGATCGACGACAGATAGCTTCACCCCTGTTGACGTAAATGGTCTGGATGAAGAGGTCTTAGCACTGTCGCTAGGCTGGAGCTATACCTGTGCACTGATGAATTCAGGCGGTGTGAATTGCTGGGGAGCTAATTCTTCTGGGCAATTAGGGGATGGTACCACTGATACCCGGGGGGAACCAAGGGATGTGAGTGGATTGAGTAGCGGCATGAACGCGATTTCAGCGGGCGACTATCACGTTTGCGCCAACAGCAACGAAGGTCTGCTCTACTGTTGGGGTTCGAATCAGTATGGCCAAATCGGGGATGCAACGGGGACAGCAAACCATTTTGTACCCTTTGAGGTAACTAGCTTGAGTAGCCCCCCTCTTGCCATCTCAAGCGGAGTCGATCACACCTGCGCAGTTGTCCACAGTAGTGATGATGGCGATGAAAGTAGCGGTCACGTTACCTGTTGGGGCGATGATCGATTTGGTCAATTGGGGACAGGGCGGCTGCTATATAGTGCCGTACCCATCGATGTCATGACCATTCCTTGCTATACTCTCTCGCTCAGCCACAGTGGCAATGGTGCCGCGCTATCAGTATTCCCCGTTCAGTCAGAGGGGTGTGACGCAGGACAGTATACCCAGGGGGTGGAAGTAACCCTCTCGGCCACTCCTGCATCAGGCTGGTCTGTGAGTGGATGGAGCGGCACCAGTGACGATAGCAGTACTATGACAAACAATCGTTTAGTCATGCCTGCCAGTGACCATTCGGCCAGCGTCATCTATGGCGAAAACCCTCCAGCAGCGACACCAACAGCGACCGATTTACCGACTGACGCACCAACTGATTTACCGACAAGTACATCTTCTAGCACACCAGTCACTTCAGCCACGCCCACAGCTACAGTAGACGATAGACCCACTGGTACACCAACCGCCCCAGCCACTGGCGACGCATATGAAAGCGACAACAGTTGCCAAACCGCCAAATCAATACCCACTGATGGCTCGATCCAGGAACACACCTATCACCGACCCGCCGATGTTGATTGGGTCTCCTTTACGGTAACCGCTAACAGGACCTACCGAATCGAGGCCCAGCCCCAAGTGGACTCCCAGGCTGACATCAGCTTGGAACTCTATACCTCTTGCGAGACCCGGCCAGATGAGGAAGAGTCGGAGACCTTTACGCCAGGGGTGCGGCTTGATTTTACACCGACCCAAGATGGGCCCATCTACCTCAAATTGTTCAATACCAACCCTAATGTTGGTGACCCCGGCATGGCCTATCAGGTTGGCGTCAAGATTCTGGCGGAAGAACCCGTTCGAGGTTCGGTGATTATTGTGGCGGGCAGACTTAAGCTTAACGATCCACTGCAGCAGAATATCCACAACGTGACAAACACCGTCTTTGATCTCTTTCAGGCAAATGGGTATAGTGCAGAAGATATCTACTACCTAGCTACGGATCCGAGTTTAACCGGGTACGATGCGTCTGCCACGACTAATAACCTGCGGGATACCATTGTAAGTTGGGCCAAAGATCGTCTGATGTCCGACCAGGCACTAACCCTCTACATTATGGATCATGGCGAACGAGACGTCCTCTATATCGATGAGGTCAACCAGGAACGTCTGACGCCAGCCCAACTGGACGAGTGGCTAACCGAGGTTGAAGAGGCTGTTCCAGGTGTGAAGGTCAACGTGATTGTGGAAGCCTGTTATGCCGGGTCCTTTATTGAAGGGATCCAGAGCGTCAGCAAAGAGGGGCGAGTCGTGATTGCCTCTAGCTCACCCGAGTGGAGCGCCTACGCCTCTCGCTATGGTGCCCACTTCTCTGATCATTTTCTGACGTCACTCAGGCAGGGAACGGATCTCTTCCAGAGCTTCTGGTGGACCCGACAAGTCGTCTCCCGTTACTACCCCAAACAAGAGCCTTGGCTGGATGCTAATGGCAACAGCATCCCCAATGAGGTTGAAGATGCCGCCATTGCTGCAACCCGAGGATTTGCCTACCAAGGAACGTTGCCTGGAGAGGAACCTTGGCCCCCCTACATTGTTCAGGCCACGCCCCCTACCATTAGCGGCACCAGCGGCACCCTTCAGGCTGAGGTGCGAGACAACAGATCCGTTGACTCGGTCTGGGCCGTTGTCTATCGCCCCTCATATCAAGAGATCACCAACGACCGAGAACTGGTAGCCGAAACGTTGGAGAAGCTCATTCTGGATCCCCAAGGAAACAACCAATTTTCTGTTACCTATAATGGATTCACCGAGAGCGGTACCTATCGCTTTGTAATCCATGCCGAGGATGGAGACGGATTGGAAGGAATGCCTCTCATTTTGGAAGTGGAGCATGGAGATAGCCAAGAGAGAGAGCTTTATTTGCCTTTGGTTGGGGAGTGATTTATTTTGTCGTCTTCGTCCTTGGTCGGTGATTGTTGACAAGCCGACCTATCTGTGATAATCTTGGGTTAAACGGTTAACCTACCTGCTCCTATGCTGAGGTCCAATTGAAAATCGAAATTCTCCGATGCTCCTATTGGAGAAACCAAACTCCGATTCTCAAACGGCTCTGAGTGTAATTGTCAATTCTCATCTGTACGTATCGATTCTTGTAGTCGATACGCTCGCTCTACTGATCTATCCGAAAAGTTCTGTGTTGACACCTTATTCGCTTAAGAAATAACGAAAATCACAAAGTCTTTTTGGATTCACTTCCTTATCACTTGAAAAAAAATACGATTCATGACGTAGCGGAACTGGCTGGAGTCTCTAGCGCAACCGTTTCTTATATTCTTAGTGGTCGACGAAGCCAGAAGTCGCGGATTAGTGAGGCCACCAAAGAAAGAGTACTAGAAGCGGCTGGCCAACTAAACTATTCCCCTAATGCGGCAGCCCGTAATCTACGTCGCCGACGCACAGACCGCATCTGTCTGGTAATGCCGACGCTCTCCCCCTTCAATACACTTTTTGTTAGCCGAATGCAGGATGCGGCTGATCAACATGGGTATTTCACCATCACAGCATTGGCAGGTTCGGAACAACGCGAAATCCAGATCTTCAACGAGTTGCGCCGCGGCTTTGTTGACGGAGCAGTTTTACTCGGCACACACTTTTTGAATCATGGCCACTTTCGACAGCTGGCTGACGCAGGTCTGGCACTGGTTGTGAGTCGGGATGAGAACGAATCTGATGGGTACGATGTTATCCATATCAACGAAGAGGGTGCGAGCCGCAAGGCAGTCAATCATTTAATAGAAAAAGGCCACTCGTGCATTGCTATCTTTGGAGATCTGTCTAATATTTTGCAGCGGCAAAAGATGGAGCGTTATCGGTGCCTGTTAGAGGAATACGCGATTCGTGTTTCTCCGGGGTACTTCCGGGGCGACGCAGTCGGTCGACGCTCAACGTACGATATTACACGTCGCTTGAAGGAATGGGAAGTGCCGCCAACTGCAATTTTGGCCGTAAGTGATAGAGCCGCCATTGGAAGTATCTTGGGCGCACGTGATGCAGGTATTCGCGTACCCGAGGAATTGGCCGTAATCGGCTTTGGGAATATACCCGAGACTGAAATCACGACGCCAGCGCTCAGTACGATTGGGCAGCCGTCGATAGATTTTCAACCATTTGCAGACCTGCTTTTTAGCCGTTTGGCCGCCGAAGAACCACTGGCAGATCGCGTGATAGAACTGAACAATTGTCTGATTCTGCGCGGCTCTGCCTGATATTCTCTACATATTGATTTGGCGGCTCTTTGCCTAATTGAGATGCGGAAACGGAAATGAATCAATACGCATGAACAACAGCCCAAATGTCGTTGTCATCATGACTGACCAGCAGCGGGCCGATTTGACTGCCCGAGAAGGTTTCCCATTGGATACGACACCCTTTCAAGATACGCTGGCACATCAGGGAACCTGGTTTGACCGTGCTTACACAACGGTACCTGCTTGTGGTCCTGCGCGGATAAGCCTGTTGACAGGGCGCTATCCCAATGCCACGCGGGTTCGCACAAACCACAACATACCAGACGCCACCTATACCAAAGATATCTTTCAGGTCTTTGCAGAAAGCGGCTACCGAACCGGACTGTGTGGAAAAAATCATACCTACCTCACCAAAGACCATGTCGATTTCTGGTACAGTGCTGGTCATCTGTCAACCGAAGATGGCCAAACAACACCGGAATATCAGTCGTTTGAAAGGTTCATGAAGGAGACACATTTCCAGGTTTCAATGGAGCCGACACCCTTTCCTATAGAGGTGCAGTTTCCCTATCGCATTGTTAGCAATGCACAGAAGTGGATTGAATCTTTAGAGAACGACAATCCATTCTTTCTCTGGCTCAGCTTTCCGGAACCTCACAATCCCTATCAGGTTCCAGAGCCATATTATTCCATGTTTCCGCCGGATGACCTTCCACCGAATACTACGGACGAATCGGTACTGGAGGCGATGGGCTTTAAGTACCAGTGGTGTCGTGAGTCCTTTATGAGTGCGTTTCCTGACTTTGCGGAACACTTGCCGCGTGCGCGTTCCAACTATCTGGGTTTGCTGCGCCTATTGGATGATCAGATTGAGCGCTTTGTCGGGTTTCTAGAGAAATCGGGCTTACGTAACAACACGATTATTGTCTTCCTCTCAGATCATGGTGACTTTGTGGGGGAGTATGGCTTAATGCGCAAAGGCCCCAATCTGCCAGAAGCATTGACACGTGTCCCCTTTATCGTGAGTGGCCCTGGAGTTGAGCAGAACGAAGAACCCCATCCCGCACATGTCTCCATCGCTGATATTCTGCCGACGCTCTGCGAAGCCATTGGGGCCGATGTGCCCAGTGGGGTTCAAGGGCGTAGCCTGTGGCCGTTGCTGACGGGGCAAATTTATCCTGAGCAAGAATTCGCCAGCGCCTACGCTGAGCATGGATTCGGTGGTCAATACTATGGATGGGATGAAGCCTTGGACCCTGCCGATGACGGACGTACTCCCAGCCCGGACGGTGTCGCATGGGGGAGCTATGATTGCCTCAATAGTTGGACTCAGTGCGGCCAAATGCGGATGGTGCGCAAAGATGATTGGAAATTAACGTGGGATATGGAAGGAAGCGGCGCACTTTATAATCTGGCCGACGATCCGTCGGAAGTTAATAGTTTGTTTGGGCAGCCAGATGTTGCAGATAAGCAGCAGGAATTGATGGGCGACTTACTGACGTGGATGTTGCGCACCCAAGATCCGCTACCTCTGCCTCGAAATCGATATGTGATGAAGGCTCAATCCCACAACTACTCGCTCAATCGTTCTGATTCCACTTAGATTGTGTTTTTATTGTAAGCGCAGTCTATGTTGAATATCCAAAGCTGGCGATTCACTGTGCAGTTGTAAACAGAGTGTTTCGTATCAAGGAGATAATCCCGTTTTCCCTTGTTCAGTTGCGGAAGTATGCTAGACGAAGTATCTGTACCCGTCAATGAAAGTGCTAAGCGATCATCCGAATGTGGTTGTAATTCCGTACATTCCCCGCGAGAAGGATCCACCACTGAACCATTCGGATAGATACCAAGGAGAAGATCAAATGTCGCAGCAAAATGGCAGTAAAGACCTTTTTGAAGATGCAACAACACCGCAGAACACAAACAACCCTAATGCGCACAAAGGGGTAAATCGGCGTACTTTTGTCAAAGCCGCTGCCGCCGCCGTTGCCTCAGCCTCAGTCGCTTCAACCGTTCATGCCCAAGGGTATGAGGGTGGACCTGTAACCCAGTATGGGCCTGGTGCACCGCCCGTTAGCTATCCCAATACAGACGTGATTGTGCTCGATGAAGAACGCTTTACAGCCAAGCAAGGCAACGCGCCGATTCGACGAATCTATACCGGTGGTTCCTGGCTAGAAGGTCCAGCCTGGAGTGGCGTCGGTAACTATCTGGTCTGGAGTGATATCCCAGCTAATCATCAGCTTCGTTGGCTGATGGAAGATGGCCACGTTAGCGTATTCCGAAGCCCATCTGGCAACAGCAACGGCAATAACTTTGATTGGGAAGGACGTCAGCTCTCTTGTCAGCACCTCAATCAACAGGTTGTGCGTTATGAACATGATGGCAGTGTAACCGTTCTGGCAGACTCCTACAATGGGAATCCTTTCAATGCCCCCAATGATGTCGTGGTACATCCCGATGGCAGCATTTGGTTTACCGATCCGCCTTGGGGCAGCCTATTCTGGTACGAAGGCCTACAGCGTGAACTGCTGCAACCGGTAGATGGTGTCTATCGCATCGATCCAGTTAGCGGCGAGGTTGCTATCGTTGCCGATGAGCTAAGCCGCCCGAATGGCCTCTGCTTCTCACCCGATTTTTCCAAGCTCTATATTGTGACGTTTGACGAAGGCATCGTCGTCTATGATGTGGAGAACGAGACGTCTTTGACGAGCGGTCGCGTCTTCAATGACACAACCTATGAGGATAAAACGTTAGGCTCGGACGGCATTCAGGCTGACGAGGATGGCAATATTTGGGCCTCGGCTGGCTGGAATGGGCCAGGCTTTGATGGCATCCACTGCTATGCGGCTGATAACGGCGAGCGAATCGGCCAGATTCTCCTGCCAGAGACAACAGGTAATCTAACCTTTGGCGGTCCTAAGCGGAACATCATCTTTATGGCAGCTAGTCAGTCGATCTACATGGTGCACCTGAATACGCGCGGCGCGCATATTTCATAGGTGATACCTACGAGAGTCGGAACAAGACTTTTGTGGTGAAGTATACGATCCCAATAAATGATTTTCGCCCCGAGGAAAGAAATAGAAAGTCCTTTATTGCCCTTGCAAAGCTCAACGGTAAATTCAGCAAGTATGATGATATAGGCCTTCAGGTGGCGGGTAACAGGATTGGTTTAATATACCACCTGCTACTCGCCATCTCTACATTTACCATACCTTTACGCGGTCGTTTTCAAAAATCGTAGTGGTTCAACCGGCTCACGTGGTTGACAGAAAAAATGAACAGGGATTAGCCAGATTTTTAAGATTAGAAGAGAAAAATCTTCTTAATCTTTAAAATCCTTGTTAAATAAGGTTGTCAACCACATGAAATCCCAAAGATCCATCGTAGTTTGGTCTCTCCATTAGTCTTTATAGAGAACTCCGGTTTTGAAGCGGAGTTGAGCAGAACATTTAAAGGGCCAGACAACTCATTATCAATCGACCACAATAATGAATAGGAAAACGAGATGAAATTTGGCCTCTTTTCAATGAATACGGGCTCTTGTAGCTACCCTGAAGCCGCTATACAAATAGCTCAAGCTGCCGAATCCGCGGGATTCGAATCATTGTGGGTAAGTGATCACATCGTATTCCCAGATCCACCCATTGCACGCTTCCCCACACCGCCAGAGTCCCGATTGATCGAACCGCTTACTATGTTGACCTTTTTGGCAGGACATACGCAACAGGTAAAGCTAGGAACGGGTGTCATTGTCTTACCTCAACGTAACCCGTTGGTGCTGGCCAAGCAGGTTGCCAGCGTCGATGAGCTTACCAAAGGTCGGCTAATTTTCGGTTTTGGGGTAGGTCATTTGGAACCAGAATTTGAGGCCATTGGTATCCCGTTTAATGAGCGAGGTGCTCGAACAGATGAGTATCTGTCTGCCATGCTTTCGCTATGGTCTGATGCCAAACCAGCCTATCAGGGAAACCATGTCTCCTTTGCCAACGTGCAGGCCCACCCACAACGCGAGATTCCACTGGTCGTGGGCGGTTATGCACCCGCTGCTCTACGCCGCACTGTCCAGCGAGCCCACGGTTGGTATGGTTTCGCTAGAGGGCTGGAGGCGACTAAACAGAGTCTGGCTGGATTACGCAAAGCCGCCACCGAGGTCGAGCGGCCAGCCCATTTGGGTGAATTAGAAATCAGCGTTTCGCCGCCACGTGGCAAAATCGATCGCCAAACGATTCAAAGTTACGCTGACCTTGGCGTCCACCGCCTAATTTTGATACCACCAACTGAGGATTTAGCAGAACGGATTTCCTTTGTGCGTGAGGTTGCAGAGCTTTTCTAGGCTACCCCAACATCGATTGGAACAATCATGAAAATTACTGAAGTAGAGATCTACGATATTGAACTGACTGGCACCTCAAGCCAGAAGTGGCATCCGATCCTGATTCGTATCAACACCGATGAGGGAGTTAGCGGTATCGGCGAGGTGGCGATGGCCTATGGCGTCGGTGGAAGTGCAGGAGCCAGCATGGTCAAGAACCTAGCCGAGAGCTTTCTGATCGATGCTGATCCGTTCCGTATCGAACAGATATGGGATACCCTTTACCGTAGCACGTTTTGGGGACAAGGAGGTGGGCCCGTTGTATTTGGTGGCATAAGCGCCATTGATGAAGCGCTGTGGGACATCAAAGGAAAGGCACTGGGCTTGCCTATCTATGAAATGCTGGGCGGCCGCTGCCATGACAAACTTTGGGTCTATGCAAATGGATGGTACCGTCGTTTCAACGCACCCGAAGAGTATGCTGAAGGAGCCTTAAAAGTAGTGGATGATGGCTTCTGTGCCATGAAATTTGATCCATTTGCCGTGCGCCCTGATGGTGTGTGGGACTATCCAACCCGCACGCTCAGCCGAGAACGAGCAAACCTGGCTGTAGAGCGGGTACGCGCTGTACGAGAGGCTGTGGGGCCGGACGTCGAGCTACTCATCGAAGTTCATGGAAACTTGGGGACAACATCTGCGATCCAAGTAGGCAAACGTTTGCAAGCGTATGAACCGTTTTTCTATGAGGAACCTGTTGATGCACTCAATGTAGACTGTATGGCCAAGGTTGCTGCAAATGTAGAGATTCCCATTGCAGCGGGGGAGCGCCTCTATACACGATATGGCTTCCGGCAATATATTGAAGAACAGATTCTAGATATTCTCCAACCAGATTTGGGCCTAGCTGGGGGCATCAGTGAAACCAAAAAGATTGCCACCGCAGCCGAGACCTATGGCATCCATATACAGCCTCATAACTGCGCCACACCGGTTACCACAGCCGCATCCGTTCAAGTGGACGCCTGTACCCCCAACTTTATCATCCAAGAAACATTTCCCTATCGGCATAGCGAGAATTATGATCTAGTCAAAGAGCCTCTTGAACATCAGATTATTGACGGCTATCTGGAGGTACCGGCGAAGCCAGGGTTGGGCGTTGAACTTAACGAGCAGGCACTTGCGAAGCATCCATCTATTCGCGTCAAGTAGCTCACATAAGCAGCTAAGTTAGAATACATGCCCATGCAAAGCCTCGATGCCTCACGGAGTTCGCTTGGTCAATCTCACATCGAATCTATAATGATATAATTTGATGGGTCGATACTGCAATTGAGGAGAAGAGAATGCCTACCCAATCATTCGCGTTCGAAAAATTCCGCGTCTGGCAAGTTATCGTCCCTGCTAGACAAGATATCTTGACGGCGCCCGCTGCTCCAGGCATGGTACACAAGCAGAGTGGCAAATGGCCAGAAATGCCAATTCACTTGGTCGAGGGCACAACGTCGCATGGCATTGTGGCTGTCGGAGAGTGTGGACGAGGAACAACGCAGGCGGTTGTAGAAAGAACACTGCGTGACTTGTTGGGGCGTGATCTCTGTACAATCACCCCAGCGACTGCCTGGCAAGGTGAAGCAAATGCCAGTGGCCTCCCCAGAAGTTACCCATACTGGTCTTGGGAGTTGGCCAACAATAGAAGCTATGTTTTGCTTGAATCGCTTTGGCTAGATGCCATGGGGAAAATGGCGGGAGTGGCCGCCCATCAGATGCTCGGTGGTGCTGCACGGTCACGCGTTCCGGTCGATTTCTGGATCTATCGGCCTGACGCCCACACCATGGCAAAGCTTATCCAAGAGGCAATGACGTTGGGATTACGTGGTGTCAAAATGAAATCCAGTGCGCACGGAGACACGGTCCACTCTTTGTTGTCCATTGCTGATGACATTCCGGAAGGATTCCACATTACGATTGATCCCATGTGTGCCTGGCGTTCTCTGCGTGAGTGCGCCCGCCAGCTCGATAAGCTCTCTCAATTGCCCTTTGATATCCAGATCGAAGATCCATTTCCCTACATGGCAATTGAAGATTGGCGTGCCGCACGTCAAATTTCACCATTAACCATCGCTTGTCATGCCCGAACGGAAGAAGTGTTGCAGTTAGCTATTCGCGAAGAGATGGCCGATACCTACAACCTCGGTCGTGGTAGTGTTTATGACTTTTTGCGTCTTAGCCATGTAACCGAATTTATGAACAAAGATTGCTGGCAAGGGAGTTCGCTTGAGTTAGGCGTACTACAACATATGCGCCTACACGCATCTACCTGCGCTCGTAATTGTGTCTTACCCAGCGATCTACAGAGCGAATGGGTTCGCGAACATACTCTTGTCACGCCACGAATGACGTACGAAGATAGTTATGCAATTGTCCCAGACCGTCCAGGTTTAGGCATCGAGCTAGATCATAACTCGATCGAACAATACACTACAGCACAATTTGATGTGATGTAGAACTGTACGGTATCTGCGATGGATAAACACCAGAGAGGGGCTCATCGTGACACACGTAGTCCTATGCCATTTCGTCTGAATAAAAGAGCAAAGCGTTTCTAAGCAAAAAAGATAACCATGTTAAATGAATCTACACAACGCGCCTACAGAGTTGGCATCGTCGGCGCAGGCGGAATCGCCCAGATCCATGCCGACGTGCTTACCAATCGACTGTCCGAGGCGGATCTGGTCGCTATCTGCGATATTTCGCAGGAAACCATATCCCGTTTTGGCGACAAATTTAACGTACCAGGGCGCTATCTCGATCTTGCCGAGATGCTCGACAACGAGGAACTGGATATTGTCATCGTCTGTAATTGGGGTATTGACCATGCCCAAACGACGATTCAGATTGCCAAATCCCGCAAAGTTAAGGCGATTCTATGTGAAAAGCCTCTGGCGATGAACACCACTGAAGCCGAAGAGATGGTCGCAGTTGCGGCAGAGACTGACGTTCTGCTGGTTGAAGCATTCAAATTTCGTCATCACCCCATGCATCTCAAAGCCAAAGAGATGGTGGACAACGGGGCCATTGGCGATGTCTTCTCCATTCGCAGCACGTTGATTACGGGTCGTGGCAGCGCCGGGAGCGCTGCACGTACCCCAGAGAGCAACTGGCGCTTCAATAAAGCCAAGGGCGGAGGCAGCATCAACGACATTGGGTGCTATTGCCTTGCCCAGGCTCGCTTCATATACGGTACGGAGCCGATGCGACTCTTTGCCCATTCCCACATCGGGATCGAAGTTGATGATCGGGCGGCTGTGCTGCTGGTCTTTCCGGAAAATCGCATCGCACAATTTACCGTTGGCTTCCACTCTTGGCCCTCACAGGTGGTCGAAATCAACGGCACCGACGGCAGCTTACACATGGACAAGCCATGGAACAACAGCGACGAAGCCACAGCCCTCACCTATCAGAGCCCTGAAGTCACGACCGTTATGGATTTTACGCCGCGCCTGCAATACACTGACCAACTTCACCATCTCTGTGAATGCCTATCAACCGGGCAGCCCCATCGTATCCCACCACAAGATAGTATCAACCAACAGAAGGTACTTGATGCGATTACTGAATCTATGGCCACGGGCCGAGTGATCGATCTATGAGTAGAAATTCTAGATCAGCCTCGCCCAAATGCACCCGGACTCACTGCGGGCGCAAGTACCTTTGGCCAAACAGACCAATATACAAGTGGCAAACTATGCTTGAAACGTGTAACCCACTAAGGTTCACGAATATCCTAACACGTCTCGCACCGGTAGGCATACTGCATTTCGGGCTGGTAAATAGCTGCAAGGGTATACTGTAAACTGAAATACCTAATTTGTCCGAAGGACCGGTAAATAGAGTTCTTGCGTCATGGTCAGTTGGACGGGTACGGTACTACCAGCTGTGACATTAATAGGGGCATCAACCTTTTGAATCTGTTGAGAAGATGTCTCGATCCAATAGCCTCCTGCCAACACATTGACAAATTCTAGTGCAACGGGCGCCATGCTGGTTGTACCATTAGTGGGAATCGTATGGCTATATCGATGTCCGGTCTGTTGATTGACCAGGGTAATCTCCCCGATTGCACCTACGGGGCGACCGCCAAAGAGCACTTCAACCGTTACGGTAGAGAGGGCTGGGCAGGTGGCCGCCTCTAGGGTCATAGTGACCTGATTGCCTGCGGTAATGGTATTGGTAATGGGGGCAAAGGTTGCCTCACCAGCTACGGCGGTTGCTGTGTAAATTTGTGAGAGGCTGGTCCCCTGAACTACGGATGGATAGAGTTTAGGCAGAGCGGCGTTGCCCATTTCATCAGAGAGTGCGCTATATGTATAGCCTGTATATTGATCGATGAGCTGCACTTCTGCGCCAGCCAGGGGCGTTTGATCACAATTGAGTACTTCTACCGATGCCGAAGCAGGATTGTTGGCCAGTTGTACGGCATTCAAAACATCCAATCGCCCAAAGCCGTAGGTCGTGTTGGGTGTGACCCCAACCTCGCCTTCGCCACATTGGTTGGCAAAGGTTGGCACGGCACTCTTAATAAATACCTGCTCTGAGAGATCAATATTGCCTCGCAGTTCCGGTACCGCTGACCAAAGAAGTGCAGCTGCACCAGCCACATGGGGAGATGCCATGCTTGTCCCCTGCAATGAACGATAGGCATCCTGGACATAGGCTGATTCAACACTTACCCCTGGTGCAGTTAAATCAGGTTTGAGACGCCCACTACCGTCTGCCGTTACAGGGCCACGGCTGCTGAAGTTAGCGATGATGCCAGAACGGGAATGGGCACCGACACTAAATGATGCATCATAAACAGCAATGGGATTCTCTACGGAGCTACAATCTCCCCCTTCATTGCCAGCCGAGGAGATGACAAATAGGCCAGCAGATCGAACCGTCTCAACGACTTGCCGCAGGCTGTGGATGTCGCACCCTTCCTCCGGCGGACAGGCCCACGAGTTATTGATGATGTCAGGACTCAGGTCAGGACGTCCATCGGTAAATTTGTCGCCATCTTGGGGATAGGGTGCTAGGAAGAACTCAAAACAGCCCATATACGAGGATGGTTTCCCTACACCCCTCAGCATATTACGGCAGCCGATCCAGTTGGCGTCGGGTGCCATACCAATAATGGTGCCACCATCATTGGTTGCATCACCAGCCATCGTGCCTACGGTATGGGATCCGTGGCCATTGTCATCACAAGGAATCTGAACATGGCTGGCACAAGATGGCGGACGCCCGTCAGACCCCCACATATCAAACCAGTGATAGACGTGGTTTGCAGTTTGGGTCGCCTCGTCCCAACCTCGATAGGACGCTTTTAGGGCGGCATGGTCCCACTGTACCCCCGTATCTTGGCTGGCGACGGTAATCCCTTCCCCTCGGAATCCCCGTCCCCAGACATTGGGGGCGTTGGTGTCATCTAACCCGTAGGGGCGGGCAAGAGTAGCCTGAGTGGGGCCATGGAAGATCGATAACCAGTCATTTAGGCGCTCTTCATAGAGAGATGCGGCCACTTCATCTACAGAAAGCATCTGCTGAATAGAGGGATTGAGTTCAATTCGATCGACATCCGGGTGGGTTCGCAACAGGTCGACCAGCTCCTGATCGCCTTCCGCTTCGATCATGTTTACGATATAAAATGGTTGGTAGCTTAAGGCATTGACCTCAATCACGGATAGTACAGACTGCTGCTCTATCCGTGCGTGGGTTGTTAGCGCCTCATACAGCTTTTCTGTCTTCGCCAAGCGGGACTCATTCTGCATCCCTGCCCGGAGGAGAACTTCATTGACATCGAGCTGCTCGTTCAAGAAGACTAGGAAAGAAACTTGGGCATTCTCATCCTTCAGCGCTTCCTCCAACTGAGGGCTAAGGGGAGCCAAAAGTGCCGATGGCGTTATATGGGTTGGCTCTTCTTGCGCCATAGCCAGGGGTGACTGCCCAACTAGAAGGAGGCTAACGAAAAGCAGAAGAAATGAGCGCATCTTGCTCCTTGCGTGGGATGTGGGAAGAGATGGTGCCAGTAAGGTTTTGTCTATCATAATAGTTGGTGCTTTTGATATTCTTCGGTATTCTTCAGTATACACAGAGTACGATATAAATAGTCAAAGGTCAATCATACTATAGTACTATTTTCTAGGAATATTCTGCTTTCATTCTTGAAGAACCGAAAGAATTTGTGCTCATGCAATATAAACAATTGCGCGAAACCGAACTTATGCGTCAGCTTGCCATGATGACAGTTATTGGAACATTGGCGCTTTTGCTTCTCTTAACAAGCGTTCTTCTCTTTGGTCCAGAAAGTCAAGCATTCCCTCGTCTTCGTGGGAATTATTTTGCTACTGCTTGCCAACATCCAAACTGGGTTGAGGAGAAAGTAGATACTGAATATGAATTTGAACCGATTTCACCTACCCCAGCTCCTGAACAACAGAGTAATGTAGCGAACAAGTATAAACGAACAACGCCATTGGTAGTATACGATAGTCCCCCTGTGACCTTACCCGAACCCTACACACTTAGATGGCGAATGGGTATCGGGATTCCTGAAAAGAATCCTCTCTACTTTCAGTGGCCTCAAAGTCGGCCAGGCTGGTATCTCAATTGGACCACAGGATACAGGGAGACTCGACGATTGGGTGGCCTACTCCATGCCGTACAGATGAATCAACCAGATGAGACAACCCTAGGTATGAGCTTTGTGCCAATGGTACGCGTACCCAAAGGCGAATTACGGCCCCCACCAGAGGCATTAATGGCCTTAGCGACTAAGAACCCTGGGCGCACTTGGCTCATCGGCAATGAACCGGATGTAGAGTGGCAAGACAACGCCACACCAGAACAGTATGCCTACGCCTACCGCTGTGCTCATGCGGCTATTAAAAGCGGAGATCCAACAGCAACCGTTGCATTTGCCGGACTAAGCCAAATTACTCCCCTGCGTATCCAATATTTGGACCGGATCTGGAGCTTCTATCGAAGTGCATTTGGTCAAGAGATGCCCGTCGATCTATGGAATATGCACGCTTTTGTACTAAGGGAGGAGGCAGAAAGCTGGGGCGTGCGCATCCCCCCAGGGCTAGAGGCGATTCCGCATGGGTATCTGTGGGAAATCGAAGATCATGCTCGATTGGATTTGGTGGAAGAACAAATTCGGCTTATGCGGGGTTGGATGAAGGAGCATGGACAGCAAGAGAAGCCCCTGATCATCTCTGAATACGGCATTCTGCTGCCAGAGGACTATGGCTTTTCTATTCCCGATGTGGTTCGATTCATGTGGGGTAGCTTCGATCTCTTTCAAAGCTTACAAGACTCCGAATTGGGTTACCCAGAGGATGACTTTCGGCTGGTTCAGCGCTGGGTCTGGTTTAGTACCCGATATGATCTCTATCCTACCGGAGATCTCTTTAATTTAGACGATACGCCAGGTCCCCTTTTGCGGGCCATGAACATGTATATGGAACAGAATCAATAAAGCTGTCGAGATATAAAAGATGGCTGGCGATTGAATGGTAATAAAGAGGAGACACCATGACTGCGACCCTGCTTTTGAGCAATGCCAATGTGTACACCATGGATAAAGCCGTGCCACGGGCCGAGGCCGTTGCCATCCGGGGCGACCGCATTCTGGCCGTCGGGAGCAATCAGGCTATGCAGAATCTGCTTGCTCCCGATGGAAAGACTATCGATCTCGCGGGCCGAACTGTTGTTCCTGGCTTTGTTGACGCACATCTCCACTTTCTTTCATATGGATTAAGCTTACAGCAGATCGATCTAGTCGGTGCGCATTCGCTAGATGCTGCTTTAGACAGGGTAGCTACTCGGGCTGCAAGGACAGAAAATGGTCGATGGCTGACGGGGAGAGGCTGGGATCAGGAACAGTGGGCAGGCGATGGGTTCCCAAATCGTCAGGACCTGGATCGGGGTGCGCCAGAGCACCCCACCTTTCTACGTCGTAAATGTGGTCATGCTGGCTGGGCCAATTCCAAGGCGCTGACGTTAGCAGGTATCACCGCTAATACACCTGACCCAGATGGCGGCGAAATTGAACGCGAACCAGCCACCGGTGAGCCTACAGGAATCTTGCTAGAGAGAGCCATGGATTTAGTCGGGGATCTGCTTGCAGAACCGACCCATGAAGAGGCTGTCCAGGCGGTCAAAACCGCCATGCATCACGTCCACCGAATGGGTATTGTTGGCGTTCACAATATGGAAGGTGCCCCCGCGTTGCGCGCCTTTCAGAATTTAAGGGAGGATGACGAACTGGGATTACGTCTACTCCAGCAGATTCCCGAAGCAGATATGGATGCAGCCATCCAGCTAGGGATCCGCAGCGGCTATGGCGACGAATGGATTCGCTTCGGTGCCGTGAAAATCTTTTCGGACGGTGCTTTAGGTGCGAGAACCGCTCTGATGGTGGAACCGTACGAGGGTGAGCCAGACAACTATGGCATTGCCGTTGCAAGTGCAGAGCATTTAGACCGACAGGTAGAAAAGGCTGCCCGTAACGGCCTAGCCGTCCACATCCATGCCATTGGTGACCAAGCCAACCGCAACGTCCTCAATTCAGTAGAAAAGACGCGAAAAGCCGGAATCGGACGGCACCTGCGCCACCGCATTGAACATGCCCAAGTCCTCCACCCGGACGACTTGGAACGCTTTGTTGAGCTAGGCGTCATCCCCTCTATGCAGCCCATCCACTGTACTCAGGACATTGTCTATGCGGATGCCAACTGGGGTGCTCGCAGTCGCTTGGCCTACGCGTGGAGCAGCCTGCTTAGTACGGGCGCTGTTCTTGCATTTGGCTCTGATGCTCCGGTAGAGACGCCAGATGTACTCCAGGGAATCTTTGCCGCCGTTACCCGTCGCCGTGCCGATGGCTTTCCTGGTAAAGAAGGCTGGTATCCCGAAGAGTGTTTGAGCGTAGAGGAGGCAGTCTATGCCTATACCATGGGCGCGGCTTATTCTGGATGTGAGGAGGCCATCAAGGGATCGCTGACATCTGGAAAGCTGGCTGATATCACCGTATTGGACCAAAACATCTTTAAGAATGAGCCTGAGTCAATTCTGGAGACGGAGGTGAGTATGACGATTGTCGGTGGAGTGGTGGTTTATGAGAATTTATAATTAAGTGGTTGAAGCAGCCCCTACCGTCCCCGTTGCCTGTGCATATTCTCCCCGCGGCGTGCGGAAATATCCCCAGAAGAGCAGCGCGCTGAACGCTACCGAAACAGCGCCAATCGCAAAAAGCGCTTGGTAGCCGAACCACTCGATAATATAGCCCCCGCCCAGCGTGATGGACGCAAAGCCAAGACCCATCGCGGCAGAGGTCACGCCGGAGGTCAACGAGCGCCAGTCTGCCTTCACAATCTCCATGTAAATGACGTTGGTAATCGCCCGTGTAATCGACAGCATCCCCGTGATGCCGATTAGCCCCAGACTGACACCGGTCCAATGGGGGATGAAGGCCATCAAAAGTAGGCTGATGGAGATACCCACAGTTGCCATAACCACAGTGGTCACTTTGTTGGAGCGAGATACCAACCAAGGGGCCACCAGCGCAGCCGGGCCAGCAATAATGTTCCCAATGGCCAGCACGATGCCGATGGTTGCGGTCGAGATGCCCATGGCATCATCCAGGTAGACGTTGAAGAAGGTGCGGGCTGCTCCTTCGCCAGCCATGCGGGTGGTTGCCGTAATAGCTAGGATGGCGATGATGAGATAGGGGGCCGGTCCACCAAGGAGAGTTCTAGAGGACTTTGTCGCCGAAGTTTCTGGATCATCTTCCGGGGTTGGCTTGCGATCATATTCAGCTTCGCTGGTCGTAAAGAGCAAGGCAGCGGCAGGCAGCAGAATCAGGCAAGCCATCAGCAGTGGGTAGCGATACGGTGCCGGATCGCTTAGCCCCACATCCAACCATCCCGCCATCATCCCCGGCAGGAAACCCGACACAGCGCTGCCCAGAAAACCCGCTGCCGGCAGCAGGCCTGCTTGTAGTGAGAAGACTTCATTCCGATCTTGATCATTCGTCGCTGCAACCAAATAGGGATTCGTATTGACGATGTAAAGTGCCCAGCCTAGACCGGTTAGTAGACGGGCAACCACAAAGCCCGAGTTACGCCACGCCTGGGGCAGCCACTCGGCCAACGGCATCACCCCAATGCTCAGCGCCAGCACGGTGATCCCCACGATGATCGTGCGCCGGGAACCAAAGCGCTTACCCAGCATTCCCGCCGGTACCGAACAGGAGGCAAAGGCAATTGGCGCGCCTGCGTTAACCAGTCCGATAAAGGTCGGGTCGTAGCCCAGCCGCAGCAGGTAAAGATTGAGCAGTACAGCAACAAAACCAAAGTAACTGAAGCCCAGCAGAACCGACGTCAGCAGGTACATCTTGACATCGTGGTTGTAGTTGCGGCTGTTGTGGAGTAGATTAAAAAACATGTGGGGAAGATGGTTCCGGTGATAGGGATAGATTAGAAGATGGTATATCCATTTTCTGATTTCGAGTTACAACGATAACGAATTGCGTGAGCACCTTCTTAACATTCGCGTACTGACAATCCGCCAAGTTTAACACAGAATAGGAAATGGGAATAGTGCCATCAGTCTTTCAGAAACCGAACTGGCAGATGAGTGGTGGACTAATATCCGCAGCAATTCATCCAACAAACCCCTTTGCAGGTGTATGAACTACAGCGCCGACGATATGTCCCAAGGTCGGATTATCTGTTGCCTGACGTTGATCTTGGCCTAACGCTATGAGACGGCGAATTCGAAGGCAAACGCGAGACTTGGTTACGTTGGTGTGACCTGAATGGTACCCTCATCCTGACAGGCCGCTAATATGCAGACCAGGAGCGGCAGCGGGCCTTACAAGAGCAACGCCGCGCAGATCAGGAGCAGCAACGTGCAGACCAAGCCCAGCAAGTCGCCGTTCAGGAGCGGCGATTGAGAGATAAGCTTCAGGCACAACTTCGCGCAGCCGGGATCGAGCCTAATACCTAATACATAGTCTCAAAGCAACTTTAACTCTCGGGCGCGAGCCAACGCATGGGTGCGGCTTTGAGCATGAAGCTTGCCATAGATATTGTTAATATGTCGCTTAACCGTGCTAACAGCAATGATTAATTCGTCGGCAATTTGCTGATTGGTCTGCCCTGTTGCAATCTGCTGAAGGATTTCGAGTTCGCGCGGGGAGAGCGGCTCCACTAACGCTGCATTGCCAGCCGGTTGAGCTGGCCACGCACTCGTTTCCCTAGAAGGTATTCCAAAGGCAGCCAGCAGGGTCAGGCTATAATCGACCGCGATACCACGCGCAACCGCCTCTTTCAAGAGCATCTGCATCGGTTCCCCTTCATCTACAAAAAGGCGCACATACCGCTGAGGTGCAGCTAACCTGAGGGCCTCTTCTAGGAAGCTGAGGGCCTCTTCTAGCTCATCTCGGGCATAAGTGGAGAGCGCCTGCAGCATGGCACATTCCACCACAACGCCAGTCAGTTCCTGTTGCCACGCCCATTGATGGCAGCGGGTTAGCAGCGCGTCCGCGGCCTTATACTGGGCCAAAGCTAGTTGAATCCGTACCCACGTCAGCATGACGAAGAGGTGAATGGGGCGCAACAGCACTTTTTCGGGACGCATCTGCTGATCCTCAGCCCAACGTTTAGCGGCCTGCAGGTTGCCCTGCATTAGGTGAATCCGTGCTTTGATGGCCCCAAATCGTGAGCGGAATGCATCTGAAATCGGCGCATTGCGGAAAAAGTGTTCGGCCTCGGCAATGACAGTTAATGCATCAGCCTCGTCACCCTGCACCTGCTTCATCATGGCCATCGTTAGCGTTGTGTCAACCGGATCGGTAGTCAGGCCAGTAACATTCTCCAGCTGCTCAGTAATTGGAGCCAAATAGGTCATGGCCTTATCCAGTTCATTCCGCTCGTAGCAGTTACGGGCCAAGAGCAGTTGAGGATAAGGTGCTGCGGGAAGGAGAGAACCGTCGGGCAACGTTGCAGAATCTAGTCCTGCCAAGGCACTGCGGTGAGCATCATGCAATTGCCCTAGACACAGATACGTATTGCTGAGAAATGCGTTACAGAATGTTGACCCCACAGGGCCTTGATCGTTGGCCGCAATCCGAATAGCGTCCAGTAGATCCGCTAGTGCAGTTGCTCCGTTGCCATGCCATTGGAGTAGAGAATACCCCCGAATTGAGGCCAACTCCCAACGTTCGGTCGGGAAATTATAGGTGGGCAAACGTTGATGAGCCTGGTCCACCCGCTCTAAGGCCCGCTCAAAATCGCCCAGAAAGAACGATTGAATGCACTTTTGGATTGTCACTTGGCCCAAAATGGTCTGGGATTCCGGTTGTTCAGGATTGGCCAGAGCGGCTTGCTCTGCGGTTTGCAGATAATGGCCATACTCGTCGTAGCGGCTGGTGAGCGACAGGACCATGGCATACGGATGCACGATGCGGGGATGTTGGAAGAGCAGCTCATTTGGCAGGGCCTCTATCCACCGTCCTAGGGTGAAGAGTTGCATTTTGTTGGCCATCTCATGCGCAATCGGTTCTATGAGGGTCGCGGCACGTTGAAAATTGCTCGCCGCCAGCGCGTGATTCACCGCCTCTGTGATATCGCCAGAGTGCTCATGCCAGAGACTCGCATGGTGGTGCAAATGCTTTTCAACACCAGGGAACTCACGCCGCAACCGATGTTGGAGCAGATCCCCAAAGAGGTGATGATACCGATACCAGCGACGCTCATTATCCAAAGGAATAACAAAGAGATTGTTCGCTTCCATCTCTTCCAAAATTGCTTGGGCATATGACGCGGCGTTTGGAGAATTGCCATAAAGCCCCTTGGTGTTTGCAGAAGGCAATTTGGCCTCGGTAGCCTTGTCAGCCAAATCATCAAAAAACCTTAATGCATTGAGAATCGCTTCACAGAGTGGTCCACACATACGCCCCAGAATAGAGGTGCCCA
This sequence comes from Chloroflexota bacterium, assembly GCA_039028975.1. Taxonomy (GTDB): domain Bacteria; phylum Chloroflexota; class Anaerolineae; order Caldilineales; family Caldilineaceae; genus JAHBNG01. Next base: position 64,394 of record JBCCHB010000013.1, read on the forward strand.
GCAGAAAATGGCGTAATTTTGGTTGGCATTGATCCAATACTTCATCAGCCAAATAGTCGATGATGTAGCGGTGACTACCAGTAAAATTTTCGATAAAGGCGGTGATGTCGTCCTGGCCGCGCATGGATAGACCGGCCATCTGAAGCCCTGCGATCCACCCTTCTGTGCGCGTCGCCAACGCGCTGATATTGGGTTGGGATAGGTCAATCTGCATGGTGGTATGCAAGAACTGGCCAATCTCCTCATGAGTAAAGCGCAGATCGTCGATGCGGATCTCGTTCATCTGGCCGCGACTACGTAGCAGAGCCAACGGCAGCTCCGGGTCCACCCGAGTCGTCATGACGATATGGGCGTTGGGCGGACCATGTTCAAGCCAAAAGGTAACTGCCTTGTGAATGGCCGATTCGTGGATCAGGTGATAATCATCCAGAACCAGGACAAGCTGTTGCGGCAAGTTGACCACATCGTTAATGAGGCTTGTCAGCAGGATATTGGGCTGTAGAGGCTGTGGGCTATGCAACTGAAGCCACGCATCCTCGCCCACATCAGGGTTCGACTTCTGGATAGCAGCCACAAAGTACGACAGAAAGCGGCTCAATTCGTTATCGTTCTCATCCAAAGAGAGCCATGTGCAAGAGAGCCATATACAGCTAACGGTGTCGTTTGAATGCAAGCCATGGTTGGCAGGTTGGTGGTTGATAGGTCGTTGATTGCCAGGAAGTTGGTTGGGGTTGTGTGCCTCTTGTGTAATCTGCGCCCGGCTAGGTGGCGAATCGGCAGATTGCAGCTCTGCTAGCCAAGCCGCTACCAATGTCGTCTTACCAAAACCAGCAGGGGCGGAAATAAGCGTCAATTTGCAATCAAAGGTTCTGTCCAATAATCTGCTCAGCCGGGGTCGGATTACGATGTCAGTTGCGCCGTGCTGTGGCGCAAATAGTTTGGTCTGCAAGAGTGGAGTAGACATAGATTCAGTTTCCCTAATTTTTTATACAGCCTAATCTGCTCCAAGTATTGCGCATGTCCGTTTTTGCGACGCAACCGTTCCGTTACCAGTGCGTTACCAGGGGAAAACGCCGTTACCATGCCGTTTTTTATGGTGAAATGACGTGACTGTTCGAGGAACAGTCACCTTCCAAAAGGGTTTTTGGGTCCGTGAAGATATAGGGGCCGAAGCCTCCCGAAATACTCAATTTGGATTGAGAAGGCATTCAGCACCATGGAGAATTGAGGGGCGGTACGGAATGTATATAAAGTTCACTCGTGCATATTTTCCCTCGGCGCAGTGGCAAAATAGTCCTGTAAATAGTGATGGACAAAGATGTAGCCGCCACCCACCTTACGCAGGAAAATGAGGCTGGTGGCATGGTTGAGAAACTGGGCCAAGTTGAGCGGTAGGATACCATGTAGCCACAACATCAACCGCAGCACGCTGTGATAGATCAGATCCATGCCGCCATACCACAAACTCATAATGAGACCAAAACCGATACCGACTCGTAGAGAAAATAGATTGAGCGGTATCCCACCTTCCGGTCGCCCAATGGCGAGCCAAAGACCTAGATCAAGCAACAACCACATAAGAATTGTGACCACACCCCCCGCTACGAACATATTTCTAGCCGATAACAAAATTCCTTGATTCGGTTGGGCCTTGTCAGAGACCGTTTTCCCACTTAGCGCTCGCAAAAGGCCAAAGAGTATACCGATGAGCAAGGTAAAAATTAGAAAATACCCTGGCAGAAAGTAACCGCGCTGGGCAACCTCGGCGATCCAATCCACTAACCCGAACCCTCCACCGAGTGCTGTACCTAACAAGAAGCCGCGCCCTGCCGCTGGCCAAGACCAGGACAACGCTTCGACGGCACGTATTTCTGTGGCAGCTGTTTTGCCATACTCGCGCAAGCCAAAGAGCAATCCATATACAATTGCGTTTCCCAGCGCGCCATCTTGCCCGTATGCTAAGCCTGGCCCTAGGTACGTAAATGTCCCTACAAATAGGCAACCGGCAATTAAACCAAATCCAAGGACCAGGAAGAACGCCTCTGTCCGCCGCGGCTCATAAAGAGTCCCACTTGCCTCGGCTATTGTTATGCGCTCACGCCGAAGTTGGCTGATGATGGCTACGGCTGCGCCCGTCGAAATTCCTCCGACACATGATGCCAGCCAAACCGTCGCATCATCAATGCCAATCGCTATCGGAGCAAACCCGATAACAAACGAGGCTCCCCCAACCAAACCAATCAACATTCGGGTGGCCAACGCAAACAGCCACCGTTGGGAACGTGCCATCAACCAACTTGGCTGCAACCTGTCGATCAGTAGCAACGTCTCATCATGGCGGGTCATCCCCTGGGCCAACTGGGTCAACCAGCGGGTCATGGTTGGCACAGGGTACAGTTGTTGATCACCGCGTCGCTTAAACATCTGCCGAATGTATGTAGCAAAGATATGCTGGCGCTGGCTCTCTTCTGAATTGCTGTGCGGCAAAGCGGTTGGGGGCAGGCCCTGATAGGCCAGGAATAGGATGCTGAGCATAAGGGGGGATCGGGCAAAACGCTGCAGGGTTTCGTCTTGTTGCAGGGCCGATTGGAGCGTTCGTAGCTGTGGCCCAACAGTTGTCACGTAATTCTGTACCTGCTCCGTAGTAAGCGGCTGCAATTCAATGGCCGTTTCCAGCCTCAGCTCTGTAGAAAGTTCAGCATATTCGGCGGTGCGGCTACAAATTGCCATCTGGGCCAGTCCATGCTCCTGGCGAAAGTCATTGATGGCTTCGAGCGCGGTCAGCCGATCTGCGTCGCGGGCTTCATCCAGCCCATCAAGCAGATAGATAAGGCGGCCGGCTTCAACCCACTCACGTCCCAACTTTTTAGGAATCAGATACTTTTCGTTGAGTTCATTTACCAGCCAGTCGCTTAGCGTATGCTGCCGTTTTGACCAGGAAGAGAGGTTGAAGACCACCGGTATAGGCTGGCCACTGTCCGCTTGCGCTTGAGCAATCTTGGCGCGGCAAAGGGTCAGCAACGTGGTTGTCTTGCCCGCTCCTGGGGTGCCAAGGATCAACAGAGCCTGTCCACAGCTGTCGAAGAGCTCCTCAATTGGTTGATTGGTGGGTAGCATCTGGCGGGGCTGGTCGGGTCGCTGTAGCACCAGATTCCATGGATAGCTCACCGCATCGGGCTGCACCTCTTTACCCAACTCGATAAAGACCGCATTATGCAACGATTGCTCCAACACGCCTTTTATCCAGAAACTTTCTACCTTGGTTAGCAAGATGCGTTGCGCCTGCTCCATTGGTCGGGAAGTTGGCAGCGCCGCGCTGGATATGGGTCTCCGAATTTCTACCTCGGTAGCCGTATCGCGGCGCGTCTCGTATGGTTGCTCAAACTCGCCTGCCCGAATCGCAGCATAAAGGTCGCTTGTCTCTGCCGATGGTGCTACGCCAAGCTCATTGTCAAGCAATTCATAGCAGAGATCATACTGGGTGAGGGCTGCGGTACGCTGCCCATCATCGACCAAAGCGCGCATGAGCTGACGGTGGGCACTCTCACGCAAGTTGTCGATTGCCAACTGTTGCCGAGCAGTTGCTTGTGCCTGTGCGTAGGCACCTTCGTCGATATAGCTTGTTGTCAGCTTATCCAGCGCATCCAACATGAGACGCCGCAACGCCTCACGCTGTGTCTCTGCCCAGGTCTCAAACTCCGCGCTATCCGCCAGATAGAAATCGCTCAGAAAGTCGCCACGATAGAGTTTGGCCGCTTGTTGCCACTGCTGCTGACAGGTAAGACCGCTGACGCCATTCTCCTGGGGATGGTCATGGGCCATTGGTTGGTGCAGCAACTGGTAAAAGGTCGCAACATCCAATTTGTAGGTGATATCAGGGTTAAGCTGAACGGTCTGGCGATCCGTCACCACCAAGGGCGCGCTTGGGACATCTTCAGTGCCATGACTGCTCTGCGTCACATTTTGCGCTACGTTCAGCGTCACATCGGGGATGCTCTTGCGCAGCCGGAAGAGCGTCTGACGCAGATTAGACTGAGCCGAAGTCTGGGGCATGTCAGGCCACAGGAGCGACATCAAGGCGTCCCGGCGGTGGATCGGTATCTTTCCATCGCCTGTTGCCTTTGCAAGGGATGCCTCAACGGTCAAGTAGATTAAAAGGGCTTGGACTTTGTTGGAGCGGAAACGATCAAGTGGCTCGCCATCGAGCGTTGCCGCAAAGGGGCCGAGGAGTGATATGGATAAGTCGGCCATGATGCCTGTCTATTCCCAAAATGTGTTTTGCCAGAAAAACCTTGTCGTGACTTTGGACCAATCGACTTCTGGAATTTCCGAAAAGGGGAGACGTACCTGTCTTCACGGGTACATGCTTTTTCTGGCCAATCTATACCCAACTCTGTTTTAGATGAGAGAGCGTCAACCGACTGACGACGGTCTTTTTCTCATCTATGGCCGACCGCACGATATATGTGATGAAGATACATACGCCAATTGACACGTATTTTATACTCAGCTCCGTTTCAAAACCGTAGTTTGGTCTCTCGGGTAGGGCTACGGAAAACTACGGTTTTGAAATCGACCGCAGTATAGCACATTTCTGGCTGAAAGCCTACGCAGATTTGTGGGTTACCGCGCGATAACGTAACGGTAACGCGGGGGTTGCGCCTCGCAAACGGGTATATGGAAAAGTCATGCTGCGAGCATATACTTCGTCAGAAAAATCTTGTCCCGACTTTTGAACAAGAGGAGAAACAGATGACACAACGCACAAATTTATTTCCAGTGTCAAACGCTTCCGAGCAGCCCAATGAGCCAACGGCGGAATCAGCTGGTTGGAAACCAGACTGGTTGTTGCGCATGGTGCTATTCGGCACAACAGCCACATTTGTCTTGACATGGCTGCCGCTTATTCGCGGCCTACTCGATGGTGACTCATATCGTTGGGGCAAGAGTTACTTTGGCATTCAGTTCGGCGGCGCGGGACTCAGCGGCGATTATTGGCTGCTGGTTGTAGAAGCCATATGGCTATGGACGCTCCTTTTTATGGGAAGCCGTGGTGCGCGCACGCCATTCCACTGGCTGCTTTCAGCATGGCACTTGCTCTTGGCGTTTAATGCGTTCTATCGCACATTCTATAGCCCAAACGGCATACGCTTCCGAGGCGATACCCTAAATCTTGACCTGGACGTCACTTACCTTTTCCTTCCCGTGTATAGTATCTGGGCAATTCTAGCGCTGGTTTGGGTTACAGGCAACGTACGTAGGGATGGGCTTCGGGCGATCCATCCTTGGAATCGGACAAACACTATCCTATTGGGGCTCTTATTGGCCCTATTGCCTGTGCAATTTTTGCTACTACGCTTTGATACGTCAGGCTATTATACCGACGTCATTGGCGTCTTTTTGACCATTCCACAAGCGCTGTTATTGCCATTGGCCTTCTGGCCGTGGAGGGGTGAAGTATCGGAAAACCAAGGTACGCTCTAAACATTCGCCTACTGACAATTCATCAAGTTTAACATAGAATAGACAATGGGGATATTGTAAAAAATACGAAGAATCTAACGTTCAGGAGACGATTTCATCAAAACGCGGATCGTGGCGGACCCAGTGGAGGTCAGGATCTTCTTTGGCCGAATCTTTGTACCCAGGAGTTTTATGGACGGCTTTGGCAAGTAGCTCCAATGCTTTGTCTACGTTGCCCGCAATGCTTTCAAAACAGGCGGCAAAGTAGCTTCGCTCGTAGTCAACCAGCGGTGCGGCCTTGGCGAGCATCTCAATCCAAAGAATACTATCGCCTTGAAGTTTAGCGATACCAGCGATCGCGCTTAGAGCAATAAAACTATCAGGCTGTATCGAAAGAGACTGACGATAAGATGTCAATGCTTCATCCGTGTGGCCCAACTGCTGCAGCGCTTTCCCACGATTGCGGAACGCCATCGCATCCTTGGGGATGAGGGAGATGGTCTGGTCGTAGTCCGCTATGGCCTCCTCTAAATCTCCTTGGACTCTGTAGGCGTTCCCTCGATTGTGATATGCCGTGGCGTACTCTAGGTTGAGGGAGATGGCCTGGTCATAGTCCGCTATGGCCGCCTTCAGATTCCCTTGGTTGGAGTAAGCGTTCCCTCGATTGTAATATGCTGTGGCGTCCTCTGGGTTGAGGGAGATGGCTTGAGCATAGTCCGCAATAGCCCCCTCCAAATCCCCTTGGACTCTGCGGGCGAGTCCTCGATTATGATAGGCCGCGGCGTCCTCTGAGTTGAGGGAGATGGCTTGATCATAGTCCGCCATGGCCGCCTCTAAATCGCCCATGGCTCTGTGAGCGTTCCCTCGATTGAAGTGTGCTGTGGCGTCCTCCGGGATGAGGGAGATAGCTTGGTCGTAGTTCTTGATTGCCGCCTCCCATTCTCCTTGGTTGGAGCGGGCGATCCCCCGAATGATGTATGCGTCGGCGTCCTCTGGGTTGAGGGAGATGGCTTGATCATAGTCCGCTATGGCCGCTTCTAAATCGCTCTTGGCTCTGCGGGCATTCCCCCGAATGATGTATGCGTCGGCGTCCTCTGGGTTGAGGGAGATGGCTTGGTCGTAGTCCGCTATGGCCGCCTCTAAATCCCCCTTGACTCTGCGGGCGATCCCCCGATTGTTATAAGCATCAGCGTCCTCCGGGTTGAGGGAGATGGTCTGATCGTAGTCCGCTATGGCGGCCTCCAAATCCCCTTGCTTATAATGGGCGGTCCCTCGATTGTTATAGGCAAAAGAGTCCTCGGGATTGAGTGAGATGGCCTGATCGTAGTCGGCGATGGCGGCCTCCAAATTTCCTTGGTCAGAGAAGGCGATCCCTCGATTGAAGTATGCTGTGGCATATTCCGGGTTGAGGGAGATGGCCTGGTCGTAGTCCTTAATGGCACCAGCGGGATCCCCCTGCATCTGACGAGCCAGTCCCTGGGCAAAATAGTGGAAATCAGATAAGGGGAAAAATGGAGCAAAGGGCAGGGACCCAGCTTGTTTGATGGTTCTAAATAACACCAGAACGCTTCCCCACGCTTGGCGACGGATTGCCTTGGCGAGTAACTCGTCCAGTAATTTGATTGATTGGTCTTGTTGACCGGCTACCACCAAACAGTAAAGGGCCTCTAGGTTGGCAACCGTTTCATTAGGATGGATCAGATAGGCATAGACGGCTCGTTTGGCTGCTGCTTGTAACGTTTCCGATGGCAGTAACTGTAAGAGACCATCTCGAGTCTGTTCGTGGTAGGCCAGCCCTTGGGGGATCGTCTCCACAAAGTTCAGATTGGAGAGAAAACGTACGGTCTGCTCAACATCGTGCTCTCCATCATCAGCCATCAGCCCAGTGAGAATTTCCTTATCAAACCAGCGCAGAATGACGCAATCGCGCGCAATGTCGGCCACTTCAGTGGGCAACTGCTCAAAGGCTATCTCGGCAATGATGGCGGAGCGATCTGCATCATCTTTTGCTCCAGCCAATCTCTGTAGAATGGCTTCTGGATTGAGGGTTGGATTGCTCATAGTGATGACGCTCCAACAAAAGGTTGCACCAAGCTGGCAAATTGACCGGGAATATACTTGGCGGCTGTAGCAAAGTCTCTTATCGACTGTTCGGATAGTTCCACCGCTAGCTCTTTGCAGTAGTCGATGTAGTTCTGCGGCTGGGTTACTGGCTCTAATTGATGAGAGCAGCAGACGAATTGATAGGAGCGGGCCGGTTCAGGCAGGGCGCGACCACCCACCACCACACAGATGTGCTCCACAGGTTTAAGATCGGCCAACAGATGCTCCATTAGCCATCGTTGTACATCGTCGTCGGCATTTTCCACTTGGTCAAAGATAAGGACCAGCGGGGTATGGTTGAGTTTGGTCAGATCATTGACGATGCAGGTCGTTAACTCGTACTCAATCTGCTGGGTTTGCTCGTCCTTTTCTGCGTCAGCCTTACTGCGGTCTGCAGATAGAGCCGCCAATAGATCCTCAATCGTATCGCCTTGAATCTGGGGTTGATTGGTCCACTCTTGCAAGGCGCTCTCATATTCAGGAAAGTTGGGCCGACCAAGGGTTTGGCAGAGGAAATCCATAAAGCCTATAATGGTAGTGGCTTGATTGCGCAGATCCAGGTTAATCGGTCGCCACCCTTTTTGAAAAGCAATGACGGGCAAGACCCGAGTCAAGAGATGGCTTTTGCCCATCTCTGGGCCACCCGACAGCCGCATATAGCGCTGAGGGGTTTTTGTATTGAGGAGTTGGTGAAAGAGTTGAATTGGCTCGTCATGATTGATAGTCGGCGGATGACTGTTGCGCTTGGGCTGAGCTGTTGTCCTGTGGGCAGAATCAGCGGGTTGAGATGGCGTTGGCTCTGGGCCACTTGACGTCGTCTCATCTATCCCTAATTCTCGGATAAGCCCAACGAGCGTTGGATTGCTCGGGTTGGCGTCTTGGGCCGCCAGCACCAGCTCTTTTAGCTTGCCTTGCGTCTCGGCCCACCCCACCAAGCGAAAGGTAACCTCATCCAGGCTGTTGCCACCGGCAATGGTGTTTAGGTTCTCACCCAGTTCAAAGCGAACCATCTTCTCCAGTTGGAAGCGGTCCGTAAAGGCAGAGAGAAGTGCACCATGCGTTTGGGCAAATTGCTCTTTTGTCAATTTTGTCAATTCGGCCATTTCGTTCAGCCCAATCCGTCAGATGAATTTGAGTTGTTATTCTTATCATCACATCACAATGCAGTATAAGATGGAAGGGATGGGCTGTCAAGGATCTTGGTGCGGAGGAGCGCTACCCACTAATTAGTCACCCTGGAAGTAGGGAGCGAGAATTTAATAAAACGAATGGAAGATCTCTCGAGTACTCAAGATAATAGACCCGAAGTCTTGGGTTTATTTGATCTTGATTTCTAAATATGAGTAGCGAGGCGTTGACCAACTAACCGCTCTCGATGTACATCGTCATAAAAATTGACTCGGATGAGCTTAAGTATCGATTCCAAAGTCATTGGAGTTGCAGGAAAATGTGGAAGACGCCATCCCACGTGGAGATGATATTCGGGCTTATAGTGTTTATCACCGTCATGATGTTCATATTCGTATCGAAAGTAATAACCGCTTGGTCGTTCATAGTGATAAGCATATCGTTCTGCAAGCACGCGGCTATCACTACCTACCCGAAATCGCTCTTCAACTCTTAGGATTGCATCATCCTTAAAAATCAACCCTGGATTGTTAGCAAGTAAAGACCCGCCTTGATTATCGCGGTTAGTCTTAATGTCAATAGGGCGAGATTGACGAACTAGAATTCCATCTCGTACTTGTGCAATCAGTAAACTGCGAATATAAGCTGTGTAATCACTTGCTTGCATTGTGAATTACTTGGTTGGTTACTATACTGCGGTCGTCTTGAAGACAGATGTTTTCTAAAATTCTACCAGAGAGACCAAACACCTATTTTCAAATGGAATTGAGTGTAGGTTGGGTTTGAAGCCAATCTTCATACAAAATGCTCCACCCCATCTTCTCAGGGATATGGTCGACTTCGCCCTGTTTCCAAAGGCCGTAAAATTCTTGAGAATCCATGTTATATTGAGCCTCCAATTCGTTTAGGCGCTCACGCATGTCAGGCTCAGTCAACATCCGTATAGGGACGAGATCATTCGGATCATCATGACTGGACTCCTGTAGATCGTGCGCATTGGAATCTATACCATTGACACCGTTAACATAGTTCAAGTCTACAAATGGGTGGAGAAACTTATTGACCACTGCTTGGAGTTCAGCCAATGCTGCCTCAAGTTGGATAACCCTTTGCGTTAATTCACGATTCGTTGCTGGATTTGTTTGAACGTCAGCCAGCGGTTGGCTATTCATAATCGGCTCCTTATACTTACAGCTCATTAAGTGATCCCAATTATATCTCACACGGAAGTAAGATGGCCAGAGCCATTTTCTCACACATCCAAAATGTATCGCGCCGCCTCCCCGAGCCGTGCCAACGTTTCGTCCCGAATATATCGCTTCTGATTGAGCTGCTGCTTCATCTCCCGCCGACAAAAGTACGAATGCATGGCCCGCCGCGGTGTATCACTCCGATTCAGGGTGCCGCCGTGCCACGTATGGGAGTTGAAGATGACCACCGTCCCCGCTGGCGCGGTCACCAATATCTGGTTAGGATGAGAAGCGGCTGGATCATCGAGCGCATCTTTGGGGTGTTTGCGAAAACGGTGGGAACCAGGAACCAAGCGGGTGGCCCCATTCTCCTCGTTAAAGTCGCTGAGCAGCCAGAGTGAGTTGCAGACAAAGTAGCTCTCATCTCTGGTTACCGGAACCGCAGGAACGCCCAGAATCTCCTGCCCGCCGTCCATGTGCAGCGCTTGCAGACCGTATCCAGGTAGTGCGGCACGACTGTTGAGCGAAGAGAGCTTGAAGTCGTTCTCCAGCACGTGGGCAATGGCAGCTACCACTCGTGGATGGGTAAAGCAGATCTCAAAGATGGAATCCTTATTGACCAAGTCGCTGAGACGCGCGGACCCCGCTTCTTGGTGAAACTCTTTGCCAGCATCATCTCCCTCGGCGGCCTCTAATTCTTCCAAGCGTGCAACAAATGCATCAACTTGGTTGGGAGACATGACGTCGTAGAGGAAGAGATAACCGTTTTCGTCCAGGAACGTTTTTTCGTCATGGCTTAGGCTTTGCTCGGTAACACCGATTGCGTGTAGTACGTCTTGTGGGTTCATGGTGGGTTCAGCCAGTCTTCATACAAAGTGAGATAGATCATTAAGTAATTCCAAATTATATCTTACAAGGATGCAAGATGCCAGAGCGAAAATAGCGACGGGAGTGTCCCAGAATGGATCCGCGTTTAAAAGATCCGCGGATCCCATACCGCTATCTCCCAAAATTTGGGGCGCGCCCATATAGAGGGAGCATCTTAGTGTGTAGGAGAGAATGCATTGCACCCAGTTCAAGCCATTTTTGCAGCCGAAATCACCAACTGGGTGCGTTGCATGCGGCTCGCCACCCGCATGCGATGCACGGTTGAGGAATCTGGCGGACGGTCCATGCTCTTTTGCAACCGTGCATCGCATTCTCGTTCATTTGCCTCGAAAGTGAGCTTTTCCCATACAGCAATCAGGTAGCAAAACCAGCCGTTTTGTGATAGCATAAACGTGTATATTTTCTTCTCTATTCAAAATGACTGTTCGGATTCGCTGTTCAGATTCAACGATGAATATACTTCGCCAGAAAAGCCTTGTCCCAACTCGTGACCACTCCACTCTGGGAAATGTTGAGAAGGGAGGACATCCCCGTCTTCACGAGGACAGTCTTATCTTCATTGGTACAAGTTTCCCGTCTACACGGGAACAAGTTTTTTTGCCGTCTATACAAGAGTAGAATTACCATCATCTAGATATTGCCTCTCGAATCACGGAGAACCCAAATGTCCCAAAGTAATGGCCTTAACGGGTCTAATGGCTCAGTAAAATCAGAATTCAAATATGTTGGCAAACCCCGCCCTATTATTGACGGGAAGGAAAAAGTAACTGGTCATGCCAAGTACGCGGGTGACCTTCACTTTCCTGGTATGTTGCACCTGCGCCCCATTCTGGCTCAGCAGGCCAATGGCATTATCACCAGAATTGATAAAGCCGCGGCCGAGGCGCTACCTGGTGTCGTTGGCGTCTTCACTGCCGAGGATCTGCCCACCAAGGATGCCTTGATCAACTCCCGTAACAATGCCGTACTCGCCAAAGAGCGCACGCTGTGGGTAGGCCAGCCAGTGGCCGTAGTGGTGGCCGAATCAGAAGCCATCGCCAGCGATGCCGCGGATCTGGTCATGGTCTATGTCGATGCACAGCCCGTCGTTACCGACGTGATGGAAGCCATTCAGCCTGATGCGCCCAAAGTCTGGCCAGACGGCTACCCCACCGCGGCTGACGATCTTTCAGCCCTCCATGGCAACACCGCTGTGGGAGATGCAGCCGGAGACGATGACTTCAACAATCTCAATTCCAAGAATCAATTTGCGCGGGGCGATGTTGAACAGGGCTTTGCCGAATCAGACGTCATCGTGGAGCAGCGCTACCGGGTAGCTAGCGTCCACCAAGCCTACATGGAACCTCACGCCTGCGTGGTGGAACCGACGCCCTTTGGTGGCCTGAATGTCTATACGTCAACCCAAAATATGTTTGCCGTGCGCGGTAGCCTCGCCTCTCTCCTTGGATTGCCCATCCACGACATTGTCGTTAAGCCCGCCGTCTTTGGTGGCGGCTTTGGGGCCAAATACGGCATCTATGAGCCGCTGGCCGCGGCCGTGGCCATGATGGTCAAGCGACCGTGTAAGCTGGTCATGTCCCGCTCCGACGATTTCCTCTCTTCTACGCCGGCCCCTGAGATTGTCATTGACGTCAAGACCGGTGCTAAGAATGATGGCACAGTCACTGCGGTCGAGGCTAGCGTCTATACCAACAATGGTGTCTTCTCCTTCAACCACGGTGGCATGATCGCCGGACCGTTGGGTGGTTTGTACAAATGGGGGCACGTCAAGATCGACTGTTACGAGGTCAATACCTTTGCCACACCGGTTGGTGCCTACCGTGCGCCCGGCGCGCCCCAAGGTTGTTTCGCTGTCGAAGGTAACATCGACCTGATGGCGGATAAACTGGGCATGGACCCCCTCGAGTTTCGTTACCAGAACGCGGTCGAGACGGGTGACTTCACGGGCACTGGCAATCCATGGAAGACCACTATCGGCATGAAGGAGTGTCTGGAAGCGGCCCGAGAGCATCCGCTCTGGAAAAATCGCAAGCCCGGTGAAGGCATTGGCATTGGCGTGGGTGCATGGCCAAACTTCTCTGGCAATGCGGAAGTTACATGCCGTGTGGATACCGATGGCCGAGTACGTATGGAGACTGGCATTGTGGACATCTCCGGCACCAAAAGCTCGCTGGTCTTGATTGCCGCAGAAGCCCTGGGCGTTGACCCCAGCATGATCGAGCTAGCTCAAGGCGACACCACGGGCGCGTTTGGACCTGGTAGCGGGGGGAGTGTGGTTACCTATACCATGGCCAATGCTGTCCACGGTGCGGCGGAAGATGCCCGTGAGCAACTCCTAAAGCTGGCTTCGGAAGAGTTCGAAGCGGCCCCTGAGGATATCGAAATTGTCGAGGGCATGGCCCAGGTCAAAGGCGTGCCCGATACCGCAACGTCCATTGGTCAACTGGCAGCCAAGGGACAGAATACCACTGGGTTGGTTCCCATCCTGGGACGTGGCACCTCTAGCCCGGAAGCTGCTGGTCCAGGCTTTGTGGTTCACATCATCAAAGTAGATGTGGATGACGTTTCCGGCGAGGTACGCCCCAGCAACTATGTGGCGATTCAGGATCTGGGGCTGGCCATCAACCCCATGTTGGTGGAAGGGCAGATGCAAGGCGGTGCACTTCAAAGCTTGGGCATGGGGCTTTATGAGGGCATGGTCTACGAAAATGGCCAACTTCTATCCGGTACTTTTATGGACTACTGTATGCCCCGCATCGATCAAGCGCCAGAGATCGACGCTGTCATCATTGAGAAGCCCAATCCGCAGGGTCTCTACGGCGCTCGCGGTATGGCTGAACCGCCCCTAACGGCTGGCCCCGCCGCCCTCGCCGCTGCCATTCGTGATGCAACCGGCGTTGTCGTCACCTATGCACCGGTACGCTCGGAAGTGCTGTGGCAAGCTATGCAGGAGGCATAACGTCTGAAGAAACCAGGAATTTGCTTAAGGCCATTCGGTTTTGACCTCTATAATTCCTGGTTTCTAACGCTTGAGCTGCTTTCTGTTGCGTACTTGTCAGGTAGCCCAGGGAGTATGGCTACCTGCCGATAGTCTCCCCACGGCGTGCGAAACATTCCCAGAAGAGTCTTTCGTTCGTCCCTTGTCTGTGCATAGGCGATGCCACAATTTCACCGGAGCAGCCAGGATACCTACCCAACCCGAGGAATAGATTATGACAGCCCCAGGTCCACGAATCGCTGTAGGCAACACGGCAGAGGTCCTTGCCTGGGGTAAAAATCACGTCCTTAAGCTCTACCATCCTGGTTACACCTCCTATGATGCGGAACGAGAAGCAAACCTTGTTCAGGCCGTCGTTGAGGCAGGTGTTCAGACACCCAATGCGCAGGAAAGTATTGAGGTCGAAGGTCGGCCTGGAGTCATCTTCGAGCGGGTAGAAGGCCGAACCATGCTTGATGTGATGCAGAACGATCCTTCAGAGTTCATCAATTATGCGACCCTGATGGCCAAGCTTCACAAGGGCCTCCATCAACGGACCAGCACGATGGTGCCCAGCTTCCATACTCGATTACAAGGCAAATTGCAGGAACCATACTGGACGCGATCCAACTCACTAGCCCAGGTTGAATCAGCAGAATTACAGGACTATGTTGAGTTGCAACCGTCATTTATGCCACAGATCTTGAGTGTTCTCTCTCAACTTCCAAGCGAGCAGGCCCTGTGCCATGGCGATTTTGGCCCCCATAACATCCTCATTACAGACAATGGACCTGTCATAATCGACTGGGTTGACGTAACGCATGGTGCTCCAGCCGCCGATGTAGCACGCTCGGTCACGCTCATGAGGTATGCTTCCTTACCACCCGAATTGGGTGCAGAGGAGAGCCAAAAATTTGACCGATGGCGGCACAACTTTGTTGATGCATATCTGACCCACTATCTAGAGCTAACCGATATGACGGAGGAGGAGATCAACAGCTGGCTGTTAACGGTTGCCGCGGGTCGGCTGTTCCATGAATTGATTCCAGAGGATGAGCGACATACATTGAGGGGTGTTGTTCGCAAAGGGCTGCAACTGTCATGAACGCTGCCTTCACCTACTGGTTCATCTGCGTTGTCATTCTATCGATAGGTCAATTCCATGAGCACGTTTCATGATCGAACAATCCTTCTGGCTCTAGCAGGAAGCCGCGCCCACGGTACCGCTAGCGAGACCTCTGATGTGGATCTTCTAGGCGTAGCGATTCCCACTCGCAAAGAAGTATTCAGCGTATTTCACCACTTTGAACAGGAGAATGATTCCAAAAACTTACAAGGGTTTACTTCATGCTTAACCGCAGCTGAACAAGAGGTCGTTTCCGGCTCTAAGCTGGAAGGAACGGTGTATAGTGTGCAAAAGTTTCTCCACCTAGCGGCCATGGCAAATCCTAATATGATTGAGTTGCTCTTTTGTCGCGAGAGCGAAGTCCGTCTGGTGACCCGGCTAGGTCAACTGCTTCGGCAGGCCAGGGATCTGTTCATTACGACCAAGTGCCGCCATACCTTTGGTGGATATGCTTCCAATCAATTGGGGCGTTTGCGTCGCCACTACCGCTGGCACCATGATGGGCCGGTGGGTCCGCCGGATAGAGCGGACTATGATCTGCCTACCATGGCGCGCATCTCCAAAGCTGACGTGGACGCGGCAGAGGCTGCGGTTCAGACTCAGCTAGATCGATGGGAATTGGACCTGAACGAGGTAGAGCCAGCGGTACGGATTGATGTGGAAAATCGCATTGCACAAACAATGGCCGAGTGGAATCTAGCATCAGATAGCGAAAAGTGGAATGCTGCCGCTCGCTGGATTGGCCTGGATGACAACCTTGTCGAGATGATTCAGCAAGAGCGTCATTGGCGGAAAGCCAATCAAGAGTGGCACAAGTATCGTCGTTGGATGGAAAGTCGCAATCCGGAGCGAGCCAGGTTGGAAGCCGAATATGGTTACGATACCAAACATGGTGCTCACCTCGTGCGGCTGCTGCGTATGGGGATAGAGATCATCTCTACTGGGCAGGTCCACGTTTGGCGAGGGGATAGGGATGCCGACGAGCTGACGGCCATTCGCAACGGTGCTTGGAGATATGAACGGCTTTGCGAGTGGGCCGATCAAACCTACGCAGAATTAGAGAAGATAGAGTCTGTGTTGCCACCCAACACAGACCGTGACAGAGTAGACCAGTTGTGTATGCACATTCTAGAGCAAGGTTTAGCTTTGGAGGATAGATAATGTCTGGCCAACCTGAGCAACTTGAGCAATCTGACCATCAAAGACCCAATATGGCCTTGGCAAAACGTTTCCTTCAAGAGAACGGTCCAAATGCAGAAGTGCTGCTCTGCTCCATCACCGGCTCCCACACATATGGCTTTGCATCGCCTGATTCGGATATTGATATCAAAGGCATTCACATTGTCCCGACCGAAAAGCTGCTTCTCCTCAATCCCAAAACCCCGCCTCATGATCGGCTAGAGATCTTCCATGGTGTGGAGTGCGATCTAACAACCCACGAAGTTGCCCAAGCCCTTGGGCTGCTGCTCAGGGGGAATGGGAATGTGCTGGAACGCATCTTGTCTTCCTATCAGCTGCTTCCCAGTCCCCATACTGATGCGCTACAAGAGTTGGCACAAGCGACCATTCA
Source organism: Chloroflexota bacterium (assembly GCA_039028975.1). Taxonomy (GTDB): domain Bacteria; phylum Chloroflexota; class Anaerolineae; order Caldilineales; family Caldilineaceae; genus JAHBNG01. The sequence goes on from JBCCHB010000013.1 coordinate 80,839, forward strand.
TCGTGGTTTTGCCAAACATTACATGGGCTACTTTCGGGGAATGCAGCGGGAACATCAATTGCGCCGCCATGCCAAGAGCGCTCTCTATACCTATCGAGTGGCGCTTACCGGTATGCACCTACTGCGCTCCGGTGAGCTGGTGACCGATGTCCAGACCCTCGCCGCCGATACAGCCTTTACCAACGTTGCCCATCTCGTCGCCCATAAACAACAGATGACAGAAAAGGTCGCCATCCCTGCGGACCTAGATTCAATCGTGGAAGAAGATTGGAGCAAGCTAGAAGTCGGGTTGGCTGCGGCTCTTGATGAAAGCAAGCTCCCCAATCAGGCGCCCAATCAAGCAGCTCTTGAGGAGTGGCTGCTTACCCTACGCAGAGAAAGGTTTTGAAGAAACAAAATACTTGGAGGAACCACATGAGCATAATCACCGATGACCAACTACACTTTTTTAACGAAAAGGGGTATCTAATCCTAGAGAACGCATTCAACGCGGATGAAGTGCGCCGCATGCAAAAGGAGTCTGACAGCATACTCCAACTGATTATCAACTCTTCATTAGCCCATAAGCGACGCAGTGGCCGACTGGACATTCGCGAAGTCTCTGCGGGTCAGCACATGGTCCGTAAGATACAGCCCGTTAATGATCTTTCCCTCTATCTGGCCCAAGTCTCTGCGGATGAAAGGTTGGTCGGGCCAATGAGGCAAATCATGGGCGATGAACCCATTTTGATGGAAGAGAAGCTCAACTACAAAGAGCCGCTGGCCGCTCCTGTTGAGGGTCTTGAGGTGCGCAAGGCCAATGACAGCTTCCCTGTCCATAGCGACTGGGCCTACTACAAAGCACAGAAGTACCCCCGTACCATTCTCTCGTCGGCCATCTGCATCGATGACTGTACCACAGAATCTGGTCCCCTCCACATCTGGCCCGGCACCCACACTGAGCATCTAGAGCACGAATCCATGGAGAACGGGTTGCAGGTACTGCCCGATTTGGTTGACTTTACCGGTGGGATAGATGCACTGGCTCCAGCTGGATCCGTGATGATCTTTTCATCGCTTCTCATTCACAACTCTCGCCCCAATGTGTCAGGCCAGCCGCGCCGATTGATGATCTACAGCCACTTCCCCCAAGAAGCCAAGATGGGCTTTGACGTACGAAATGGCCCCAATCGGTTGCGTGAATCGCCCTACGAATGGGAATATCAGCGCATGAAAGAGCGGGGCGAGTATACTGATCAGTTTGTCAAACAATAAAGCTCTATCGGGTCGTATAACGATGGTTGTGTAAAATGAGCAATAGAGGCGCCTCCACTTAGAAGCTCTGCAATTTTACACAGAATTCGTTATACCATCCTCTATTGAGCCAACGATCATTTATTCTATGGAACTATTCGATCATACACCGACTTACGACGCCCAAACGATTGAACTGTTTGTTCGCAAGCAGTTCGATATGAATGTGACTGCCAAAAAATTGCCTAGTGAGCGAGACCAAAATTTCCACCTCAGTACAGACGAAGGCCAACAGTATGTCCTGAAGGTTGCCAATGGCTTGGAAGATGATGGCTTTCTAGAGGCCCAGCAGCAGATCTGGACTCATCTGTCTCAAAAGGGCATCGACTTCTGTCCTCACCTCATCCCAAACAAAGAGGGCGCTTTATCAACGCTGATTTCTTCCTCAAACGGTCAGAGCAACAAAGTTCGGTTGGTTACTTTTCTAGCTGGCAAGCCACTGGGGGATGCCCCTTGGCAGTCGAATGCGCTTTTTTATGATTTGGGTCACAAATTGGGCCGTATGGATGAGGCGCTGGCTGATTTTGAGCATCCTGCCACCCACCGTGATTTTCATTGGGATCTGGCGCAGGGTGTGGAGGTCGTTCGCCAACATCGCCACCTAGTGACCGACCCAGAGCAAAGAGAGCTGATCGACTCTCTTTTGGCGGACGTAGAGACCTATACGGTGCCCCTGCTCCCCCATCTGCGGCAGAGCGTAATCCACAGTGATGCCAATGATTACAATGTGATCACAGGTCATGTCCTTAATGCTGATCTCTACAGCCAGAACCAGACGGTGACAGGCATCATCGACTTTGGCGACATGGTCTTTAGTTATACGGTAGGAAATCTGGCGATTGCTGCTGCCTATGCTCTTCTTGACAAAGGGGATCCACTAGCCGTAGCGGCAGAAACTATAAAGGGATATCACGCAGCCAACCCTCTGACAGATGCTGAATTCGCGGCCCTCTTTGGTCTGATTAACTTGCGCCTCTGCGTCAGTGTCTGTATGGCTGCGGTTCAGCTTGCAGAACGGCCCAACGATGAATATCTTGCCATTAGCCAGCAGCCCATTCGCAACACCATGCCCAAGCTGGTCAACATCCCCTATGGGCTAGCCACTGCCCTCTTCCGCTACACCTGTGGTCTGGACCCGTTGCCTTCTGCTTACAAGGTGATAGAGTGGATCCAACGTCAACCCATTGCACCCATTCTTGGGCGAGATTTGACGCGAGAGAAGACGCTTGCCCTCGATCTAAGCATTGGCAGCCCCCTACTCCACGGAGATATTGAGCGCAATGGTGAAGCAAATCTGACGTCTAGGGTCTTTGGTCTGATGGCTGATGAGGGGGCAAGGATTAGTATTGGTCGCTACAATGAGCCACGGCTGATTTACAGCCACGCTATGTTTGATACAGGTTCTGGCCCTCTCGACGAACGACGGACCATTCACATCGGCTTAGACCTCTTTGACCATGCTGAGACGCCAATCTTTGCCCCCATGGATGGCACGGTCCATGATGTCGGATATAATGCCGGTCCTCAGGATTATGGCGGTGTGATTCTGCTTGCTCACCAAGTTAAAGATAATCAGGCTAATGATGAACAGCCTGGTGATAATCAGGCTTCTAACAGACATATCTTCTTTACGTTATACGGACATCTCAGCAAAGAATCAGTCGCCAAGCTTCGTCCAGGTCAATCCATCCAAGCCGGAGATGAGCTGGCACGCATGGGTATTCCTGCCGAAAATGGTGGCTGGACACCCCACCTCCACTTGCAAATTATTCTCGATGACTTTGGATTGGGGTTGGACTTTCCCGGTGTTGGTCTAGCCAGTCAGCGGGACGTTTGGTGCGCTCTCTGTCCCGATCCCAACCTGCTCGTCGGCATTCCTGCCGAACGAATCCCGCCCGCAGATGATACCTTCTCTCAAACGCTGACCTTGCGCCAGGAAAAAGTCGGGCGTAATCTGAGCATTGGCTATCGCAATCATCTCAAAATCGTGCGGGGATGGCGGCAGTACCTTTGGGATCATCAAGGAGCCAAGTACCTGGATGCCTACAACAATGTCCCCCATGTGGGCCACTGTCATCCCCAGGTGGTAGAGGCAGGGCAGCGCCAGATGGGCATCCTTAATACCAATACCCGTTATCTTCATGACTTTTTGCACCAGTACGCAGAGAGGCTCTCGGCCACCATGCCAGATCCGCTCAACGTCTGTTTTTTTGTCAATTCGGCCAGCGAAGCCAATGAATTGGCCTTGCGCTTGGCTCGTACCTATACGGGCCACAAGGATATCATCGTTAACGAAAGCGCATACCATGGCCACACCACCAGCCTCATTGATATTAGCCCTTATAAGCATGGTGGCCCAGGCGGTAGAGGCGCGCCTGACTGGGTTCACACTGCCCCCATCGCCGATCTCTATCGGGGCCAGTACAGGGCTACCGATCCTGATTCTACCCAGAAATACGCGGACGACGTGCAGCAGCTTATCCAAAGATTAAATGAAAATGGGCGTGGTTTGAGTGGCTTTATCGCCGAAACCTGCCCCAGCGTTGGCGGACAGATTATCCTACCTGCTGGTTATCTGGACGCAGTCTATCGGTATGTCCGCTCGGCGGGTGGGGTGACCATTGCCGATGAAGTACAGACTGGCTACGGTCGCACAGGGAGCCACTTCTACGCGTTTGAAGCTCAGCAGGTGGTGCCAGATATGGTGGTTTTGGGCAAACCCATTGGCAATGGTCATCCTATTGGCGCAGTGGTTACGACTCGGGAAATTGCGGATGCATTTGACAATGGGATGGAGTTCTTTAGCACATTTGGTGGCAACACCGTCTCCTGCGCTGTTGGGTTGGCGGTTCTAGATGTGCTCGAGCAGGAGCCACTTCAAAAGCAGGCTTACCAGGTTGGAGAGAAGTTGCTGGGCGGGATGCGCAACCTGATGGAGCGATATGAATTAGTGGGAGATGTGCGAGGTGCTGGTCTCTTCCTTGGCATGGAGTTAGTACGTGATCGAGAAACCCTGGAACCAGCCGCTGCCGAAGCCTCCTTTGTCTCCAATCAGCTGCGTGAGCGGGGTATCCTGGTCGGGACAGATGGGCCATACCACAACGTGATTAAGATCCGACCGCCTATGCCCTTTAGTAAGTCAGACGCGGAGCTTTTACTAGAAAACCTGGATGAAATTTTGTATGGGCTGAGATGACATATACTCCGCCCGAAAAGCCTTGTCCCGACTCTTGAACAGTTCGCGCTAGGGAGCCAGATATCCATTCTGCAAACTTAAATTAGGTACAACCTCTGCAGCGATCCGCTCCATCATCTGGATCACTCGTTCCTGCGGCGGGAAGACTGGATCAAACTGTAGAATGAGATCGGTAGCATAAGGCAGTACCTTATCCGCGCTGAGTGCTTTAGCCACTTCTTCTGGACTACCATAGGCGATGTGGAAATATTCACAGTAGCGTTCAAGGGACAAATCTGACGGTAGTTGCCCCGTCTTCACTCTAGCATTGGCAGCCTTCATCACGGGCTCCCGAATCTCGTTGAGAGCATGTTGTTTGCTCTGCGATACATAAACGCCCCGCGAGAGGCCAATTCTTGGCGATTCATCTTCTTTATCCCACTGATCTAAGAATGCCTTAGCCACCCCAAGCTGCACCACGTCTGTTGGCTCATCATGTCCCCAAGCTGCACGGCTCAGCATCAGACCCATCTCATGTTGGGCTGCGTACTCAGCGCCACCAATGCTCAGGGCGCTCAACCACATGCGGTTGAGGAGAGTAGGGGCAGGCGGTTGCAGAGTCAGCCCTTCCTTCCCCAAAGGAGCTCCCCGAATAGCGCGCCGAAGTTTGATAAGCCCATCTGTTGTCTGGGAGTGACGATTGGTCATATCCATGTCAAAGGCCAGAAATTCATCGGGATCGCTTCCGCTACCGACACCCAGTTCCAGTCTTCCATTACTCAACAGATCGACCACTGCGGCATCTTCGGCCACTCGTAAAGGCAGTTCCAACGGCAAGACGATAATCGATGTACCGAGGCGGATGTTTTGGGTTCGCTCCGCTACCGCAGCCAGGAACGGAAAGGGAGAGGGCAGAAATCCAGCACCAGCTTTAAAGTGGTGCTGGGCCACCCAGCCAACATCGTAGCCAAGTTGCTCGGCTACATCAAACAGTTCCAGCGTCTCGGCGTAAACCTGCCTAGGATCGTTGTGTCCACGCACGTGGGTCAAAAATCCAATTCGAATGGGATGGGTCATGAGCAATTGATACCTTAAGCTGATTATTCTTTGCCCGCCATGCGAACCAGTTCGTTGAAGATCCGCTGCTGGGTTTCATCTTCTGCCGCGGTAATTTCTGGGTGCCACTGTACGGCAATCAGTTGGGAATGGGCAGGCATCTCTACGGCCTCGATAATGCCATCAGATGCCTGAGAAATTACCGTCAAATCGCTGGCCAATTTATCAATGGCTTGGTGATGCCACGATGCCGGTTTGACAGTTCCACTCTGCATAATGGCAGCCAAGCGAGAGCTGTCTTCAACCTGCACAGGATGGATGATGGGACCATAGGGTTTGTCGGGCGGCTGGCGATGGGCTAGGCAATCTGGGATGGCGTCAGGAATGTGGGGGATGAGCGTACCACTTAAGGCAACATTAAGCACCTGAAGTCCACGGCAGATACACAGCGTCGGTAATTGGGTACCCAAAACACGGTCGAGCAGGTCGAACTCAAAGTCGTCCCGCTCTTGGTTGACAGAGTAAATCTGTTCATGAGTCGCCTCTGAATAGCGGGCTGGATCTACATCCCCGCCACCGGATAAAATCAATCCATCAATCAAGCCAATCACCTCATCCATTCGAGGCTCACCTGGCTGAAGCAGCAGTGGTATGCCACCCGCCCGCCGAACCGAATCTGCGTACTCACCGGGTAGCCGGACGATCCCCTCCTCATTGCGATGGTAGGTTGTAATGCCAATAAAGGGTGTTCGAGCCATGTTCAATCCTGACCTGCCAGTGATTTAGACAGTCTTTATTTGTGAATTCCTTTTGCCCGACTCAATCGCCGCCTGGATAATCTCCAACCCGCGTAGCCCATCCTGTCCCGAAACAAGCGGAGTCTGGCCTGTGGCGATCCGTTCTAAAAATGAGTGAACGTGTATGCGCAACGAATCATAAAAGGTGATATTCTCCGTCCAGTAGCTAGGGCGAAAGGTCTCGGCTTGATCTGGAGTGGACCAGAGCTTGACGCCAAGCATGACATCCTCGATAGAGATCATGCCCTTCATACCTCCGATCTCCGTCAGCTCCCAGGTTCGCTGAGGTGCTTCGCGCCAGCCGCTAATAATTGAACCAACGGCACCATCTTCAAACTCAAAAGAGAGGGTTAGATCGTGGACTCTCCCTCGTTCGATCTGTGGCCCAAAGAGAGCGTGGACCGACACGATCTCGCCGCAGAGGAAGCGCAATAGGTCAATGTGGTGAGAGAGCAGAGCGGTCAATATAGTGTAGGGCTTGCTAACCTTGGCTGATAGAGGAAAGCCATCGGTGACCCGAATCATGGCATAGCGCAGAGCGCCAATGCGTCCATCGGAAATGAGCTGATGGGCTTTTTGGTAGCCAAAACCAAAACGTCGATTGTAGTCAATGGCAAGATGGCGGTCATACTGGGTAGAGGCCGCAACCATCTCTTTGGCCTCTTCCAAACTGGTGGCCATGGGCTTCTCGCAGAAGACGTGACAGCCAGCTGCAAGCGCCTTGATAACTGGCTCTACGTGCAGATGGTCTGGCGTAGCAACGGTGATGACATCTAGAGATTCCGTGGCGATCATATCATCCACACTCGTATATGCCGTGCCGCCACTCCCTTCCACGGTTTTTCGGGCGCGGTCCATATCCACATCACAGGCCGCAACCAGCGTAGCATGCTCAGAACCGCGGATGGCGGCAACATGTTTTGTGCCAATTTGACCGCAACCAATTACCGCAGTGCGGAGCGTCTCTATTTGGGCCATAATTCGTCTTTCAACCTTTCATAAATACTCTTTTCTTAGCTATCTTGGCTATCTAGCTCAGTTTTGTGAAGACTTTCATGGTGCTCTCCGTCTGTGCGCCAATCACAGTATATACACCATATACACCAATTTTCTGAAGTCTGACTTTATTATGGCGTAGGAAGCATAAAAATCGACCCAAAATATGGCCAAGCTCTGGCAGCTCACCCAGTGGTCGCTCCGATCTAGCTGGCTGCTGATTGGCTAAAAGCACTTTCATTGTATCATATTGATCCCACAGTTTGAACATCCCGCAAACGAATCGAGTGCCGAACGGGCGCAGCTGACCTCCACAGCCACAGACTACGTAGTAGCCCCCCAATGACCAGTGCCAGAAGGCAGACCGTTAATCCAGACCAGCGCCCGATGAAGATGCCAATAATCATCAAGACGATAGAGAATAAAAGGGATAGGACAACCGACTCGGTAATACGACGGGTTCTGCGTCCACTCATCAAGGTACCAGACGAAAGGGCGTCTGCGACGGCTAGTGCTGGAGCCAGCGTCATGATCCAAAGGCTCTGCCGGGCAATAGTGACCAAATTTTCGGGCAGAGCCTGAACTTCCCGAAACCAATACTCGGAAAGAGGGGTAGCATTAAAGATCAACAAGATGCCCACGAGTATTAAGCTCAACTTAGCCGTAAATCGATGAATGTTGGGCAGCGGATTGGGTTCATCCAACACTACAACGACAGCTTCCACGTACGCATGGGCCGAACTGGAGAGGATCGAAATCATCCCAATAATTACGGGCCAAACAGCCAACGAGGGGATAGGATTAGGTAAACGGCTGAGGGCAGCAGCTACGATAGGTTGAATGAGCACCTGAATCAAGATTGTCATCACTAGGGGCATGTAGAACTGAATGAGCGGGGACAATGTCAGTGGTTCTTCCGGCGGCGGCGCCTCTTGCAACTGATGGCGCAAAATGGGACGTACCCGTATAGCGGAGTAGATTGCCTCGCCACATACGCCACTGGCAAAGGTGATTGAAGCAAAAACAATACCTGAAACCTCGGGAAGGAATTGAAAGAGCACAATGACAACCGTATCCACTGCCAAACGGGTAACAGCACTCAATGTCACAGCTCGCGAGTAACCGAAGCGAATCAACACGCCATTATTCAGACGGCGTATTCCAACCGCTGCCACAAAAGGAAGCAAAATCTGTAGCCCCATCCTGGCCGGTTCAAATAGTTCCTCAGGCACATCAAGGATTTGGTTGGCGACAATGTCATAAAGCGGCGTAAAGGCAACAGCCCCATGAAGCCCCACTAGTAGGCCGATCAGGATAAGTGCAAAGCGGCGTAGCCTGCGGTAGGAGTCCCAATCTTTGCTAAAGGTGGTCGAAGTAGCCAGTAAGGCCAATGCCGGTGCGCCAAAGAGCAGGGCAATCGGAAAGGCAATGCCCCAAGCGGCCAAATTGATCTCTGGGTTGGGCAGCCGAGCCACAAAGGCTGCCAGCATTGGGGTTTCGACAGTCATCAAGAGCCAACCTGCGGCCAGTGGCCACCAGGTGTTCAATATTTGTCTTTGGGAAAGCGGTTTTGGCGAGGTCGTTGCTTGAGGTGGCAGAGATGAGGCTGCCATCGCGGGTTGTGTGTCATCATCTAAATCAGCTGTTGACATTGTTTTGAATCTTTCGGCTCGTTCTGTTGATAAGTTGCTATAGGCATACAATAGGTATTATAGTCAGCATCTTCCTAGAATACATAAAGAGCAAATCTGTAAATCAACTAAAAGGAAAAAACATGACACAAGAACGACCAGGCTACGACGACACTCCCATGATTCCTGGCTCCACCTACCGAGTTCACGACAAGGCTCGCCCGCGTCCTAGGGTTGTAATGCCCGGCGCAGAAAATCACCTGCCACCATCTGACGCAATCGTGCTCTTTGACGGCTCTGATCTCGCGGGATGGGTAGGCCGAGACGGCGATGCGCCATGGAAGGTTGAGAATGGCTATATGGAAGTGGCCCCTCGATCCGGCGGTATCCAGACCAAAGCTGAGTTTGGTGATTGCCAGCTTCACATCGAGTGGGCCGCACCGGTGGAGGTAAAGGGCGAGTCCCAAGGACGAGGTAATAGTGGTGTCTTTCTCATGGGGCGCTATGAAATTCAGGTGCTTGACTGCTATGAGAACCCGACATACGCTGACGGCACGGCTGGAGCTATCTATGGTGAATATCCGCCGCTTGTCAATGCTTGCCGCCAACCTGGTGAATGGCAGAGTTATGACATCGTCTGGAAAGGCCCCCGTTTTGACGGCGACACCCTCACCCGCCCAGCTTCGGTGACGGTCTTCCACAATGGCGTACTGCTCCACCTAGACCAAGAGCTGCTCAGTCCCACCGGTCATCGGGATGTATATGAGTATGTACCCCATGCCGAGACTGGTCCGCTCTCTCTACAAGATCACGGCGATCTGGTGCGCTTCCGCAATATTTGGTATCGACCACTTACAGGGTATGATGAGGGTGGAGAGTAATCTATAGATATAAAACGCTGGATACTTCTGCTTGCACCCGCGGCGGTGTAACACAACGCCGCGAACATTTCGTTCGCGGCTGCTTGGATAGCGTTCGGGATAATTTCAAGGATTATAGGAGGGCAGCTTTGTTATTCATTTCTCGTTTCTAAAAACGCTTGCTCAACCCATAATCCCGATTGGCCTGCTCCTCCGTAATGTATCCATTTTTCAAATCGTCCTTCACCAATGCCTCATCCCGCTCCAATGGATCACCCCAACCTGCACCCGTTGCCGTCATGACCTGAATTACGTCATCGGTGTTGAGCGTCATGCCACCAATGACGGCATAGCGTTCAGTCTCACCGTTGGAGCGTCGAATGACGATGTGGTTGCCGGAGCCATTTTTACCTCCTTCCAGTCCCCATGGCGGAACAGTATCGCGGGTATAGGCTGCCGTTAACCAAGCGTTATCCGAGCGAATACGATAGTCGATGCGTACGCCGTTTCCGCCACGGTGAAGACCGGCCCCACCATCCTCATTGTGAACGCTGAGGTGATCCACAGTAACGCCGTAACGCGCTTCGGCCACTTCGGCGGGGCAATTATAAGTCTCGCCGTGGGAGGCGCTAAATTGGCCCGCATTGCCATCCCGCTGGCTGGTCCCACCCCAGCCGCCGATCTGTGGTTCGACGACGGTGTACGGTCGCCCCGTATCTGGGTGAATACCACCAAAGACGGTGCCGCAGATGGATGCAAAATTCCCTGCCGGAATCCGCTCTCCTAAGTATGGGGCCAGACAGCGCAGAATCAGATCGTGGAGACGGATGGAGATCTCGTAGTTGATGGCCATGGCCGCGGGGAAATGGGGATGAAAGACGCTTCCTTCTCGCAATTTTACTTTGAGCGGCCGAAAGCTGCCACCATTGGCCACTTTTCCGAGGTGCGCTTTCCCTGAGTCTAGAATATTCTTGAAGGCTACTTGACAGGCAATGGTTGCCCGATCACCGCTCATGTTAAAGGGACCGAGATCTTGGTCCGGATTGCCTCGCAGATCCACGATAAACTCATCATCGCTTATCTGGATAGAGACGGTGTAGATTTCGCCGTTATCCTGCTGCTCGTCTAGCGAATAGCTTCCGTTGGGCAACGTCCGCAAGGCGTGCAGACTTACCTCTTCTCCGTAGTTCAGATGGACATCCAGTGCGTGGAGAAAGGTCTCATTCCCGTATTTATGGGCCGTCTCCAGAATGCGCCGCTCGCCCACCCGAACAGCAGCGATAGCGGCCCAGAGATCGCCAGTCAGAAAATCAGGGCGGCGGCTGTTGGCGGTAAGAATATCAAAAACGGCGCGAATTGGCTCCCCCCGCGAAACAATCTTAACCCCAGGTAGAATTAAGCCTTCTTGAAAGATCTCAGTCGCCTCGGTAGACATGCCGCCAGGGACCATGCCGCCAATGTCGTTCCAATGGGCAATGTTGGCCGTCCACGCGATAATTTCCGGTGATCGACCCAAGAGCTGAGTTTGTCGAAGCACACCCGAGCCGTTGCCGAAGCCTTCGACAAGCTCAGGCTTCGGCTCTAGTTCAGGTTCCGGCTCCTGATAGAAGACCGGCATGGTCAACACTACATCATTGAGATGGGTCACGCCGCCGTTGTAGGGATCATTGGTAATGAAGATATCACCGGGCTGGATATCCCCAGGTTGATCGAATTTCTGAAGCAGCCGCTTGACCGTCTTATCGAGTACGCCCACAAAGGTAGGAATCCCCGCACCGGAACTGGCCATTTCACCAGTACGGTCAATGACACCTGTGCCCATATCCAGCACCTCGTAGATGATGGCGCTCATGGCGGTACGACGCATAACCGCGAACATTTCGTCCGCGGTTGCTTGAAGTGAGTTTTGGATAATTTCAAGAGTGATGGGGTCGTTAATGTGTCTCATGAGTAGGATAGACATTATATGGATATAGTTTGGGACGCGGATACTGCGAAAAAACGCGGATAAATCTCCAGTAAAATCAGCGTTAATCCGCGCTCGTCAGCGTCCCATTTATTAATCCTTATCTCTGATTATATCACAGGGCAAAGGCGGTGGCATGAAGCAAGAACCCGTTAATGTTTACGTAATATTCGAGCCGTAACATCCGAGGCGACCGAACGGTCTAAGACTATGTAGCAAATAATTTTCGTAGAAAATGACAGAACTAAATTACCCGGAGAATATAATGAGAAAGATGAAAACAACGATGAGAAACAGAGCAGGGCTAATCACCCAGCTACTTATGGTAGTAGCGCTCGCTCTTACCCCACTTGCTGTGCTTCCCCAAACCGCGCAAGCACAGACAAGCACTGAGGATCACACTAGGGATCGCAGTACCAACTTCATGCTCGACGTTGCTTTGAATGGACTTGAAGACTTGGGCGATGACTTTGTTTACGAAGGCTGGCTGATTGTTGATGGCGCTCCCGTCTCGACCGGGATTTTTCGCATCAATGCAGACGGTGAGCTTAGCGATAGCAGCTTCGATGTCAGCGCGCATGATCGCCAAAATGCAGCCGCGTTCGTGCTAACCATTGAGCCTGCAGTCGACGACGATCCTGCTCCAAGTGATGTCCACGTTTTGGGTGGTGAACTTGTCGATGGCAGCGCTGCATTGAGTGTTGGCCATGCCGCTGCATTGGGTGACGATTTTTCCACAGCCGCAGGCAGCTTTATCTTAGCCGCACCCTCTGGTGGCGAAGAGCAGCCGGCCGTCAATGGCATCTGGTGGCTTGATCCAACAACTGGACCCGGTCCTGGGCTAGATCTGCCCACGCTACCCGCGGGCTGGACATATGAAGGCTGGGTTGTGGGCGAAGATGGTCCCATTTCTACGGGGACATTTACATCCGTAACTGGCGCAGATAGCGACGCAGGCGGGCCAACTGCCGGTCCCGAAGACACGCCGCCCTTCCCCGGTCAAGATTTTGTTGACCCTGCCATTGACTTGACCGGCTATTCTGCGGTTATCTCCATTGAGCCAGTACCCGACAACAGCCCCGCTCCTTTTGCCTTCAAGCCGCTGGTTGATATTAACATCGAAAATCTAACTAGCGCCACGAATCCGTTACAAGTCATGATGAATCAGGCCAACACCCTGGCCACTGGCACCGTAACCTTCCTGCAGCCGCTAACGCTTAACTTTAACGGTCTGGAAGATCTCGGCAACGATTTTGTCTACGAAGGCTGGCTAATTGTGGATGGCGCTCCTGTTTCAACAGGCCTTTTCAGCATCAATGAGAACGGCGCTCTAAGCGAAACGACCTTCTGGGTAAGCGGTGATGTTCGTGACAATGCAACCGACTTTGTCCTAACCATCGAGCCGGCGGTAGGCGATGACCCAGCCCCCAGCGATGTACATGTCCTCGGTGGCTCGTTTGAGAATGGCATTGCCAGCCTAAACACTGGTCACCCGGCTGCGCTCGGCACCGATTTTGCAGACGCCAGCGGTAGCTTCATTCTGGCGGCGCCCTCTGGCGGCGAAGAGCAGCCCCATGTAAACGGCATCTGGTGGCTCGATCCGAATGCGGGTCCCGGCCCGGCACTGAACTTACCCGAACTCCCAGCCGGCTGGGCATACGAAGGTTGGGTTGTGGGCGAAGATGGCCCCATCTCCACAGGTACCTTTACTTCTGTAACTGGTGCAGATAGCGATGCTGGTGGACCAACGGCTGGTCCCGAAGGCACGCCACCTTTCCCCGGTCAAGACTTTGTTGACCCTGCTATTGACTTAACAGGATATGCAGCCGTCATTTCTGTTGAGCCAGTACCCGACAACAGCCCGGCCCCCTTCACCTTCAAGCCGCTGGTTGATACCAATATTGAAGACCTAGGCATGGGCGTTTTGCAGGCCATGGAAAACCAGTCCGCAACCATCGCAAGCGGAACGGCATTCTTCTTGACTGAATTGAAATTAAGTGTTGAAGGGTTGGAAGATTTAGGTCAAGGTTGGGTCTATGAGGGGTGGATTATTGTAGACGGTATGCCTGTCTCTACCGGCCTCTTTACCATCGATGCCGAGGGTGTACAGAGTGAGCAAGTCTTTATGATTGATGCCCGCGATGCCCGCGCGGCAACGGCCTTTGTGTTGACGATAGAACCGACACCCGATGATGACCCTGCGCCCAGCGCGGTTCATGTACTAGCGGGCGACCTCACTGAAGGTCTGGCTGAATTAACGGTAGGCCATCCCGCAGCATTGGGCAGCGACTTTAGCGACGCCAGCGGTAGCTTTATTCTAGCGGCTCCCTCTGGTGGCGAAGCTCAGAGCCATGTCAACGGCCTTTGGTGGCTGGACCCTGCGGGCGGCCCTAGCCCCTCTCTAAATCTGCCTGAACTACCCGAAGGATGGATCTATGAGGGATGGGTTGTGGGTGCCGATGGTCCCATCAGCACTGGTCGCTTCACCTCTGTTAGCGGTGCGGACAGTGACGGTGCCGGACCTGCCGCAGGCCCAGAAGGCACACCGCCTTTCCCCGGCCAGGATTTTGTGTCCCCAGCTATCGACCTGACCAGCGGCTACGCGGCAGTCATTTCGATTGAGCCTGTGCCAGACAACAGCCCAGCTCCTTTTGCCTATAAGCCACTAATTGACCCCTCGATTGAAGACACGGGTGCCGGCGTTTTGCAAGAGATGGAGCTACACTTGGAGACACTGGCAACTGGAACCGTGCTGATTATGGCGGCTGAACAGGCCGATGTAATCATGGAAGAGGCCATGCCCGAACCAGCAGCGGAAGGGGAAGCGGAGATGGTTATTGCTGCCCAAGGTGAATTTAAGGGCTCAGGTCCTAGCTACCAAGGGGCAGGCACGGCTACCATCTATACTGAAGGCGATAGCCGCACTTTGCATCTGTCAGACTTCTCTGTGACCAATGGGCCAGACCTGCACGTGCTGCTAATCAGCAACACTGATGCCACATCAACAGATGGGTTGGGCGATTACATCGACCTTGGCTCGCTCAAAGGAAACATGGGTGACCAGAACTACGAGATTCCTGCCGACGTAGATCTTTCCCAATATAGTGGTGTGATGATCTACTGTGTCCCATTCCACGTGCCATTTGCCACCGCTGCCTTTGGAGGCTAATGGTCCTAGTGGTCGCTGGTCGATTTCGCTGGTCAATTTCGCTGGTCGATTTCAACATCGAAGAGGCTGGCGACCCACAGTTCGCAGATGTTGGAAGGTAACCTTGGCTTATTCCCAACCGGTAACGTGACGATTGTTTTGTAAGGTTAGACTGCCATAAGAATAGTATTCGAATGTAGTTAACGAGAAGAGGCCGGTACCTGTGCCAGCCTCTTCTCGTTGTGTACGATTGAACCCGCAGCCAATGGTCAAGATATCTCTACGGAATCCCAGTCATCAACCGTGCGCAGACCTGTATTAAAGTTAATGCCTACGCCGGTTATTGCTTTGTTTTGGCTCTCATAAAATCTTTGAACAACGCCCGATTTCCTCGGAATAACTCTTCCAGGGTAGATACAAACAGACTTTTCCCAAAACGCCGTGGACGCGATAAAAACCAAACACCTTTGGGCCGCTTCACCAGATCATAGACGTGCTTGGTCTTATCGATATAGAGAAACCCACCGGTAATAATGTCAGAAAAGGTAGATGTGGAAGTCGGTAGAAATTTAGGCATCATAATGCCATTATACCATAGTTTGCTTCGTTAACTCAGGCCATAGTCGCGCTCAGCCTGCTCCTGTGTGATATACCCATTCTTCAGATCTTCCTTCACCTGCTTCTTGTCCCGCTCCATGGGATCACCCCATCCCGCGCCGGTTGCCGTCATCACCTGGATCACGTCGTCGGTGTTGAGCGTCTCCATGCCGATGACGGCGTGGCGTTCAGACTCGCCATTGGCACGGCGGATGACGATGTGGTTGCCCGAGCCATTTTTGCCCCCTTCAAGGCCCCACGGTGGGACGGCATCGCGGGTATATGCTGCTGTTAACCAAGCATTATCCGAGCGGATGCGGTAGTCGATGCGCACGCCGTTGCCACCGCGATACAGACCGGCCCCGCCATCTTCGTTGTGGAAGCTGAGGTGATCGACGGTGACGCCGTAGCGCGCTTCCGCAACCTCGGCAGGACAGTTGTAGGTTTCGCCGTGGAAGGCGCAGAATTGACCGGCATTGCCATCCCGCTGGGAGGAGCCACCCCAGCCACCCAACTCTGGTTCGATGACCGCGTAGCTGCGTCCTGTATCGGGATGGATGCCGCCAAAGAGGGTGCCGCAGACAGAGGAGAAGTTGCCCGCTGGTACTGTTTCGGTCATGTAAGGGGCCAGACAGCGCAAAATCAGGTCATGCAGGCGCACGCCGATTTCGTAGTAGATGGCCATGGCCGCGGGATAGGTTGGGTTGAAGACAGTCCCTTCCTTAAGCAGAACTTTTAGCGGGCGGAATGTGCCACCATTGGCGATCATATCTGCGGAGGTGACATTCTTAAAGGCCATCTGGCAGGAGACAACGGCTTCGTCCGCACTCATGTTGAAGGGGCCAGGATCTTGATCGGGGTTGCCGGTAAGGTCAACGATAAATTCGTCATCGGTAATCTCTATGGTGACGGTGTAGATCTGACCGCTGTCTTGCTCTTCTTCCAAGCTGTAGGTGCCGTTGGGAATGTTGCGGATGGCACCCAGGCTGACCTGTTCGCCGTGGTCCATGTATGCTTCCATGGCGTAGAGGAAAACATCCTTACCATACTTCTCTACAATCTCCAGCAGACGACGCTCGCCCACGCGTACGGAGGCGATTCCGGCCCACAGATCGCCCGTCAGAAAATCGGGCATTCGGCAATTGGCCGCCAAAATATCGAAGACGGCACGCATCGGCTCGCCCCGCGATATAAGTTTGACGCCTGGCATGATCATCCCCTCTTGGAAGATCTCGGTGGCGTTGGGCGACATGCTGCCGGGGACCATGCCACCAACATCGTTCCAGTGGGCGATGTTGGCCGTCCAGGCGACGATTTCCGGCTCGCCATCGCCTCCGGCAAGCCCAGAATCTGCGGTCGCAAAGACGGGCATGGTCAACACCATATCATTGAGATGGGTCACACCACCATTATAGGGATCGTTGGTGAGAAAGACGTCGCCTGGTTCGATGTCGCCTGGTTGGTCGAATTTGGCGATAATCTTCTTGACCGTCTTGTCTAGAACGCCTACAAAGGCTGGAATCCCCGCGCCAGAGCCGGCAATCTCGCCCTGGCGGTCGGTGATGCCCGTACCCATGTCCAGCACCTCGTAGATGATGGCGCTCATGGCCGCGCGGCGCATAGCCCCAAACATTTCATCGGCGGTAGCTTGGACTGAGTTTTGGATAATTTCTAATGTGATTGGATCGTATGTATTGGTCATAATTACCTAATGTCTTTTCTATAAACGTCGCGGAGAAGAACCGTTAGCCTCGCAGCCTAAACTTCAATCACTACTTTGCCGTGGGCGGACCGCGGCTCGCTCAGATAATCCCACGCCTCTATGTAGCCCTCCATGGGAAAGACTTTGTCTATGGTGGGCGTCAGAGCGCCGGACTCCAGCGCATCGTACAAGAACGCTTTGCCTTGATTGAGCATGTCGCTATCTTCCACATAGTTGAAAAGCGAGTAAGGGTGGAAGCTGGCGTTCGACACAAGCAGTTCCATTACCGGTATCTGTGGCAGTTGGCCATCGAGAAAGCCATAGAAGAACATCCGCGCATTTTTGGCGAAGGATGATTTGTACTGTTCAACCATGCCTAGACTAAGTGTATTATACGCTGATCTGGTAATTCCCATACTCATCTACCAGACAGTTCATGCCCGGTGGAATGACAACTGTCGTATCTGCCTCTTCCACAATGGCTGGACCCGCAAAACTCATGCCTGCTTCGAGTCCGTTGCCGTCGTAAATGGATGCCGTGTGGATGCCAGCTTCTAGATAGTCCACCTCACGTTCACCTTTGAGCAGAGCATTGGCGGATTTGGCGCTGGTAGATTGCTTCTCCGGCGTCAATTTATCCACTTCGGCGAAAGCAATCAGATGGTAGGTCACCAACTCCACTGGCGCATCTAGCCGGTAGGTATACTCGCGCTCGTAGACATCGTGGAAGTTGGCGATGATCTCGGTTAGTTTGGCTTCTGTAATTTCTCCGCTGGGAATCTCGACTTCGGTGGAGTGTTCTTGATTCTGGTAGCGCAGCCGCCCATAGCGTTGGTAGCGGACTCGTCCAGCGTCGATCCCCTCGTCGGTATATTCAGCCAGAGATTGAGCCTCTAATACTGTATAGGCATCGGTCAACTGTTGGGCCGCGCCCTCGACCGATAGCTCGACCACCTGAGTTTGTAGATAGTCGCGGCGTAGATCGCTGAGCAACATGCCCCAGGCCGAGAAGACCCCAGAATTGTTGGGGATGACCACCTTCTTGATACCCAGTTCGTTGGCCAGCGCGCAGGCGTGCATCCCGCCGCCTCCGCCAAAGGCAATCAGCGTAAAGTCCCGCGGATCGTGGCCGCGGTTGACGGAGATGAGCTTGATGGCGTTGACCATGTTGTTGTTGGCTAGCCTCACAATACCGCGAGCCGCGTCGCGTATCCCCGTTGGGCTCGAGGCCGAAATACCGAGTTGACTCGCCAGCGAATCGAGCGCGCCAGAGACGCCGTTCATATCCGCGGTCATGGTGCCGCCACAAAAGTAGTCGGGGTTGATGCAGCCAAGAGCAAGATTAGCGTCAGTGGTAGTTGCGTGAGTCCCACCTGCGCCGTAGGAGACGGGGCCAGGATCCGCGCCCGCGCTCTGGGGACCAACATGGAGGCGGTTGAACTCATCCACCCAAGCAATTGAGCCGCCGCCCTGGCCGATCTCAACCAGATCGACCACGGGGACCATGACAGGATAGCCCGCAGAAATCTCGGTCTGCTCGACCATGTAGTTGGTGTTGAGCTTGATTTGACCGTTGGAGATGAGCGAACATTTGGCTGTGGTACCACCGATGTCTAAGGCGATGGCGTTTGGCTCATTAATCAACCGCCCCAGCGCGGCCGCGCCCCAAACGCCGCTGGCTGGTCCCGACTCGATCATGGTGATGGGAATGGCGCGGGTGTTGGTGACGGTGTCGATCCCACAGTTGGACTGCATGATGTAGGGCGTGCAGATCATACCTTCGTTGGCAAGGCGGCCCGTTAGATCATCCAGATATTTGTGGGCGATGGGCTGAACGTAAGCCGACATGACCGCAGTGTTGGTGCGTTCATACTCGCGCCACTCGCGGGTGATTTGATGGGAGGCCACCGCCGATGCCTCGGGCCACAGCTTGGTCACTTCGGCCAGAACGGCTTCCTCGTGGGCCGCGTTGGCGTAAGAGTTGAGCAGACAGATGGCCACTGCTTCCACGCCCTCTGCCCGAAAGTCGTCTAACATCGCGGGCAATCCGGTGAGATCCAGCGGCGTTGCTTCTTCGCCTTTGTAGGAGATACGCCCTGGCACCTCGCGGCGCAGATAGCGATCCACAAAGGGTTTGGGCTTCTCATAGTCCAGATTGAAGTAGTCGGGTCGGTTCCCCCGGCCGATCTCTAAGACGTCCCGAAAGCCTTGGCTGGTAATGAGCGCAGTCCTGACCCCCTTCTTTTCTGTAATGGCGTTGATGACAATGGTGGTGCCGTGGACAAAAGAGACAAACTCGGATGGCTGGATTCGGCTGGCTGCGATGACATCCATGACGCCCTGTTCAAATTGGCTGGGTGTTGTGTGGCTTTTGGCTGTACCGACGGTGCCATCTGGGTGAACATAGACTAGGTCCGTGAAGGTACCGCCTATGTCCGTTGCGATTCGGGTCATGATTTCTCCAGAGTGACTATAGTCCTGCAATCCAGTTTCGGACGACGTCTGTGTACCTATCCGCTTCGGTGATGAAAGGGAAGTGGCCGCTATCTTCAAAGAAGACTAGCTCCGAATTGGGGATTTCGGCGTGCATGTCTTCGTGAGCTTGGGGAACCGTGACAAAGTCAAAGCGCCCGCTGAGAATCAACGTAGGAATTGTGATCTGACTCATTTGACCAATCATATCGAATTCTGCAAGCAATTGGAAGCTGCGCGTCGTGGCATCGGCCTTGTAATGGGTTCGGCTGTGAATATCCGCGGCTAAGTCGGTATCTATATCCTTCCAGTACAAAGGTAATACCGTTGACCAAAGCTCAGCCCAGTGTTCATCACTTTCAAGCGGTTCAGTAAAGATTGCGTTGAGGGCACCCAGGGCCTCTTCCGTGGCCCATTCGGGAATGTTCAGTGCATAGCTCGTGTTTGGGCCGGTGCTGCCAAGGATGATTCCACTCAAGCTATCTTGATAACGAAGAGCGTATCCAAGCGCAATAAATCCGCCATATGAGTGACCGTAAAGAATTGGTTTTTCAAGCCCCAACTCGACACGGAGGGCTTCAGCATCGTCGGCGAAAGTATCTAACGTCACGGATTGCCAATCTTCGGGTGCCGCCGACCGTCCATTGCCCCTATGATCGTAAAAGTGCAGTTCCGCAAAATCACCCCAACTTTCTAGTGCTGGTTGAAAATATTCATGATCCAAACCGAGGCCACCATGCATGATCAGCATGGGCGTTCCGGAACCTTGCGACATGTGATAGAGACTTGTGCCATTTACATTGATCATTTCGCCTGACTCCATTGTGTCTGATGGTGTCGCATCTATTCTTTGTTCTAATAAGCTGAATTGGCACCCAGCCAGTGCGCTACTCATAGCTAGTGTGGATGCGGCCAATGCTCCTTGTAAAAAGGAACGTCTTGATAGGTGGTCAATTGAATTTGAAATTCGGGTCTGTGATTTCATCGCTTCTCCTCGGAATTGGATTAAGTTGGTGGATGGATTCGGTTCGTTCAGGACGGATTGCTGTCTGCAACCAGAACTTCACTTACCAGAAAGATTGGATCTTTGAGCATATGCATAGATTCTTGAATGCTCTTTTGCATCTGTGGGGCGTAAAAGGCATTTCGGAACGTCTCCATATCGGGCCACTCCGCCGTAGTCATGAAGCGATGCGGTGGGGTGCTATCGTTGCCGCTACCCAATGGATCAATGGCCAGCCCATCGATACGGCTGAAATCGGAGCGGATAACGCCAGGGGAAGACATATTGCTTTCTTGGTGTTCACCCAAGCGCCATTCGAGGAATTCATCTTCGTTGACGTCATCAGCAAGATTGTACATGACGGTTAATCGGATCATTGTATTTCCTTTGATTTCAATCGTCCATTATGGGAACATCTAAGTAGGGGGGTGGATAGTAGGTTTCGGGGTTAGCTAGATCGCTGTTGGTTCTATATGGTCATGCTGGCATCTGTAAGCAGATTTTTACGAGTCAGGATGACCTGGATCTGCTGTCGCTGGCTAGGCGTCAGCCGCCCTGCTGGACCGACTGAATAGTCTAGCCTATAGAGGAAATTATTTATGCCTATCTTATCATAAAGAAGCGATTCTGGCTTACTAATCTATTCAGTCCCGGTGCATCCATATTACCTCAAAACCGATGGAACATAAATCAACCTTGATACTGACGCATCCAAATAATCGGGTTGACCGTTCTGATTCCGATCCAATGTTCCTTCCTCACTGGTCGCCACGCCATCGTTATCATCGTCCGGATCCAGATAGTTGGGCATTTGATCGCCATCTGTATCGATTGCATCATCTGGGTTGCCGTCACCATTGGGGTCGGCAAACTCATAGATGGTCAGGACACCATCACCATCATCATCTGGATCCAGAAAATTTAGAAAGCCATCTTCATCTGTGTCGAGCGTAATGGGGACGCTTGCACCTGTATTGCCTTCGAACGCGCTCTGGATGCCGTCGCCATCTTCGTCTAGGTAGGGTGTAGGTGTAAGGGTTGGCGTCACCGATGGCGTTGGCGTAAGCGTAGATGTGGATGTTGGTGTTGCCTCTCCACCGAGACTACCTGGTTGAGGTGTATCTGTGAGCGTGGGCGTAGATGTGGGCGTTGGGGTAACGGTTGGCGTGCGGGTCGGTGTTACCGTTGATGTTGGCTTGGGCGTCACGCTAGGCGTTGGGGTGACGGTGGGTGGTGGTGGAGGTGTGGGCGTAGGCGTTGAAGTAGGCGTAATCAGCAATGTGAGATCGGCCCGACGAACCGTCAATCGATCATTGCCTGAAAAGAGTAGATACATGGTCAGCCCATCCTCGCTAATCCACTTGATTGGAAAGGTACCCAAATCCCCTGGCCCCCAATCCCAGTTGTCTACATTGTAGACGGTGGTCCACGGCCCCCACGGTTCTGGCGCATCATAGACGCCAAAGCCGCCTGAGAGTCGTTCGTCACTGTTGTCGCCGTGGTTGCGATACCCTTGCCACCAAAAGTATCGAGCCAGCCCAGGGTTGTAAATGATGGTGGAACGTGCTGCGCTATCGTTATGTCTAAAGACGCGCCGGTTGTTATTTTCTAAAATCACGTTAATGTCCGGCGTCCAATTGGCGCTGGTATTGTCAGTGGCTCTCGAGAGAAAGAACTCATAGGCACCGCGATCCATGATCCGATCCTTGGGAACCCGGGCCATGATAAAGCCATCTCCGACATGGTAGGCGCTAGCACTGACCTCATCATGGGTATACATATAGGCGTAGTTGCCGTGCTTCTCAGCCACGGCCTGGGGCATGGCATTGTCCTGGCCAAAGTTCACGAAACCACAGAAACCAAACTCTTGAAAGGTCCAAGAGGCTCTATCCCAATTGCGCCCCCCATCGTATGAGCGGGCCACTTGGCACCAGCGCCCATCCCGGTTGACGTTGCGTAGCCAAATGTAGAAGACGCCATCAATGCTGATCAACCCACTTGCTTTGAGACCTTTGCGTCCTTGGGCATCAGGGCGTGCCGACGTTTCTAAGCTATTCTCCAAATCGTTTTCCCCATCAAAATCAATGGCCGACCCAGTTATCTCAATGAACCCCATGCTTAACTTCTCTTGTTGATAGGGACGTACACCATAGCCATCTCCATAAGATGAGTAAATAATGTTATCGGCCGTCCAGGTCAATACAAAGTTGTCACTTTCGTCTGCTGCACAGCGCATGGAGTTGGTGGGTGCCCACTCCAAAGAGACGTACTGGCTACGGGGATAGGGATCGTCTCGTTCTCGGATCGATTGGTCGCTGCTTCCGCAACTTTCAATGATAGCATATGGCTCCCGAACGTTGGCATTACTGACTTGGGATTCATGAGTTTGTGTACCATTCATTTGGGTTTGGTTCTTGACAATCATCTGTGAATGGGTGGCCGCTTGGCTATCCTGCCTATCCCAGCCCAACCAAACCAACAAGGCAACGAGCAGAAGTAGAGTCCACCCACTCCAAATTAGAACGGTTCGATTATTGAACATAATGATCATTGTTCTCCTGTTTCAGGATATCTAGCGAGGCTCCACCTCAGACCGGCAAGCGGGTTTGTAACACGGATAGGAGGAACACGAATAAAGAAGCCATCAAAAAGTTATATGGCCAATGTAGAATAAATCATCTAGGTTCGTACACGCACAACGCACCACGAATCACGCAAGCCACTCTAATTTATTGAATGGCCATAAAGGGCAGGTGGATAGTAGACTGGGTGCATAAAATTTCGATAGGAATGCTAAATTGATTGTCCGGTGCATTCCCCGTGCGATCGTCTCCCAAAATTTGGAGCGTGGCCACCACTTGTGATTCATCCAAATTGGGTCTGTTCTCTGGCAGAATGGTCAGCTCAACCGAACCTGGAATCACATTTCTAGTAGTCGTAGCGACTATCCATGACGCCTCCGACGGCCATTGAATTGGCGGGCCATTTTGAATCGGTATCGGGACGGTTGTGCTACCAGACGATGAATCGTCCTCTCCCTGTTCAGTCTCCTCTCCGGTGACATTACCAAGGACAATTTCAGCAGAGAAGGCAATCGTCGGTGTCCCATCGATCTGAATTGTTGTGTTATAGGTTTCGCTTTGAGTGGTATCTTGACAAGAATTGTCAATAAATGTCACCTGTTGTGGCTCAATCCCCACTAGCGCAGGCAAAATGGTGACGGTGAAGGTTCGGGTCAGCGGTGAATTTTCCACACTGGCCACGTTAGATATCACTTCCACGTCAAACTGATATGTCCCAGGTAGCTCAGATGTGGCGTCGATGGTTGCAGGGACAGAGAAGTTGGTCTCATCGGCGCTGGATCCGTTAAGGATTAGCCAGCTTGGCCTTCTGGGAATGTTGAGCGTTGCCACAACTGATTCGCTTAGCGCTGTTCTGATTTCGAAGGTGGTTGTCCCAGTGGTTCCGGCTCTGATATCGGTATTGAGATTGGTCGCGTCAACAAAGAGTTCGATCCCGTCCACATAGCTGTTTCTATCCAAATTGGCACTTTTCATTTGCCGACCGGCTCCATCGACGAAATCTTGACGCCAAAAGTTGGGCGGATTGGCTGCCGGGGCTGGGAAGGTAACATTGTTTTGATACCGATAAATTCGGATGGCGCCCGGCTGCATAATGGCAATCTCTTCCAGACCATCCCCATCAAAATCACCCGAATCGCCCGCGCTCCACTCGTTATTCAGCCGTAGATCAGCAAGGCTTGGGGATGAGCCAGCTCGCAGGGTACGCTTGGGATGGGTCGTATACTGGTCCTCATCTGGGTCCTCCCCCGTAATGACATCAGTACCCCGGTTCACCATCCAAAACCATGTGGGCGGGTTGGTGTTGATAACGGGTAGGTCAATAAAATCGTTTGGATTGGCTGTTCCCTTATTGGCCACCCGTAAGGCATAGGAACGCAAGAAGACAGCTTCTTTCTCGCCTGTGTTGTTCATATCAGCCAAAAAAACAAAGGATGGAGCTGGATCAAAGTAGAGTGAGTCCACATCGTCAGGACAGGTGGTAGGTAAGTGAGGTTCATCGGGACAACCATCATCCTCATCGACGATGTTGTTGCTGCTTGTGCTGTACTCAAAGAACCAGGCCGTTGGCGTCAGATGGGACGTATCGGGCAACGTATCACAACACTCAATCTTACGAGTGACGACAATCTCGATCCGATCATCATCATCGATATTGCCAATGGCTGCCCGTTTCCAACTGACGAAGCTGTTGTCGCGCCAAAAGAAGGGCGTATTGGTGGGCAAAGCGCTCAATTGGAACATAGCAATCATGCTCTCATGTTCGTCCGGAATATAGAGGCTGTCGATGAGAACGATCTCGTCTGGCCCTACATTGTCCATCTGGCCAATGGCCACAGAGGTCCAGAGACGGTTGAATTGAAAGCGTGTTTGGCCAAGTGGCCCCACTGGCAATTCAGTAACCAAGCTGTTGGTCTGTGCGATACTATCGGTCAGTTTGAGAATTACAATTTCGGATAGGCCATTACCAATATCATATCCCAAGAGAATCTCATCTGCTGCGGAACTCTCATCCAAGTTCCCAGCTGCCAGAATAAGAGGCGTAAATCCCACGGCTCGTTCATGCATGAGCTGCCAGGGGATTCCGTTGATGCTACGTCCCGTAGGAACAGAGGTGCCTGGACTAACAACCGGATCATAGACGACGAGCCGCCCTAAAGCCCCAACTCCTTTCATTCCGGCCACCTCTATGTCTCCATCCCCATTAAAGTCTCCCGTGGCCAAGTGAGTAAATCCGCTTTCGTTGCTAAACCAGTCGATGGGAGAGGGACTTGTCTGGGTAGTATCCAGGATTCGGATGATGCCTTGCCCATCAAGATAGAGAATTTCATCATCATAATTGATTACCGATTCGACACTATCATCAGCCAGAGCCATATCGCCGCTGTTCTCAATGTCAGCCTCATTGGTAGCCCCTGCGGTGGAACTTTCTGTCATAAACGTCCCTGTATCGTTACCATCATGACTTCCTTGTTGGAGACTTTCTTGCTGAGTACTCTCTTGTTGGGCATAGGCTCCCTGTGCGGGAAGAAAAGGTAAAAGAAGCAAAAATAAAGAAAGAAGGCAACAGGCAACGAGATGGATTTTTCTGAATAGGAGAGGCATCTTATAGGCCACGATGCCTGCTCCGAGCCCATGAGCTTGTTCACGGTATCGCTCGTTGGGGCAGCAGTGTTTCTGAGTGCCTAGAACGGCATGTCCATGGAATAAGCGACTTCCAACCAAACGGCGATGTAAATTGATCTGTTCATCATAACCAGCCTGAATCGAGGGCATCGACTTGGTACTTATTTGCACAAGATATCGAGATATGATACCGTATGCCCACTGTAAAGAAGCGTCTAGTTCTCGTATGAAGACCGTCAGATTCATGGTCACAATCCCATTCTATTGCATCAGTTGAACGCAATCCACGATAAACACATTTCCACTTACTCCCATACTACTACAATGTTTTCAATATGGTCGAATTGGATTGGATTAACCATACCAAGGTCAGGTACTGCGAGTCTTCTAGACAAAAAGCCAACGTAATCATTTGCCCTCCCTCCCCCCTCGGAGGGGAAAGAATATCTTCGACCAGAGAATGAATTCTCAAACGAGGTTTGGCACTTAAGTGCGACACTACACTGCGGTTGAGGTGAAAACTGTACGTTTCCACAACGTTACAAGCGAAACAAACGTACGATTTTCAAACGTAGCACGGGCCGCACATATAGAGATGACCAGAAAAAGCTCATATCCGTCTTCACGGGTATGCCCTTCTCGGAAATTCTCAGAGTAGATTGCTCAAGAGTCGGGACAAGGCTTTTCTGGCAAAGCATAATAGGTGATGGAAGGATGTATAGAAAAAAACGACTTTCTATAATTACAACGATTAGTTGCTTGGCTGTCACGCTTTTGGCTATCTGGCAAGCCACCCATAACGTTCCGGTGCCGGTCTCGGCGGGTGTCTCTGAAGGCGTCTCTATAGGCGTTATTGAAGGTGCCTCGGAAGGAGTTTCCCCGCAGCTTTCAGACTTTCCTCATAGTCCCATTGTCAATGCCATTGTGTGGGATCCCCCAGAGGCGGTTAGACGAATTGCCCCAGGTAGTGATAATTTCACCATGGCTTGGGCTGATGATGGAGACCTATATACAGCCTTTGGGGATGGTTGGGGATTTGAGCCAAGACGAGATGAAAAGTTAAGCTTGGGGTTTGGCAAAATCACTGGTTCCCCTACCGATTTTCAGGGAGAAAATATCATTTCCCGCGATGAGATCGAAGGGCAAGGGCATCTGACAGAAAAATCCAGCGGTATGATTATGGTCGACGGCATTCTCTATCTTTGGCTACGCAACGTGGTTAAGCCAGAAGAGAGTCGCTTTGGTGAAGGGTGTTCGATTCTCTGGTCAGATGACTATGCACAAACATGGCATGATGTGGATTGGAATATTAGCTTGCTAGGCTTCTGTACCTTTATTGACTATGGCCAGAATAATGAACACGCCCGGGATAACTATGTCTATTCGGTCTCTCATAACCATCCGAGTGCCTACCGCAGTTCGCGAGATTTTATCCTCATGCGCGTACCCAAGGACCGGATTCTGGAATATGGAGCTATCGAGGTCTTTGATGGGATGTCGGATAATGGTGAGCCACGTTGGGCAACGGATATCGGCAAGCGAGATTCAATTTTTTATCGGGAAGATGGCTATGCCCGTCGCTCGTCTATGGTCTATAACCCAGCCTTGAATCGTTATTTCTGGTGGCAGGGCTACAACAACGCAGATGACATACGCTATGAGGGTGGTTTTGGTATATACGATGCGCCAGAACCATGGGGACCTTGGACTGAGATCTATTCGGTGGAACGGTGGGATATGGGGCCTGGTGATTTGGGCGCCTTTCCCTCTAAGTGGATTAGCGAAGATGGAATAACCATGTATCTGGTCTTCTCTGGCGAAGATTCCTTTTCTGTGCGCAAGGCGACATTGTTGCTCAACGTAACTCTGACGCCCACAAACACACCAACCCAAACACCTACGCCAACGCCCACCCATACATCCACCCATACACCCACCAATACCAGTACGGTAACACCGACCAATACGGCAACACCCACCTCCACATCCACACCCACACCATCACTTACGCCAACCAGCACGCCTGTGCCTCTCGATCCGTCTGCTACGATAGCTCCATCGACGGCTACCTTTACGCCGACGAGTACGCCTACACCTGAATTCTATTTTGATACAGAGAACGATGGCGTTGGTGACGTGTTTGAAGATCGGAATGAAGATGGGAACCTCGATAACGATGATACTGATGGCGATGGTACGCCAGACTATCGGGATCTGGACGACGATGGGGATGGCGTTCCGACGATAAGAGAGATAAGCACCAGTGGAACGGCTAGCCGCTTCCGCGATACGGATAACGACACCATTCCCGATTATCTGGACCCGGATGATGATGGCGATGGTACGCCCACTTTGGCTGAAGGAACAGGTGATGCCAATGGGAATAATATTCCCGATTATCTAGATACGGAGGTCACAGCTATTCTATTTTTGCCTATGGTTTCCAAAGATAACGAAACGCCTACGCCAACTGCTACGGCTACGGCGACACCGATACTCACGACCATCACCCTCAATGTGGGAAGTCGCTCTGATGATGCCGAAGAGTCAGCCGATGGGGATGTGATTGTCGAAAGTGGTGATTTGGAGATGGGTGTAGGCATTGTAGGGATCCGCTATCCTAACGTACCATTAGCAGCCAACACAGTTATTCGCAACGCCTATATCATCTTTGAACCAGACCAGGATGATCTGGTCCCGACGACGCTCTATTTCTACGGCCAAAATACAGACAATGCCGATAGTTTTAGACTCAACAAGTATGACTTGCGGATCCGTCCTCGTACGGTGGCCAATGTAATGTGGCCCGACCTACCTCCTTGGGTCAAAAATGGCCCGGCTCAGCAGACGCCAAACTTAGCCTCTGTTATGCAAGAAGTGATCAATCGGCCAGGTTGGCAGAGTGGACACGCATTTGTCTTCCTCATTGTGGGCGAGGGGCTGCGTCAAGCCGAATCGATTCACGACCGTTCCGATGGACCTGTTCTGATTGTGGAGTATGAACAGTAAGGAATGAGCATTAAATAAGTTGGGCATGTCATCTCGAAGGATTGAGAGATCTTATGCACAAGTTATTTAATTCCGATTCCTAAGTGAAATCAGATCGGTGTTAAGAGAAGGCGTTTCCAAAGACTTGACAGGTTTTCAAAACCTGTCAAGTCTGAGTGTTGGAAAAACAATGCTTGGATATCTATAGCGAACAGCTACCAGAAACCCATGAGAATTAAGGACTATGCCTGTCCGTCTATCCTGCTGCTTATCTTGGGAATCTGCCTCACCAGAATGGGCTATTTGGCCACAACCCTCCATCAATATCAGATGGATATGGATGAGGCTATCCACGCTATCCACGGTCTTGATGTGGCAATTGCTCTCAAGCAGGGATCCTTCTCCTTGTTATGGGAGCAGATTGTCAAGCCCCACTGGTATCCTCCTGCTCATGGCTTGATGCTGGGATTCTGGGACCTGATCTTTGGGGCAGGTGTCAGCTCAGCTCGCTTATACAGCACCTTTTGGCTGCTGATTTCATTGGTCCTTATTTGGCAAAGCACTAAAGTGCTTTACCCAAAAAGTCTTTATCCCAGCCGACTTACCCCTACGCTATCTTCGTGTATCCTACTTTTACCTTCTATGTTTCTGGTAGCCGATCTGCTGCATATTCTGTATGGAGCCATGTCCATGCTGGAGATGGTAATCCTGGCCCTTACCTTGGCCACTCTGTTGGCTTTTGTTCGGGCGGAACAGCAGGTTGATTTGAGGAAAGATGATGTGGGCCAGCCCAAGGTAAATCGGGCTAGCAGCTGGTACTATCTACTTGCTGGTATTTTGGCCATGCTCTGTTTTTTTGTGAAATATAGCAGTGGGATTCTGATCTTGGGAACCTTATTTCTCAGCGTCCTGATATCCATGGGCGAACGACAGTGGCGGCAAGGCATTGACGCTTCTACGTTTGAGGCAGAGGCAGAAGAGAATGAACATCGCAATCGGCACAATCCAAATGTATTGATTCACTATGTGATTGCTCTAGTACCTGCGGCATTGTTTGGTCTGATCACCCTGATTGGTTGGTTATTCGGGTTGCAGCAGCTAGAGTGGCTGCTTGTTTATGCTGGTGCTCAGCCGGAAAAGTTCCAGATGTGGGAGATGGCCAATCTTCTCTACTACCCGATTCAGCTTGTAAGTGATCCCGTAAATGGGATTGCGCTCCTCCTTGCACTGCTTTCTTTACCGATACACCTTAGGCACTATGAACGCCGTCGTTTGATCATGCCCTGCCTTATTTTCTTTGGCTTGGGGCTGATGATGTTAACGGCAACGTTGCAAAACAATCTGCGCTTTGGCATGATCCTCTTTCCGCCGATTTGGTTGTTGGCACCTGGGATTGTGATGAGCGGCATCTTAGGAGAACACAGAGAAGGGCGCAGCGACAGAAGCAGAGAAAAGCAAACCACTGCACCAGTTGATTCCATCATGTCTGTGCGAAATATCGTTGTTGCCAGCATTCTGCTCGTCCCATTGATTGGCGTAGTCCGTACTCAGGTACAGTTGCCACAACGCCTGATTCAAGAGTACGAGAATGTAGGCACAGATGTGCATGCGGCCTATGACTTTATTGCTACTACGCTCGATTTGTATGCATTTAGCCAACCCACCCTTAATCTGTCCACTGAATTCGCCTCATCAATACCTCAGATTACCTTAATCGGTCGCCAGGATCAGTGGAATGGTCGGGCCTTACGCTTTTATCTGGAGAGTCGTTGTCTAGAGCAGGGCTTCTTCTGTCCCATGGATCTGGTCGACGACAAAGATATTCGGGAAGGCTGGCCCCGCCGAGAATTTAGCGATGAGGAGAAAGCGAAGCGATATGCGGATCGGTTCGAAAGTAGTGAGTATCTTATCCTAATCGGCAAGCCACTAGAACGTCCAGAACTATGGCAGACGCTTGGTCGCGCACCGTACACATTTCTCCGAGATGGGAAAGAGCCAGCCCCTGTAGAGGTCGTCGTTGTTCAACGTAAAGCGGCAACGCCATGAAACGACTTGTTCGCCTCGCATTTCCTGTTTTTGTTCCCCTGGGATTCTTTGGCCTCCTTGCCGTGGTCATCACTTGGCCCCTGGTGCTCAACTTTGACACCATGATTCCTGTCGGCACCGGTGGGGATGCGTGGGTGCATCAATGGACCTTTTGGTGGTTAAAGAAGGCCATCTTAGAAGGTGAAAATCTTCTCTACACCCATCTCCTCTTCTACCCTGACGGCGTCTCGCTGACCTCTCACAACGTAGCCTGGTTAAATTTTGCCCTCTGGTTCCCACTCCAAGCTCTGTGGGGCAATACAATCGCCTATGGGCTGATGTTTCTGATCATCTTTACCCTTAATGGCTGCAGTGGGTATTGGTTAGCGCAGAAATTGACTGGTTCCTTCTCGGCAGCGCTTGTGGCCGGAGTTATCTATGAGACGTGGCCCTACCTAACCTCTCAGCAGGGGCATCCCAATATGCCCATCATCATGTGGATGCCATTGGCTCTGCTCTTTCTGCTGCGTACCTTTGAGGAGAGGCGGGTGCGCGATGCACTCTTAACGGGTCTGTTTATCGCCTTAACAGGGATAGGACGATGGCAGCTTCTGATTCTTTTTGGCCTGGGCTTTGGTCTCTTCTTTCTCTACTACTTCGTTTCAAACAAAGGGTATCGAACCCGACAGATGTTGCTTTTGTATGGTTTGATCGGACTGGTGGCCATTCTGATCATGGCTCCTTTGGGCTGGCCCATGTTAGAAGCCCAACTTACCCGGGACAACCCCGAAGAGATCTTTGTCAAGGAGTATTTTCAAGGCAGTGATCTGTTGGCTTACGTGATCCCCAATAGCCACATCACCCTATGGCGCTGGCTGGTTTTTCAATTGCCCCAATCTCTTCAGTTTCACTTTGACCGCGTGGATTTTATCGGGCACGTGACCCTCTTTCTGGCTGGAGCTGGAATTTGGCTGCGCTGGGCCAAGGCTCGACCGTGGGTGTTGTTAGGGGGCTTCTACTTTATCTTTGCACTGGGAACCGATTTTCGCTTTGGCAACGCCATCTATAGCTGGGTTCCCATGCCTTACCGTTGGATCGAAGATCTCTCCATCATTCGGGTCATTCGCTATCCCCACCGCTTCAATACCTTTATGTCTTTACCGGTGGCCATCTTGGCGGCTTATGGCGTCCTTGGCTTATGGGAGCACTGGTCCTTCAGGCTTCTCTCTTCCGCCACTCAGAGCCTCTGGGTGGGGCTACTTATTCTCTTAATTGTGGGCGAGCATTGGATGTTTCCCTACCGGATGAGCACCATTGATGTCCCAACTTGGTATCAGCAACTCGCCCAGAGTCCCGATAAGTTTGGGTTGTTGGGGTTGCCTTTGGATCACCGAGGACGGGATAAAGATTACATGCGCTTCCAGATGACCCATGGGAAACCGCTGGCCCAAGGACACATCTCCAGACCTACTAGTGATGCCTATGCACTCTTGCAAAGCACGCCCTTTCTGGCTTTGTTGCAAGAAAAGAGCCAACTCAATCCCCATTTAGGAGACATTACCCATCAACTTCGCCCACTAGCAGAGGCCAACGTTGGCTACATTATCCTCCACAAAGAGTATGCCACCGAGAAAGAGATGCGAGAATGGCGAGAATGGCTTCTCTACCGCCCCAGATATGAAGATGAGCAAGTTGTTGTCTACTCAACCACTCCGCGCCACGGTGAAGATTACGAGCTACCGACGCCGATTACGACTGAGATTGGTCTAATCCGCGCGGATTCTAATCTAGACGCGCTGGAAGGACGCACCACCCAAGGCGGCACCCTTCAAGTTACGGCAGAATGGGGAACAGTGGCTGAACCAGAGCAGGATCTGCATGTTTGCCTATACATAGCTGATGCCCCTCCCCACGGTACAGATCCTGCTGACGTGAATGCTTCTGAACCAAACGCCTCTGATGCAAACGCCCCTGATACAAAGAGCGAGAATAAGGGGGTAGCCGAGCGCCCCTGCTTTGTGCTGGGGACAGAATGGCCTGCTAGCGAATGGTCAGCCAATGAGCTGGTTCGTGATCAGTACAACCACCAGATGAGTCCATTTATACCACCGGGAGCCTATACACTGTCCATGGGATTGGAAGAGCGCAATCGTCGCGTTGGGGTGCCCATACATCTGGGTTCTTTTGAAATCGAAGCCTTGCCGCGCGTAATGGAGGCACCGAGTGTCTCCTTTCCGCTTCAAGCCTCTTGGGGGAGTCGCCTGAGATTGATTGGGTATGATCTAGCGATTCTGGAGCCAACGAAGGCTGATAAGAATGAGAATGAGGAGCACGGGAGTGAGATCCAGCTCACACTGATTTGGCAAGCCACCCAACGAATGGACCACTCGTATAAGTTCTTTGTTCACATCTTTGAAGCCGATGGGTCTGATGGAAACGGGGAAAAGATCGCCCAACATGACGGTGTTCCCCGCAACTGGAGCTACCCAACCACATGGTGGGAAGAGGGTGAGTATGTGGTCGACACCATCCACTTGAAGCTAGGTGGGGAGAACCCAGGTGGGTTGAATAGTGGACAAAAGCTCGAACTTCACATTGGCATCTATGATGAAGCGACAGGGGAACGGCTGCCAGGGTATTCTGCCCAAAATCAACCGCTAGCTGAGGATGTTCTGCGTATCGGAGTCACCGAATGAGCCCTGGAAGGAAGCACCCAGGCCCATCCTTCTGGTGGTTCTGGTTCCCCATCAGTCTCTTCAGCCTGCTCTCAATTCTGCTCACTTGGCCACTGGCGGTGAACCTTGGTCAGCAAATTCCGGTTGGTTTGGGTGGCGATGCTTGGGGCCATCTGTGGACCTTTCATTGGATCAAGTTTGCCTGGACAAATGGGTTAGATCCTTATCATACCAAGCTACTCTTTTACCCCGATGGCGCGTCGCTGCTCTTTCACAACATTGCCTGGTTCAATATTGGTCTTTGGCTACCTCTCCAATCTCTGTTTGGCGAAATCAGCGCTTACTCATTGACGTACCTACTCATCTTCTGCCTGAATGGCTGTGCCCTCTACTGGCTTCTTTACGATTGGACTCGCTCTCCTTTTACCGCAACGGTTGCTGGCCTCGTTCATCTATCGTGGCCCCATCTCATGTCCCAGACAGGACATCCTAATACCATTACCGTCATGTGGATTCCGCTGGCCATTCTCTTTCTGCGTCGCGCATTGGCCAAGCGCCACCTTGTTGATATCCTGCTCGTAGGCTGCTTTCTGGCGCTGACGGGTATCTCCCGCTGGCAGCTCCTCTTTATGGGTGGGATTGGCTTTGGCATCTACTATCTTTATGCCGTGGGGAAATTTACTCAACGGCCTATTGGGCAAACCATCTGGCAGAGCGTTTGGAGTAGGTACTGGAGGACAGCCTGGATCACGGCTGGCATCGGCGTAGTAGCCTTCCTGCTCATGACTCCCTTGGGCAAACCGGTGGCGGATGCTTTAATGGGTCTGGAAGATACATCTGAGCTGGTCATTCAGGAGTCGCTGGATGGAAGCGACCTGTTGGCGTATTTGGTACCGAATCTCAATAGCCTAGTGGGCCATTTCTTTGTTGAGGAGCTTCCTTTTCGGTTACGTTTCACTCGGGATCGAGTTGACTTTATTGGTCTTGTTACCTTAGCGTTAGCGATTGTTGGGATCTGGAGACGCTGGTCTCAAGTTTGGATCTGGGTCCTGATTGGCGGCGTTTATCTGGCCTTGTGCATCGGCCCCGATCTCACCTGGGCTAGGGTCAAATATCCTCAAGTACCCGTTCCCTACCGATTGGTTAGTGATCTCTTCTTCATCAAGATGATTCGGGATCCTCATCGCTTTAACATCTTTCTGGCTCTGCCGATTGCCGTTTTGGCAGGGTATGGAGCGGATGTGGTACGGAAGCAATGGGCTGGAAGATCCAAGAGTGTGCTGCGGCAAGGCATGGTTGGCGGCATCATTCTGCTGGCCATTCTGCTCGAGCATTGGATCTATCCCTATCGGCTTGCACCCATCCAGATACCGGAATGGTACAAGACTCACTCCATATGTCATTCTCCGTTCCGTTCTGAATCTATCCTAGCGGGAGAGGGGATGCCAAGCGGGTGCGGGCCAGGAAGTAAATCATCCTTGGTTGCAGCAGAAACTGTGTCGGATCCCGCATCAGATCCCACTTCAGATCCCATGTCACATGTGCCTAGTTTGCTCTCTCTCCCCATTTCTCATGATGAGGCGGACAAGGAGTACATGCGCTATCAGCTTATCCATGGAATGCCGCTGGCTCAGGGTCATATCTCTCGGGCTAAGGCGGATTCCTTTCGCTTTTTGGATAGCACTCCTTTTCTGGCCCACCTCCACGCCACCAACCAGATGGATCCCAATATTGGTGACGTGACCTATCAGTTGGAGCAATTAGCCCAAGCAAACATTCGCTACTTGATTCTCCACAAGAATTTGGCTTCAGTAGAGCAGATTCGAGACTGGAGGCATTGGCTGATCGTAGCTCCCGAGTACGAGGACAATGAACTGATTGTCTATAACACTCGTCCAATGGAGGGCTTCAACTATTCGATAGAGCAGGTGCTGACAGAGGAGATCGGTCTTCTCGCCATTGAAACCAACTTAGGTGAAATGGACGCTCGCTACCCACAAGGTGGGACCATTCAAATCCGGCCTACTTGGGGGACTCGGGCCGTACCGAAGACGGATTTCAACGTCTGCCTCTATTTGATACCAACAGAGCAAACGACCGATGAGATTGATAGATCTGCTCCCTACTGCCAGACCCTGGGGGGGGAGCGACCGACAAGCCTTTGGAACGAGTACGAAGTGATGCGGCAACCGCTCGATATTCAGTTGAGTCCATTCCACTACGGTGGGAAATATCAGCTTTTATTGGGATTGGAAAGAGAGAATGCATCGGTCGGTCAGCAGATAGAGCTAGGCGAGATTGAAGTCGTGGCCCTAGGCCGAATGTTTGATGCACCTCAAGTCACAACGGAAGCGATAGCAATATGGAACAAGGAGATTCAGCTACTCGGCTATGATCTGTCGGTACCTGACGACTTCTCTTCTGGCTCGACCCTTGAGCTGTTGCTCCACTGGCAAGCCCTGACCCGCATGGAACGATCATACAAATTCTTCGTTCATATGGTGAATGGGGATGGTGAGCGCGTTGCCCAATATGATGGCATTCCTCGGGGGTGGAGTTATCCCACAACCTATTGGGAAGTGGGCGAATATGTGGACGACAACGCCTCGTTTACAATAGAGGCAGATCCTGACGGAACCTATTCGCTCATTGTAGGCATCTATGATGAGGCTACAGGGCAGCGGCTGGAAGGTCTTTCAGCGGATGGGGCTTCTCTACCAGATAATGCACTCTTATTGGGGACGATACCATGAAGGAGGCGAGCAATCATGGACACCGCAATTGAAACCCACAATTTGTCAAAAAGATACGGTGACGTTGTGGCGGTGGATGGCTTATCTCTTCGGGTTGCGTCAGGCGAAATCTATGCCTTTTTGGGGTTAAATGGTGCAGGCAAGACGACCACCATTCGTATGTTGCTGGGAATGGTCAACCCAACGTCCGGTGAAGCACGCATCTTGGGTAACCATATCGGAATCGGAAGGAGTGAGCCCTGGCATAATGTGGGTTATCTGGTGGAGACACCAAGTGCATATCCTGAATTGTCTGTGCGAGAAAATTTGGAGGTTACTCGTCGCCTCCGTCCAGGGACTGAGCCAACAGCCGTTGATCGCATTATTGAACAATTGAACTTAGGTTCCTATGCCCACCGGCGTGCAGGAACCCTGTCCCTTGGCAACGCCCAACGGCTGGGACTGGCCAAAGCCCTGCTGCACCGTCCGAAACTGCTTCTGCTTGATGAACCAGCCAATGGATTAGATCCAGCAGGCATTGTGGAAATACGCGAACTCTTGCGTCAACTTGTCCAAACAGAGGGCGTTACGATCTTTATGTCCAGCCATATTCTTGGCGAAGTGGCGCGGCTGGCTCACCGCATTGGCATTATCCACCAAGGACGCTTGATTCAAGAATTGGATATCTCAGAGCTAGAGCGCAATCGGCGTAGGCAGTTGATGGTTCAAACCCGCAATAGTAAGGCTGCCCATGCACGCTTAGTTGAAGCCGGATTCTCTGCCATGCTTCTGACTAATGACATGATTGAAGTAACGGATGATAATGCGTTGGAAAGACCAGATGACGTGGCAACATACCTGGTCGGGGTGGGGCATGCACCGACCCTACTCAGCGTTGAACAAGAGGATCTAGAGCACTATTTTCTGCGTCTTGTTGGCATGAACGATGAAAGCGACGGCTAAACGATGAGTAATATCAGGCAAGCCATCTGGGTAGAAGTGCTGAAAGTACGACGTTCCAAAATGCCTTTGTTAACTGCTCTGGGTTTTGCATTGGCCCCTTTGGCGGGCGGATTCTTTATGGTTATCATGAAAGATCCAGATCGCGCTCGTCAGCTAGGCATGATCAGCACCAAGGCCCAGATTATCGCTGGGTCTGCCGACTGGACAACCTATCTGGGGATTCTGGCCCAAGCCACAGCCATCGGCGGACTGATTCTCTTTAGCTTCATTGCCAGCTGGGTTTTTGGCCGAGAGTACGCGGAGCAGACAGTCAAAGATCTGCTGGCGCTGCCGACGCCACGCTCAACGATTGTGCTGGCCAAGTTCATTGTGATAATACTCTGGGCATCTCTGTTAACGTTGGTCATTTATCTTATTGGTTTAGGTATCGGAGCGGTTGTTACGCTTCCCCCAGCCCCTGTGGCAACATTTATGCAAGGCACAACAACTGTATTGGTTGCAGCTGCTTTGACCATCGGGTTAATAACGCCCGTAGCCTTCTTTGCCAGCGTTGGGCGTGGCTATCTGCCCCCAATGGGCTTTGCCATTTTGACCCTGATTTTGGCCCAGATTGTTGCGGCGACTGGGTGGGGCGAATATTTTCCTTGGTCGGTACCTGCGTTACTAACGGGAGCTGCTGGTCCTGAGTACGCAGCGCTAAGCATGGTGAGCTACCTGCTTGTGATGCTAACCAGCCTTGTCGGCCTGGTCGGGACTTTTGGTTGGTGGAGCGTGGCGGATCAGGTAGGGTAGTACCGTTGGTAGCCCCTTGTACTTTCTGTCGGGTTTCTCTGCCATACGAAGAGAGTAGAGCGACGCTAACACAACAGCTCACAGAGCATATCAAGTAATGGAAACCCGAAGACGAAAAGAACCCCTAAAATTACCATAAATGCCAACGGCACCGAAACCAACGGATAATTCCAAATACGCATTTTTGAGTTTGAACGTGATGAGCCAATGTTGCCTGCCCCTGCTGCTCCTCTATTTTCATTGGACACATATGAGGCATATGTGTTGGTATCAAATTGCAAACGACCTGAGGCATACAGGTTGAATAAGTAGCCCACGGCAAATTCAATTATCCACCAACTTAAATTAGGAAATTGTCCCAACCAAATCGCAATCAACAGCATGGCAAATGCAGGTGGAACAATGGTGAGGAAGACATTCTGTAGCCATACATGGTTTTTGTCTCGTTGCTTGGTGGGAAAAAATTTTCGGTTGATGGTATTAAGAATCACGATCATGAAAAAAAATATCACCAGGGAGGTGGTAATGAGGATAAAGGTAACGATGAGGGTCAGGAGGGCATCATTAGTAAAAATACCATATAGAAAGGCTGCCACCATATTTAGAAGAACAAACCAGAGTTCGGACGGTGATGATGGTTTAGGTAGCGGTATGGGACAGGTGGGGTTAGGGCAGCGTGTGCCGTGAGCTTCGTAAAATGTGCCACATTCACCACAATATGTAGCTATGCCCGCTGGATTAGATGTAGTGCGGGCATGTAATTCCTTGATGGGATGAGTGTCTAAAATTCCTTTTTCGATGATATTTTGTAAATCTCTATGGTTATAGAGTGCCACTTTCCTCCTCCCTTTATACTCGCATTACCCCATTCTCGCTGCTGAATTCGTCGGTCTACTAAAGAAGTAGTAATATTATACATGATACTATTCGGCTGCGATCTGATTGTGAAAGAATATGCGAGCGCTAGCCATTCCATACTTGTCACATCGGCCGGGGCTAGACTCTCTATAAAGGTGATGGGTTGTGAGTCATTTCCCTCTAACAACAAAGCGATTGCTCAGGTGGCTCACCCCCATTTTTATCTTTGCCTTGCTGTGGTTGCCTCGCGCCTTTCAGCTAACAGAATTTGTGACGCCTGATGAGCCTCGATGGCTGACTCGGTCCGCCAATTTCTATCAAGCGCTTCATGTTGGTGATCTGGCGGCGACCTACCAGACCGAGCACCCTGGGGTCACCACCATGTGGACCGGGCTGATTGGGTTTGTGCTCGCCTTCCCCGACTATCCCGCGGTCGTGGCCGAGCAGATTGGCACGACTGATGATCCCATCAAGGGTGTACTGGAGTCTCACGGTCATACACCGCTAGAGTTGCTTGGTTCGGCTCGGGGAGTTGTGGCCCTGATTGTGTCCCTGATGCTAACGATTACCCTGCTCATGGTGATTCGCAGGCTGGGCTGGCCATGCGGATTGACTGCTACAGCTCTCATTGCCTTCGACCCATTCCTGCTGGCCCACTCTAGATTGCTGCATACCGATGCATTGCTGACCAGCTTTGTGATGCTGGCTCTTGCGGCGTTTGTGTTCTCTCGTCAATCGGCAAGACCTGGCACCTATCTTATCTTATCAGGAGTGGGTAGCGGTCTAGCCCTATTGACCAAAACTCCCGGTGTCTTGATTGTCGGCTATATCGGTTTGCTCCACTTGCTTCTTACTTTGCCCGCACTTGTCCAACGTTGGCGGGAGCAGGACTTTCTGGGCGGCCTTTGGCGACTGCTGGTGCGCCCCATAATTCCTTGGGCAGGAGCGGCGCTGGCAACATTTGTGCTCCTATGGCCTGCGCTCTGGGTAAGGCCACTATCCGTTCTCCAGCAGATGATCGTTGAATCCCAAAGTTATGCAGGAGAGGGACACTCCAGCCCGCTCTTCTACCTGGGTGAGCTGAAGTGGGGAAACCCTGGCCCCTCCTTCTACGGTCTCACCTACTTATGGCGCACAACGCCCCTCACGTTGGCTGGGTTGGGGCTATTATTCCTTTGCTCTTTGAGCCAACCTTTCAGATTTAGGCAGGAACCGCGGCTGTGGTTGAGGTCAGTCCAATTTGTGGGCTTTGCGCTCTTCTTTGGTGTCGCTCTAGGATTTGGAGCCAAGAAGTTTGACCGCTACCTACTGCCTGCCTTTCCGGCTCTGGCCATTGGGGCCGCTGCAGGTTGGGTATGGCTTATCTCGTCCCTTAAGCGGTTCGTACCTGCTGGACGGGTCGAGTGGCTATGGGGTATGCTCATTGGTGTTATCCTGGTTGGTCAGGCGCTTCTTACCCTTCCAACCTTTCCCTACTATCTAACTTACTACAACCCTATCATGAAGGCAACGCAGGATCTGACAGACGAAATGCTTGTCGGCTGGGGTGAAGGAATCGATGTCGCGGCCAGACATATAGCCGCCCAGCCTCACGCCAAAGAGGCCAGAGTCGCCTCCTGGTATACCCACGGTGTATCCAGTTGGCTCCACCCTGGCATCCCAATCTCCACCGAAAAATTCTGGCAGGCTGACTACCTGATCCTCTATCAGAATCAGATTCAACGGCAGATGCCCGCTCGCCAAATGCTCCTCCACTATCTTCGCCAAGAACCGAGTAAAAGGGTTACTCTTTCTGGCATCGACTATAGCTGGCTCTACTGGATTGATGATGTGGCTCTGCCGCCCTATGTTGTGGAGTGGAATCAGCAGATCCGACTGGTCAACTATACGTTAACAGCAGGCGATATCACTGCTGGGCAAGAAGTTGAGCTGGCCCTTTATCTCCAGAACAGAGCACCGATTGAGGAGAACTTGAATATCCTGGTTCGCATCGTCAATATAGACGGCGTAGAGATTGAGCGTGCCGAGCGCTGGCCCTTTGGCTCTTCGACCAAGAGCTGGCAACAAGATGAACTGTGGGTTGATCGCATTAAGTTTCATCTACCCCAAGATATCCCCCCAGGGCTCTATCGGGTAGAAGTCAGCTTTTACGTACCCGAATCCCTCCAGCGCCTGCCCATCACATCGGTGGCAACCGGTGAGCCAGTAGGCGATCCTCTTCTGCTCGACTATCTATCAGTCAACCTGCTCGAAAAGAGCCAGTCCCAACTCAATGAATCAGTTGTTGGCCCCCTCCTATTTGGCCAACAATTGCTATTACATTCTTTTGAAGCTCTAGAAGAACCCTCATCGTCTCTTTCAGCTCAATCATCTTCGCCATCTCTGAAAGCCCATCCAGGTCAATCAGTCCAACTGAATGCGCTTTGGCAAAGTCGTCAGATGATTGAAGAACCACTCACAGGATTTGTGCACTTAGTCGGCCCCTCTGGTCAATTAGTGGCTCAGGATGATCATCCGCTGGCGGGTGGGTTCATTCCTTCCACAATGTGGAGTGCTTGGCAACTTCTGCCCGATCGATATTTCCTCAAACTACCAGAAGACGCTGAACTTGGCGAGTATACGTTATACATTGGCGTATACAACCCAAATACAGGGGAGAGACTTCTATTTGAGCATGACGGTCAATCTCAAGATGCGTTTAAATGGGGTTCACTGTTGCTGACTGAAATAGAGTGACAACTGTTTGTAACGTTTTGCCTACCCATCGCACATTCCCCTCTATACTGCGGTCGTTTTGAAACAGGTGTTTTCCGACGCTCGACTAGAGAGACCAAACACCTGTTATCAAACGGAGCTGAGTATAATATTCTCCTTTTGATGACAAAAAAATACCCTATTATTTGAGGTTATTACATAAATTGGCCGATGCGTAACCTGTCAGTAGCATGTTATTCTACTGTCAAATATCTGTCTAACCATCCACTCTCATCTGGATATTCCCACTGCGTAGCTATGTAGTTGCTACAAGCACGCACGGGCTGTGCCCACCCTGCTTATACTTGGCTCTGGCATAGATGGCACTTGGTACTCGTTTCACGAAATGGATGTCAAACGCCATTGATGCTCAACCGCAGTATACCTTACCCATTTGCGGAAACGAACCAAAATGAGGATGCCTGTCTCTTATTAGGGAGCTACTATTCCGCGCCCGGTTTGAAATGTAGAGCTTTCTGCTGAGAGACTGCACTTCTTTTGAATACTTGAGTTTTCTACTTCTCCAACAGAGCGGCTGAACTCATCTACTCAAACAGAGCTGGGTATCAGTCAATGTCAATGAGAGACCTTATATACCGAAGTCGTGTTCACTTTTTCAGTGAGTCACCCTAAAGTGCGGTTGTGTTGAAAACGGTAGTTTCCTATGGCTTCTACCAGAGAAGACGAACTACTGTTTTCAAACAGAGCTCACTATAGGTTCAAACAGATTCCATACACAGGAGATATTTGTAAATGCCTAACCAAATTGCAAGTCAATTCGCACATGACAGCATACAACATCATGTGCCGATTCACCGATGCATCATCTTTAACGTTGCGCTGCTTCTTTCTATGTTCTTCCTCTTTTTGCAGTGGATAGGCGCAAATGCCCATGAGGCAAAGGCTATCCTTCCGCAAACAAGCGAATTTGAGCTGAGCAAGACCCTCAATAACCCTGAGCCGGTCCTGCCGGGACAGCCTATTAGCTTTACCATTACCATAACCAACACAGGTAGCCTTACCATTACCTACTTACCCTTGAGCGATACGTATGACACAAACTACCTGGCTTATGACCAATTCGGCAGCGGTACGCCACCCGACGACCAGCAGAATGATGGGATCTTAACGTGGAGTGATCTCACCGCTACGCTCGGTGATCTGGCGCCCAATACCGCCATCAACATCATCGTTAGCTTCTTCACCGTAGACGAAACCGTGGGGTTGGCTGCC
Source organism: Chloroflexota bacterium (assembly GCA_039028975.1). Lineage (GTDB taxonomy): Bacteria > Chloroflexota > Anaerolineae > Caldilineales > Caldilineaceae > JAHBNG01. The sequence goes on from JBCCHB010000013.1 coordinate 123,762, forward strand.
CAAACCGGCTGTTCCAATGATGGAGAAACCTGTACCACGTCCACGGTGAGTGGTGCTGAAACTGATGCCGATGGGCCAGGTGGCGCGGCAGCGGTAGTCATTCCATCGGCTACGGTAAACATAGATGTCCGGATTCAAGATGAGCTCAAGTCCACCCTGGGTGACTACGTTTGGTTTGATACCAATGGCAATGGCGAAAAGGATGAAGATTTAACTACGGCAGGCATCAACGGCGTAGTGATTAATCTCTACCAGGATGGCTTGAATGGCAACCCGCTTGACAACCAGATTCAGCCCGGCGAATTGATTAGTAGCACCACCACGGCCAACGAGCCTGCCAACGTAGATGGGGACGACACGGCACCTGGTGAACCTGGCTACTATGACTTCCCCATTAGTGACGAGCATGTCTATCTTGTTGAAATTGCCCCTAGCAACTTTGATCCCGGCGGCCCACTAGCAGACCACATCTATACTGGCGATAACGCTGGCAATAGCTATAACGGCCCAGAACCACGAAGTGTAGTCATTGGTGAAGGCCCGGTCGACTACGATGACGCCGACTTCCCTTTTACGCTCCTTGGCTCTATAGGTGACACGATCTGGTTCGATGTGGATGAGAGTGGTGGTGACCAGACGACCCAAGGAACTGAACCAGGGCTGCCAGGGGTAGATGTTGTGCTGACCTTCCCTGATGGCACCACCATCACCGAGACCACCACCATCACTGGCTTCTACCTCTTTGAGGATCTACCCATGGGCACATATACGGTCACGGTGGTAACGGCCACCTTGCCTTCTACTGTGACCACCAGCCCCACATACGATCCCCAAGGTCCGTTGGACAGCATCTCCGTGGTGACCCTCGACCCCACCACGCCCGACAACCTGGAACAAGACTTTAGCTACCCACCCGAGCTGATGGCCGTTGGTAACCTGATCTGGTTGGATGATGGTGCAGGTGGTGGGACGGCCGACAATGGGATGCTGGATGGCACAGAGAGCGGTATTGACAACGTGACGGTGGAGCTATTCAACCAAGGAGATGATCCCAACGCAGCAATACCCGTTAGCACAACCACAACCAGCGGGGGGGGCTTCTACCAGTTCGACAACCTGATGCCCGGCCAGTACTTTGTTCATGTCCCCGCTGAGGAGTTCCAAGCCGGTGGCGACCTGGAGAATCACCTCTCATCCACAGGTGCTGGGACAGATGAGACAACCGATGAAACAGGCGATGAAAATGGGTTAGACGATACCAATCCTGAGGTCAACGGCATCAACTCCAACGACTTTGATCTGCAACCCAACTCAGAAGTAACGGGTGAGGATCAAGCTTCCTACAGCGGCACCCTTGATGATGATAACGTCAACTTCACCGCCGACTTTGGTTTTGCACCTATTCTCGGCTCTATTGGTGACACAATCTGGTTTGATGTGGATGAGAGTGGTGGTGATCAGACGACTCAAGGCACCGAACCCGGACTCCCAGACGTGGATGTGGTGTTGACCTACCCCGACGGCACAACCATCACCGAGACGACCACCATCACCGGCTTCTACCTCTTTGAGGATCTACCCATGGGGACCTATACAGTCACGGTGGTAACCGCCACCTTGCCATCTACTGTGACCACGAGTCCCACCTACGATCCCCAAGGTCCGTTGGACAGCATCTCTGTGGTGACCCTCGACCCCACTACGCCTGACAATCTGGACCAGGACTTTAGCTACCCGCCAGAGCTGATGGCCATTGGTAACCTGATCTGGTTGGATGATGGTGCAGGTGGTGGGACGGCCGACAATGGAATGCTGGATGGTACAGAGAGTGGCATTGACAACGTGACGGTGGAGCTATTCAACCAAGGTGATGATCCCAACGCAGCAACACCCGTTAGCACAACCACAACCAGCGGGGGAGGCTTCTACCAATTCGACAATCTGACGCCAGGCCAGTACTTTGTTCATGTCCCCGCTGAGGAGTTCCAAGCCGGTGGCGACTTGGAGAATCACCTCTCATCGGCAGGTGCTGGGACAGATGAGACAACCGATGAAGCGGGCGATGAAAATGGGTTAGACGATACCAATCCTGAGGTCAACGGCATCAGCTCAAATGACTTTGATCTACAACCCAACTCAGAAGTCACGGGTGAGGATCAAGCTTCCTACAGCGGCACCCTTGATGACGATAACGTCAACTTCACCGCCGACTTTGGCTTTACGAGCTTGATTTTCGATCTGGCCTTGATCAAGGTAGTCGATCCCACACCCGTCCAAGTCGGCGATCTCGTCACCTTTACGCTGTATGTAAGGAATCAGGGCGATGTCGATGCCAGCAACGTGGAAGTTTGCGACTGGGTCCCCGCAGGATTTGTAGCGCCAACCGTCGCCAACAATCCAGACCTGAATTGGAATTTTGGTGCACCATACCCCATTTACACCATTCCCGATTTGAATGCAGGACAAACTGTCAGCTTTACACTCGTCATGGAGGTCGATACCGATGCCGACGCCACCAATTTGACGAATGAAGCAGGGATCCGCCGGGCTGATCGGGATGATACTGGTACCCCAGACGTGCTTATCGATGAAGATGGCACCTTTACGGGGCCAAGCACTTCTCCACCAACGACTGATGTAATTGACCAGCTCAATCCATCCGATGTTGATATCGATCTGGTGCCTGGAGATGATGATGATCATGATATTGCTAGCGTGCCGCTGCAGGGCATTCCATCATTACAGGTCATCAAGACCTTAAATGGCGTGAACCCCTTTGGCGTGAATGAGACGATTAGCTTCACCATCCAGATCATCAATACTGGGGCCGTTACCCTTACGATTGTCCCCTTGGACGATCGGTACAATAGTACCTTTATGGAATTTGATAGTGCCACCGTTACGCCGGATACCAGCAATGCAGGGAGGCTGATCTGGAACGATCTGACCGCCGCATTGGGAGACGTGGCACCCGGAATGAGCATCAGCCTCGATGTTACCTTTACCACGTTAGCGGATACGACCTTGCTCAATCCGGTGGCACCCTGCACAAGTAGCGGCCACACGCCGAATGTTGTCGAAGTTGAAAACGCATTTGCTGATCCAGATGGTGATGACGGAAATACGGCTGATGATATCGCCGTGGTCATGGACGCGGACGATGATGATTGTGCTGAGGTAGAGATTCTTCATCCCACGGCAGTGACGTTGGCCGAGCGAAGCATGAATCAAACTGCTGCTGGCGTGCAACTGACGTGGACGACACTCGATGAATTGGCCCTGATTGGCTTCAATATTCGCAAAACCAATGGTCTAGATGGGGAATTACGCAGCAATGAAATGATTATGGCCAAGCAGGTCGGCCAATCAGCTGGGGCTAGCTATGAGTGGTTAGACGCGGGTGCAATCCTCAAGCAAGGTGACGTCTACATCCTAGAAATTGTGAAGAACGATGGCTCGGTCGAGCGGACGGTGATTGATGCGGTGACCGGTGGGGCGATCTTCTTGCCGATGGTGGCGCAGTAGGTACATGAGGGGATGATGAAGATGAATTAGATGATTGAGATGACGGAGCAAGCTATCATCTCAATCACCCTCTCATCTTCATCATCTTGTCATCCCTTCATCCTGTCATCTCCTCCATCTTCCAATCGTCTACCGTCTTCTGCTGGCTGCTAAAATTGATGCCCAGCAACACTTTGGGCCGTGGGTCGGCCGCGTACTTGTCAGCGTAGCCTTTGTCGTGAATCTGTTTGAGTGCTTCAGCCGCGCGCTTATCGAGCTTGAATTCAAGGATGTAGATGTGGGTGGTCGTTTTGACCACGCAGTCTAAACGCCCATCGTTGGTATTGACTTCCGCATCGGTGTATTGGCCCAGATAGAAGAAGACCAGGTAGATGAGGCTGTGGTAGTAGGCTTCGGCCTCTTTGATAAAAATGTGGGAAGGAATGTTTTTGAAGATGCTCTTGATGAGGGTGATAACCCGTTCCATATCGTTGGCGTTGAATGCCTCGTAGAGTTGCACGACCATAGGGGTTGCTAGCGTGCCATGATCGTGACGCAAGTCGCTAATCATGTAATCGAGCAAGGATTCTTTGACCTCTGCATTAGGGTAATCCAGGATATATAACCCAAATTTTTCTTTGGATTTAATGGTCAGATAGCCGGTTTGGAAGAGGATGGGAATGGCTTGCAGATTTTCAATATCGTAGCTAGACAGAGTCCGTTCGCTGACGGTTAGATTTTCCAGGGCGTAAAGCCACTCTTGTTTCATCAAAGTGAGTAAGAAGGATGGGGTGCCGGTCTCGAACCAGAAGTTGCCAAAATCTAATTTTCGAAAGAACGTCAACACAGAAAAGGGATTATAGATATGGGTGGCTCCGTCCCATGAATAGCCATCGTACCAGTAGCGCAATTGATCGAGCAATTCGTTCCTGTCTAGACCGAGCGTTGACTCAGCGGCGGGCATGTAGGGTTCAAAGTATACCTCAAGCTCAGCCTGGGTATAGCCAGTTAAGTCGGCAAACTGACGATAGAGCGTAATATCTTCCAGGTTATTCAGATCCGAGAAGATAGAGACCTTGCTGAACTTGGAAACACCGGTAATCAACAGCAACTCGATATAGGGGTCGCTATCCTTGATGACCGAATAGAAGATCCTGAGAATCTTGCGATGGGCAATGGCCTGCTCTACATCATCCAAATAGTCGATGATAGGTTTGTCATACTCGTCAATGAGCAGGACAACTTTCCCATTCATTGATAGCTTGCGAATCAGTTCGGCAAAGAGGCGATCAATGCCTTTTTGTTCAAACTGGACATCCATTTGTTGGCCGATGAGCCGTAGTTCGGCCTCAATCGCCCCTTCCAGCCCTTGGGTCTGATAACCGATGCCGCTAAAAGAGATGTGAACAACCGGATGAATTTTGTCCCAATCCCACCGCTCTTCAATCCAAAGATCGGAGAACAACTCACGCTGGCCCAGGTAGATGGACTCGATGGTCGAGAGCGTCAATGACTTGCCCGAACGTCGCGGCCGGGAGAGAAAGAAGTACTTCCCAGATGTGATCAACCGATGAATGATCTCGGTCTTATCGATATAGAGGTTCTCTCTTTCAATGATTTCCGAAAACGTTTGAATACCGATAGGCAGATTTTTCAACATGATTAATTTTTGACTTTGTCAACATGGGAACATTCGCTATTCCTCCGGAAAGATTTAACGAAATTATACCATACTATTCAAGGTCTAGCTGGAAGGTTGCAGAGCGGCAAGGTGGCAAGGCAGCAAGGTTGGGGGCAGAGTTGCAAGGTGACAGGTGGATTGTCAGACGTCTATCATCTGTCCACGCACCATAAAAAATATCTTATAACTTGACGCGATTACATAAAATGACTGATGTACAATGTAACCTTCACCCTGACCGTCTATAACCAGGGGACCGTTACGGCAACCAATATTTTCCTTGCCGACTACATTCCGGCTGGTTTTACGCTGAACGATGGCAACTGGATCGGCACAGGACCATCGACCGTCACTCGGGTGCTGGCTGGCCCGCTCACGACCAGCGGCACGACCAACGACTCGGCTTCTGTGGATATTGAGCTGACGGCTGGTGAAGCCCTCAGCATCGGACAACTTTGTAGACGGCATCCCCACCTGGAATGACTTGCCTGCCGAGGATGCCAATGGCTTGGGGAGTGGTGAATCCGCCGCGGTGGACGTCTACTTCACCACCCAAGCCGATACAACGCTCATGTCTGCGGTCGCGCCTTACACAATCAACGGCGAAGCGCCCAATATCGCCCACTCTTGACAATGATTATCTATCTCGTTCCGAATGAAACATCCGGTAAAAATATCTGATAATTGATGTCGTTATCCCGGACATCGTCGTTTGGCCCTGGATACGGATCGGGTGTGGGCGGCAATTCATCTGAAGGCAGTGGTGTACTTGTAGGCGTTGGTCTGCTTGTAGGCGTAGAGGTTGGCGTAACCGTGGGAGACACTGTTGGTGTAATGGAGATAGTCGCTGTCGGCGTAGCAGTCGAAGTGACGTTGGGCTTTGGCTGTGGCACGTCTAGCTCCGCTGCGTGGGTCCCCACGGAAAAATTAGTGAAAATGTCCGATTGAGCCAGAGCACAATTGTAATAAGCAACCCGGTGATATTCACCCATCCAAGGCCGGCTACCGTCCATTTCATTGCTCAAACCCAGTGAATAAGTTGGGTCCCAATTGGAGAGATCACCGCTGATTGCTCTGCTTTGAGCAGGCACGCCATTCATGTAAATGGTTGTTGTGCCAGTGAACTGCCGTGTATAGACCAGATGAATCAGTTCTGTCGTAACCGAACCCTCCTCGGTTGCCAGCGCCGGTTGGCCGTTGTTGTCAGTTGCAGCGCTACTCGTCCTCACCCGAAAGTCAAAGACGTCTGACGGGGCCGAGCCAAATTGCCCTTGTCCGATAGTTAGATTGCGGGCCAAAGTGCCGGCTGAGATGGTGAAGATTCGGCCCGATACATTTGGCGTGACACTAGTGGGTTTGATCCACAATTCGACCGATAATTCGTTACTCTCTTGGCTGGCACTAATTAACTTGGCGGCGGGGCCGGATGAGAGAATCGTCGTGGTTCCATCAACTGCTAACCCACCCTCGTCAATCCAAGATGTATTCTCGCTGAGAATGGTCAAATCTAACACAGGCTGAATACCCGACCGATCGCGAATCCGTGTTCCCCTCCCTTCAGAAAAGGTATAGAGCGCTTGTAAACCATCCACCCCACAACTCTCCATTTCATAAGCCCCAATTGTTACCCGATCTGTGTCTACATCGTCTCCGTCACTGACTGTAAGCTCAAAGACGTAGATACCGGGGGTCTCTGGTGTAAAGTAAGCGATCTCCTCAGAGGCATCCAGGATGGTCGTAGGCGGACCACTGATCTGAATCCATGATTCGTCGTGCAGTAGATCATCATTACCGTCTGGATCGTTTGTGCCGCTACCATCAAGTGTGGTGGAGCGGCCAACTAAAGTACGTTGGTTTGGCCCGGCATCCACAAGGGGCGGCAGATTGGGTTCTCCAATGCCAATCACAAAGGAAGCCGAACTGGTGCTGCTTGGGTTCCAATGCTCTTTGAAGGCTTTGGCTTTAAGAATTGCGCTATTTGATAGGAGGATAGGTGCTGTATACTGGGGGGACTGTGGGTGAGGCTCGCTGCCATCGAGCGTATAGTGAACGGTGGATCCTGGTGTACTTGACGTCAAAACGACTGGGATCGGCTCTTGAAAGGTGCCACCAGTAGGTGTAAAGAGCGGTGCTTCTACGGTCTGTTGGAGTGTATATCGGACCATCTGAATGGTACCGCTATCGGTCTGATAGGTGGTGAGCATATAGTAGAGGTTGCCATCTGGCCCAATTCGGGTCATCACAGGCTTAACAGGCGGTTCTGTACTCAGGCCCACATTTCCCTCAAAGAGCCTAACGGTGGTTATTGTCTCGGAGTGAATGACGCTAATCTGCCCACGATCCACAGCATTGCTGCCCCACAGTGGCACAAAGTAACCGCCATGAAATTCTTGAGGAAAGGGACCCTCTTCGGGATACCATGCCCCACCAGTAATCAACTCGCCGCCGGCAAGTGAAGCGTCCGCCCATTTCGCAACGGGCGTTCCTAGATCGGAATCCGTGTTGGCTTCATGGCCGTAATTGGCACCTGCTTGTACAACATAGACGCTGGCCTTATTGTTGCCCCGGGCTTCATTGATGTAAAGCTTTCCGCTGATAGGGTTTTTAGACATGGCATAAGGATTGCGCAGCCCAAGCGCATAGATGGCCCGGTAGGCACCAGTGGTCTGGGTGTAAAAAGGATTATCAGTGGGAATGGTTCCATCAGGATGGATCCGCAGCACTTTACCAGTGAACGAAGTTAGACTCTGAACCGGATCGCCTTCAAATTCGCCCGTCCAACCGTCCCCGGTAGTAATAAAGAGGGTGCCATCTGGGCCAAATTCGAGTGCGCCACCGTTGTGGCTACCGCTAGCAAAGGTATCGTTAAAGGGGAGGCTGATGAGGAATTCTTCGCCATATATCGCATCGGCCACGTCCGGATTCATGCTGTCCGCCTTGAGGCGTACCACCCAATTCTGAAGTAGATCATTCTTCATGTAAAACGCATAGATGAAGCCATTGTTGGCAAAATCTGGATCAAAGGTAATATCTCGTAGACCAGCAGAACGTCTAGCTTGGGGTTCGCCAGCTTCATCCTTAGGGATATCGAAGGTATAGAACGGCTCTTCGGTAAATGCCCAGGCATCAACTGCCCCATCATATTCGGCCACTCGCAATCGCCCCGTAATTCGCTCCGAGATAAAGAGTCGACCATCGGGGGAAAAGGCAAAACTAGATGGCTCTGCCAAGCCCGCAAGTATTTGGACATTTTCAAAGTTGTCAAGCAGATCAAAGGCACGGGTTGGATTCGGTTGAAGAGCTGTAATGGTAAGGAAGGCAATGATGAAGGCTATAAACGCGGAAATAAAAGTCGGACTGAACTGTACAAATTTCATGAACAATACTACCCCAATTCTGGTTGAATTTTAATTTGTATAGATGGCCAGATGAAGCTTGCCCTTACAACGGGTGCTCCTCTCTCTTTCGGATACTTCATGCGATATTGGAGAGAAGCCGGGACAAAATTTTGCTGGCACACTATAGATCAGCCAGAAAGTTTCGCGTCCATGAGACAAACCAGCGAAAGTTTCTGACCCTATAAAAATGCGCAGAATGGGTAGATTGTTAGCAACTAAACGAATTTATTTTACCATGATTCAAGTGGTTTGTCTTGATTCGGTAGTTACAAGTGGATGACAGTTTTTAGTTCATTCACAAAGTATGTCCGAAGTCCCGCTCGCTTTGGATGGTGTTAATTTGAGTGGGTATACTGACCAATGTCCAAAAAATCTTTTGGCAAGCGAAGAATCTTTGCTCACATTTGCTCTGAAATTAAGATGCATCCCTCATTGACAAACCTATTTAGGTGACAGCTAAGCTATACTAAGCTTTTAACAGGAGGTTGTCATATTTGATTATCGAACTATTCGTTATTTCCTGAAGTAATCATAAATATTTTCCTCTTCGGGTCCTCTTTAGGCCGCATCCGCCACTAGATTCCGCCTACCGTTACACATAAGATGCTATTGATGACGTGGTGTATATCAAGGCTACCTGGACTTCCACCGCTTTTCGCCGCTGGGAGCAGTTCCTTTATGATTATCTGAGCAACCTGAGAAATCCTTGTTGGAACCAATGTTGCAGCGTTACAAACACCATTTGAATTAGCACTACAGAGGAGATGAATATGACACGCAAAGTCCAATGGGAGCTCATGTTTCCCGATGAATTAGAAGCGGCTCTAGCGGCTTGCCCTATTGTTTACTTTCCTTACGGCTTATGTGAACCCCATGGTCCGCATTGCGCTGTCGGCTTGGACGCGCTCAAGGCCCACAGCATCGCCTGCCGAGCCGCGCAGACCCACGGCGGCATTGTAGCACCGCCAGATTATTGGCACATCCACGAGATCGGGCTCTATGCCTCGTGGGCTGCGGAAAACGTGGGAGAAGCGCGCTCTTGGCTAACGGCCATGCCGCCCTGGCAGCACTTCAAAAACATCTGCTACCACCTGCGCGCTGCAGATGCACTGGGCTTTCACGCGGCCATTCTCCTAACCGGTCATTATGGTCCCAACTGGCAGGATCTCAAAACCCTGGTAGAGATTCTGCAGCCCTACTTTGCCATGCGCCTTTATGGATTACCTGACTTTGAAGCCAATCAACCTGGCTTTGAGGGGGATGGTCAGTACGGCACCTCTTCTGGTGACCACGCAGGCAAAGTCGAAACGTCCCTTCTTTGGGCATTGGATCCAGAGTGTGTGGATGTCTCCCGATTCCCAGAATTAGACGAGGACGGGCAAGAGACTGGTCCCCACTTTGCCATGGGCGCAACCGCTCGCCAAAGCAGCCGTCAGGTCGGTGAACGCATGGTGGAGGACGAAGTCTGCTGGCTAGGTGAAAAGGCCACCGAACTCCTGGCCGCCTACCAAGAACCGACCGACCGCCTTCCCCTGACCTTCATGGATATTGAACGCATATGGGCCAATGAGATACTCCCCAAACTGGGTGAATTTCAGACTATGAGTTATTTGGATCGGGTGCCGCCTGCAGAAGATTCGGTTTGGCGTGTGAACTATGAGATTCCGGAGGTGGGAGAGATTTCATCTGTGTAATGATCGCGAGGTTGCAGGCCAGACTTACAAAATGAGTACCCACACAAAGAGTATGAAACACGGATGGCTAGGTAAAAAACCGGGCTCATCCGTGATTTCTCAAAATGAAGATTCCTAATACGGTTCCTATGATTTCTTGAGCAAGTTGTGTTCAATATTATCAATACAAATTACCGCGCTAAGAACGATGAGTGGATCTACTGAAGAAAGAATCTCGACCCCATAGCTGTCTTGTAGTGAAACCCACTCTTTGGTGATCTCAGCAGCCATTTCACCTTGTGGGTCAAAAAGTGCATATTGATACGCATGAAACTTACCTTTGGCCCGCAGTATTTCATTGCCATCGGGATCCTCGAACCAATACTCTGGGGCAACAAGCGTAAACAGTGTTTTTCTCATGGTCACAACTAAGTTTTCATCGGCATCTAAAATATGAAAGGTTTTTCTAAATTTTAGAACTTCTTCTCTTACATGAGCGACCGTCTGTCCTGAAAGATCAAGAAAGCGGAACTGGGATCCGAAACTGACCAATTTCCCTTCAACCTTGCCAATTTCGGACTCTTGGATATCTTTAATAAGATAGGTATCACGCAACGAGATAAGTTTTTGGTCGATAATATACTTGTTTAAATTGAACAATTCAATATCCTCCAAGGCTATCAATTCTAAGTAGAGTGTAATATGAGGTCAACCACTCCATCTGCCTACAACGCATGTATCTCTCGAATCTCTCGAATTCGATCATCAAGAGGTTGTTCCCCATCCGGTGCTGGACCAAAGGGATCGCTGATGCCTTGGTCGCTACCACTAAGAAGGCGCAATGTGCTCAAAACACAGTGAGGGAGTACCTCTAAGTTGTATCCCCCCTCCAAGGCGCAGACCAATTTACCTTTGCACAACTCCTGAGCCAGCTTCATCACAAATTCTACCTGGTGGGCATAACCCGTCACGCTTAGCTGAATATGGGCCAGTGGATCCTGCCAATGGCCATCATACCCTGCCGAAAGGATAATCAGCTCTGGTCTAAATCGTCGAGCAGCAGGCTTCAGAATCTTCTCAAAGGCACGCAGGTAGCCTTCATCTCCCGAGTAGGGTGGAGCTGGGACGTTGATGGTTGAGCCTTTGGCTTGTTGGGATCCCATTTCCATGGCTGCGCCAGTGCCAGGGTAGTGGGGATATTGGTGAATGCTAAAGAAGAGGATGCTTGGATCGTCGTAGAAGATGTCTTGGGTGCCGTTTCCATGATGAACATCGAAATCGACAATGAGCACCCGCTGGATGCCATATGTCTGCTGCGCCCACCGTGCGGCGATGGCCACGTTGGAGAAGAGGCAGAACCCCATGGCTCGCTCTGGCACAGCATGATGACCTGGAGGGCGTACCAGGGCAAATCCGTTGTCGGCTGCCTCCGTCATTACTGCATCCAGCACATTGAGCACCCCCCCAGCAGACAGCAGCGCCGCCTGATAGGTATCTTCATTGGCATACGTATCCGGATCCAGCCGCCCTCCACCTTTGGCCGAAATAGCTTCAACTTTACGGATATACTCTGCACTGTGGCAGGTGAGAAGCGCTTCATGAGGGGCAGGCGTAGCAGGTACTCGAACCAGCTCATCCAAAATGCCATCTTGTTCCAATAATGCCCAGGTTCCTTCTAGTCGGCGGTAGTTCTCGGGATGGCCTTCCAACGTATGACGTAAATTGAATGGATCGTAGACAAAAGCAGTTTTCATAATTGACGGTTATTTGTTCATGACTGAAGGTTGTAAATTGACGGTTAGCGGGGACCGAGAGGCACTAGCCACTCAAATTCGGCTTGAACCTTTTTTGCATTTCATTCTCCTCTAACTCAGCATCGATAAAGAGAAACTCAAGCGCAAAATAATCTTCATCGATGTTGAGGGTTTTGATCTGTTGGTGCTGCTGTAGAGGAAGGCTTGTTTGTAGCGGTTGGGTCGTGTGGAGCGTTTCGCCATCCCATACCAAACAGAGGGATTGGTCTTCATCAATGGGTAGATCCATGATCGCCCACCATTGCCACTCATCGGGCCATTGAGGGATCACCTGAAGCGATTCATCATATGATTCAAATCCTAACCCATCCCAAAGGATCTGGCCGAATAGTGAAGAATCGCGTCTAGGCTTGGCTGGCGGATCCTCCTTGATGAGGCGTAAAGTCTCAGGGAAACCCTTGCTGGGATACGAAAAGTGGGCCTGCCCTTGGTATTGATTGATGGTCTCGCCCCACTTCGTAGCATTGTCCTCATCGCCACGTAGTCTTGCTAACTGTGCAGCGGCTTTAAGCCCTCTCTGCCACATCTGTCTCAACGTGGCCATTCCTGATTCATTGTCAGTACCAAACAGCATTTCTTTCCGGCTTACAAGTCTGGCGGCACAAAGGCCTATAGCACGATAATGGTCGGTCAGCAATTGGGCATCAAAGTGATGGGCCATGTGGCGCTCAAGTGCCGCCAAATAACTAGCATTGGTTTTGAGCACCTGTATACCTGGGTCCATTAGTTCATCCCGGCGGCGAAGCGGAAAAAGTTCGGGAATGGCTCCGTTACTCTTTTCTGCCAGACGACGCAGATGAGCAAGGAGATTGCGGCTCTGAATCGGATCCACCAGATCCCAGGCATCGATCAGATGAATAGCTTCCTCCACTTGACGATGGGTGGGTGCCATACCTGTACGCAATCGTTGCAGTGAGCAAATTGCCCCAATTTTATTGTTGTTGAGCCAGTTGTTCAGATGTGGATCGGGTGTCCAAAGACGTCCTGCCTGTAGAGAATCGGCCCAGATCTTGCTGCTCTTTTCAGCCACCTTGGCACCATCTCTCAGTGCCAAAAATCCATTCCAGGCCACTTGCTCGCCCACATCACTGATAGTCAGGAGGAATTGAACCTCAACTTCTCCATTGATCAGCACATAGTAGGTTAACTGGGCCTTTTGGGGATCGTCCAGATTGAACGATTCGGGACGCCCTTCTGGGTTGCCAAAGACCCTTGTGCTATCTGCATTTTGCTGCTCGTATATTCCCTGGCTAGGTCCCGGATTGACTTGCGCAACCAATAATCCATCGACCATACGCTGCTCAACGGGTATCCCCCAATCAATGAGGATATCGACCCGCAGTAACCGATCGCCTTCGGCTTGGCACGCCAGCAACCAAAGCGCCGATCGATCATAACCGCTTCCTAAAGGCGCAGAGAGTTGTTTGGCAACGATTAGACCTTCATCACCAATGATGCTCTCAATATAGCCAGGATAAAGACGAGCAACTATAGGAGAAAATTCATCTTCTCTAGGCGCGCTCAGGCGAATCTGAACCGAGCGAGCATAGAGCATATCTGCCCAGGGCCAATTCAAGTCATACAGGTCTGCCTGGTGATCCGCCTGGAAGGTAATATCCTGGTTGGCTAGGGGGTATCGTTCCTGTGGATGAAAAGGGATATCGTCACTTGATTGCTCGCCGAATAGCTCATGCGGCTCAATGATCAGTGGGCGGTCGAGGATAAAGTCGCTCACAGCTATTTTACCCCCGCCATAAGCAGGCCCAACCTCTCTCGTGTGGCGTCATCTCGTGAAACAATCTCAATGATTTCCCCTTTGTAGATGACGGCAATGCGGTCGGAAAGAGCTAAAATTTCATCAAGTTCTGAGCTGACAACTAGCACGGCAATACCTTCATCTCGCTTGGCAATAATCTGATTGTGAATAAATTCGATTGAGCCAACGTCAATACCGCGGGTGGGTTGCGCCACAATGAGTAAATTTATCGGGCGGCTGAACTCTCGGGCCACCACCATCTTCTGCTGATTTCCACCGGAGAGACTGCCAGCCATGGTCTCAACGCCAGGCGTACGAACATCAAATTTCTCAACCAGCGCCTCTGCATTTTGACGGATAGCCTGCTGATTAATGGTTCCTGCTCTAGCAAAAGGGGCGTGGGTGTAGCTGTTGAGGACCATATTGTCTGCGATGCTATAGTTAGAAACCATACCAAAGGCGTGACGGTCCTCGGGTACATGAGCGATCTGACCCGCTTCTGTAATTTGCCGGGGACCAGCATTGGTGAGATTGCGCCCGCTGATCATCACCTTACCGCTATCGGCCCGACGCAGCCCCGTCAGGACTTCAACTAGTTCAGTCTGCCCGTTACCCTGCACACCGGCCACACCGACTACCTCCCCTGCATGGACATCAAGTGAAAGATTGCGTACGGCAGGTTGCCCCAAATCGTCTCGGGCAGAGAGAGCCTGTATATCTAAAATAGCTTCTTGTGGGTTGGCAGCCCCTTTTTCCACGGTCAAAATGACATCTCGCCCCACCATCATGGAAGCCAAATCAGCTTCCGTGGAGCTATCCGGCGTAGCCTCGCCTACCAGTTGACCGTTGCGCAGAACGGCAATTCGGTCTGCAACGGTCAGCACCTCTTTTAATTTGTGAGTGATAAAGATAATCGACTTTCCCTGTTCCTTGAGCAGGTTCATAATTTCGAAGAGGCCGTCGATCTCTTGGGGCGTCAGAACAGCAGTCGGTTCATCTAAGATGAGGATGTCGGCATTGCGATAGAGGGTTTTGACGATCTCGACTCGCTGCCGGATACCAACTGGCAGATCCTCAATAATCACGTTGGGTGGCACATCTAAATTGTACCGCTCAGATAGCTCAGTAATGCGTTGGGTCACGCTTCGAGAATCGAGCAATCCATTCTTCACGCTTTCATGACCGAGCATAATATTTTCGGCCACACTCATCACTGGTACCAACTGAAAGTGTTGGTGGACCATGCCAATGCCCAGTTCAATGGCATCGCCTGGCGAGTTCATCTCCACCACCTTGCCTTTGACTAGAATTTCACCCTCAGTTGGTTGGTAGAGACCATAAATGATGTTCATCAGCGTCGATTTGCCAGCACCATTTTCACCCAACAGGGCCAGAATCTCTCCGGCATTTAGCGTTAGGTTTACATTGGCATTGGCTACAACACCGGGGAAGCGTTTGGTAATGTTGCGGACTTGGAGTACTGGAGTCTGTGACATAGGATAACTCGATAAGTGAACTGGAATCTCTTCAGTGTCGCTGAGATATCATTTAGGAGATGAAATATAGTATATCACCTCTCGCTAGGGTTGGCTATTTGAGTCAAAATGAGGGATAGGCTCTCATGGTAATTTAGGTCTGTGTCGCAATGTTGGATAAAATAACATGGTTGGCGAAATATCTGCTTCGCAAACAAAGATGAAATCGCCGTAGACATAGCCCGCCAGGTAATTTTTGCCCCGAGTTTTGTGTGATTCAGCCTGACGAATCCATAAGAATGGGAGGTCATTCTCCTCATTCATAGGAACAACCATTGTCTGGCCACCTACATTGAAAGGCATACCCATGCAAACCCACCCTTACGATATTCTGCTCAAAAATGGCCACGTAATGGATCCCCACAATGGCCTAGATGGCAAAATGGATGTGGCCATTAGTGGCGATCGCATTACATCTGTCGAGCCTGACATTAACCCTGCCTTGGCAAGTCAGGTGGTTGATGTTAGCGGCCTCTATGTGACACCAGGTCTCATTGACATTCACGTTCACGTTCACCATACCCGAGAGCCAGAGGGTCTAAGCATTATGGCCGATTCTCACTCCTTTCGTTCGGGCGTTACGACCATGGTCGATACGGGGACAGCAGGGGCCAAACACTTCCTCAACTTCAAGCGCACCGTCATTGACCTGGCCAAGACCCGCATCTTTGCTTACATCAACATTGTAGACTTGGGCATGTTGGGCGACTTTGAACAGGACGTTCAGACCATGGACCCCGAGCTATGTGCGTCCACGGTTCTCATGTATCCAGATATCTGTGTTGGCGTGAAAACGGCCCATTACTGGACCAAGCTACCTTGGGATGCTGAGCATCCACCATGGGCTGCAGTGGATCGGGCCATTCAAGCCGCTGAATTCTGCAAGAAGCCGGTTATGTACGATTTTTGGCCTCGACCGCCGGAACGCAGCTATCAAGAGTTGATTTTAGAAAAAGCGCGACCAGGTGATATCCATACCCACGTCTATGCTCAGCAGTTTCCTGTGGTGGATGAAGATGGAATGCCTATGCCTTGGATGCATGAAGCCCGCTCTCGAGGTGTTATCTTTGATGTAGGGCATGGCGCTGGCAGCTTTTGGTTCCGCAACGGCTATCGAGCCATTCAAAACGGATTCCCCCCAGACTCCATCAGCACCGATTTGCATACGGGAAACGTCCATTGGGCTGTAGTTGATATGATTACCACCATGAGTAAGATCCTCAACTGTGGGATGTCGCTTTATGATGTGATCAAGCTCTCCACCATCAACCCAGCCATCGAGATTGGGCATCCCGAATTGGGACATTTGTCGGTTGGAGCAGAGGCAGACGTGGCCGTGATTAACCAGTTAAGTGGGGAATTTTCCTACATAGATTGTGGTCGGGCCAAGCTGACGGGAGACAAAAAATTAGAGTGCGCCATGACGCTACGGGCAGGAAAAATTGTCTACGATCCCAGTGGGTTGAGTATGCCAGAGTGGACAGATGCGCCCGATTCGTATTGGGTACTGCCCAATTTGCAGGGGTAAACTTACACAGTATAGTAATCCAAAGGGGTAGCAGAACGGTCTTTATTGGCTGGACTTGCCAATTCAATTGCTCCGACTAGGGTTGGGCCCGCATCCGTAGAAAATTGTTACTTCCACCGTGTCACTAGTTGGCTGGAAGGGAAGGTTCTGTATTGGCGCTGATGAAGCTAAAGCGACAAGAGGACTCGCGGGAACACCCGATAGCTTGTTACTAATCGGCTCTCCTAATCGAGGAACATCCAAAGGCTCTTGCAGCGTAGCCACATCGATCTCGAATCCGAACTGGACATTCGGTTCCGCAAAATAGCCATCAGGTAAATGGGCATTTAATTCGATAGCAATTGCTGTAGCCCAAGCAGTGTGGAAGGAGTGCTAGCGTCGGCAATCTCTGTTTTTATCCCTCCCCCCAATTGAATTGCACCCGGTTGAACCCGCTTCAAAAAGCCGAAATCGCCAACTGGGTGCATTGCATTCTATACGAATCTATCGGAGGGTTTCGGATGCCCTCTTCATCTCCGTCTCCTGGAAACGCCTACAGAGCCTAAATAATTTCTAACCCATCCCGCCCTGGCAGGGTTGGGTGGGCGTTGCTTGGTAGCGTCTGATACCAGTAAGCCACAGAGCACATATCATGCTGGCCAGGCAGGTAGCGCCGCCCGCTGCGCCAGCCCAAGGCCTGAATGGTGACTCGCAGATCCTCCTCGAAGCGGATTGGATCCATGACGTGCCAGCGATACATGGCGTGGCGGTGCTGGGACTGGTAATTGCCATCGGGACGGACGACTTGGTGCATGCCCAGAAAGGGGGTGCTATACTCTTGATAGGTACCATCTACATCCCAGTTGTAGGAGCCACCGAAGTAATCCTCGGTACCGGTCCCCACGATGGTGGCAAAGTCCGTGTCGCCATCCATAAAGAACTTGATCTCCCCTTCACCCCACCAACCTGTGTTGTTGATGCCCCAGCCCATAGAAGTTCCCACATAATGTCCCCGCCCTTGGATGTTGTCCACAATGGTGTAAACGTCTCGGTAGGGCAGTGGGTTGACCCGGCGGAACTGGGCATGGAAGTAAGCGCAGTCGTCCGGCACGTCGGTTTCGGTATAGTTGATCTGGTAATAGCAGACTCGGTCGTTGGTTGGATCCAGATTCTCCAACGTCATGAGACAGCGCTTGCGAAAGGGCATCTCCCAAAAGCAGTTGAGCCCGCAATTGGGGTTGACTGATACCGGTAATGAGTTAACTGTCAGCTTGGGGCCACGGGTCGGCTTACCGATTTTGTCTGCCAGCCACGGTACTGCAAAGAAGTCTGGCAGGGGGCATTCGATGGCTGGGTGCTCCTGATCATCCCAATAGACTCGTAGAATAAAATCTCGACTGAGATGTCCCGTAATCCAGATACTCTGAATGGCACCAGAGCCGTGAATATCTGCCAGTGTAAAGATCTCTCCGGCGGCAATTTTAACCGAAGGTGAGACCTTCCAACCCAATCCCAAGTCCCGGGCACATTCGGCACCCGTTCCTCCGGTGGCCATGCCACCCTTTCCTTTTTCTCCAGTAAAATTCTCGGCAGAGATAGAGCGGGAGCGGGCGCTGGAGAGGCGAGAGAGATTGCCCATGTTCATGCCTAAACCGTTAAATGACATTGTTTCCTCCTTAATGTGTAGATGGTTCAAGTGCAGGTGGTGCGTGACTTGTGGTATGTATACTTGTCTAGATGATGGTTCTACATTGGGTTGCCTATTTTAATGTGTTGCCTTCATCTGCGCATCAGAGATAGTTTACACGAAAGTCTTGCAATCGGCATACATGTTTTGAGAAAGATTTCTAACAAGTAGTTCTGTTTACATTTGCTTTCCTTTGTAGTAAATTTGTGGACACTATACTGCGCTCGAAAAGTCTTGTCCCGACCCCTGACCAATCCACCCAAGGAGATTTCGAGGCGGGAGGACAGTACTTTTCCAACTATTTACACAGTGCCCGCCTCAAGATGCTACACTGGCGGTCGTGATATTGGAACACCGCTACTCAAGAGAGCTAGTGTTACTTTATGCGAAGCCCAGTATGAAGGGTTCGGACAATGATTGTGCTTTCTTATATTCCCAAACCACCCCTCTCTGACTTTGTTCAGCTGTTTTGGTATTACGATGGCCTCACCTTCCCCCATGAGAAGGAGCGGGTTATGCCAGATGGGTCTGTGGAGATTGTGATCAATTTAGCTGAGGATCGTCTGTACACTTATGATCCGATTGATCCGAATCAAAGCCAAACCCACACTGGTTGCCTTCTGGTTGGCCCTCGCTCAGAATGTTTCGTAATCGATGCAGATGCCCAAACGTCCGTTATAGGCATCCACTTTAAGCCAGGAGGTGCCTACCCCTTTTTGGGCTGCCCCAGTAGTGAGACACAAAACCACAATCTCTCCTTGGATCTGCTTTGGGGACCAAGAGCAGCAGAGATGAGAGAACGGGTTCTGCAAGCGATAACGCCTCTTCACCGATTTCAGGTCCTTGAAGCCATGCTGCTAAGCCAAGTTACCCAGCCGTTAACGCAAAGTCCTGTGATTACGGGGGGACTCTTTCACATCAAACAGACCAATGCTCTACTACCTATCTCTGAGCTTGCCGATCGAGTTGGCTACAGCCAACGACGGTTTATTCAACGATTTAAAGAAGAGGTTGGGATGACGCCCAAGCGATTCAGCCGTATTTATCGATTTCAGCAAGCGATCTTGTCCATTGAAGAGATGCCTCAATACCCTAACTGGGCACAGATTGCGCTCAATTGTGGCTACTTTGATCAAGCCCATTTCAACCACGATTTCCGAGCGTTCTCAGGCCTCACGCCATCCCAGTTTGCTACCCAACGAGGTGAACGACGCAACCATGTCCCGGTGGGCTAAGGATGTTGACAGTTGGCTACCAGGGAAGGTCACTTTTTTACAATACGAACCATCAGCCCATTTGCTAGACTGTTTGTGAAAAGTGTGCGAACCACACAATTCCCTTGGATAGAGTAGTTGCTCTTGGGAAAATGACCAAGCGACTGCCGAGTAATTCTAGCAAATTTAGGAGCATAATATGTCAAATAAAGTGAATTATGTACCCGCAGGCTATGCCATCGTCACACCGTATCTAACTGTTCCAAATGCCTCTGAAGCGATTCAATTCTACGAGGAGGCATTTGGGGCTACTGAACGCTCTCGCCTTGTTGATCCCGATGGCAAAATTATTCACGCCGAAATTGCCATTGGCGAAGGCATTGTCATGTTGGCAGATGAATTTGACATGCCAGATTCAAACAGTCCACTGTCACTTGGCGGAACCCCCGTCCGAATGAGCCTTTTTGTACCGGACGTAGATGCCTTTGCCCAACGGGCCATGGCGGCTGGTGCGAAATTGGTCATTCCCATTAGCGAGCAATTTTATGGTGAAAGAACAGGTCGGCTAGAAGATCCCTATGGGCATCTGTGGATTATCTCAACCCATATAGAAGATGTTACGCCGGATGAGATGCAACGTAGATTTGATGAGATGACGACGGGCAGTTGACCAAGATGTAAAGTCTCTTACGGAAAAATCTCTATATTGGAGTATACGTTTTCTAATGTATGGTTACATAGAACCGCCTTAATAGAATCGTGTGCCGACGACAAAGGATAAGTTAGCCAAATTTTTAATATGCCTGTCTATTATATCGGGGACACAGAAGTCCGGATTTCGCCCTACAGTGGAGCAGTAGAACCACTTACCCCATTATAATTGAACAGGTATATTTTTATTTACACGTTCTCGTCAAGCCTTGCCAGCATGACCTAAACGAAACTATAGACAAGTTACGTCGTTATTCATTAGAGGAGCAATTTTATGAGAGATAGTGTACTTCGTCGACAAAAAGATCGTTTAATGACACCTTTAGCAGAGCAGCTCTTTACGGCTGTACACCCCAATGTTGTTTCGGTTGTTGCCTTAGGCGTTGGTCTATTATCCGCTACGGCCATACTGTACGGGGAGTTTACTGCCGGCTTAGCGCTTTGGATCCTCAATCGAATTCTAGATGGGTTAGATGGTGTTGTGGCCAGAGCACATGACAAACAGTCCGATTTTGGTGGGTACCTTGATCTACTTCTCGATTTCATAGTCTATCTAGCGATTCCCATTGCATTTATGGTTGCGCTGCCGACCATGCCGAATATGTGGGCAGGTGTAGCCTTGCTGGCCGTTTATGTCATTAATCTTCTCTCCTGGTCAACCCTTGCTGCCATTTTAGAAAAACGACAGCTACAATCTAGCGATCGACTCACAACAATGGAAATGCCTACAGGATTGATCGAAGGTGCCGAAACAATCGCGTTCTATTGTCTCTTTTATATCTTTCCTGGGGCCATCGTCTATCTGTTCGGTCTGATGGCACTACTTGTTTTCTTCACTGCTGGGCAGCGGGTTTGGTGGGTCTATCGAAATCTATAGAAATCTTGTACGATTTTTGCCGATGGGGTAAGAGCGACAAAGTGGATGTCGTCTAAGAGGAGTGTTGGTTCTAATCAAACAATTTGACTCTTTGGGAGCCAAATTGATCTTCATTTTTATCCGAGGTATGTATGACATCCACTACAAAAACAATTACAGAATTTGACGGACGAGCCATGAATCAAACCACCCAAAATATTAACCCTAGCGAATCTGAACCTTCGTTTCTATCTCAGCATTGGCAGAAAATAGTGGCTGTTGCTCTATGGGTCGCATTAATCGGCCTCTATACTTGGTACAGTATTTCCCAAGGCCTAACGCCGTTGGGTGCGGTTCAGCAGTTATTGAGCCTAATGCAGAATAGTTTTTATGGCCCACTAATCTTTGTTGGCCTCTATGCCCTGCGCCCGCTTATCTTCTTTTCGGCAGCCATTTTGACAATTGCAGGTGGTTTCCTATTTGGTCCAGTTTTGGGCATCATTTACACAATCATCGCGGCTAATTTGTCCGCAATGGTTGCTTTCCTAATCGGTCGCTATTTAGGTGACGGTCTCATCAATACGGATGAAGAAGGTGGCATTGTACAAAAGTATGCCCAACGAATGAAGGAGAACAGCTTTGAGACGGTTCTTATCATGCGTTTCATCTTTCTACCCTATGATCTGGTCAATTATTTGGGCGGGCTGCTTCGGCTAGACTGGAAAGCATTTCTCATTGCAACAGCCATTGGCTCCATACCTGGCACCGTCTCATTTGTTCTCTTTGGCGCGGCATTAGAGGACTTCTCTCTAGAAAATGGCTTCCCAGAGCTCGATTGGCGAACATTAGCTGCCGGTGGCGTATTGTTCCTCTTGAGTATCCTCATTTCTCAGTATGTAAAACGTCGAGAGCAAAACTCAACGAGTGCATAGAGCCGCCTGAAAAAAGAAAATACAATACAAAAATATGTAATCGTTCAGCCCCCTGAGCTTGTCGAAGGGGAATCCGGCTTCGACAAGCTCAGCCGACGTGGGAGAAGTGAATGGCTACAAAAATATTCAAAAAAAAGGGAATTATCATGTCTACTGTTATAGACGCACCTACAAAAGATCAGGAAACGACAATAATCAACACAAATGGATCAGCCCAACCAAACGGTGTAACTGTCCTACCCATGGATCGGCACAATGCTAGACTTATTGCCAATGTACACCCACCTGCCTGGGAAAATCCGACACCCGATGGTCTCTATAATTTAGTTGTCATTGGTGGCGGTTCGGCTGGGCTGGTTGCGGCTGCTGGTGCTGCAGGGTTAGGGGCCAAGGTGGCATTGATTGAACGCCACCTGCTAGGAGGGGATTGTTTGAATGTTGGCTGCTTACCTTCCAAGACATTGATCCGCCCGGCAAAGATTGTTGGCCAGATTCAGCTTGGTGCCGAGATGGGCGTCAACGTCCCACAGGGTACTACTGTGGACTTTGAGCGAGTGATGGAGCGAATGAGATCCATACGGGCGGAAGTTAGCGATCATGATTCGGCCAACCGCTTCAAGGATTTGGGTATCGATGTATACCTGGGATCTGGACGCTTCGCAAGCCCCAACACAGTTGAAGTTGTCGCGGCTGATGGCTCTACTCAGGCGCTAGAGTTTAAAAAGGCACTCGTCTCTACTGGATCCCGCCCCATGGAATTGCCAATTCCGGGTTTAAGCGAAGTGGAGCACTTAACCAATGAGACCCTCTTTGAACTAACGGAAAGGCCGAATCGATTGGCCGTCATTGGGGCCGGCCCTATTGGTGCGGAAATGGCGCAAAGTTTCAGTCGATTTGGGACAGAGGTAACGGTTTTCGACATTATCCCTAGGCTACTGGGGCGAGAGGATGAAGACGCGGCCGACGTTATGAGAGAGGTCTTTGAGCAAGAGGGGATTCAGTTGGCATTGGGGGCCAAAACCCAGAAAGTTGCTCAAGATGGCGATGAAAAGGTCATCCACTTTGAGCTGGACGGGACTGAACACGAATTACGGGTCGATCAGATTTTGGTCGCCGCTGGCCGCGTTCCCAACATTGACAAATTGAATCTAGAAGCAGCTGGTGTTGAATATCATCGCAAGGGCGTTACCGTCAAAGATACGCTGGAGACAACAAACCCGAACGTCTTTGCTGCTGGTGATATTGCATACAAGTTCCAATTTACCCACACGGCTGACGCAACGGCTCGCATCGTACTGCAAAACGCTCTCTTTCCTGGCCCAAAAAAGAAGGTCAGTGATCTAACGGTTCCCTGGGTCACCTATACCGATCCAGAGGTGGCACACGTTGGTCTTTACGAGCATGATGCGGAAGAGATGGGCATTCAGGTGGAAACATTTACTCAGCCCATCTATGGCACAGATCGGGGCAAGGCAGACGGTGAGAAGGAAGGGTTTGTTAAAATTCACGTCAAAAAGGGGACGGACAAGATTTTGGGTGCCACCATCGTTGCCAGCCACGCTGGTGAGATGATCAACGAGATTACCCTGGCGATGGTGGCTGGCATTGGTTTAAAGACGATTGCAACCGTCATCCACCCTTACCCAACTCAAGCAGAAGCCATCAAAAAGATTGCTGATGCCTACAACCGCACCCGAATGACGCCAACTGTGCATCGCATCTTCAACTGGTGGATGGCGCGAGCGCGACGGTAGTAAACAGTCCATTTGGAACTTTCAATGTCCAAGTGAAGTCAGCCCACACGCTTTTGCACAGCTGAGCCGACTTATTTGACAGTTGGGCCGGGGTCAATGTATACTTTAAATTCTGTACAATACAATCGAGTGGAGGGATGGCCGAGTGGACGAAGGCGG
The DNA here is from genome assembly GCA_039028975.1 of Chloroflexota bacterium. Taxonomy (GTDB): domain Bacteria; phylum Chloroflexota; class Anaerolineae; order Caldilineales; family Caldilineaceae; genus JAHBNG01. The sequence continues at coordinate 147,943 of JBCCHB010000013.1, forward strand.
TTGTCTTGAAAACAATTGTACGAAAGTACCGGGGGTTCGAATCCCTCTCCCTCCGCCAGTTGATGTTTCCCGATATCACTAGCCACTGTCAGTCTCGGAATGAGGTCTGCTGCGGCAATGGTGAATTTGGTTGCTGAGACGTAAGGGGAGGTCGCATAGTCCGGTCGAGTGCGCCCGCCTGCTAAGTGGGTAGGGGCCTAATCCGTCCCTCGAGGGTTCAAATCCCTCCCTCCCCGCTTGACTGTGTTGTCAGAGACACACTAGAAGTATATATGCGCCCGTAGCTCAGTGGATAGAGCGCTTGGTTGCGGACCAAGAAGTCGGAGGTTCAAATCCTCCCGGGCGTACTAAAGTCAATTATCGGACGATAAGAGATAACAAAAGACTGTTTGGTAGGGAGAAATCCCCTCCAAGCAGTTTTTTGCATTTTAGGCCCCATTGTAATTAGGGGAACGAGTCTTTTTATTGGGTCGTATAACGATGGTTGTGTAAAAGGCGAAATGGAAGACGTGTCCGCTCAGAACGCCTGGAATTTTACACAGAATTCGTTATACCATCTTTTATTGTGAACAGCAGAATAGGAGGAGGGCTAGGATCTATTACAACACTGAAGTAGTTGACAACAGCAGAACCTACCTGTAAGATTTAGGCGTGTTAGCTAACACGCCTAAGACGAAAGGATTCTAATATGACCATCCAAACCATGATCAGCACCAAGGCTGCTAATAATTTTGGTGCCTTGATAGAGTTTGCACTCAAAGGCGGTGCCACCATCATCGAGCGCTACAGCAGGCCCGCGGCCGTCATTGCCGGCTATGACGAATGGCAGCGATTAAAGAAAGCTGAAATCAGGGAGCTAAATCGGCGCAGCCGCGAGATGGACGAAGGCAACTACGTAACAGGCGAAGAGGTTGACGGTGTCTTGGGAGCGTAGATTTCACCCAGGCGCACTCAAAGGGCTTTACGCCATCGAGCGTAGCGTAGTAGTGGCAAAGTTTGGGCACAGGGAGGCGAACGGTACATCAAAGTGCTGGATATCGAGTAGCCCTTACACCGTCTGATACGGGGCAAAATACAGTCAAAAGTACATTGAATCAGTTTGGCCGAATGGCGTACAATGAGATACACATTCTAAACAGGAGGCCATGCTCATGACAAATAGACTACAAATTCACTTCACTGGTGGGGATATCGCACCAGCAACAACCGGAGCAAAAGATTTGGCCAAAGTGCTGACTGCATTTGAGGCTGCTATCGCCGCGGTTGCCGCCCAAGAGAGAGGCGTAAAGGCTGAGCAGGTAATCGTAAGCCTGTCTGGCATACAAGAGGGGAGTCTGAATCTCGAATTTGACTCACCTTGGGCTCAACCAGTGTATGAAGCAGCCGACCTGCTTTTATCATCTATTGAAAATAAAGAGTGGGGTAGAGTCCCCGCACCGGCACTCCGAGGCGTCAGGGAAATAGTCTCTTTCACAAAAAGCCACAAGTGTACCGCCCATCTCTCATCTATGCATGATTCAAAGAGGGTAAGTACTGTACTGACGCCTGAACTCAAGATCCCTGTGTCCGCCATCATCTATGGAGAGACTGAACTCACTGGCACTGTCACCCGGGTGGGTGGAGCGGATCCGAAAGTTGGATTCAGAACCATCCAAGAGCAACTCCTCTTTTGTCCGACCACAACCCAGTTGGCCAAGGAGCTTGCCCAGTATCTGTATGAAGAAATCACCGTAGCAGGCGTTGCAACCCTGGATTTTGAAACGCTGGCCATAACAGATTTTGAAATCACGAGGTTTATTGCCCAACGCACCCTCTCCCCTTCGCAAGGCTTCAAGGAACTCCGTAAGAATTTTGGCCACTACTTCGATGACATAGCCGACGTCGATGCATGGTCCCACGAAATACGTCACGGAGGATAACCCATGGCATTAATCTGTCTGGATACGAACTTTGTCATATGGGGTATCAAGAAAGATGCAAGCCCTGGGTAAGAGTACTGCATAGAGAGAGCTGAACACGTGATCAAACAGTGTGAAGATGAAGACGACCGTATCCTGATTCCATCAATTGTACTCGGCGAAGTCCTATGTGGTATTCCAGACGATAAGCAGCAGGCGTTTATCAGGCAAATCGAAAAGAGCTTCGTGCTTGCTCCATATGATGCCAGAGCAAGCGTCCGATTTTCTCGAATGTGGAAAAAGCGAGAGCGAGTTGATGGCTACACTCGCTCCGAAACCAAAGCTGACTTTATGATCGCAGCTGTGGCCGTTGCAAACGCCTGCAAATGTATCTATACCAACGATGACGGGTTAAAGAAATTTGCCGAAAGCTCAATCCCCGTCATCACCATAGAAGAGATTCCTGTTCCGCCCAAGCAAACCAGCCTTTTTGATGATGAGTAAGGAGCCAAAACTAAATATCCATGAATGGAACCGTTATCTGACCAGTTCACGCACCACGTTTCGCGTATAGATTATGAATCAACCCACCCCCCATCAACTGAAGCAGCTTGAAGAGGCCCTGCTCGATGCCTTTGACCATAGTGCGCTGAGTCAACTGGCAAGTCGCTTGGGCCGCTCCCTGGAATGGGATACGCCAGTTCACGGCCAACGGAGCCTGACCGTAGTTGTCTCGGAACTGGTCGCCCCTATTACGCCAGCCAAGACGGCGGATTAAAGCAGCTCCTCCAGGCCGCCCTGGCGGCAAATCCAAACAATGCCCCACTCCTGAGTCTGAGTACCGAATGGGCAGATATTGACTTTGCTATCCGCCCGCTGCCATCAGCCACCAGCAACCAGATCCCCCTCCAGCGCCCTGAACCCGTCGAACACTTCCAGGATCGCAAGACCGAACTAGCCCAGCTATTAGACGATCTCCAGCCCGGCCAGGTAGCCACCCTCTGCGGACCAGGCGGCATGGGCAAGACGGCCCTGGCGTCCAAAGCCATCTGGCAACTGGCACCGGGGAATGACCCGCCTGCACGGTTCCCAGACGGCATTCTCTTCCACTCCTTCTACAACCAGCCCGGTGCGGACGCAGCCTTGGAGCACATTGCCCGCTCCTATGGCATGGAGCTGGACGGTCCAGCCCAGGCCGCGGCCCAGCGCGCCCTCTCCGGACGCACGGCCCTGCTGGTGCTAGGTGGTACTGAGGAGGCCGATGATCTGCCCAAGGTGCTTACCATCCGCAACCGCTGCGGCGTGCTGGTGACCAGCCGCAAAGTCAGCGACGCGCCCGGCGACCACCAGGATCTGAATCCCCTGCCAACTGAAGATGCCCAGGTGCTGCTCAATGAGTGATTATTGCGAGCGGCTGGAAACCTCTCCCCTGAAAGCCCTTGATCAAGGAGCACGCCGCTTAGATAGCGTCCCCCTGCTTCTCTCTCGCAGCCTGGAGCAGGTCAGCGATGAAGCCCAACAGACTTTGGCCGTCTCGGGCTGGCTGGCCTTGAATCCCTTCCCGGTTGAGGCCGTTGCGGCAGCCCTAACCCTAGACGACCGCTTTGCAGCCTTCAACCTATTAGGTGAACTGATGGCCTATGGCCTGGCCGCTTCAACGGACGACGGATACGTGTTGAGCCACGCCCTCATTCACACCTATGCCCGCAAGCAACTTGCTCTAGCGCACGATGCCCGGGAACGGCTGGTCACCTGGTTCACGGACGAGGTTGACCAGAACCCCAGAAACTTCCCCACCTCGATGGACTCCGCCCCCACGCGGTTGCCCTCCAGCAGCGCTGTGCAGAAGCATCCATGTGGCCCGAAGTAGACAGATTAGCCGATGGGGTAGGTGAGTATCTCCGCTTCCAAGGCCACTGGGTAGATCGACTCACCATGTGCCAGACGGCCCTGGATGCAGCCCAGGTCGAGGGCAAGACACAATCTGAAGCGAGATGGCTCAACAACATGGGAGGGGTCTATTCGGACCTAGGGGAAAAGCAGAAGGCCCTAGAGTACTTCAACCAGTCCCTGCCAC
>JBCCHB010000014.1:0-150495 GCA_039028975.1 Chloroflexota bacterium
CTCTTTCGTTCACGAGAAAATTCAAACCGATTCTCTTCGTACTCTAACTAACATCCCTATCAAATCAACCGCTCCTGACCCTTTACCTACTTTTGGCGTGCCTTAACTTTTTTGGCAAACGTCAGGAACTGCACCCATATCCAGCAGTCTGCTGTATCTAAATGTAGGCCAGGGTAACTTGGCTTTTTCCGCGCCCTATAGATGGCTAGAAAAGATCTGTGCTCCTGACTGGGAATTTTTCGGAATTGATTGGAAGAAAATTGGGACAAGATTTTTCTGGCGAAGTACATTGTAAATCGGGATATGAAAAGAGCTCCTCCGAACGGAGAAGCTCTTTTCACTACTACTATATAAACGGCAAAGGAGAGCAGAATGAATAAAATAATAATAAGAATAAATAAAGAAGCTCAATCTCTTTGCGCGGTTACCAAGGGAAGGTGGCCTTCTTACATCCTTTCTTTGGTATGTTTGAAGCTGTTAACTTGAGTACTTCAGGCTTGATTAAAGATCAGACAAATAATAACGGGATGAGTACAATATTATGCATTCAAGATTATTGGTCAATACGTTTTTCTTCTGTGTCAGGTCGGTTTACCTCGTAGCTTGAAATGATTAGTGCAAGTACCAACAATAGTAAAATTAAAGTGACATTTGACTGCATAAAAATAGCATCCTTTACAAATCCCATCTTTGATAGATAGGCTATTCAGCTCGCTCTATAATAGATAACGTTTCAGATATGGAAAAAGTTACGCTGGTTTCTGTCTAAGTGATTACATAGGTGACAGATATTTACACTTTACCACGATTTCTTCTGACAATCTCGCCTCTTGCCCATCTGAATGTTTATGTCAATTATACGAGTGTAATACACACTGTAAGTCAAATGTCAATGTCTGATGGAATTATTATACAGTATTCTGATTCGATGTATACAGTACTTTGGTACTATTTGCTTACATCGCAAGCCGCCTCTGCCAAATTAGCTTCGCAAAACCAGCCAATTTCCACAAAGATAGCTTGCCATTCAGCCTGCTATTGGGGCATCTTAATCGGCCGCTATTGCCCGCTCTCGTAATGGACGAACCCTTACCGGGCAAACCTTTAATTCTGCTGTTTGGGTTGTTGGATCGTAACCAGATCCAGTCAGGATATTCACAGGGACATCATTAAAGCTAAAGCTACAGAAGACGGTGCCCGAAGGTGAGCGACGAGTTGACTTGACTTTGACTTCCACTACCCCTCGACGGCTAGCCAGTTCAGCCCAACCACCATCGTGCAGCCCCCATGAATCCACATCAGCGGGGTTCACTTCCAGCACCTCTTCAGGTAGCAGGTACTCTATCCCGGCAGAGCGTCCTGTTTGGGTACGGGTATGATAGGATTGAAGCCGCCTGCCAGTGGTTAGCCAAACTGGATATTCGTCGTCAATCGTCTCGGCTGGATCTCGATAGGTAATCTGTTTAAAGAGACCACGACCAATGGGGAACTCATCCTCATGGAGACGAGGTGTACCAGGATGCCCTTTGTAAGGAATAGGCCACTGGTATTGTCCACTCTCCGCACTATCCCAATCAACGCCAGCGTAGATGGGTGAGAGACGGCAGAGTTCATTGAAGATCTCTTTGGGTGACTCATACTCAAAGCCAGGAATATCAAGACGCCTGGCGATCTGCGAAACGATCCACCAATCAGGCATGGCTTCACCTGGCGCTTCGACCGCCTTTCGAACGCGTTGAATCCGACGTTCAGTATTAGTAAAGTACCCATCGGTTTCAGCCCAACCTGTGGCAGGCAGAACCACATCCGCCAGCTCTGCAGTCTCGGTTAGGAAGATATCAATGACCACGAGATGATCCAAGCTCCTAAGCGCATGTTCACCATGCTTACGATCTGGATCCGAAACCAGCGTATTTTCCCCATCAATCAACATGGCCCGGATTTGGTCACCGCAAAGCTCCAACGCGGTCACTTTGGTGATACCCTTTTCGGAGTCCATGGGACGGCCATACTCTTCCTCAAATTTAGACTGATTGGATGGGTCCGTCACTGGCTGGAAGCCCACATAGTTATTGGGCAATGCACCAGCATCGCCGGCACCCTGGATATTGTTCTGGCCACGCATGGGATTAATGCCTGTTCCTTCGCGACCAATATTTCCCGTCATTAGTACCAGATTGCACAGGCTCTGAACGTTATCCACCCCACAAATATGCTCGGTAATCCCTAGCGTATAGTAAATGGCCCCCTTGTCGGTCTCCCCATAGAGGACGGCTGCTGCCTCGATATCCTCTGCTGGAACGCCACAGATCTCAGAGGCCCATTCCGGTGTAAACTGCTTGATGTGCTCCAAGAATTCGGTACTGCCCGAGGTGCGAGTCTGAACAAACTCTGTGTCGAGCAACTCTTCCCTGGCAATCACGTGAGCCATGGCCAAAAGAAGTGCCGTGTCACTGCCGACCCGAATGGGCAGATAGATGTCCGCCTCTTCTGCTAAGCGGATACGCCTCGGATCAGCGACGATCATCTTGGCACCCCGAGCCAACGCCTTTTTGAGGCGCGTTGCCGCAACAGGATGACATTCGGTCATGTTAGTGCCGATGCAGAAGATAACGTCCGGCTTTTCCATGTCCTTCAGTGGATTAGACATGGCGCCACGCCCGATTGTTGCCGCCAGACCGGCGACGGTGGGGGCGTGTCAGGCACGGCTACAATTATCTATGTAGTGGGTGCCAAAACCTCCTCGGATGAACTTCTGCATGGTGTAAGCTGCTTCATGAGGCGTGCGTCCTGATGCAACCCCATAGATGCTCTGGCGACCATGTTGATCTAATGCATTGCGAAAGCCATCAGCAGCCTTGTCCAGCGCATCGTCCCACGAGGCGCGCTGAAGGGTACCATCTGCACCACGGACCATAGGGTATTTTAACCTTTCTGGGTGATGGACAAAGTCATAAGCGTACTGACCCTTAATGCAGAGTGCGCCCTCATTGGCTGGCCCGTCCATGGCAGGCTGAATGCCAATGATGCGGTTGTTCCGCGTCATAATATCGACGGAGCAGCCCACGCCACAGTAACCGCAGACAGAGCGGGTCTTTTTGATGCCAGCATTGACTAAGGGTTGTTGTTTGGTTGGTATAGAAGCCATTTGTGGTTTCCTTCCTAAGCTAAGGCTACTCATTTCGAGCGAATCGTTCAAGTCGCTTCTGGATATCTATTAGTATGTCATGAACTTCTTCCGTGTCAGTTTTGCTAAGGTGATTCCTCAACTCAATAAGAAGTTTATCCATATCAGGATTGTATGCTTGAATCAGCGTTGCTACATCATTCTCATAAATGCCCACCCGCGCGAAGTTTCCTTGGCTATACAGAGAAGGTAAGGCATAGAGCTTGAGCAGTATCAGTCCCTCAACGGTGGCACACGGGATTTTGTGTTCAACAAAATGGCCGTCTGTTACGTATTCATTTCGTACGTGTTGAAAGAGTTTATTGTCCGTTAGCAGCAGATCAATCTGAAGTGACTCAAAGTAGCCACGGGCAAAGTAGGCATTCTGTTCCTCAATCTGGATCTCTGGCACCTTTTTCAACTCGTTAAGTGCCATGATCAGGTCGATATCTTCCGTATTGCGTCCTTCTACATACTGGAGCATGGCGATCCCGCCAACAAGAACGTAGTCAATGCCACGTTCGGTCAATAGATCAAATAGGGAATCAACGGATTGCAGGAGGGAACCTAAACTCATGACATGCTTGTTACCTAGCGAACTGAGACGCTTAAAATCAAAAGCAACTGCATTTTGAATCACTTGGCCGATATGAACCCGAGTTGGTGAATTGGTTCGATTCATATACCCATTTTACCACACCAGATCAAGCCACTTCGGCAAACCGCAGCGCCTTTTTGTCGCCTAAGGCCCCCGTCGGGCACGTCTGTACGCACTGACCACAGAACGTACAGGCTGAATCCTTGAGCTGCCCACCAAACTCAGTGGTTATCTGAGTGTGGAAGCCTCGATTCATGACGCTGATGGCATAGTCACCCTCTTGCTCAGCGCAGACACGCACACAGCGATAACAGGAGATACATTTATTGTAGTCGCGCAGAATGAAGGGATTGTCATCATCCTCACGGCTGTGGCCCGACTGGGCGCCAGAGAAACGATCTGTGCGTGCATTGTGTTCGTCTATAAGCAGGACGAGCTCTTGGGAAGAGTAGCCTCGTAGCGGATCCACAGCTAGTCCATCATTTTCAGAGGCAACCATCTCCAACAGAGTCGTTCGGTGTCGCTGAACTCGCTCAGAACTCGTCGTGACTTTCATACCCGGAGTCGCGTTCATGGTACACGATGCGACAGGATTTTTCGTGCCTTCAATCTCAACCACACAAAGGCGACAGGCTCCAAATGGCTCTAATCGAGGATCGTAGCAGAGCACAGGCACATTCACCTGCTGTCGTTGGGAAATTTCGTAAATTGTCTCCCCCTCTTGGAAGGGGACTTCTACCCCATCTATGGTGATAGTATGATTTGAGGTAACCTGCGCTGCACCATTGTTATATTCGCTCATTGTAACGTCCTTATATGTTCTTCCACCTGTTCGGGGAAAAATCGAACCAAACTCTCAGCCACAAGCGGTGCCGCTACGCCCAAACCACAGGCGCTCACTTCCTTCATGGTAAAGCTGATATCCTCGACTTCTTGCAGCCAAGTATCCAAATCATCAGGCCCATCACCGTTAAGGCGTTCTGTTAATCGTTGGGTGCCGATGCGGCAAGGGAAGCACTTTCCGCATGATTCATGAGCAAAGAATTCCATTCCATTGTGGGCCACCTCTACCATATTGCGGCTGTCGTCAAAGACCATAATGCCTGCCGCGCCCAACATAGAGCCATGGGAGCGGATGCTCGGTTCATCCAATGTGGCTTCATCGAGCGCATCCCCCGCTAGAAAACCACCAGATAGGCCGGCCATGGTTACAGCCTGAATGGTGCGCCCAGCCACCGGACCGCCAGCCCAATCATACAGCAACGTTTTAAGTGGTAGACCAAACGGCACTTCATAATTTCCTGGTCGTTGAATATCGCCGGATAGGCTGATGACCTTGGTACCGGCTAAGTCACCCAACCCCAAGGATTGGTACCACTCAGCCCCCTTGTTGAGGATTTGGGGAACCGAGACCAGTGTCTCCACATTGTTGATAACAGTTGGCTTGTTGTAGAGACCGTGGGTCACCGGATAGGGCGGCTTGTTGCGTGGGAATGGGTGCTTCCCTTCTAAACTGTTGAGCAGCGATGATTCCTCACCACAGATGTAAGCACCAGCGCCGCGGCGGATGTAGAGGGCGAAGGAAAAGCTCGTATCTAGAATATTGTTGCCAAGCATTCCTGCATCTCTGGCTTCGGCTATGGCTTTTTCTAAAATCGATACCGTCTGAGGGTATTCGTACCGTAAATAGATAAAACCTTGGGCCGCACCCGTGGCATAGGCCGCCAGGACCATTCCTTCAATTAAGGCATGGGGATCGTAATCCATAATGGCTCGATCTTTGAAACAACCTGGCTCGCCCTCATCTGCATTGCAGACAATATACTTTGTCTCGCCCTCAGCCTCGTGCACCATCTTCCATTTAAGACCCGTGGGAAACCCGGCCCCACCGCGCCCGGCCAATCCACTAGCTGCCAAGAGATCGACCACTTCCATGGGAGTCATATCCTGAATAGCCTTGCGTAGAGCCACATACCCTCCAGAACCCTCATAGCCATCAATCGTGGCCCGTCCAGGCTCGCGGATCCCTGCAAAGATGCATTCCTCTAGACCTCCAGGGTTTGGGGGAGGAAGTAAGGTTGGCTGCTCGGCCAATGTATCAATACTCGTGCCGACTTCTACCGTATGGCCACGCAAGACAGGACTTGGATCATCGCAGCGACCTGCGCATGGCATGGCTGTTGCCCCCCGCTCGCCAAGCCCCTCCAAAAGCGCTTCGCCCCCTCGTAAGCGGCAAATTGGCCCTGTGCAGACACGTGGTGCGCTCTGAGGAGCGGTTACATCTTGGGAAAAGTGGTGGTAGAAGGTAACTGTGCCGTAAAGATCGGCAATGGGGATTCGCAGGGCCGTTGCCACATCTTGCATGGCGGTTTCGGAGAGGTACCCATCTCGATCATGGAATTCATGAAGTAGAGGCAATAGGGGTGCTGGCTCATCCTTCCAGCGAGCAATCAGTTCTTGGTTGGTCGCACTTGTCATGTCTACTCCCGTCATGGCTACTCCCTATACTCAGCTTCGTTTGAAAACCGTACATGGGTACCTCAGATAGAGCTGTGGAAACCTACGGCTTCAAATCGACCTCAGTATAGTGGGCAACTTTGGTTATTTGGAACAACGCTAGTGGCTACTTGATGACTGATAAAATAGCTTTCAGCTAATCAGTCGTCAGCGTTCAGCCAGAATTTGACCACATCTCAGAATCTATTTTTATACTTTCCTATATTAGAATAAATATGGAGACTATCAGGAGTATAATTCGTAGCAATGGCCTATGCCAAATAATATCCATCCCAACTGTTGAGATTGTCCCATATTATGGGATTTAAAATTTAGAGTTTACCACCAAGCCATTGTTCAAAAGAGAAGACTTCATCGGAATTGACCAAAGCGGAAACGGATCTCGGCCATGGGATAAAGAAGATTTTCAGGATTACCGTTAAGATAACCCCCTTTGATCTTGAAAATCCGCGTCCTAATATCCTAATTTTTGTCCAAAAGCGGAAGGTGGAGAAAAACCGGGGATTTCAACGGGCTACACCATTTTTCTCTCACTGCCTTTAACATCTCTCCCTCTTGCGAAACATGGAGGCGCGCCTCTTTTCTAACCCATTTTAGAACGATTGCATCCTTTGTCAAATAAACCCTGCAACAAAATATGCCCTTACATTCACCTTACTTCCCTCGCGTCGTTTTGCATTATTTTTTGAATTCAGCTTATTTATACCCCTCCTGAACTTCCCATTCGGATCCTTTACAGTTTGATTAATTATGTCTATATGATAAATTACGCAAACATGTTGACAACTCTGAGAACATATAGCACACTATACTCACAAAAAATTACGCGTATACTTTGAGGCCAAACCCATTCTAACCACATTGGTTCCAAAACCACACAACCGTAAGCAATAACGCTTTGACCTAGTCCGTACCCTCCATGAAGAGGGGTTTTCTATGCGTGAGATTGGAAGACAACTCCAGATGTCATATCGCAACGTAAGCAAATACGTAAAAGCAAAGAGTTGTCCTTTCTATCCAAAACAGGTAAAACGGGGCCAGAGTAAGCTTGACCCTTTTCTTGATTATCTCACTTCTCGATGGGAAGCAGGCTGTCACAATACCTTTCAGCTTTTTCGAGAAATTCAACAGCAAGGTTTCGATGGTTCACGAGGGTTGGTTGCCAGATGGGCCGTTCACCAACCTAAGAACCTTTGTCCCCTAAATTAGGGCGAGCCTCTTTCCATCTCATACAATTCACCTCATACAATATTGTGGTATAATTGGATTGCAGTTCTATGTTGAATGATTCGGCAAGAATATACTGGCAGTCGAGATAAAGTAACACCGCTATTCGAGAGAAACTATTACTTTATGCAGAGCCTGAGTATACCTCGCTAGAAAAGTTCTGTCCTGGCTTTTGCCCTATCTATTCTAGGCAATTCTGCAATGGGAGGACAGAAAAATTCTGTCCATCTATATAAAGCACGCGAACAGCCACATGGAAGTAAGATGAATATCTACCACGCAACTCTAGAAACCTGTGGGGGTGCTACAGGTGTCGTTGTCGTTATTGATGTTCTGCGTGCATTTACCACAGCCCCCTTCGCCTTTGATGCGGGTGCGATTGAAATCCTGCCCGTCGGTACCCTGGAAGAAGCACTTGAACTCAAGAAGCGCTCTCCTGGCTCATTGATCATGGGACATGACGCATCTCGGGATGGATTCGACTATGGCAACTCACCTTCTGCGTTGAACGGCGTAAACCTACACGGCAAGCGACTCATTCAGCGAACCGGTGCAGGAACCCAAGGCTTGGTTCTCAATAGAAATGCCCAGTCTTTACTGGCGGCGAGCTTTGTATGTGCTTCGGCAACAGTGAAATTGATAAAGGAGCTATCGCCAGAAGCCGTTGTCTTTGTTAGCACGACAGACCATGGTGAGGATCGAGCTTGCGCTGACTATTTGGAGGCCCTGCTTATGGGTCAGCAACCAGATAGCACTCCCTATTTGGATAGGCTTAACAGGGCTGGTCAGTTGCACATCGATCTGGCAACAAACACAGGTGGCACAACGGAAGAGCAGTTGGCAGAATTCAGAGCCGATATCATATGTGCGGCGCAAATCGACCGATTCGATTTTGCTTTACTCGTTGAACCAGGTCGCGAACAAAACGGTGAGCCGATGATTATGAAGAAGAAAAGGTGTTGAATATAAATAATCCAGACGTTATCATCATCGGTGCGGGCATCATTGGTTGCGCCATTGCATTCGAACTCAGTAAGGCCGGCTACAAGACGCTCAACATTGACAAAAACAAGAGTGCAGGGGCTGGTTCTACCATCAATTCATGTGCCATTGTGCGCATGGGATATTCAACCTATGATGGGGTTGCTATGGCCCATGAGTGCTTTCAATATTGGCAGGATTGGCCTGGGTATCTCGGCGCGGCAGATTCTAGCGGCTTGGCTCAATTTGTCAACAGAGGCACCATCATGCTGCTCTCCCCAGAGCCTCGTTCCCAACGGATGCTGCAGCTCTTTGATGAGGTAGGTGTTGAGTATGAACTGTGGGATGCGCAGACACTGCGCCAAAATACCCCCTTTATGAACTTAGCCTCTTTTTATCCCCCGACTCGAATGGCTCATGAACAATTTTGGGCAGATGGAAACGGTGAGATTGATGGAGCAATATACATACGCAATGGCGGTTACGTAACGGATCCGCAGCTAGCCACCCACAACTTGATGGCAGCTGCTCAGGCTCACGGTGCAGAATTTTGGTTTGGCACACCAGTCATCTCCATTAGAGACAATGGCGGACGAATTAGTGGTGTTACGTTGAGTGATGGTATGAGAGCCAACTCCCCCATTGTCATCAACGTGGCGGGCCCCCATTCGGCCCTGGTCAACCGAATGGCGGGCGTAACCGGCGACATGCAGATCACAACCCGAGCACTGCGTCATGAGGTCCACTTTATTCCCGCCGAAATCGATGAGATTGCCCAAACGGCCAGCCATTTTAGTGATGCCGATACAGGAGTCTACTTCCGCCCGGAGGCAGGTGATGCCTTACTCGTTGGTTCCAAGGATCCAGAATGTGATACCAAAGAGTGGGTTGACAATCCCGACCAGTTCAACCGCCGTGTGACGCAAGATCAGTGGAAACATCAGATCTATCGCTTAGCCAAGCGGTTACCAGGAATAAGAATACCGACCATGCCCAAAGGAGTAGCCGATCTCTATGATGTATCAGACGATTGGATTCCCATCTACGATAAATCCAGCTTGCCTGGATTTTACATGGCTATCGGCACCAGCGGGAACCAATTCAAGAATGCTGCGCCAGCAGGCCATTTGATAGCAAGACTCATTCACGCCGTTGAAAACGGCCACGACCATGATCAAAACCCACTACGGTATAACGCAGTCTATAGTGGGTTAGAAATCAATGTTGGCTTTTACTCTAGGCTGCGAGAGATGAATCCAGATAGCAGTTATTCAGTAAGCGGGTAAAAAGGGTGTATCTCCAAGCCCAACCACAAAAGCTCTAAAAGAAACCACCAAAACTATACCGAAAGACACCGAGCGACAATGCAAAAATCACTTGACATCAAATTGGAAGCGATACGTACCAACCCAGAGAGCAACGAGTTCATCATCTGTTATGCAGCCGACATAGACATGGGCGGCGGTCTGAATGCATTGGTCAATAGTAGCACCCCTTCTCTGCAAGCTTTTCACGACGAGTTAGCGATCCTTATCGAGCAAGCTAAGCTCGATATCCTGCTTACGTCAGTTTCGGCAATGGATACGCTAGCCAGAGACAAACAATTCTTCGTCAATTCACCCATGACTCCTGCTATTCGCGCCAACGATACAACAGACATCTGGGGTGTACGTGGTGGCTCCTATCGGCAGTTTCCATCCAAGCCCTTTTCCACAACTACAATCGAGGAAGCCCAGTATGGAACATTGTTGCCTGAACCGGGGCAGCAGCCAGATGTAAATCTAGGGCTTTACTCCATCACCTTTAACAATGACCTAGAAGCCGATTGGTTTGCCTTGGAACGGTTAAAGGAATTTCGCATCGACGCAACCAAAAAAGGATTCCGCTACTTTCTCGAGATCTTCAACCCGAATGCACCGGTGAACCTGGCCGAGGAAGATATTCCCAGCTTTGTTAATGATTGTATTGGCCGAATGGTTGCAGCCATTCCCAGAGCATCGCGCCCCGAGTTCTTGAAGATCCCCTACAATGGCCCCCGAGCGATGGAGGACCTTTGTACCTATACCTCGCTAGTGGTGGGAATTCTTGGAGGTCCAGCCAGCACCCACTATGACACATTCAAACTCGTTTCAGAGGCAAAAAAGTATGGTGCCCGAGTTGCCCTCTTTGGTCGGCGCATTAGGAGTGCTGAAGATCAGCCAGCCTTTGTCAGCTTGATGCGTGAAATCGTCGACGACAATGTCACCCCGGAAGAAGCTATCAAAGCATACCATGGTCACCTTCAGAGCAGAGGCATTGAGCCAACGCGCTCCTTAGAGGATGATATGGTGATCCACTCGCCATCGCTTAAGGGATAAGGCAACTATATTGCGGTCGATTTGAAAACGGTAGTTTTCCTACTCTGTGATCGCTGCGGCAAACGACAGTTTACAGACGGAGTTGAGTATAATTGATGCAACATACTATCATTGGTGTTGATCTCGGCACAACTAGCATCAAGGCTGTTGCCTTTGGGTTAGACGGCACTCAATTGGCGAAAGAGTCGACGCCAACGATAACTCACTATCCTCGTTCAGGCTGGGCTTATTTTGAACCGGAAGAGATTTGGGATGCGATCTGCCTAGTGCTGCGGCGCCTGGTTGCCAAGTTGCCCGCTGGCATCGAACCTGGAGCCATCGCTTTCACAGGGATGGCTGAAGCCGGTGTCCCCCTTGATGAACAAGGACAGCCAACCCACAATATCATTGCCTGGTTCGATAAGCGGACCGAGCCTCAGTCCGATTGGTGGCTTGAGCATATTGGCATGGATGAGACGGCACAGATTACGGGGCTACCCGTCAAGCCAGCATTTGGGATTCTCAAGCTACTCTGGATACGGCAGAATGCGCCTGATGCCTTTCGAGCCACTCGGCGCTGGCTCAATATGGCGGATTATGGGGCCTTTCGGCTTTGTGGAGCCATGACCACAGATTACTCTTTGGCGTCCCGCATGATGGTGCTTGATCTGGCCAAACGAGCTTGGTCCAAATCGCTACTAGACGCCATCGAACTGCCTGCCAACATTCTGGGCGAGTTGGTACAGGGTGGAACCGAGTTAGGTTATATTCATGCGGAGGCCGCATCGGCCACAGGACTTCCTAAGGGGCTTCCTGTCTGCAGCGGAGGCCACGATCATGTCTGTGCGGGTTTTGCGTTGGGGTTAATTGAGCCCGGTGATGCGCTCGACTCTATGGGGACGGCAGAGAGCATGGTGCTAACCACTGCTCAGCCTCGTCTAGAGCCAGCCATCACCAAGCGAGGCATCGGTCAGGGGATTCACGTGATGCCGGGGCGCAACTATGCCATGAGTGGCCTGAACTTTGCCAGCGGCTCCATCGATTGGAGCCGTCAACTGCTATTGAGCGCGGTCGATGACAAACTCTCCTATGAGAAACTCATCGAATTAGCGACTTCGGCTCCGCCCGGCTCTGATGGCCTCTTTTTTGTCCCGCACCTACGTCGAGCCAATCCACCTCATATCGATATACGGGGACGAGGTGCGTTTATTGGCATTACCAGCGATGCTGACACCAGTCACTTTGCTCGGGCTGTCGTAGAGGGGGTTGCTTACGATTACCAACAGGCTTTTGACAATACGACCGACACATTTGGTTTGGAGCCGAACCGACAAGTCGCCACCGGAGGGGGGACTCGCAATTCCCTACTTATGGAGATCAAAGCCCATCTATCCGGCCTAACCATCAACGTACCTGAGATCGAAGAGGCCACCTGTCTCGGAGCGGCCACGTTGGCCGGCGTTGGCGCGGGTTTCTATCACTCCTATGAAGATGCGGTCAATCAGCTCGATTACGTGACTAGGAAGATTGAGCCAGATCCAATCCAGCATCGTTTCTACCAAGAGCGATATCAAACTATCTATAGTAAGTTATACAACACCCTAAGAGATGTCAACCACCAGATCAGCCAACTGATTTAAAAGGAGAAACCATGAGTGACTTTGACACAAAAGCTTTTCGCAATGCTTGCGGCATGTTTGCTACGGGCATCACAGTCGTTACGACCATGACACCAGATGGTGAACCCATTGGCATGACGGCCAATAGCTTTGCTTCAGTTTCGCTAGACCCGCCGCTCGTTTTGTGGAGCGTTGGAAACCATGCCAACAGCTTTGATCTCTTTTCCCAAACAGAGCATTACGCGGTTCATATTCTGCATAACGAGCAAGAAGCCCTTTCTAACCTCTTTGCCAGCAGAGGGGAGGATAAATTTGGAGAGCTAAAATGGACTACTGGTGTAGCTGGCTCACCCATTCTGCCAGATTATGCATCCTGTTTTCAGTGTACCATGGAACATGTCTACCCTGGAGGTGATCACAACATTTTGGTAGGACGCGTTGTCGAATTCGAAGATCGCGGAAACGAAGAGGCCCTACTCTTCTTCCGCGGGGGATATCGTACCCTTTAGGTTGCTGCGGCTGGTCTTGCAATGGTCAACATATAGCGGGTCACGGCAAGGACCAGCCCAATAGAAATGACCAGTCCCATGACGCCAACGACGGGCATGCCCCCATAGTTAGCGTAAATGAATGCTGTACCCAGGCTGCCGATACCACCCGCAGCGGATAATAGTGACTCGCTAGTGCCTTGAATTTGGCTACGCTCGCTGGGGGCCAACGTATCGGAAAGTAGGGCGGAACCGGCCACAAAGGAAAGTGACCATCCTAACCCAACCAGAAACATGGATGTGGCCAATACAGGAAAGCCAACAGAAAGCGGAGCCATAATGGTAGAAAGAGCAAGAACAAAGGCGCCGACGACAATGGTTTGAACTTGTCCAATGCGCTCAATTATCCAGCCAACGGACCAGGAAAAGGCATACATTCCGGCATTGTGTAAAGCGATTACCCAGGCGATGGATGCGGTTGTGTGATCATGGCGAGACATGTGAACGGCCATAATCACCATGAGCCACACCATAACAAATTGGCCAATGACCAATGCAGCCATGGCCAACTGCACGGCCGGTATGCTCAGAATCTCCCAGAATGTTCTTTGCGCCTCTGAGTTCTGCGCTTTCTGTTCTTCTTGAGCCGTCTGCTCTTTCATATGGGTGGCATTTTCTATCGGTGCTGAATCTAACTTGATACCTGCTTCGCGCTGCTCGATTAAGCGACTCAGTTTTTTTGGTTCGGGAAAAAGCAAGAAGAAAACAAGAAACATAGCCAGAAGAGCTAGAATCGTTGACGTGGCGTAGGCCCCAATGAGCGGTTCAAAGCCCAAGCTAGCCATCAGTGATGTACTTGGGGCGACCAAGAATGGGCCACCAACGCCCCCAATGATCCCCGCCGCCACCACAAAGCCAATGACCTTCGCTCGCTGCTCAGCAAATGACACCTCTGCCGCAACAAATCGAGCTTGTTCACTAGCGGCACGTCCTGCGCCCAGTAACCCCATGCCAAAGCAGAAACCAATGAACGAGCCTAAGCCAATTGACAAAACGCTGACCACACCTCCCAGAACGGCGATGAGATAGCCTAGTGAGAGCCCAAGACGTCTCCCCAAACGCTCCATGATCCAGCCGATAGGGTAGCCAGCTAACGCTCGCCCAACCATACTAAGCGTAGATGGGACCCCCGCCACACTTTCGCTGACCATTTGAGTCGCCACAATAGGCATTAAAGTAAAGCTAGCCACATTGGCTGCAATCAGAAGGCCGTGGGCGGTAAAGAGGGTTGCTGTTAGACGAGATTGAATGGATGTTGAAACGAGTTCAGCACCTGAGGTGCTTGTATTCGGTTGAGTCATGGTAAGGATCGGGTCATATGGTCTGTGAATATTCGCTAGAGAAAATTATGGACAAAGCCCATTTTGTCATGAAGAAACCAAATATACAAATAAAAAAGGGTCCGCAAAGGCGGACCCCTTTTTTTACATGTAAAAGATGTTTACTGAAGTAGTGCTTCTATGGCCTCTGCCGTCTCACTTGGAAGTTCTTCTACTTCTTCGTGATCAATCACTTCAAAGATAAAATCAGTAACCAATTCGCCATCTTCATCAATGTGCTCACGGTAATCTGCTTGAATCGTGTCGCCGGGAACAAACTTGCCGGACAGGAGCGCTTCGCTCAGCGGATCTTGAATCTTGTTTTGAATGGCTCTGCGCAGTGGTCGAGCACCATAATCTGGATCATACCCTGCGTCAGCGATTTCTCTCTGTGCTGCTTCGGTCATAACAAAAGTCATCTCTTGCTCTTCCATTTGTAAGCGGAGGGGCCTGAGTTCAAGATGTACAATTTGAGTAATTTCGTCACGGGAGAGACTACGGAAGACCATGACACCATCTAAGCGATTAATGAACTCAGGGCGGAAAGTCTTTTTGAGTGCATCCATGACTTTCGCCTTCATAACTTCATACTCTTCTTGAAGCGTCTCCTGAGATTCATCTTGAGTAATGGCAAAGCCGAGCCGATTCGCACCCTGAATTAACTTTGCACCGATGTTACTAGTCATCAGAATCAAGGTGTTACGGAAATCAACTCTTCGGCCCTTGGCATCAGACAGATGACCATCTTCCATAATCTGGAGAAGCATATTGAATGCTTCAGGATGAGCTTTTTCAATCTCATCGAGCAAGATGACGCTATAGGGTCTTCGTCGTACGGCTTCAGTTAACTGACCGCCCTCTTCATATCCGATATATCCAGGAGGAGCACCCACCAATCGACTGACGCTGTGACGCTCCATAAATTCACTCATATCGAGCTTCAATAGCGCTTCTTCACTACCAAACATAAATTCAGCCAGCGCCTTCGCCGTCAATGTCTTACCTATCCCAGTTGGTCCCAGGAACATGAAACTACCAATCGGGCGTTTGGGATCCTTTAAGCCAGCCCTTGCGCGGCGCACGGCCTTACAGATAGCCTTAATCGGCTCTTCCTGGCCAATGATGCGTTGCTGAATTAAGCTCTCCATCTCCAGAAGTCGTTCGCGTTCTTCACCAGCAATACGACTAACGGGAACACCGGTCCACATAGAGACAACTTCAGCAATGTCTTCGGGTGTGACTTTGGGGCGATTGTCGCCTTCATTCCAACCTTCTCGTAGTTCAGTTAGCTTGGCTTCTAATTCAACTTCTCTGTAACGCAGATCAATAGCATCGTCAAAGCGCTGCGTTTCGAGCGCCTCTTCTTTTTGCTTCTGCAGCTTCTTCAAGTTCATAAACGTTTCACGCAGATTGGCTGCGTGAGGCGCTTTGTACATACGAACGCGACTGCCAGCTTCATCGATTACATCAATTGCTTTATCAGGCATAAACCGATCAGGTACATATCGAGCGGCCAAATGAGCAGCTTGCTCTAAGGCTTCATCGGTGATGTTCAGCTTATGATGATCTTCATAGCGAGATCGTACACCTTTAAGAATGGCAACCGTCTCTTCAACAGTTGGTTCCTCGACCAGAATAGGTTGGAAACGTCGCTCTAAAGCTGCATCGCTCTCAATATATTTGCGATACTCGTCCAATGTGGTGGCACCGATCACCTGAAGCTCACCACGACTGAGGGCTGGTTTGAGAATGTTGGCTGCATCCACGCTACTTCCAGCCGCTCCAGCGCCAACCAGCATATGAACTTCATCAATAAAGAGAACAGAACCGCTGGTGATAACTTCTTCAATGACCTTCTTTAGGCGCTCTTCAAATTGGCCGCGGTACATAGTACCAGCCACAAGGCTACCTACGTCCAACATCAAGAGACGGCGGTTGAGCAACATTTCAGGAACATCCCCTTCAATGATGCGCTGGGCCAATCCCTCAACTATTGCCGTCTTTCCAACACCAGGCTCCCCAATTAAGGCAGGGTTGTTTTTGGTTCGCCTGCTTAAAATTTGTATCAGTCGCTCAATTTCAGTGACACGACCTACAACTGGATCAAGCCGTCCTTCTTCGGCTGCAGCGGTCAAATCAAAACCTAATTGGTCGACCAGTGGTGTCTTTGACTCTTTCTTTTGTTTGTCTTTACTTTGGGCTTGGCTTTGGAGGATATTACGAGCAGTTTGGGTACGGACACGGTCTAGGTTAATGCCAAGGCCGCGCAACACATTCACCGCAATGCCTTCACCTTCCCGAACCAGACCGAGTAAAAGGTGCTCTGTACCGATGTAATGATGCCCCATTAGGCGGGCTTCATCAACCGCCAGTTCAATCACGCGCTTTGTACGTGGAGCCAAAGTTGGCTTACCAAAGGGAGCACGCTCCCCACGACCAACCGTCCGCTCCACTGCTCGTATTACCTGATTGGGTTCGACGCCCAGCTCACGCAATACCTTGACAGCAACGCCATTTTCTTCCCGGACCAAACCGAGCAGCAGATGCTCAGTGCCAATATAATTATGATTTAAACGCAGCGCTTCCTCTTGGGCGAGCGTTAGGACCCGCCTTGCACGCTTGGTAAATCTTTCAAGTTTGTCAGACATGCCGCTTCCCTTGCATTATTGCTTATACACCAGACTTCCTGACTGGATTAAAATATAACCGTTTCTATACCTTTTCGCCGTAACTTATGTTACCCTTTGGTTGATGATATCTACGATGAATGTCTACACAGATGTCAGCAGACCGGAGCGGATAATACGTCTTCTAACATCAAAACCGTTGCATACGAGAGGTTGCTTGTCTCGGCGTGTTGCAATCAATAGACTTACATTGTCTTTTAGGTGAGGTTTTTGACAACACACCAGGAATTACTGTGTTTCTCTCTGATCTATCAAAAGTCCCATATAATAGAGTGCGTTACAACCTGCCTGCTTCTTACAACATTGTAACGAGTTCATAGCATGTTTGTCAATCCGCCAAATTACAGAGAATGGGACATTTACTTGTCAACGCTACGATTGGGCGATCTGTTCCCCGTGATATACATACAGTTATATTGACTATAGCGGTTGATGATCTCATGGCATTACAAACTGAGTGAATCTGTGGTTCAAAACAAAAAGGCATCATAAGATGCCTTTCTGTCGTTTATCTACGTTACGGTTGGCCATAGATGGGCGGCAAGCGCTTATTTCGTGTTCTGTTAGAATCGCTTATACTACGCCAGGAAAGTCTTGTCCCGGCTCTTATCCAATCCGCTCTGGATAATTTTATGAAGGGAGGACAGAACTTTTCTGGCCATTTATAAGACCAGAGAATTATTCTCTTCGTAAGACAAACATAAAGCATCATCTACAGCGGAACTGAGCATAATTTGCCACCTGAGTTGTTTATGGAGCCAAGAAATTAATCTGCGGGTTCGGCCACTAAAAGTGGATCGCTAGATTCAATGTCCTCAGTTTCGATAATGGTCGCATCCAATTCAGCAGCGTCAATTCCCTCATCCATGTCGCTCTTCTCACTATTTCCCTCAAGGCCCATAGCGCTTAATGCCTGAGAAACCAATTCACTTGACATCTCACTAGAGTCATCACCACTTGGAGCAATTTGCCAATCGATTTCGACTTCCTCAGAAGGCGGAAGTGCCTGCTTCAAGCTCAGCCCCATACGCCGCTTATCGGTGTCGATACGAATGATCCGCAGATCATGCTCTTCACCTTCACTAACAACCTCTTTCGGATGAGACACACGGTTATCTGATAACTCACTGATATGAATCAAGCCTTCTATCCCACTGTCCAATCGCGCAAACGCGCCGAAATTGACCATTTTGGTGATTGTTCCTTGAACAACTTGGCCAACTTCATACATCTCATGGATTATTTCCCAAGGCTGTGGCTGGAGACGACGCAGGCTCAACCCAATGCGCTTGCGGTCATGATCAACACTCAGCACCTGAACCTTAACCTTCTCTCCCACACTGATTATTTCCTTGGGATGACGAATACGGTTCCAGCTCAGTTCACTTAGGTGGATTAAGCCATCTGCTCCGCCAAGATTGACAAACGCACCAAAGTCGGCAATGCTGCTGATTACACCTTCGCAGACACTGCCTTCTGACAAATTCGCCAGAAGCTCTTCTTTCTGCTTGCGCCTCCATTCACGCATAGCTAATCGCTCTGAGAGGATTAGGCGATTCCGCTTCCGATCCAAATCTATCACCTTCAGCATAAGATTTTTACCGATGAGGTGAATCCACCGGCTCTCGTCTGAATCATCTACGCCCTCAGGCAAATCGTGATTCTCCGCGGCTAATTGACTAGCAGGCACAAAACCTCGGACTTGCCCCAGCTTGATGATGACCCCACCGCGATTATGAGCCGTGACTTCACCTTCAAAGATTTCCTGATTTTCCATCAGATCTTCAGCCTGCTGCCAGTCTGCTTCGGCAAGAGCACGGCTAATGCTTAACTGTACACTTCCATCGTTTTCTTCTCGAAGGATGTATACAGGGACATCGGCACCGATGTCAAAGGAAGAAAGTGAGTCTTTAATTCGATCAACTTCACGCCCCGAAACGACCCCTTCTGATTTGTAACCGATATCGATTAAAATCTCGTTAGAGCGCATATCAACAATTGTCCCTGTACGAATTTCACCCATTTGCAGGTTTAGAAGCGATTGCTCAATCTCTTCCAGGTAGAAATCCATAGGATGCGGTTCACTTCCTCCATTCACCAAAGAGAGATCAGAGGGCGCAAACTGAGTGCCTGAATCTAAGATTGCTTGAGCATTGTCCATAAGATAAGAAATATCCTCCAAAAAGTTTCTACAATACCGTCAAAATTCAGATAAGCTCATTTGATCTTATCTAGAAGTTCTCCATTTTAGTCTATTCTACATTTGATGTTGTTTAGCGTAAATTCGTACGAAAAAGGGAACTTGCTTGCCCATCACTTCGTTTAGAATAGACAAGTTAAATAGACGATGAGCCATGATGATCAAGGTTCCATAGGTGTCTATTGTCGACACAGGGCCGGCCTAGAAGTACTTCTCCGTAAAATTTACTAGAGCGCTTAAATTAGCTGCGGCTGTTGTTCATGTGTAAAAGGTATTTAGAGCTAAAGTGAACGCGCTAACTATATAGATGCCAGACAAATCTTGTACCCATAAAGACGGCATTTCGTCCTCTTTGAGAGAAATACTTAACTTATACTTAGCTCCGTTTGAAAACATGAGTTTGGTCACTCTGGTAGAGTATCGGAAAACTCCTTTTTTCAAAACGACCGAAGTATAGCAGCGTAAACTCAGGGCAAAATTTTTCTGGCTGACTACACGTAAAAATCGGAAAAGTAAACACAGCTAAACAATAAGAGAGCTTTTAGGAATGAGAATGAAATAACTTGTACTTTGAAACAACGATTCCCGAGCAAAATATACAAGAATATTATCGCTCACTCCTGAATATCGGGGTTTGGTTCTCGACGGCATACCACAACAAAGTAATTCAGCAATTTCTACTCCAACAACAAGATGACGAATGGTAAACCTCATGCTCTGCTTTGCCAGATATGAATAAAAACAGCAGCTTTAGTTACTACGGACGCCCAGACAAAAATTGTCCTAACTTTGAGAATATACTAGACTAGCAAGGTAAAAGCTAGAACAAAACTTTTCTGGCAGACCATACAAAATGCCAATTTTTAAACGGATCTAATCAAAGTTGGATGCAGTGTAGAGGAGCAGCAATTACAAAAATTCACCTCTAGTTCAATTATTCCCCAGAGGCAAATGAATTCATAAATTTATCCGAGCAATAACTTCAATTTCAACTAATCCATTTAAGGGTAATGCGGCCACCTGTACCGTGCTTCGCGCGGGTGGCTCATCACCAAATGATTGAGCATAAATTCCATTGACGGTAGAAAAATCATTCATATCCGTCAAAAAGATTGTGGTTTTCACAACAGATGCCATACTGCATTGAGCCGCAGCAAGAATAGTAGACAGGTTTTGCAGGGCTTGCGCAGTCTGATCTTCCAGCGTTTCCTTTAAGTTTCCAGTTGCTGGGTCAAGTCCTAGTTGGCCTGAAACAAAGACAAAGTCACCTGAAACAATAGCTTGGGAGTATGGGCCTACGGCGGCAGGTGCGTCTTGTGTGCGAATAGACTTTCGGTTCACATCAATATCCTTCAAAACCAATATATACTTTGTTCGGGCACAGGTAAGATGAAATCATTCTCATCTAAGCCTAATCGCAGTATAGAATACAATAAGAGTGGAAGCGTAGGGATTTTATATTGAGAAATGGTACATGTCTCGAATGCACGGTCAAGCCGCGCAGTAACTTATGTTCAATAGGCCATTAACAGACTATGAGATAAATAACTTAGCTATCTATGGGCATAAGTCGACACATTGACAGTGGAGGTAGGGAGGTGATTCAGAAATGGCTGTAGGGGGAAACTGGTAAAACAATAATGACCATTTACCAGACATGGCCTTCAACTGCCCTTACACATTGACGTTTGTTACGAATTGACGCTTATGATCGAGCGACCCTTTACGATTCTCTCAACTGTTTCCACTATCCTCATAAAAGGACTTTATATTCAGCTCCGTTTGAAAACCGTAGTTTAGAATATCTAAAAGCACTGTTGTACCAATAAGTTCCTTACGCATTAAGATTTTTCAAAACAACGAAACATTAAATTACGCAAAGTAAAGTGTAAATGAATTTTGGGGCTATGTCAAAATTCCAAGACAAAAATTATACGTATTTAGTACTTCTGCAATACGCCCTGCTAGCTATACTTCGCCAGAAAATTTCGTCCCGAATCTTGACCAATCCCCCCTGGGAACTTCCGAGAACAGAGAGCTGAACTTTTCTGGCCACCTATAGAATAGGCAAGGAATAAACGGCGGCACAAAGAGCCTCTAAGCGTTTAATTTGGGACAATGGGCAGCGTTCGTCTCATAATTTCGTAATTTTCCAGCGCCCTACCTGCTCCCAGTGCAACACAGGCGATGGGATTTTCGGCCACATAGCAAGGTACGCCCGTCTCTTGGGTTAATAGTTGGGCAACATTCCGCAATTGAGAGCCACCGCCAGCCACCACCATGCCCCGGTCAATTATATCAGCGGCCAGCTCAGGAGGTGTCTTCTCCAACGTGGCTCGGACGGTACTGATGACCGCTTGAAGAGGCTCCTGCAATGCCTCTGTGACCTCGCTACTGGTAATGTGCATAATTTTTGGCAGACCTGTTACCTGGTCCCTACCGCGAATCTCCATCTGCCGTTCTTCTTCCAGGGGCAGAGCGCTTCCGATACCAATTTTGATCTCTTCTGCCGTCTGTTCCCCGATCAATAGATTATACTTTTTACGCACATAGTTAATCAATGCTTCGTCAAAACGATTTCCACCAACTCGAACGCTACTCCAAACAACGATATCGTACATAGAGACAACTGCGGCCTCTGTCGTTCCTCCCCCCATGTCAACAACCATATTGCCTGTGGGGGTACCGATTGGCAATCCAGCACCGTAAGCGGCCGCTAGTGGTTCAGGAATTAAGTAAGCAGCACCAGCACCAGCTTGCATAGCTGCATCATGAACGGCCCTCTCTTCGACCCCTGTGACACCTCTTGGTGTGCTGATCATCACCCGCGGCTTGAAAAGAGTCCCAAAAAATGGCGAAATATTTCCAGAGATTGATTGAATGAAATAGCGCAGCATCGCTTCGGTTACAACAAAATCGGCAATGACACCATCTCGCATCGGGCGTGCTACTTCAATGCTTTCTGGGGTACGGCCTAGCATATCATATGCTTCATGGCCCACAGCAACCATCTTATTGTCCCGCAGGCGAATCGCAACGACAGAAGGCTCATGCATGACAATCCCTCGCCCACGATTATGAACGAGAACATTTACTGTTCCCAAATCGATACCGATATGTTTTTGAAACATAATCTAGCAGAAAGAAAGCCGGATTCTTATTGAATCCGGCTCTGGTATAAAAATAACCCTACTTTACTATAATCTACTGGCTGACATAATTTAAACTGTTATACTGCGGTCCATTTGAAAACCGTAGCTTTCTACAGCTCTACTAGAGCTACTAAAATACGGTTTTCAAACAGAACTGAGTAAAGATAAAGGATAATGGGCCAAGCCACCTACGAAGCATTATCAAAAGTTGGTCCACTACGCCTCTGCCTGCGCTTGCGTGCTACCCGTAAGCGCAGATTGCTACGTCTCACCGATTCCAGCAGCGGTGCCCGATGTTCGGCCGGTGGATTTTCAGCAAGAGATTGTTGGGCACGGGCCAATGCGACCTCTGCCCGTTCAATATCAATCTCCTCAGCATTCTCACCTATATCAGCAAGAACCGAAACCTTATCAGGCCGCACTTCCACAACACCGCCACTGATGGCAATTGAAGTCTCTTCACTGCCTTCATGTAAGACTAGTTCGCCGATGTGTAAGGTAGATAGAAGTGGCGCATGCCCTCCCATAATCCCCATCTGTCCGTCCGTACCAGGGAGACTTACCATATCGACTTCGCCTGAATAGATTAGACGCTCAGGCGTGACAACTTCAACTTGTATACTCATGAAAAGTTTCCTGCCTTCGACCTATGCTGTCTAAGCTGATGCGCGCATTTCTTCAGCTTTAGCAACTGCTTCATCAATACCACCAACCATGTAGAATGCCCCTTCAGGTAAGTCGTCGTGCTTCCCATCCAGAATTTCGCGGAAACCAGCAACAGTATCGGCAATCTTAACGTGTTTCCCTGGCGTACCCGTGAACTGCTCGGCAACAAACATCGGTTGAGTCAGGAATCGTTGAATTTTCCGAGCACGAGCCACAGTCAACTTATCATCTTCACTCAGCTCTTCTACACCAAGAATTGCGATGATATCCTGCAAGTCTTTGTAACGTTGAAGCGTCTGCTGAACTTCACGGGTCACTGCATAGTGATCATCACCTACAATCTGTGGATCAAGGATACGGCTTGTAGAACCTAGTGGGTCAACAGCGGGGAAGAGCGCCTGCTCTGCCAAAGAACGCTGAAGTGTAATAGTCGCATCCAAGTGGGCAAACGTCGTTGCTGGAGCGGGATCAGTGTAATCATCAGCAGGAACATAAACAGCCTGCATTGATGTAATAGAACCCTTTTGAGTAGACGTAATACGTTCCTGCAACTCACCCATATCTGTGCCCAATGTGGGTGCATAACCAACAGCGCTAGGTAAGCGTCCCAACAGTGCCGATACTTCTGAACCAGCCTGTACAAAGCGGAAAATGTTATCGATGAATAGCAGTACATCACGACCTTCATCTCGGAAGTATTCAGCCATGGTCACACCAGTCAAACCAATGCGCAAACGAGCACCTGGTGGCTCGTTCATCTGGCCAAAGACCATTACCGTTGAATCAATAACGCCAGATTCTTCCATCTCGCGCATAAGATCGTTGCCCTCACGGCTACGTTCTCCCACGCCCGCAAAGACTGAGTAGCCACTATGGAACTCGGCCACATTGTGGATGAGTTCCTGGATAACGACTGTCTTTCCTACCCCAGCACCACCAAAAATACCTGTCTTACCGCCCTTAGTAAAGGGGGCAACTAGATCAATGACCTTAACACCTGTCTCAAAGATCTCCGCTTGGGTACTTTGCTCATCAAACTCTGGAGCGGTTCGATGAATCGGATACATCTCTTCAGTAGATGGAGCATCTTTGCCATCGATGGGATCGCCTGTTACGTTAAAAAGGCGACCAAGCGTCTGGGGACCAACTGGAACCATAATGGGGGAACCATTAGACGTTGCCTTCATCCCCCGACGTAAGCCGTCAGTGCTTCCCATAGAGACGCCGCGCACAATACTGTTACCAACCTGCTGTTCAATCTCAAACGTCTCTAGACGATCATCAAGTTCAACGGTAACCGCATCATAAATTTCAGGCAATTCACCTGTCGGAAATTCAAAGTCAACGACTGGTCCAACCACACTTTTGACTTCACCGACCAGTTGTTCAGCCATTTGGGCCTCCTAATTCGTTTTCAGCTATTTACAATTTATGTTCAGCCCTTTACCTAGCTTCTGTACTGGAAGATAATAAAATATTATACTTTGTACAGCAAAGTAGATAAAGGGAATGCAAGTCATATATACTCAAGCTTTGGCATAGATAATTAAGAAAACGATCTATTTCAGTCGGGTATGGATTCTCATCTATGCCTAACTACACTATATCGGTGGCCAAGAAAATCTTATCCTCTCTCTTCTGGAATTCCTCCAGTAAACTGAATAAAAGATGGGGCAAAATTTTCTGGCGCAGTAGACACGCCCAACAAACTAGGCAGTCTCTAATGCAGTTGATCCACCCACAATATCAATTAATTCATTTGTGATGTTGGCCTGACGAGCCTTGTTGTAGGTTAAAGTTAAGCTATCGACCAAGTCATTGGCTGCTTCGGTTGCGTTACGCATCGCAACCATACGAGCCGAGTATTCACTAGCAATCGATTCATATAGAGCCTGCAGAATCTGTACCTCGGTAAAGCCATACAGAACACGATGAAGGACCGCTTCTGGGCTTGGCTCAAAGAGGTAGTCGGGAGCCATTGTAACACTTGGCTCAGTTGGCTCTATTGGTAGCAACTTAACCGTTGCAGGTACCTGACGCAATGTGTTTACAAAATCCGTGTAGACAATACTGACTTCATCGAATTGGCCAGAAGTATATTCATCAATGACCAAACGTGCAATCGGACTAACATCATCCGATGTTGGCGTATCATTCATGCCTGTGAACTCAGCGTGAATGACTGGATCATACCGAAGCAACCAATCACGCCCTTTTTTACCAATCGGTATAACAGATACCTCTGCACCACCATCGCGCTGCTCTCTCATCAAAGCATTGCCATGACGAATCACATTGGCATTAAAACCACCTGCTAAACCACGATCCCCAGTAACCAAAATCACACATGATTTTTTGACAGGTCGGGGCTGAATTAAAGCATCCAACTCGTGTTCAGAATTGGGTAAGCGTGCTACATAAGAAAGTACCTCACTCGCCAATTTAGAATAGGGGCGAGTTGCGATAACCTGATCTTGGGCCTTGCGCATCTTAGCCGCAGCAACCGCCTCCATTGCCTTCGTTACCTGCGCAATGTTTTTGACTGCTCGGATACGCCGTCGAATATCTCTAATATTCGCCACGGGTAACGTCCTTTATCATCAAAATCATCTTTACCTTTATTTGTTTGTATCCAGCCCTCGTAGTCAGCGTTGCTTCAAAACGGGGAGGCAGGGAATTTTACTAGCCCTTAGAACACTCATTTTCAGTAGACAACGGCGACTCTCGGTTCTTTGTCATTTCGCTTAGTTACAGCCGCTAAGTGGCACCGGAGGGAGAAATTTTCTGCTAATTCAATACAGGTTTCTCGTCGCTCCTTCTCGAAATAACAAATTGCGTTCTACTGAATTGAAAATTGAACGCACTATCACAATAGAGGATAAGATGAATATTTAATATTTGAAAGGGGAACGATACTCGATCCCCCTATATTGTAAATTATGGTAAGGCACATGTGGTTTGCCCCATGAACCTTAGACGCTCATATACTCCTGTTGCAGATTACTCATCGCCAGAAAAGTGCTCTCTTGGCTCTTGACCAATCCACCATGGGAAATTCCTAGAGTGGAGGACATCCCTATTTTCACAAGGACAAGAGTTGTATCTGGCCGTCTATACCGAATGAATTAAAGAAAAACCATCGCAAACAATCTGCTCTACGATGCCGTCCAATTCTCCTTAAACGTATTGAGTGCAACAGATAGCGAATCTGCCAATTCCGGCGACAGAACTTTAGCACGCACAAGCGACTGGCCAATTTCAGGGCTGCTGCTATTCAGATATTCATACATATCTGACTCAAACTGCTTCACCTTATCAACAGGCACATCATCCATAATACCATTGGATACGGCCCAAAGGCTGATGACCTGCTGATCGAGCTGAAGTGGCTGGTATTGAGGTTGTTTCAGAAGCTCCTGGGTGCGATACCCACGACTAAGCTGACGCTGAGTCGAGTCATCTAGGTCGCTACCAAACTGAGCAAAGGCAGCCAATTCACGGAATTGGCTCAACTCGGATTTAAGCCGTCCGGCAACGCTCTTCATAGCTTTCGTCTGGGCAGAGCTACCGACACGGCTAACCGAAATACCAATGTTCAAAGCTGGCCGAATACCAGCATAAAAGAGATCACTCTCTAAGAAAATCTGTCCATCGGTAATCGAAATGACGTTTGTCGGAATATAGGCTGACACATCACCCTCTTGGGTTTCAATGACTGGAAGAGCTGTTAAGCTGCCTCCGCCAAATTCCTCATCCAAACGAGCCGCTCGCTCCAACAAGCGACTGTGCAGGTAAAAGACGTCACCAGGGAAGGCTTCACGACCTGGAGGGCGACGCAGAAGCAAAGAAACTTGGCGGTACGCTGCAGCATGCTTAGATAGATCGTCGTAGACAATCAGCGCATCTCGTCCTTGCTCCATGAACTCTTCACCAATGGAGCAACCAGCGAAAGGTGCAATAAATTGCAAAGCAGCCGGATCAGCGGCAGATGCATTGACTACAACCGTGTAGTCCATGGCACCATAACGCTCCAGAATACCGACCACCTGGGCAACGCTTGACTTCTTCTGACCAATGGCAACATAGATACAGATCAGATCCTTGCCCTTTTGGTTGAGAATGGTGTCAATCGCCACAGCCGTCTTCCCAGTTTGACGGTCGCCAATGATTAGCTCACGCTGGCCGCGACCGATGGGAATCAGCGCATCAATGGCCGTAATCCCCGTCTCCACTGGCGTATTCACAGGCTGACGTTTGATTACACCCGGCGCAATACGTTCAATGTTGCGGAAATTAGTCGAGTTAATAGGGCCTTTGCCATCAATTGGCTGCCCAACAGCGTTGATGACTCGTCCTAGCAGTTCGTCACCGACTGGTACAGAGCCAATTCGACCTGTGCTACGAACCAAGTCACCTTCTTCGATGTCAGTATATTCACCCATGATGATAATACCGACTGATTCTTCATCGAGGTTTAGGGCAATACCCAGGGTGCCCGTCTTGGTAAACTCCAGTAGTTCACCAGCCATTGCACCTTGCAGTCCAGAGACACGGGCGATTCCGTCACCAACTTCGACAACTTCACCTACGTCAAATTGGCTTGGGGCAACCTCAAAATTGAGAATCTGTTCTTTTAGCAAAGCTGTGATGTCATTGCTACGCACAGCCATAATTATCCTCCATATTGGCTATTAAGCCTGGCTCTATTTTGCGGAATCCACTCCTAGTCCGTTTTCAGACCAGGATCAGCATGGCTGCTATCGAGCAACAGATGCCATTGATTCACGCAGAGCTGTTAAACGACTTGCAACCGAATTATCGGTCAAGCGATCCCCAACACGGACGCGCAATCCGCCCATAAGGGAATTGTCAACGTGGAAGCTGAAAACAAGATTGCTGCCATATTCGGCCGACAGCTTCTGACGAAGAGCATCTTGCTCTTCTGCACTCAACTCTATGGCGCTGGTAATCTCGGCCTTTTCAGGTCCAGATTGACCGCTAGCCACTTCAGCCAGTGCAGAGGCAATCTCGCCTAACATTTGGGTATTGCCAGACTGAACCACTGTCTTCAACAAATTTGTTTCTGTATCAGACAGATTGGCACCCATTGCTTGTATAAGAGATGCAACCTGAGTGTCAACATTTCCACCACTCGCCATCTGAGCGGCCAAAGCCGTATCTTCGCTCAGGACTTCAGCAGCTTGCTTCAACGTTCCTTGCCAGCGTTCCACTGTCGCTTGCATGATAGCCTGGGCGAAGTGCGTTGCTTGTGCACGTGTATCGCTCATCAGGCACTACCCTTTCTGCTCAAGGAAATCAGTAACAAAACGCTGCTGTTCTGCCTGATCTTCCAAAGCACGCCCTAGAAGCTTTTCAGTTGCCTGAATGGCTAGATCGGCGACCTGCTTATTTACATCAGCTAGTGCCGTCTCGGCCTGTGCTTGCGCATCTTCTTGGGCCTTCATGCGGATCTCTGTCGCCTCTTGCTCAGCACGACCTCTTACTTCTTGTGCAATCTTTTCGGCATCTCTTGTTGCTTGAGCGCGGACTTCCTGTGCTTCTCGACGAGCTTCCTCCAGAATCTTTGCTCTCTCCTGCTCAGCCTCTGCGGCGGCAGAAGAAGCTCGCTCCGCATCCTTCATGCTAGATGCGATACGTTCCTTGCGTTGCTCCATCATATTGAAGAGCGGCTCATAAAGAAACCGACGCAAGAGCAAAAGGACAATGATGAAGTTGACTGCTTGAGAGAGCAAACCAGTCCAGTTGATGCCAAGTTGATTAGATATCTCGGCCAAGATTGACCTCCTTGTGATCTAACTTGTAATCTGAATTTGACATCGGTCGTGAATCACTTTATCCACACCGATGATACGTTAGAAAGACTTGTAAATATCAGAATGTCCTCAATTGAGTACATTAACTAAATATCTACGCCCAACTGGACTAGACGAACTTGACCAACAGAGCAATAACCAAGCTGAAAATAGCGATGGATTCTGCAAATGCAATACCCAGAATCATGTTTGTCTGAACTGTACCGGTTGCATCTGGGTTACGTCCCATAGCCTCTACAGCCTTTGAACCGATGAGACCAATACCAATACCTGGTCCGATAGCACCCAAACCCATTGCCAATGCTGCACCGATTTCTTTAGCGGCACCTACATCCATTTTGAAGTCTCCTTTTCAATTTTGACCATATTCCGGTGTTCTTTGCCAATTTTCGAAATGGTCTACTTAAAAGTTTTACAGTCGTTAATTTACAATCAATAAAATCGTAACGAAATTCTGCGTACTGCATTCTTTGTAAGAACCGTAGCTTCTCAAGCACGATTTCACATAACTTGTGCCAAAACGTAGAGCCAACCACGATCCTCAAAAAGAACTGAGTATCATTTATAGTAAGCTTACGGCTTAATGATGTTCATCCCCATGAGCATGCTCTGAGAGCGTAAAGAAGATTAATGCCAACATCATAAAGACGAGCGCTTGAACAAAACCAACGAATATCTCCAAGAAGTAGAAGGGGATGGGAAGCATAAAGGTTACCAAGAAGGCCATGGTGGCCAACATTACTTCTCCAGCGAAGATATTGCCGAAGAGGCGAAATGCAAACGTGAGAATACGAGAGATTTCACTAATTAGCTCCAAAATGCCGACGAAGCCGTTGATTCCCTTCATAAAGCCTTCACCTCGTAGGGTAAAGAACTTGCCAAAGTAACTAGAGCCTAGCTTCTTAACACCATAATACTGAACCAGAACCATAGTCATGATGGCAAGGGCAAAGGTAAAGTTCAGGCTAGCCGTTGGAGGTCGTAAGAATGGAACAAAGACTTTGTGCTCATCACCAGCTGCGGCAGGACTTGGATTCACCGTAGCAGCAGAAGCAAATATGATCTTACCATCTGACATGGCAATTTGGTTATCGAGCTGACGATCGGCCATTTGAAGATCATCAATCTTTTGGCCATGATCATCTCCCTCACCTTCACCAGCATCTTCACCTTCGTCATGCTCACCTTCGGCAGGTGTGCTTTCCTCATGTGCATCTTCGGTGTGAGTATCCTCAGCATGAGCATCACCGATATGGTACA
The DNA here is from genome assembly GCA_039028975.1 of Chloroflexota bacterium. GTDB lineage: Bacteria > Chloroflexota > Anaerolineae > Caldilineales > Caldilineaceae > JAHBNG01. Next base: position 30,111 of record JBCCHB010000014.1, read on the forward strand.
TGCCTATGGTCCCAACCCCTGGAATTAGACCAGACCAGTTACTTACGATAATAAAAAAGAAGATTGTCATACACCATGGCGCAAAACGACGGGCATTGTGGCCGGCAACACTTTCACAGAGATCATAGAGATAATCGAAAGTTATCTCCATAAAGTTCTGCCAACCACTAGGGACAAAGCTCATCTGCCGGGTTGCCATATAAGCCAGGCCGATCACAAGCACATCAACCACAAGCATGTGTAGAAGAGAGTTGGTAAACCATCCGCCCGCCAAAATTGGTTCAGCAGCCAAAGAAACATGGGGCGTCTCTGTACGAATCACAACGCTAAGCATGAGCATAACAACCGTGAACGCTATAATCGATACAGTTCGTGGGCTGGTATTCAAGCGGTTCGCAATATTTTGGTTGACCCCCTCCAGTGATTTCATCAGATCACTATCAACAATCGACTTGAGAGTATCACCCTGAAGGAATTGTGCGACAGGGCCTGTCGCATTTAATTTTCGAGAGCTTTCGTTTGGAGATTGGTCCAGCTCAGTTGGCTGTTCCTGTTGGTTATTTTCAGGATTCACGCTGTTGCACCTCTCTGTGGTGACATTATGTTATTTCAAATAGATTATTAAATTTATTATTCTTCTGCCGCAGAGAAATCTCCAGCAGATCGGTCTAAAGATTCAATAACTCGATCCAACTCTGTAAGAGTCGTACGTGTAATAAGAAAAGAAGCGAGGGGGATAAAAAATATACTTGTGGCGATGAGAATAAATGGCGTCGTATTTAAAAGGTAATCGGCTAATCCTCCGATTCCTACGGGAAGCACTAATAGAAGTAAAACAAGCTTTGTCAGCCGTTGAATATCAATTACAGAATGCATTAAATTTCCTGCTACAGATTTGCTACATGGACGATGCACTCGATCTTCTCCAGCTTCTGACTGAAGATTTATGGATTATAGCAGGGTAAAATCCGTTCGCGCAAATTTTCACATATGCAAGTTTATTCCTAAAATCCCAAAAATGCCCAAAAATTTAGTTCATAAAAACTTATTACCCCGGCAATGAAAAGTAGCGTGAGAGCCGTACCCACTAGGGATAGATTTTTCCGAAATACTACGTTCCAGGGAGTCTGCCTCAACTTGGAAGATGGCGAAGTTATAACGGATGGAAGCTGAGTCCCTCCTAGTAATTCGCGCAGCTCATTGACTGTATCGGGGCGGTCATCGGGCTGCATATTTAAAGCCATAAAAATTGTGTTTGCCACACTTGGCGAAACTTGCGGATTTAACTCTCGGATAGGCTTTAATGCCTTCGGATGAAGAAATCGCTCCTTGGCATCGGCCGGAGGCTCACCAACCAATAGGTGGTAGAGGGTTGCACCAACGCTATATATATCCGTTCGGGTATCAGTGAAACTGTCACTGCCGTACTGTTCCAAAGGCGTGTAGGCAACCGTTCCTCGCCCCTGCACTACTGTGACTGTTCGAATGTCATCGGACTGCAGTTCTTTAACCAGACCGAAATCGACAAGCTTGACAATGTCTTGAGCCGTTACTTTAATATTGGCTGGCTTGATATCGCGGTGAATAACCGGCGGATCTTGAGAGTGAAGGTATTGTAGTGCATCTAATAATTGGTCAGCCCAGCCTAACACTTTTTGCTCATCCAGGAATCGATTTTCCCGTTTGGTTTCCCGAATAATGTCCAACATATCTTTCCCCAAAACATAATCCATGACTAAGTATTCTCGCTCATCGATTGAGAAATGATCAGACACTTTGGGCAAGTTTGGGTGATCTAAGCGAGCTAGGACACTCGCCTCTTTACGAAATTGCTCAGCTACCTGCTCCAGTAGGCCGTTGCCTTGGTATGCAGAGAGGAGAGGCAATGTTTCCTTGATGGCGCAGATCCGGCCTTCTAGACGATGATCAGTGGATTTGTATACGGCACCTTGGCCTCCTTGACCCACCAATTCCAAAATTTCATAACGGTTTCGCAAGATTGTTCCTGCATCTAATATCGTAGATGGTTGCACTTTATCGACCTCTTTTAAAGACTGCCAGATACAACTCTTGCCCTCTTAAAAACAGGCATGCATTCGTGGTGAAGGGGAGCTTCTCCCCGTGAAGATGAACATATCCTCCCTTTACGGAAATTATACTCAGCTCCGTTTAATAATAGGAGTGAGGTATCTCTGGCAGAGTCTATGGAAATCTCCTACTATCAAATCGACCGCAACTTAGTAAAAAGTCTTGACAAAAGTAATCTGGCGAACTACACATAAAACTACTTGGCATTTATGCAATTTAAACTTATATGTATTAGGGTTAACCACATTTTAACCGTAATCTGTTTTCCTGTATAATCATCATAGTACCCAATTGCCTCCATGCTGTCCGCTATTGTAGCCGTCATCATCAATATTGAGATCAAAAGGTAGACTGTCCATGAGCACTGAAACAATCGATGCTAATAATCTAGATGTAGATATTATTCCTCAGCCGCCGCTGAAGATTGGTAGTGAAAGTGCCATGCTTGTTCTCCAAAGAGGCTTAGAGGCGGGCCGCCGCTGGCCGCTTAGCCGGACGCGACATCTCACCATAGGGCGCAGTGAAGATTGTGACATCTTTTTACCAGATCGGCAGGTAAGCCGCTTTCATGCTCGGGTATCTTGGCGCGAAAGCTTCTATTTAATTGAGGATCTTGGTAGCAAAAATGGCACCCATGTCAATGGGCAAGAGATTCAATCCCCAGTACCCCTTACCGATGGGGATGAGCTTCAGATTGCGTTACGCTTTAAGTTAGCTTTTGTTGATGCTGGTGCAACGGCACCACTTACGTTTGAAACGGCCAGCTCAGGGTTGCGCGTTGATGGCGAAACCAGGCAGATCTGGATCAATGGAGAAATGGTTGATCCACCCTTGAGCCTTCATCAATACCGACTCTTGGAATCGCTTTGGAACAGCGGTGGTGGGGTTGTAACGCGGGATCGAATCGTTGATATCGTCTGGCCAGAGGCTAGCGGCGAGGGTGTAAGCGAACAAGCCATTGATGCACTGGTCAGACGGCTTCGTGAGCGTATTGCTGAGTTTGACAAAGATTATCGTTACATCGTTACGGTCCGAGGGCACGGCTTCCGTCTGGAAAATCGGTAGGTATGGTAACCCATCCAACAGGATTGTACTTGCATATTCCCTTTTGTGAAAAAAAGTGTCCCTATTGTGATTTCAATACCTATGCTGGATTGGAGTCAATGATTGACCCACTGATTGACGCTCTATGTCAGGAACTTAGATGTTGGAGTTCCACCCTTACAGACCGGCAAATCAGCACAGTTTTTTTAGGTGGCGGTACCCCAACCATCTTGTCGGTTGAACAGCTTCAACGAATTTTTGATACACTTTACCAACAGTATTCGTTCGCAGAAGGATGTGAAATCACAAGTGAGGTGAACCCTGGGGTAGTTGATCGAACAAAGTTCCAAGGATTGAGAGAGCTTGGGGTCAACCGGCTGAGCTTAGGGGTGCAAAGCTTCCAAGAGAGTGAATTACATTTTCTTGGGCGGGTTCACAATGTTGCAGATGTATACGCAGCTTATGACGCGGCAAACGCGGCAGGGTTTGACAATATCAATCTTGATTTCATGTTTGGTCTTCCGGAGCAAGATGCTGAAGCTTGGCAAGCCACATTGGAAGAGGCAATTGCCCTTGCTCCATCTCATCTTAGCTTGTATAGTCTGATCGTCGAACCAAACACAGTTCTACACCACTGGGTACAAACCGGAAGGGTTTCATCCCCAGATGACGATCTAGCGGCTACTCAATATGAGGCGGCTATGGAGATGATGGGCAACGCCGGATATATCCACTATGAAGTATCGAATTGGGCAAACTCTATAGAGCATGCCTGTAAACATAATCTAACATACTGGCGCAATGATGATTACCTAGGCTTTGGTCCTGGTGCTCATAGTCATCTAAGAGTCGACACAAACCATCTCTCGGATGCTCTTTATGCCGAGGATCTGTCCACAAATACCTTAGCAGCCCAACCCGTCAATGCCCAACCCGTCAATGCCCAACTCGCCTCCATGCTTTCATCCATGGCTTTGGTGGCAGATGATGATAGCAAGAGTCGGTTTAGAGAATTCCGTTGGGGAAACGGTAAATCTGTGCCAGGCTATATTAAACGGATCCGCACTGCGCAACCAACTGGTGAGTTTATCGAAAGACCAGACCGATTGGTATCGATGGGCGAGACGATGATGTTGGGTCTGAGGCTTTTGCATGAAGGTGTTCCGCGCGAGCGGTTTATCAAGTTGTATGAGCAGGATCTAACGGAAGTGTATAAAGATGAAATTGCCACTTTGACATCAAAGGGCCTTATTCATGTAGATGAGAACCGCATCGCTCTTTCACCCGCCGGTCTTATGGTCGGGAATCAAGTTTTCACCCACTTTTTGTCTGTCTAATGCAGGTAAGATAAATTGATATAGACGTTAAAATGGACTTTTTTCGTAGGCACTAAGGGGCCCTGCCCCTTGCAGTTACCTACGGCAGGCGCAAGGTTATGCCCCAACGAAAATGTTTTCCCGATACCTATATCATAATGGTCCAAGGACACAGTAAACTCTCATACCGGAATTAAAAAATGGCGATTTTGCAACTTGTTGATCAGCTTTCTGAAATGCTAAACCAAGGTAAGGAGGTCCCTCTTTCTCGCTATCGCATGGTTGACGCTACTGCGTTTGAACAGATGCTAGAACGAATGCGGATTAGCGTCCCTAGCTCTGTCCGTGAGGGGGAGCGAACGCTTGCTGAACGGGACCGCATCTTGGCCGAAGCTCGGAGCCAAGCGGAGGCAATTATTGCTGAAGCTCAAACTCGTGCGCAAAATATGCTTAAGGATGATCAACTCTTGGCTATTGCTAACCGAGAAGCTGAACAGATTATCGAAAATGGGCGTAAATCGGCAAGGGATCAGAGAGCAGAGGCTGATGAGTATGCGAGCAGCGTTCTAAGTGATCTCCTCGATCGGCTGCAAAATGCTTCCAAGCAGATCGAAAATGGACTGCAAGTATTGAAGTCCAAAAGCTGAGGTTCATTTCATCACTCTCAAAAATCAGAAGTAAATAAACCCCCAAAATGCAGTTTTGCAAAAATCATGCACAAGGGGAGCATGGGACGTGCTCTCTGAACGGACTACGTGCGATTTTGATGCTCCCCTAAGCATGGATGTCCGATTCCCTGACACCTCGAAACAATTTCGAGGGCACTTGAGGGGTTTCGGACACGGCAGCTTCCTTGTTAAATTAGTTCTCGTTTTGAGGTGAGGTTTTGACAGCAGTGCTACGATGCTACTATAATCGGTAGATCGTGACAAGGGAACGAATATACCCAAATGGACCCAAACGAAGATAGATTTCGTTCTTATCTGACATAGTTTTTTTGCATATGAAAGCATAAAACATCTGTGGTATAAACATCCATGAACACTTTAGCACCTTAACAAGTATGTTGCAAGTATACATAAAATTTCATATGCAACGAGAAACAGCGTAAGCAATTCTCGCGCGATGTATTTTGTAAATGGTATTTATTGGCACTGCGTAATGTTATATAGGAGGTCAGATAGAATTTGTCGACCGGTTTTAATTGTACTTGACTCACTAGCAATGCAAGTCGAGACAAAGTTTTACTGTCAGACTATATACACTCAGTAGACTGCAACGCGGCACCCAATGGGTACCCAGCATTCTCTAATGCGAATAAGACCAGCTTTCGAGAACGCCTCCTCGACTGCGGTCTACTGATACTAAATAGGTAAAGGGAGGCATATATGTTTTTCAATGTTGCCCAGCTACTCAAAGAACCGACTGGTGCAACCCGCACTCATAAGTTGGTTGAAGAGATCGATGAACTGGACGAAGATTTAGAACCCCTTAGTCCTCTGGTTGGCACCCTTCAGATGCTACGGACCCACAGTGGCATTCTTGTACGAGGAGAACTTAGCCTTGGGCTTCGTATTGAATGCAATCGATGTTTGGGCCCTGTTGTAATGCCTGTACGGTTCACCTTGGAAGAGAGTTTTCGCCCTCTAACCGAAGTACGCACGGGGCGATATATACATCCGGATGAATTTGAAGGGGAAGAAGATAACTTAGAGGATGAAGCCTTACTGATTAACGAACAGCATATCCTAGATATCTCAGAAGTCGTACGTCAAAATATCTGGATTGAACTGCCGCTCTATCCAACCTGCACAGATGCTGGATTAGATGAATGCCAAGGAAAGGAAGATAGTTTGCTTGGTATCAATCCTCAATTTGAACCAGCCGATGGTGACAATTTAGTTCAAGCCACTGGGGAGGGGCAGTCTATCACTGAATCAATTGATCCACGTTGGTCCGCTCTTCTTGACTTACAGATTGATACGACTGATCCGACTATCCAAAGAAATAATTAAGGAACAAACGAATGGGACCACTACCAAAACGTAAAATAAGTAAAGGAAGACGGAACCGCCGACGCGCTCACGATGCCATCGGTATTCCCAAGCTAATCACATGTAGTAATTGCGATGCTCGAATTTTACCCCACCGTGCCTGTCCAAATTGTGGACAGTACAGGGGGCGAGAAGTTTTGCTTATTGAAGATGAGGTACCGACTTCAAATTCATAGTCAGTAGATCACCATGTCAATGAGAGACTCTTCGGTTCCGTCGCAGACACTGTAACTCTGTTTAGTTACATTGCTATTTACGATCTTTGTTCTTCAGTACATAGCACATTGATCTTGTGCAGGACGTAAATAACTTGAACGCTTTACTCGGCACTGCCACCTTTCACATACAAGTTATTTCAGTCTTATATCCAAAATATCATAACGAAGAACAAAGGAGGGGATTGGGATAGAGAATGCCCAATCCCTTTTTTGATGTGATACGATAGTTACAAAAAAATGAGCCAATCAGCCACAGCAATTCCTAAAACACATTTTAAGCAATCAACCTTTTATCTCTTCCCAGGTCAAGGAGAGCAGTTTGTTGGAATGGGCAAGGAGTTAGCGGAAGAATTTCCTGTTGTCAAAGATCTCCTGACTGAAGCTGATGATATTCTTGGGTTCCCCCTTAGCCAGCTCTGTTTTGATGGTCCGGAAGAGGAACTCAATGAAACGATCAACGCTCAGCCAGCAGTACTAGCCGTTAGTATTGCTACACTGGCAGCATTCAATACACTCATAGAGGAGCAATCAGAGCACGTTGCAGATTCATCGGTGCCACTACAATGGGTAGCAGGCCATAGCCTGGGTGAATACAGTGCTTTAGTGGCAGCGGGCGCTTTAAAATTTTCTGATGCTTTGCTGCTGGTTCGTCGACGTGGCGAGTTGATGAAGGAAGCGGGCGAGAAACAGATAGGGCGAATGGCAGCAATTTTAGGCCTTTCAGATGAACAGGTGGCGGAGATTTGTGCTCAAGCTACCCAAAGCCACGGAACTGTCCAGATTGCCAACTATAACTGCCCTGGACAAATTGTTATTTCGGGAATTCAGGAAGCTGTCGAAGCCGCCATGGAGCATTGCAAAGAAGCGAAAGCAAAAAAGGTCGTTCCACTGGCCGTTAGCGTTGCAGCCCATTCCCAACTTATGGCTCCAGCTACAGAGGAACTCGCCTCAGCCATCGATGCTATTGAGATCCATACGCCCCAGAATCCCGTGATCGGTAACACAACTGTTCAGCCACTTACCACACCTATTGAAATCAAGAATGAACTCGTCAGCCAATTGACAGGCAGTGTCCGATGGACAGAGACCATCCAGCTTGGTTTAGACAATGGCATTTCAACTTTTGTCGAACTCGGACCAGGGAAGACGCTAAATAGCTTAGTCAAACGCATTGATCGGAAGAGTACGCGCATATCCTTGAACGATCCAGAGAGTATCTCTCAAGCATTATAAATTCCGTGCTCATCTATTCGCTATTTCAGATGTTCGGCGGTATAATGGTTGTACCCTTGCTGCACGAAAGAAAAGTAGAGAATACCAAGCTCAGTAGCCACTTATACTCAGCTCCGTTTGAAAATCGAGTTTGCTCTCTTCTGTAGAGGCTGCAGAAAACTCTGGTTTTCAAAACGACCGCAGTATAGTCATAAAAAAACAATAAGATAGAGAACCAACTTGTATGGAAATGTCAGAGAAACCACCCTTAGCAGACAAAGTCGCTCTGGTCACGGGAAGCAGCAGCGGAATTGGGGCGGCCATTGCTAGCGATTTAGCCGCACAAGGTGCAGCCGTCGCAATCCATTACCGCGGAAACGCCAGCGGGGCAGAATCAGTGGCCACTGCGATCAGTGAAGTCGGGGGGCGTTGTGGGATCTATCAAGCGGATATCAGCAATACCGATGAGGCAGCCGCCTTGGTCCAGCAAGTCCAAGATGATTTAGGCGTTATCCAGATATTGGTGAATAATGCTGGAACAACTCGTGATACGCTGCTGATGAGCATGAAAGAAGATGACTGGGATTCCGTTATCAATACCAATCTCAAGAGTGTCTACAGCGTAACGAAAGCTGCTCTGCGCAAGATGCTACGAAGTCGCTGGGGACGAATTATTAATATTACAAGTGTCGTTGGCTTATCAGGGCAAGCCGGTCAGTCCAATTACGCCGCTAGCAAAGCAGGAATGATTGGATTCACCAAAAGCTTGGCTCGGGAAGTGGCGTCCCGTAATATTACTGTGAATGCTGTTGCGCCAGGATTCGTTCCGTCCGCTCTCACAGAGGTTCTAAGTGAAGAGATGAAGAAGGATGTGATAGAGCGAACACCTTTGGGCCGAATGGGAACGCCCGAGGAGATTGCATGGGCAGTTGCGTTTCTGGCATCCGAGCGGTCTGGTTTTATTACGGGCCAAGTTTTGAGTGTTGATGGTGGTCTTGTAATGACGTAAGCAAGTATCTTTCGTAAGACAGCCAGATATACTTTTGTCCTCGCGAATACGAGGGGTGTCCATTTTGAACAGTCTAGAACGGTTCGGATAAGAGTCAGGACAAGACTTTTCGGGCGAAATATATTACTTGGCCATCTGTACGTACCCAAGCCGTACTAGGCAAGATTTTGCTGTAAAAATTGTCGGCAAAGTTTCCAACAAGGTTCTACAACATGGATGTACAAATTAACACGAACAAACAAGGTGAATCCCAGAATCAGTTTGTCATCCAACGTCGTACTGTAAGAAGGCTGGCTCTTCAGGCACTCTTCGAGATCGATAGTACAGCCCATGCTCCTGGCATCGTAGTTGATGAACGGCTTGCCTCGGAAGATTTAGATGAACAAAATGCGGTCTTCTTGCGTTGGTTGGTCAGTGGCGTTGTCCACAATATGGAGACACTGAATCAGCTAGTACGACAGTATGCTCCTGAGTGGCCCATAGAACAACTAGCGATCATCGATCGAAACATTTTAAGAATGGCCATTTTTGAAGTTGGGAGCAAAGACGCAGATGCACCACCAAAGGTCATTATCAACGAGGCAATCGAATTAGCGAAAACATTCGGCGGAGATAGCAGCCCACGTTTTGTAAATGGGGTATTAGGTGCGGCGCTCGATTCCGTCTACAAAAAGATGTTCTAAATAACTTATGGACGGTATTCTAGGCATTGGCCCACTTGAAATCATTATTGTTGTTGCACTGGCTCTTATCTTTTTGGGGCCAGAGCGTCTTCCCGGAACCATCCGGGAGATAGCGAAGTTCATCCGTCAAACTCGCGCGATTGGCAGTGAACTAACATCTCAATTCAGCCAAGAGCTCAATATGCTGGATGAATTCAATCCCAAAAAGATCTTGGAAGATGTTGTTGGGGAAGATGAAAAAGTAAATGCCAAAGAGCTGCTAGGCATTGATGAGGAGGATATAAAGGCTGACCTTGGCGAATTGAAAAGGAAAACCACAAAAGCGGCCTCATCCTCAGGCACTTCTAAAGTAAAGTCAGCCAAAACGCCTACCCCGTCGAGTACATCATCTAAGAGCAAGAGTTCTACAAATGCCGCAACGAAAAATCTCCCTAAGCCAGCCTTAGGCGAGGTAGATACAACAGCCGCTGATGATACTGAACCAACTGATGTTGATTCAAGTGAGGAAGAAACGAGAACGTCAGAGGCGAATTCCACCGGCAACAAGGAGACGAATCCGACTCAAGCACAAGATAGCACGGTTTCTGAACTCAAGCAGAATGACAGCCAAGATGATTCCCTAGATTCAGAAACGATGAGTGAGAATCGGATAGCTCCGCCAAATGGGGCGACGGCTCAGCCTCTTGTGAAGGAAAAAGTTGGATCCACTCATGGCACAGATAGGCCAAGTAGTGAGAGCCTCCCTGAAGGTGTAGATACAGGCGTAGATACGGCGGAAGCAAAGGAATAATAATGGCCCAAGCACAGGCATTAACCCCTGGAGAACCCGACCCAATTGATGAGAGTCGTATGACGCTCATGGAGCATCTGAATGATCTCCGCATGGCCTTGATGTGGATTGGTGCTGCTCTTATCGTTGGTACTGCAATTTCCCTGTTTTTTGCAGAGGATATTCTTGTCTTCTTATCAGGCCCGGTCGATGCAGTAGAGGAACGGTTGATAGCCATTACACCTATGGAGAAGATCATTATCTTCTTCAAGATTGCATTTACGGCTGGCACGATTGCTGCCCTGCCAGTGATTGTATATCAAATTATTGCCTTTGTGGCACCAGGCTTATATCCTCACGAAAAGCGCATCGTCTACTCAACCCTACCTGGGGTTATGATTCTTTTCATAATTGGTGCTAGTTTCGCGTTCTGGATCATGATTCCTTTAGCCGTTGATTTTCTGGCTGGATTTCTGGACGATGCAATCGAGACAGAATGGACAGTTGAAAGCTATTATGCGCTGGTAATTCGTCTGGTTTTTTGGATCGGTGTCTCGTTTGAAATGCCATTGGTCATTACAATTCTGGCTCGTATCGGGCTAGTCAGCGGTCCCGCTCTCTTACGCTTCTGGCGACACGCAATTGTAACGATTGCCGTACTAGCTGCTTTTATTACACCTACAGTTGATCCAGTTAACATGGCGATAGTGATGGCCCCCCTGATCGTGCTCTACTTCCTAAGCGTGGGCATGGCTTATCTAGTATTCAAGCCACGAGAGCCTCGGGATTTTAATGATTGATCGAATGTAACAACTACTCGGCTTCTCTGAAATGTACCTTGGCCGAGTAGTTACGAGCAGGTTGGAATGGGCATTTGTCTTTATAAAAGAAAAGGCAAGAAGAACGATAACGATCTTCTTGCCTTTTTCTTTATATTCTATACTGCGGTCGTTTTGAAAACAGGAGTTTTCCGATGCTCTACCAGAATGACTAAACTCGTGTTTTCAAACGGAGCTGAGTATAAATATCAATGGACCGTGCGAACCTGATTGAGCAAAAAGTAGAAATTCGTCGCCAACTTGAGCTCGCTCAACAGAAGCTGGCCGCTTATCAACTTGAACAAAGTGGCGGTAGTGCTCAAGACTTTGAGTCTAATCAGATGGTGGATACAACGATATTGGGTTGGCTATCGGGACTTTTGGACAAGCAGAAGCAAAAATGGGGCAAACAAGCACGGAGGGAGAGACTGAATAACAAAAGGATTCGGCAATTAGAAGTCCAAATCGATCAATTAACAGCCAAAGAATACCAATTGCGTAACGCTATTGATCGAAGTCGGCATACCTAGTTAAAGCTTCTTGGGATGAAGAAAATCAGCCGATTCGTATAGGTCTGATCGGTAGCGCTTTGTTAGACTTGCTCGAAGTGTTCCACATCCAATACGAAGATTGTGGCTCCCCCCACATGTTTTTCGATGGGTGTGGGAATATTAACTTCTCCTGGTTCCATTACCGGAGGAAGTGGCGTAACATATTGAAGCCGATTGGGGCAGCTATCCCGAATAATGTTCAACACTTCATCAACTGACTCATTCTCTACGCCGCAAAAAATAGTGGTGTTTCCAATCCGCAGAAACCCACCTGTTGAACTTGTGACCGTTACCGCAAAACCACGCCGGGCCAAACGATCCAATACATTACGGCTATCATCGCTATTTACGATAGCCATGACAAGTTTCATGATACAATTCCCTCAATGTAAACTCTTTGCCAGACGATCTGCTGAACTGCCTCAATGGGCTGACTTGCATCCAGAACCAACCAGCGTTCTGGTTCACTCTTAGCTAGGGCCAGAAAGCCATTGCGTACCGTTTGGTGAAATGCTAACGGTTCTGATTCCATTCGGTTCCACTCTTCTGCTGCTCCACCTCGTTTACGCATAAGACCAACCTGAGCATCAATATCTAAATAAATCGTTGTCATAGGCCAAAGACCACCCGTTGCAAAATCACATAAAGAGCGTAACTCTAGTAGATCGCAACCTCTTCCATAGCCCTGGTAGGCCAACGTGCTATCTGCATATCGATCACACAATACGATTTTGTCATTGGTAAGAGCAGGACGAATCGTCTCTTCTACCAATTGAGCACGGGCAGCGTTGAACAAGAATAATTCGGTCTTCGTCGCCATCTCTGTCCGAGTCGTATCGAGCAGGATGGAACGGATCGCATCCCCTATCACTGTTCCACCCGGCTCACGAGTTAGGAGAACATCATGGCCAACCTCTAAAAGTGCCTCGGCTAGCAGCTGTATCTGTGTACTTTTGCCGCTGCCCTCAGGTCCTTCAAAGCTAATAAAGTATCCCACAGTCTATTCTCTAAAGATCCGCACTCGACGATGGGGTTCCCGACCGTAGCTATGACTTACTAAGTTGGCTGCCCGAGCCAATTGATGCTGTTGACTACGGATGGTTGCGGCTTGGGGCTTTAGCTCGACCGTATCAGCCCCATTCAAGATCCGCTGAATGGCATCCTGGGTTTCACGCATAGCATGAGTAAATGCATCAACAGGTTCTGATGGAACCTGAAAGACATCCACGAGGCACTGTTCCATCTGCGTCGCGGTGTTGCTGCGCAGAATGTAGATGGGAATCTGGCGTCTCTCGGCATCGGCAATCGGCTGGGGCTGCTGGCGATAGTAATTTTTGAGCGTCATCACAATATCGGCCATGTGAAGATCATCGACAATATCAATCTCTACGTTTAAGCTCTTGGCTGCGGATCGTAGACGACTTTGGCCAATACCATAAGGGAAGATGCGAACCGTTCGATTCTTGGGTTTCTCCTCTGCGTAAAGAAGACCAAGATCATCTAGATTCCCATCTTCATCTTCTATTGGATTATTCAAAGCATGGCCGTTGCCATTATGCTTCCCGTTTGTGCGGCTTCCGCGAGCTTGAGATTGGGCATTATCTCGACTGCGCCGCTTGCGCTGCTTGCCATTTGTCCCCTCAGAAGGCGGAACAGCGACGTTACTATCGGCAGCCTTTTCAATTCTCATCTGCCCATCATCGCCTATGTAACGAAGCTCAGGCGTCAAAGTCCAGCCTCGCAGTAGAGCGTCAACAGCTTCAGCAACGCCATGATGGATAGCAACTCGCTGCCTATCTTGAAGCTCAACCAGCACGTCAAATGTTGGCGGTGCCTTACGCTCCAAGACAGTCTTTTGGGTACCACGACGCCGAGCTTCTTCATCAGAGAGAGTAACAGACTCAATCCCACCAACTAAATCACTGAGTGTCGGATTCATGAGTAAATTTTCTAAGGTAATACCGTGGGCTGTACCAACCAATTGTACACCACGTTCAGCGATCGTTCGGGCTGCTACAGCCTCTAACTCGCGACCAATTTCGTCGATGACGATGACCTCTGGCATATGATTTTCGACGGCTTCAATCATCACCTCATGTTGCAGCACAGGTGTTTGCACCTGCATTCGTCTTGCTCGTCCAATAGAAGGGTGAGGAATATCACCATCACCAGCAATTTCGTTGCTGGTATCCACAATCACAACCCGTTTCTCTTCGGCTCGCACCCGCGCGGCTTCTCGCAGCAGTGTAGTTTTTCCCACACCAGGCCGACCAAGAAGCAGAATGCTCTCATTGCTGGTCACAATATCCTTGATGATTTCAATGGTGCCATAGACAGCCCGTCCCACACGACAAGTTAGACCGATCACGTCCCCCCTACGATTACGGATTGCCGAAATACGGTGCAAGGTACGCTCAATGCCAGCCCGATTGTCTTCGCCAAATTGGCCAATACTGTCGATGACCATTGCTAAATCATCTAGCGTCGTCTCTCTTTCACTCAGATAAATTTCCCCATCCGTAAATCTAGCCTCAGGAAGTCTTCCCAAATCCATAACGACTTCAATTAAATCAGATGGGCGATTGGTTTGCTCCAGAGCTTTCCGTACACGGTCTGGAAGAATATCCAGAAGCAGCTCCAGATCGTCTGCAATTTGTAATGTACTCATAGGTTCAATAAGTTTCTCTCGCATCACTATACCGCAATCAAACAGCTAGATTTTCACGCGCAGATATTTGCCCACGCGCCATCTATTCTCCCCCTTGAATATAAAGTACAAATTCAGAGGAAGTCATAGAACTTTTTGATCCCCTGTAGGGCGGCTTGAGACATAAACACATCTAAGAAATTTAATTTTTTGGGGTATAGCCAGTAATCGGTAGCCACTTTCTTGGGTAGGTCCTTAGTCATCTCTTTCACATTCGCTCTAATCCAACATCCAGCGTATTGGAATTGCCTAATGTGAACCGCATAAAATCCAGCAAATGAGTTAAGTCTTCACGCTTCTTGGTGTTGAACGTCTATTGTGTTGACTGACATCCGGCTTGAATGAAGCACGACGTAGCCCTCTATACGATTGCTTTGGAAACATATATGTAGACGGGACGGGACTATGTATAGGGTCTAAAACTGGTTGTGCCTTCCGTATTGGCAATCTGGCGAGCAGTGGCACATGCCGCATCATACGGGCTACATCCGTAAATGGTGCAAATCCATAATCGGACAATATCGACTGCATGCCCCCATGATAACTTCGAACACCAATATAAATAGGTCGATTCACATTGGGGGCATTGATAGCAATCAATCCATAACGCAGGAGTGCATGAATATAGTCGGTATTGGGGGTTGATGTATCGATCAACAAGCGAAGCCAATAACCGGCATGGCTTCTACCAATTAATAGGGATCCCTTTAGCTCATTATCGTCAGTTAACACATAGGTTTGTGAATAGCTACTATGCCACCAAGACAAAATCAATGGCTTGACGTATTGTCCATACTTGGAGGAGGATGAATGCCCATTTTGCACAGCAAAAGGGACACGCTCATGGAAGGTACCTTCGGCAAGCTGGACTTCTTTTGGTGTTACCTGGGAGTAAAGACGCCGAAGTGACCATTGATCTTGAGGTGCGAGGGGACGCAAAATATATTCGCTAGGCATATCCTCCGTAGAGGATAGATTGGTGATGGCCGCGTTACGACGATTCAATCGCCATATCGTTTGACGGGTGTATAATTTAAAACCGATCTGGCTAAAGGTTTGAACAGGTAGGGGCTGATCAGGTACATCAGCATAAATGCGGTTAATCTGCTGTGCGGCGGCTTCTTGCACAAAGTGTGCAAGCAATTTTTTCCAAATAGCAGGGTGGCCCCATTCCGTATCAAGGGCGGGGGCTAAAAATGTAATATCTGCTTCTGCACGGCTTGGCCTTTTACTCGCTTGGATGAAACCAGCTTGGGCCAAGCTATTTTTCTGTTGGCGAAGAATGTATGTATTAGCCTTCCCCCCTGCCCAAGGCAATACAGCACCCAACGCAATCATCATAGCAGGGCGGGGTTGCAACAAAGCTTGAATAATATTCAGTTTTGCCGCCTGACGACCCAGGCGCTGTACCAGAAGGAGGTCGCCTAACTGAAATGGGCGAATCACTAAGTAGAACACCCCTTATCGATAAGTCTACATTGACTTTAACAAGTATAAACCATTACCGAATAAATTCGATGGCTGGTAAACGAACCTTTGCTCAGGCTGATTGCCAGTATATGAATGCATCCATTGTACTCCAATTCAGATACATTTACAAGTAGCATTTTAGCTTTCGGCTGCAGGGCACCCATGAGGGCTACCCAATAGAGATATTTCCACGCCTGGAACGACGTTTTTCTTGTTCTGCCTTTTCATTGGTGCTCCTATCAGTACGCTCGATCAATTGATCAAGCAGAGCGCGAATGGCCAATAAGCCCTCCTTTTGGGCCGCTGCTGAATGCTCCCAAAATTCTTGGCTAGGGCAAAGGTCGCTACGCTGAATCTTGGCTGAGATCCCTGTTACACCCTCATATAACCATGATGCCAGGTGGAATGTTCCTGGCCGGCTAGCAGAAGATTGGTTCTGGTTTTGTTCATCACTATTTTGATCTTGCGAACTCTTCATTCTTATATTCGCTCCACAATCATACGCATCACTCGATAGTCCTGGCTTCCAAAGCGGTACTTATACTCTTCATCTCCCTGCATAAAATCATAAACCTTAAGGCCAGCAACAACCGCATATTGAATAGTATATGCTAAGAGTACCCAACCCGGGCTCAGTGGGGCAAAGACCGTTGGATCATATCCAGAATTATAGAGCCAATAGCGACCATTATACTCAAACGCTAATAGACAGGCGGCTGTAATGCCATCTAATTTTAGAAAAGAGAGTCGTAAATGGCCACATGCCATTATCTTGTGAGCCATACCGCGAAAGAACGTGGCCATTTCGTCCGTCATAAATTCAGCCTTATCATCACGGCTAGCCATCTGTAGACGTAAAAAATCATCCATGGCATGGTCAATTTCTGACGAGGATAGGGTTACATTGGACTCATTGGCTTGAATGCTTGGCAAGTAAGCGCTTGCAGTTTCTTCCTGCTGAGGCGCTATAGGTTTACGAGCTAAATCCAACCCGACCATAATAAACTCGCACTGAGCCTCTCTCTCCGCCCGTCGCTGCTTCCGTCGAATCTCATGTCGTTGCTTTTTGTCAAGCTTCTCGAGTAAATAGGTGTCATAGTGCTCTGGGATGTCAAATTGTGGTGCGACATCCTCTTGCAATACATTGACTCGAAAGGAACCTTCATCAAACAGATGAGGCAGTAATTGGTAGGTGTGACTCTCCTCTGGCAGGTTACACAAATCCAGTTGATCCCAAGAGGGCGCATCTTTGCTCTGAAGCCATTCGAAGAATGATTGATAAACTACTTCTTCCCATCCATTGACAACTATTGCATCCAAATAGTCGCTTACTTCGGTACAACCGATAAGGGTCAACACCTGTTGTCTGGAATCTACTGCCCTATCAGGATGCCGCTGATATCGATACAAAGGAAGAATACCAATCACTTTATCCAAATCTGTCAAATGCCTGGGTGATGCATAATCCCGCGGCAACTCCACATCCTCATCGAGCTGATGAAACGCTAAAATCCATAATTCTCCCTGGCCAAGATACTCCCACCACGTCGTTTGCCATTCGTGTGTCAGAAAAAATGAGTTAAACTGCGTGCGTTGTAATAGCTTATTCCAAACTGATGCCAACGCCTCAAAGCCGTTCGGCTCGGCATCTGGACCATAGACAGTATAACACAATTGAGTCAAGTGCTAGTGCCTTTCGTTTTTAGCAAATCGTATATCGAACTGAATTGGACTTGATGCCGCTCTACTAGGTTCTGTTCACATTTTTCGTAACACGGTATTTCAGCCTGATCAAGGGAGTAGCCACGTGCCATTTCCGCAGGTAGCAAGCGGAGAACCATCGTTCGCTGCGCTATAGATGCCGTTTGCGAAGCAGGTGCAAAGCACCACTACTTCCTTCGGGCACGACGAATCAAAATGTCAATACAATCTATGCTCAGGCTACACATCAAGTAACATTTTTTCCCGGCTATAGGTTTTACTTAAGTAGGACCGTCACGAATACATCACCCATCCGATTCCGGTTCTTCCCTAAGTGTGCTTAAAATTCCCCAAGAGAAATAAGCAATTATACCTAAAATGACGAATAGAATACCGCAAGCACCAAGCCAATTGAAGAGCACCCGGGAAAAAAAGCCACTGTCGTCGGGAAGAGAGCTACCTTCAAGCTGGCGATTATCAGTTACAATGGTTGGTCTAAGCGTTGCCGTTACAAAAACCACGTTTGTCCCTCCCTGACGACTAACAGTTGGGGCGGGTTCATTGCCGGGCAGATTAGATGTTGGCAAGTCAGATGCAGGCACCATGTTGGTGGACAGATTGCCACCTGGCTCACTTGCTGATGGTGTAATGTTTTGAATCGCGCCAACTGGTTCATTGGGTGAACTAGGTGTATTTGGTGGTATCGGGATGTTTGTTAAAGTCCATGTTGGTATCAATGTCGGTACCAATGTTGCTGTCCATGTTGCGATTACATTTGGGGCCAATGGTGTGAAGGTCGATGATGGCACCGCAGTTGGGTATTGAACAGGCTGGCCATTGACGACAACACCAGGGGTGCAGACGGTTAACCGCACATCATCCAGATATGACCAACTCCGTCCACCGGCGCCATCATTGTAAATATTAAAATAGACAAAAAAGCCTCTGCCACGATAGGTATTTGCATCTAGCGCGTAAGCATGCTCTTGCCAGGAATTGGTACTGCAGCGAAGGCGACTCAAAATTTCAATGGGCTTTAGATCATTGGCAAGCAATATGACATCCTGACGATCGACCAAGTTATTGGGGTTCGCTATCGCTGGCTCTTCGCTTACGTCAAATCGATACCAACGCAACTGGATGGATTGAGCATTCGCCGGAATCTGCACCCACTGACGAACAGAAGAATATGTTTCAATATTCGGCCGATTTAGATTAGATGGATTGCCTAAACGAACTGAACGCCCGCCCCGAAAGACCTGCTCATTGGTAAAGTCTGGACGGACCGGATCTTGACCAAAATGCCAGTTGTATGAAGAGTCAAAATTCGTTTCAAACCCCCCGTTAATGATTATATCTCGGCATCCAGAAAGTGGCGGTAAGCTTGCACTATTTCCACATATCCCCGATGGAGGGGGAGGCAAAGTTGTAAATGTGGGGCTTGGCGGCGCAGTCGGTACGGGTGTCGATGCGGGCGGTGTGAAGGTAGCCGTTGGTGATGTAACCGCGACCATTGCTGAACTGGTGGGGGTTGCAGAAGGAGTAGTCGTTGCAGACGGAGTAGCTGTTGCTGAAGGGGTAGGTGTTGCTGAAGCAGTCGTTGTAGCAGTTGGGGTTGCTGTCTCAACGCTGGCAGAACGCAAAACCCCATCTCCATCACAAGCAAGGAGTGATACATCATCAATATACATGGCCGTCCGCCCTGCCGCGCCATCATTCTTCACTGTAAAGTAGAGACGGACCTGCTGCCCTGCATGAGCTGTCAGGTCAAACTGCTTTAGAATCCACTGTCTCTGATTACTTTGAGTTTGTACAACACGACTGATTAACTGACTGTTGAAATCGTTGTAGATTTCAACATACTGCAGATCCGCTGCTCCCGGCGCGGCATCGTACAAAGGGAAGTAATGAAAGGTCAGAACTATCGAGCTGGCATTGGCTGGCAACATAACCGATTGACCGATGCCGCTCGTACTATCCAAATTAGTGGAGTCAATAATGCCTAACCGCATTGCATAACGCCCATTGTGGCTTAATTCTGGCGTACGAGTAGCAGGCCTTTCACTAGACATAATGTCCCAGTTTAAAAATGATTCTTCAAAGTTGCCGTTGACTATCAGCTCTTGACATGCAGCAGCAGGGGCTGCCAAAGCCATTTGATAAGAAGCCCCATAGGTAAGCGAACTAACGGCCCCAATGAGTAATAGAGGAAGCAAGAAAGTGGTAAAAATAGACAGGTAAGGCGTACGTGTTAAGCGCAATAGACGGAATCGCAGCATGTCTCTCGTCAACACAAGCGTAATTGCAAGGACAAATAGGTATAGATAAGAAATTGGTTCAGCGTATGAGTAGCGAACTTGGGTTGTTACTTTGAGTAAAATTTACTGGTTAACAACAGTGATCAGTATACCATATCTATGGTATACTATACATATGCTTGATCAACAAAAGGCGTATAGCGCTTTACAAAAGAAGAGAGAAATGTTCTATGCCTACCTAGAGAACCATCAGCAGCAACGTAAGGTCCAACAGGAGCAGATTGATGCATTCTTGCAGATTGGCTACCATCAATTGTTAGCTCTCTTAGCGCGTGGTGAAGCCAAATGGCCTGGTGCCATTCCCACCGCAGAATTCGACCAGGCCCAAGGCCTATCTATGCAGTTTGCCCCGTGCCAGCGGATCGTTCAAAGCAACGGCCATGCCAGGGGTTCGGAGCCGTGGGTTAACCACCAGGACGCCCGCGAGTGGGCCTTAGAGGTTCTAATGAACCGACCCGTTATTGCTGTCGATGGGAGCCAGATTTCTCCGAATTTAGACTTAGCTACTCCTGTAGGCGCAGTTCAGATAGGTTGGTTTGTTAATCAACATAGCCAAGAGGGAACCTACGTCAAAGATCTAGACTTTGAGGTCTTTCTCCCTCAAGATCTCCTCAACAACGAACCGAATGCTAGTCAGGAGCTTGACTACGCCAATCGTCGCATCAACCAAGAGCGTTTCGAACGTGAGTGCAGTAAGCTATGTGATTTGATGGCCTCTTATGGCAATAGACCAGACGACGAGAAGCCCCTCTGCTTTTTTGATGGCTCATTTATTATCAGTTTTGCTGGTCAGCTTAGGCCCGAGCTTGGTGCGCCTTATTTGGGGTCAATTCGCAAGCTTCTCGATACTTCCCAGAAGAATCGGGTTCCGTTAGTCGGCTTTGTCGATAACCCTCACAGCCGGGATGTAGCAAAGCTAATAGAATTTACTCTGTCTCAAAGGGTATTAGTTCAAGGCATACCAAACCAAAGTGCATCGAATCCAGCAGAAGGTAGGCTATCTGATGATGTCTTAGCGCACGACGCAGAACTACTGGGTACCAAATTGCTGGCGCAGAATTGGGGTGCTCGCTCTCCGCTCTTCATTTGTGCTCGCGATGACGCGCTCTCCCGAGAAGATGTTAGGACAGGTGACGGGCGGGCTTCCTTTTATAGAACTGTCTGTTTTACTTATTTGCGATTGACTCAAGATCGATTACCCGCTCGCATCGAGTTACCCAAGTGGTTAGTTGATGAGGGACGCGCTGACGAGATTCTTGATCTGGTTCGGGCAGAGTGCATTATAGGGCTTGGATATCCGTATGCAATTGAAACAGCTGATGCATTAGCCGTCATCAGCCATCGAGACAGAGAACGATTTTATGGAATGATCCAGCAGAGCTTTCCTGAAATCAACCTGACTCAGTCCCGTAAAGTAGCCAGTAAACAGACTCGGCGATAATGAGAGGTGTATCAGGGTCGGGGTGAGAACCGTAGCTTTCCCACGGCCAATTAGAAAGATCAAACTGTACTGCGGTCGTTTTGAAAACAGGTGTTTTCCCAAGCTCTATCAGCAAGACCAAACACTTGTTTTTAAACGGAGCTGAGTATAGATAGCCGGCTAGGTTAACCTTGTCCCTGCTTTGTGCGATTTATTCTGAAGAACCTCAAAATAGGAGGGCATCCCCGTCTTCACGAGGACAAGAAACTCATCTGACCATAGATACTTTTCAAACGGAGTGGAGTATAGGAGCTGTGCTGAAGAATGCAGGAGCCCCATTCATTACCTGATCAGACGATGGAACAACCATCACTCTTACCGGACAGCGACGTTCAGTGGGATTACTCAACAAAACGTATTGTACTCGTTATATTGCTCATCGTTGCTATATTCTTGATCTGGCTTAGCCGGGCAGTCGTTCCCCTGCTGATTATTAGCGGTATAGTCGCCTATGTACTTAAACCGATTGTAGATTTAGCCGAGCGGATCCGAATTCCCCGCAGTGTGGGTACATTAGTTCTCTATCTGTTGGTGCTGGTGGCACTTATTTTAATTCCTGTTATCTTTGTTCCCATCATTACCCAACAACTCGTCAGTCTGATTGACTACGATCCCAATGAAGTTGTCAACGGTGTCATTTCATGGACGACAGAACTGGTTCGTAACGCACCAGAGAACTATGAAATCGATTTACCAGGATTTGAGCCATTTGATATTCCCATTGGCGACACAATCCGGCTGGTTGGCGACAACTTTACCCAGTTTATCCAGGATTATATAGACATCCCCACTTCATCGGAAATCCTTACCTATTTGCGGCAAGCCATCGGCACAGCGTCGAATGTTGTGGGTAGTGCAACCGCCATTGGGGTTACAATTGTTAGTGGAATCATACAAGCGTTTGTTTACTCCATCGTAATCTTTATTGTTAGCCTATACTTGACAAAAGATGCGCCGCGAATCAGCGACTATATTCAGAGCTTAGCCCCCAAACCATATCGTCCAGAGCTAATGGATCTGCTGCTACGAATTAGCCGAGTGTGGCATGCATTTTTCCGTGGTCAACTAACCTTAAGTGTTATTGTTGGCTTTACAACTTGGCTATCCCTCTTTCTTCTCGGTATGCCTGGTGCTTTGATCCTTGGTATTTTTGCTGGCATTATGGAAATTGTACCCAACCTGGGACCTGCACTGGCCATGATACCGGCTGTCATTGTTGCCCTAATTCAGGGCAGTACAAACCCGGCATTAGCAGAGCTAGGGAATTTTGGCTTTGCGTTGGTTGTGATAGGTATTTATTTCCTTATCCAGCAGATTGAAAATAGCGTCATCGTTCCGCGGGTTATTGGGGATAGCGTCAATCTTCATCCCATTGTCATCATCTGTGGTGTTATCATCGGCTTCAGTGTTGCTAACATTTTGGGCGCGTTTTTGGCTGCCCCAATCATCGCTACGTTACGTGTTGTGGGTAGCTATTTTCATGCAAAGTTGTTGGATTACCCCCCGTTCCCCGAAGACAATCGTAAACCTCGGCGACTATCCCCAACCTTTTATCGCCGAGTCGTAACGGGGCAGCAGCTTAAGAGGCAAGCTGAAGAAGAGGCAACTCAGCCAACACAACAAGCTCAGCAGCTAGCTTCGGCCCAGGCCGGGACCGATGAAAGCGACGAAGTCAGGGTTGGATTATAGATGTAAATCTGCTGATCCACATGAAAGCAGCTATTTGGGCCCTTTGGTAGAGCTTGGGTAAACAACTGCTTTCAAAACGACTGTAATAAGCAATTATTACTTTTTCTTGCCTTCCCTGGATGCTCAGGACGACGGCCTGAGGCCAACCGGTAAAAAAGGGGCCTTCGGCAGCAAGTGAGAAGCCGCGCTGTTCAACATCGACAACTTTTTGTCGCGAATGGTTGACAAGGGCCTATAGAGGCAAGTTGGCATATACATCGACAGAGAGTCCGCGCCCGTTCGCTTCTGGTGGAAGATCAAGGAAGTGGGCCGCTGCACCGATCATGGCTGCATTATCGGTGCAGAGATAGATTGGCGGGATGGTCAGGGGGATATTAAGGGCTTGGAAGCGCTCTTCAGCAGCCTTTCGTAGTTGGGCATTAGCACTTACACCTCCGCAGAGGCAGACTCGTCTGACGGCGTATGCCGTTGCTGCATCAGCGCATTTTGCGACAAGGACCTCCGTCACGACTTGCTGAAAGGACGCAGCGATGTCGGCTTTAAGTTCTGGTGAATTGAGCGATTGGCCATCTTTTTCAAGTTGCCGAGTCAGGTTAAGGACAGCTGTTTTTAGCCCGGAAAAACTAAAGTTGTAACGGTGATCAGGATTCTGCCAAAGTGGTTTTGGCAAAGCAAACCGAGTCGGATCGCCTTTCTGAGCAGCCTCCTGGATGATAGGCCCGCCAGGAAAGCCAAGATCCAGCAGACGGGCAACCTTGTCGAATGCTTCGCCTGCAGCATCGTCCAAAGTTCCTCCAAGTCGCTCGTAGCGTCCATGACCATGCATCAGAATCAATTCTGTATGGCCGCCTGACACAATCAAAATCAGCATGGGAAAATCTTGTTCACTCACTCTAACCGCCGATTCATCCGCACCATCTGCTCGGGCAATAGTCCCTTCACCTAAAAGGCTGTCGCCATTTACAGGGTTTGGAAGAGCGGGGAGGTGAGGGCTAGAATCGTCAAGCCAGTTGCTATAAATATGGCCTGCTAAATGATTGATTGGGTGGAGCGGTAGATCAGAGGCAAACGCCAGACCCTTGGCGGCATTGACCCCTACCAATAAGCTACCAGAGAGGCCAGGGCCATGAGTTACGGCAATAGAGTCCAAAGTTTGTACATTCGTGACACCAGCCTCATCTAATGCCTGTTGAATTACTGGATAAATCGAGAGCACGTGTTGACGGCTGGCAACCTCCGGGAATATGCCACCAAAGCGTCGATGAAGGTCAATCTGGGTTGCTACAACATTACTAAGAATGACGCGGCCATTTTCTATGACAGCCGCTGCAGTCTCATCACAACTAGTTTCAATAGCGAGAATACGTGACATATTGCTTTAGTAAAATTATAGACTTTATCACCGCTGTCAGTGTACTTATTGATGGCCAGAAAGGTTCTGTCCTCTCTGTTTGGAAAATACTGTTGGCCAATTGTTTGCGGAGTGAGCACGCCCCGTGTGGCTATGCATCAGAAACCGGCACGAGGAGTGCCTACCTTCCACATTGTATGGGCATTTTTGAATTCGCCAACAGTATCTTGGAATTATCCAGAATAGATAGGATAAGAGCCGGGACAGGACTTCTCTGGCAAAGTACATTGATAACAAATTCTTCAATCATTATACCTGCAAATGCCTGAACTGCCTGAAGTTGAAACCTATCGCCGTGAATTAGCGCCTGAGCTTGTAGGACGCACCATCGAAAAGGCTGAGGTTTTGTGGCCACGGATCATTGCCGAACCAAGTCCTGGCGAGTTTTGCCAAAAGGCAAAAAAGCAAGAATTCGATCGATTTGATCGTCGTGGCAAATATTTGATCTTCTCCTTTATCGGTGGAAGTTCCCTCATCATTCATCTACGTATGACTGGAGAAATTCACATTCATCCCCCTTCGGTAGAGCCAGATAAACATACCCATGTACGGTTTTGGCTCGATGATGGGCGCACCTTGCATTATCGGGACATGCGAAAATTCGGAAGACTGTGGCTCGTTGACAACCCTGGTTCAGTCCTCTTTCATTTAGGACCAGAGCCACTAGACGATTCGTTTACGCCAGAACGTCTAGCGACCCAATTAGCGCGGCGGAAATCGAAGATTAAGTCACTTCTCTTAGATCAATCCGTTGTAGCTGGTGTGGGAAACATCTATGCTGATGAAGCACTCTTTCGGGCAGGCATTGACCCGCGCCGATTGGGGAATTCTTTGTCAATTGTCGAAGTGACCGCTTTGCATGGTGAAATACGCAATGTTTTACAGTGGGGAATTGAAAAAGGGGGAAGTACTCTACAAAATTATGTCCGATTGGGTGGCCTGAAAGGAGAGTTTCAGCATGAACATCAGGTCTTCCGTAAGACGGGACAACCATGCCCCAAATGCGGCCACCCCATCGAGCGGACTGTGATTACGCAACGAAGCACCCACTTCTGTAGCCACTGCCAGACTTAAGCGTTTCTTCGGCCAATTCAGAAAAATACGCACTGTTCAAGCTGCTTGGATTTTGAATCTACGGTGCAATATCCACTTCGGGCAGGACTTCAATATCTACCTGGAATCCTTGATGATCCCGCAGGGTTGGACCCGTAGCGTCTGCAAAAATCCAGGCGGTTGTTGAGTCAATCCACTGAATCTGAATCCAGGCACGATCAGGTGTACGAGCAAGTGCCATCAGCTGTTCCTTGTAGGCAAAGGTGGTGATTACGTCCGCCGCTGTGCTAGGGGAAACCCGGGCCTTTACCCCAAGTACAGCCTGAATAACCACATAATAACCATTCGTTTGAATCGTGCTTGGTTGGTTACTCTGCTGATTACCATCGGGTGTTGAGGTAAGGTGAGGAAGTAATGACGATGGTTCTGGAGCCAATCCCTCTAGCGATACTTCTCTGAGCGGACCACCTGTGCCAATCTGCTCTGTATTGACCAGAGAATTTGCTCCAGCCATAGCACCATCTGTCAATAGTGGATGGTTCTCTTCCTGGTCCAGGCTACTTTTGCTACTTAGCTTTGCTTGGTCGGTATGCTCTTCGATACCGCTCTCAACGGTCCAAGTGGATTCTACTACATCTGTTATCAGAACATCTGCTGCGGAGCGACTGGAGGCTACAGTTGGTCTTACTCGTGCGTCAGGAAAGAGAGCCGATATCGATAGACCCTCTGGAGCTGAAACGAGATAGGATGTGACAGACCAGCCAAAGACGAGGCTGATTGCCAGAATCGAAGCTTGCCTAGCCAGCTGACTGATTCGCGTCCGATTTACTGATTGTGGCTCATTCTCAGTAGGATAGGATGTTTCCAGCAGATCATAGAGATCTGGCTTTGGTTGTGTTCCCTGTACTGATTGTTCTGTGCCACGCCAACTCTCAATAAATCCAAACACAATGGCTATTGCCATTACAGTAATGACAGCTGGCAACCAGCTCTCCAAATTGCTAATACCAGACTGCTGAGTGCCTACATAGTAACGCCAAGTTAAACCAAGGCAGAAGATGGCCGTCAATATTGTTAGAATTAATAGAGATGCTGGGATGGTCCAAGGGGTGCGAGGCTGACGAGGGCCGTCCTTATGCAATCGATAAAGAAAGTCGACTAGCAATAAACAAATCAGTGTTGCAACCAGCCAATACGTATCCATCTGCTTTCAAGTACCCACTTTCGAGTGTCGTCTGTCGCGTTACTATAAAAAGCACACAAGGAGTGAGTCTTCAATATAGCGGTTTATCTAACTAACTATAGGCAGGCGAAAGGACAAGCGTGAAGACTAAACAATTCTCAACTCATCGAGAACTGCACGATGCTCAGCATTGTTTGAAAACGACCTCAGTATAGAACTCAATTTGAGTTGATTTTAGTCAACATTAACAGAGCGACAGGTATCTTCGTCAAAACAATGACGAATGAATTCGTCTTTGTGCATGGGAAAGAGCGTGGTGTACAACGTGGTTACAATGCAGAGGCGTTGGCGATGATCCCATAAATTGTATTGTAAGAACGAGAATAAAATAACTTATACTCAGTTCCGTCTGAAACCGTAGTTTGGTTAATCCAGTAGGGCTACGGAAGATTCCGGTTTGCAATTCACCGCAATGTAAACATCTAGAAGGGCTATAACCAGACCAAACGAAACGTATAAGCCGTGACCATCTACTAGTCTATCATATTTTCAAGAATAGAGGATTACAAGTTGCTTTCAATTTAAGGTAAGTATAAGGTTCATAGTGTAATCGTAGGAAAGTCTGTGTACGACATCTAGCTTAGAAACCAAATGGGCTTCCATCTAGCTGCCAGAGAGATAGTGTGCAGGATGCGCGATCCATAATAGCCATGAGGAGCTGATTGTTCACCGTTGCGACATCAATTCCAACGGGCTCAATGAATCCAGGATCTGTCCACTCTAGTAACGGTTGCCCCTGTGGAGTATGGAATATAACCTTGCGCTGTACTGGATCGACAACGAAAATAGCACCATTCGCCAATGCTGCAAGGCGGGGACCATTCAAGGTATTCGTTGCCTTGACTGCCGAGATGCTGCCGCTCGCCTCCCCCCTTCCCGTCAATAGCCAAAGTCGACCATCTTCGGCCGTGATTGCCCAAAGCCGACCAGCGATGGGTACTGCATCTACTGGTTGGCCCAAGCCAAATAGAGTTTCTCTTCCACCTATTTCTTGCATTACCTGTCCTTCGCTAGAGAGAAGAACAACCCGCCCCCCGCCAGTATCGGCCACAGCAATATTGCCCGCAGCATCTGTGCCGAAGCCTCGTGGGCGGTAAAAGCTCGTATTGATAGCAAGAGGAACAATTGCATCATCGATAGAGGCCTGCGGATTGAGCCGAAAGATCTGTTGGCTAACAGCATCCAGAAGAAGGGGCTGCACCGTGCCAGATACCCTATCATTCTGCATAGCCAGATCGAAGGGTTCCACAAACTGTTCACTCCCATAAAACCGTTCCCATGAACCGTCTAGATTATAGGTAACAACTCGCTGATTCCCCGTATCTGCTACGTAGATATCGCCCGATAAGGGATCAATGGCAATGCCATGGGGCTCTAATAGCTGCGGACTCCCTGCTCCGCAGCCAGCCGACGTTTGCCAAAGCGGTTGTGCATTAAAGGGTGGAAGTGTAGCCATCGTCACACCCAATTGGGGCTCTGGTGGACTCTGAAGTTTAGAGAGGGCAAAGAAATCATTACCCAGCAGAGGAGATGCCAGTGAAGAGGGGGGCGGTAATGGATAATCAAGTTGGGACAAACCGCCCATTAGCGGCAACAGGCTACTCATTGGCAAAGCTTCAGGTTCTCCACCTGGGGGTAACCAGAATAGTTCTAAACTAGGATAATCAGGTGGGGATGCATCTTCAGTCGTAACATATGCTAACTCAATGTCGTGCCAACCTTGAGGCAGATAAATCAATCCCTCGGCATACCGTCTTTGATCTTCAGAGCCATCAGTGTTGTCATTTTGGTTCTCTTCTTCCGCCTCTTCACCCTGAGATGGGTTGTCTCGAGTTGAATCGATCAACAATTGACCATTAATCTGCAGCAATACTTGGCCATCCGTAAGCACACCCACCATGTACTCTCCACCACGGCTAGCCGCAACCTTACCACGCCAGCGAACGCTGTAAGGCTTGGGCAAAGCAGCATTCACACCAAGCAATAGATCTTTTTGCATAAAGAGCGGAGGAGCATCAAAACGGCCGCCCTCGTAGTATGTACCCAAAAGACCCGCTTTGGGTGGTGCTGATGCTTGAAGCAATGTCACTGGAATAGATTCCCGATTGCCCTCTGGCGACTGCCAAGTAATATCAAAATTTGCTGGCTGAGCACCAGACGCAACCGATTCACTCTGATATCCGAGCCGAATATGGTACGGGCCGCGAGCCAAAGGAACATCCAAGGCCACGTCAATACCTTGGGACGTGTCCAAAATCGGGATATTGTCAGCATACAATGTTAGCTGAGCCTCAGGATGGCTCTCTGCCCAGAAACTGTAGCTGCCAGACTGGGGAATCATCAGCGTCCCTTCTCGCCTTGCACTAAATGGTCCCTGTACGGGAAGAGCTGACCAATCTCCTGTCAATGATTCATGGTCCTGACTAAAGAAAGAGGGCTGAGATAGAGCGCTTGGATCATTTCCCTCATGATATGTTCCCCTTAACCCTTGATTGGCCAGAATCGTATCCGTAGAGACATGATAAAGTACTAACTGAGTCGGATCGTCTTCATTTAGAATCGGTTGTGGTTCGACTCTCCCACCAGGAAGGATCTGCTGAAGTAGCTCAATGAGGCTGGGATCGTTGCCATCGAGAAGATAGGTCAAATCCCCAGCGGGGGGCGAGATAAAGAAAAGATCCTGAAGCGGGTCAAAGGCGCGAATTCGCCCATCAGCCTTTGCGGCATCAAACGAAGGGCCGAGCTGAAGGGCAGTCGTCGGTTTGGCCATATAATCTGCTGGCACAAAGTAAGTGACATTCCTACCTTCGACATCGGGTAGCGCTTCGGTCAGATAAGTCGTTAGGAGGCCGTCAAGAGGACTGTCCGCGCTACCAGAGACGCTTCTCAGCTTATCAAAGAGATCACCCGCGTTGATGGCAGGCAGCAAAAGCGCCAGAGCCAGTACAGCCAAAGCGACCTGACGAGTATCAAAGAGTGGCCGCCAGCTCACTTGCATTGCGTCGATAAATTGCTCGATAGCCACCGCGGCAAGGCCAAAGAGAAAGGGAAGCAAGATCAGCAGTAAACTAGCTGGAGGATCCAGGATCGAATCGGGTTTTCCACTAGATATGGCAATCCAGAGACCAACAAAGGCAGAGATAATTCCACCGATCAACACCAAGCTAGATGGCCTCCACCAGAGCCGGACAAGCGAGCCAAGCCCCACTACAGCCAATCCGGCCAGCAATAGCCCGCTCAACGAACCATCCAGAAGATTGCCTGCTGCACCAAAATTCCCTTGATAGAATAAGTTGCGAAACAGGTCTGTCCAAATATCGCTAGAGATCTCGCCACTAGGTACAGAGGCGAACGTCAGTGGCGTAACGAGCCAGCCCAAATTGATGCTAATACTTAGCGTTCCAAATAACCCGCTGATTAGAAGGATGCTCCCCCCCAGAATGCTCTGCCATCCCCATGGACTAAGGGCATACATGGTGATGAGCACAACCCAAGCGGCCCACAGAATAGGCATCACCTGTAAAAAGCTACTTTCAATCCAGAGTAACCCCAAACCGATGCCCGCTCCAACCAGACAGAGCAACCCAATACGGCTGCGAAGCTGAAATGTCGTATACAAGAGCCATCCTGAGACACAGATCAGTAGAGGCAGCATAATGCGATTATCAGCCACACTGCTGCTCCAAATATGCCACGGTGATTGAACAAGAAGAGCTGTGGCAACCAATGCAGCAGATGCTAGAACCACTTGGCGAGCAAAGAGATAAAAGCCTAGAAGCGTAAGGCTACCGACCACTACACCCGCCAGCCGAATTGCATCAAGTGGTGATTCGACTATCGGGGATAGCAATCTAATGAGGCTAGTTAAAAGGACGGATGCATCAATTTGCGGTAGGCTGGTTGGATCAGCCGACATCATCAGTGCCGTACATTCGCTACCAATACACTGTGCAGGAAGCGCCTCCGCCGCAGCATAGCGCAGCCCACTGCCCAGTATCAGAAGCAAGAGTAACCAAATGATCTCACTGCCCCGGGAGATAGGGGGACGGGAGTGAACTAGACTAGCCTCCTCAGTCGGCTTAGTGCCATCTGCTACGGCAAGTCCCGTTCTAGCCATTTCTATGGCGCTGCCATCGTCTGAGTCGTCTTGATTCTCAAGATATGAATTCACAGCCGCTGACCTTCCTGGTCGGGCTCTTGAACCAATCCCAAATACAATGGCTGCAATAACGGAAAGAATCAATCCGTCTCGAACAAGGTAGGGAGCAAGGAGGGGGGCATCGGCCAATAACGACTGTGCATAGAACGCGAGAACAAATGCAATAAGTAATAAAATGAATCTACCCATAATCGTCGATTTTACCAGCGATAGGGCTGAATTGGCAATTGGTCGATCTGTAAAATGGGTAGAGAGGTATTCGGTAGAGATGGGGAGGTACGAGCTATGGAAGCCGCTCACCAAAAGCTAGGCTATTTACAAGTGTATTTTCTATACTTAGCTCCGTTTGAAAACCGCAGTTTGGTCTCTCCTGTAGAGGCGGCAGAAAACTGCGGTTTCAAAGCGACCACAGTATAGTTTACCTGTCCAACTAGTTATGCCTGGCTACCCAACAATCGCCTTATTGGACCCAGTGGTAGTGCTTGCCAAACTACGGCCATACCTTCTCCGCGGAACGCTCCCGTTCCGTAGAGAGCACCAACATAGAGCGGTAGGCCAAGCAGTAGAGCCGCCCCAGCACTCATACCCCACCCTGTGAAGGTCAGAGTAGCCACACCTGCAAGTAAGATTGACAGCACGGGCGGGATGCAAATCGCAAGCCACGGTACTGTACCAACGTGGCGCCTTACTGAGTAATAGAAGGGAAACAGTAGGCTAAACTCGCTTAAAATGGTCACAACGGCAGCGCCCAAATAGCCAAACGTGGGAATGACCAGCAGATTCCCCACCGTATTAAAGACCACGCCAATGATAAATGCCTTGGTCAAATAGCGCTGTTGATTCACCGCTATGAGCACATATTGGGTTACACTGTTGATAAAGCCAATGGGGATACTCCAGATTATGACCTGCAATGCCAGATCCGAACCACTAGGGTAGCGAAACTCATATCCATAGAGTTGGACGGTCTCAGTCATTCCTAGGAATTTACTACCGCCAACCAGGGCCACCAGTGGCTCAGCTAATACTGTTACTGCCAACGCAATCGGCAAACTGATCATCAGCAAAAGTCGCGTACTCAGAACGTAAGAGCGTAGCAGATTCGACCGGCTCTCTTCACCAGTTGTGTCGCTCTGTGGATCACTATTCTGTTCACGCTCCTGCTCACTTTTCTGACTATCTGCCTCATGGCCATTCGCAGTGCGAGCATATCGACTCATCAATGGAAAGATGGCCAAAGTAAAGACACTGGGAATGATGTTCAGCCCATCCAGATATTTGATGCCGACGCTATACAGCCCCACGCTGGCAGCACCAGCCACAGGACGCAGAATCCAGATATCGATGCGCCAAAAGATGGTGGACAATAAGTGATTGATCATCAACGGACCGCTGGTACCCACCATCCACTTCTGCAGAGACCAGTCCCATGTCCACTCTGGTCGAAATAGCACTCGGCGCACTAACCCATAAAGGAAAAAGACCTGCCCTATATTAACCAGTAAGCTAACCCCAGCCAGGCCTACAAATCCCCAGCCAATCAGCAGAACCAACGCGCCTAACGCCACTTTTATGAGTGCGACTACACTTGACAGCCCCGCCGGATACTCCATCTTCTCAAAAGCATTGAACATGCTGCTCAAGGCGTCGGCCCAGTTGGCAAAGAGCATGGCCACGGCAAAGAGTGCAATGGCCTGCACTTCTTGCCGACCAATACCTTGTACGGTTTGGCCCGTTTCTTCAATAAATTGCCCACCAGTCAGCACGGATAAGAGCAGGGCACCGAGCCAAATTCCTAAACGTAATCGGTTGGCCTGTTGCCTTTGGTCAGCACTGTTCTGACGGTTAATGGTCAACAATGTCAGTATGCCAGCGCCAAGGAGGATAGCACCGATTTGAATGGTGCGTAGGGTCATGAGGCCCAACCCCATACCGCTGTTTCTAGTGATCTCGTCACCAAGCGGGCTGGTGCCAATCGCGGTATAGCCATAGGTAACCAATGCCAACAAAGGCAAGCTGACCAGCCATAGTAGCGTACGTAGGGCCAACACATTGGTTAGGTAGCGACTTGCTTGGCTCTTATCCGCTGCCACATCTCGCATGACGAGAGTACCCAATCCATACCGACTGAGAATCTCGAAGAGACCATAAATAGCCACAACAAAATAATATTTCCCCGTCCCCTCTGGCCCCAGCAGTCGCACGTAGAGCATGGCAAAGGCAAAATCAATGGCCTTGTTGGACAAGTTTAGCGCCATGGGAACCAACGAATTCTTGGCAATTCGCTCGACATCTCCGGTCCCTTCTGGACGGTAGTAACGTCCCCATCCCCACCAGCCAACCAAGAGCAGGGCGGTCATGAAAGCCAGGAAGGAAACGTATAAGCCCAACTTAAAGCTCAATGGTGAATAGACAAAACGCACAGTCCATTGACCCGTCTCTGGAATATAGACCGTACGGAAGGCTCCATTGGCGCGGTAAATGGTGAGCTCTTCTTCCTGGCTTTCATCCTCGCCAAAGGGGCGGATGTAGGCTTTCCAGCCAGGGAAATAGGCATCGGTCACCACAAGCCAACCCCGATCGCTTAGATTGAGATCCACAAAGAGACCGTTTGCAGCATAGGTACTGACAGATACATCGGCCACGTCCAGACGCGATGGCAGGAGAGCGTTCTCCTCAGCGGGCATATCTTCAATATAGACAACTTGACGTAAATCACTTTCAACCAACGGCTGTAAATCAGGGGGGGCAATACGCGCTTCTGGCACAACAAAGGCCCGGTCTATCACCTCGGTGTTCTCATAAATGCTAATATGCTCGTCTCGGTAGATTTGGCTCCATTCCGGATTAGGGATGTGGTGCTGGGTAAAGACATAGCGTACGTTGAGGAAGTCGAGTAGGGGATTGTTCAGGATCTCATAACTAGAGACGTCCGAATAGAGTGCGGCAATGCGGTTGTAGAGCAACTCTCCTTGAGGCGCAATCCGTCCCATGAAGTGGGTATACTGCCGAGGAATAACCGAATCATAGCCTCGTATATCGTGCCAGCCGTAGTACATGCCTACATTAGCATTCAGTGTCTTCTCTCCAGGCATGTCAAAGGTGGTAAAACGCCAAAGATCAGCGCCCATTGAAGATTGCTCGGTCGTTTGCTGGTTATGTTCCTCCATAAACCGTACCACAGGCGGTTGATTTTCGAGCCTGTAGGGTGAGAGAGCGGTAGGAGCAGCCGGATTAAAACGACCGTGGGCTACGTATAGGTCAGCCAAGACAATGGCGATAAGAAAGAAAGGTAGGAGATTGTTGAGGGGGAACGAAGATGCTCTGGCTTGGGGTTCATGATTCTTTCGGCGGAGTAGCCCCCAAAGCAACAGCCCACTCAGTAGAGTAAATAGCCCTAATCGTATCAGGTTAACCGCTTGATAGCTCCAAAACATGGTGCCATCAGCAAAGACCATTTGCACCAGATCGATGCCATCTACAGCCCGCTGCCCCAATCTTTGAAAGGGATCAGGGACCAGTAGGCTGACACACACCACGCCTAAGACCGCCAGGCCACCTAACATAGTTATGATAGGTAGCGTGAATAGCCCTCTTCGCCACCACAGACCCAACGTTCGGCTCCCCCAGTTTTGCCCGCCCCCTTCTCGCGCACCCATTGACAAGAGATACTCTAGCCCGATGCCTGCCAACACCGCCATACATAGAGTGAAGGGGAAGACCCAACGAAAGGGGCTATGGAGCTGGGACCAGCCGGGTAACCCGTAATAAAGAATGGCGTAGAGTGGGGTTCCAAAGGCAAAAAGAAGAGAAAGTATGGCAAGAAAGGAAAAGAAGGCGGTGGATAGGGTATGGTTGCTGGTTGCTGGTTGCTGGTTGCTGATGAGTGTGGTGGAGGCATTTTGAGTTGGCTGGTTCTTAGGCGCAAGCAGATTTGCTAAGGTATTGAGGACCGCAACCGCAGCCAGGAGCCAAGTGGCCATCCCTAGATAGTTTCCGCCTTCAACATAGTTTTTAATCCCCCAGAAGGTGTTGTCCACCGGTTCGCCCAGGGAATTGTGGGTGACTGGTACCCACTGATTTTGCCATATGTTGTACCACTGGTGGTGGCTGGGGTTACCAAAAATGTCAGGCAGGAAAAAGGTCAAAACATGTCGCTCTGGCCATGCCCAATCCAGCACCTGCTTAAATGTGGCTGACCCTTCGCGGAAATTGTAGGGCAATAGCTCCATAAGGGGAATCAACTGAACCGCGCCCATGCCAATGCCTATGACAGCCATGCCCAACAGCCAAGCAGCCAATGACGTAATTCTAAATCCCCAGTGCCTCTGGCGTATTGGTACACCTTCTACTGGATCTGCTACTATTCCTTCTTCTGTTTTCCCTTCTGTTTTCCCAACTCTTTCCCCATCCTCTCCTTGAGCCGATTTCAAGCCTAACCCTGCCACAATCAAACGGATCAAGCTGTAGAGTCCTGCCACGATCATTGTGTAATAGATCAATTCGGGGTGCCCAGCTAGCACAACGAGGCCGATGACGATTGCACCAGCAATTATATACGGGACAGGTCGAAAAGATTGATTCCCTTTCGTCTCTTGCTTGCGAATAATTTGCTCAATGATGGCCAGGAGTAGGGGCAGCCAAACCACTGCAGCCACAAACATAGTAAAGACCACACTAACAATGAGGAATCCGCTGAACATAAAGACCATCCCACTAAAAAATGCTGCTTGGGGACGTAATCTCAGCACGCGGCAGAAGAGATACGTATTTATGCCAGCGAGGGCGATTTGGAGTGCTGTAAACCAGCCGTACGCCGCCTCTAAAGGCATAACATAGAAGAGAATATTGAGTGGGTAAAGGGTACTTGATTGACCAGCCGCAAAGAATGGCAATCCAGTTAAAATATGTGGATTCCAGAGCGGGAATCGTCCTGATAGACCCATGCTACCATCGGCAAAGGTCTGTCGGATATGCTCTTTCCAGACGGCATTTTCCAAGACCAGATCAAGAAGCAGATTGTTATGGGGAACTAAGTTGGGCTGCTGGCTGCGCCACGGTTCAAAGCTGTAGAGGTTGTCATAGGGCAAAAGCGTTAAGCCACTGATGGCCGGGAAGAGCACGGGTAAAAACCAGAGCATCGGCAATAGCAGAAGCATGAATAGCGCAAGCAGATCGCGCCACTGGGAACGAATCGTGGTCATGCCTGTTCTTTTCGATTGGTGTTGGCAAGCCCTGCTCTAGCAAGCCCAGAGTTAGCAACCCCTACATCGGCAAGGCCCCAGGTAATCACAGTTGGCTGTCGAGATCTGTTTCGAGGAATAGAACGATGGTAGGTCATCACCTTGCGACTTAGGTTCCGATAGCGCCAGGCAATCTGCCAAGTACGCCACCCTGACTCGATTTTGATGGGGATGTCCATTTTGCTTTGGCCAATACGCCGATCTTCAAAATGTATGGGCAGCTCAATAATATGGTAGCCTAGCCTTTCGCAGACGCAAGCCATTTCGACCTGAAAACTATAGCCATTACTGCGAATGGTCTCAATCTCAATATCGAGCAGTGCTTCTCGCCGCCAGAGTTTAAAGCCGGCAGTCATATCTCGGATACGCAATCCCAAGATGAGTCGACTATAGAAATTGGCAAACCAGCTCACAAATCGTCGCCATCCCGCCCATCCTTCATCCAAAGAGCCACCTGGAACATATCGACTACCTACGACCAAATCGGCATCAGTTGCCGTCAAAACATCTAGCATCTGGGGAATATAGTGGGGTGAATGACTAAAGTCGGCATCCATCTGTACAATGTATTTGGCCCCATCATCCAAAGCTCGCCTCATGCCTGCCACATATGCTGTGCCCAAGCCACTTTTATCAGGTCGGCGAATCACGTGAACCCGAGCACGCTGCTGGCTCTTATCAGTATAGCCATACTCATGGACCAATTGCTCAGCAATATCACCGGTCCCATCTGGGGAATTGTCGTCAACTACGAGAAGCTGTAATTGCTTAAATCCCAATGCAAAAAGCGCTTGAGCCATATCAGGCAAATTATCAGCTTCATTATAGGTTGGGATGACAATGGTGATCCGCTCGTGGGTGATCCGTTCAGGGGGAGGCTCTTTGGGCGATGTAGAATTGGTGGTCATTGGGTTAGGTTGGGTATTATTCAGCCCACAACAATCGGGCAGACGACACATTTAGATAAACCGGACGGCATTGTAGCATGAACCATTGGTTGCAACAAAAGAAGGGGGCAACCATCACCCCTCAGCTATTTAGCCCTTACTCCACCGTTGTGCGAAGTCGGCTCGGTTTCTGCTTATGTTACCCATGGATTGGTGATAGCGCTGTAGTTATTAACGTGATGGTTCGCTTAGGCAAACATGATGAACAATTCGGGCTAACTCATGGTTAATGGATACATCGTTCAGAAAAGCTCGTCTTGTAGACTCATCTTCAATGAGTGCGGCTGTCTCAGATAGAAGTTGTTGCCCTGTCTGTAGGACTTCCTCGGTACGGGGATCTGAAGCAACCGACAGGACACGGTAACTGATGAGATAGACAAGGAAGATTTCAGAGACACCTGTATATCCGACTTCGTCGATAGTCTGCAGAATGGTATTCACATGGGCTAGGGCAGATGTTGCCTCACCAACTTCTAAGTCAAGCTGGGCAATACCAGCCAGTGGTTCAACCATGCGCCGATAATCATCCGTCTGTTTGAGCATTACGATAGCTTGCTCGTAGGCCCTGCGTGCTGCGGCGTGATCATTGAGCGCATAGTGAATATGCCCCAAAGTGGGCAGCATCTCGACTTCTAGCTCGTAGCGCTCCATCTCACGGATAAGAGGAAGCGCCTCATTCATCCTCGCTAATGCTTCGGTATGTCGCTTTTGATGATAGGCCAGATAGGCGCAGTCTCCATGCCAACGGGCAAGATTGAGACGACTTCCCAACGACTGATTTAGCACAGAGGCTTGCTGCAAGTTATGTGTCGCCTCACCATAAAGACCAAGCTGGGTCAAAATATAGCCAATCACAATATGACCATGGGTTTCAGCATTCAAATCGTGTATGGTGCGAGCCAAAGTCAGGACCTCGTGCATCATGGCTAAGCACTGGGTATATTTGCGTTCACCTCGGTAGCAGAGTGCCAAATTAAAGACGCTAAAACACTCAAAGCGACGGTCGCCTACCTGTCGAAAGTCGGCCAGTGCTGCGGCAAAACGAATGCTAGCCGTCGGAATGTCTCCCATGTAAAGCGCAATAAACGCATTATCAAACTGGGTAATACCTACGCCTAACCGATCATTTAACTGCCGAAAGAGTCTTTCTGCCTCAGATTGTAACTCGATCGCTTGGGCAAAATCGCCCTGATCGTAGCGATTCCAACACCAATAGCGCAAAATATCGGCTTCCAAATGTTGATCATCCACAGATCGTGCTAGTATCAACGCACGCTCATACGCGTCCTGTGCGTTGACAGGCTCACCACTTTTGTGCAGGCTTCTTCCCAATTCAAAGCGGGCCTGAGCCTCTAATTCCTCGCGGCTGAGTCGCGTCTTCATCAAAGGTTTGTTGCTGTTATTGCCCTTTACCCAGAAAGTTTCTCTTGAATCTGCTTCCAGCGTAGACGTATCAAGTTCGATAGACGGCATCGATTCAAGGTAATGGAGCGCGTCCTGAGCACCCCGGATGGCTTGCTCCAACAAGCTCTGTGCAAAAAGCATGCGAGCCTGTTCGATACGTAGCCGACAGTAAATAGGCGAAAGTGACGGTATAGGAACGCCTCTTGATGTAGAGCAAAGGGATGTAAATGCCTGTTCAAAAAGCAACTCCCCTTCGCGGGCAAGACCAGCGACTTCGTAAAATTTGGCGAGTCCACTGACACCTTGCACAAGTAGATGCCATTGGCCGTCACTACTTAACCAATGCCATGCCTGGCGAATATTGTCTAACTCACTTCGCAGCAGGTGGATACTCTGTTGTGGTTTTTCACCGAATAGCCCTGCCTCGTTTTCGACAAGCACAGAGAAGTAGTAACGACCATGAGCTTGCCTTACCTTGTCTATCTCACCGGTCTCAGCTAGCTTTTCTGCCAGAAATTGGCGCAACAGCTCATGTAAATCATAGCGTCGCCCTTCTATACGTCGGAGCAGAGACTGATCGGTGAGTGCGACCAATGTGCGAATAGTCGCTTCGGCGACGTCCTCAGCTGCTTTACGGGTAAATCCGCCGCGAAAGATAGAGAGCTTACACAAAGTAGATTGCTCATCTACTGTGAGCAGACGCCATGAATAGTCAAAAACGGCCTTCATGCTACGATGTCGGCTAGAGACACCTCGCATCGATGTCGTGAGGATATCCAAGCCAAAGTACAGTTCATCGACAATTTCGGCAGGGGAAAGATCTCGCAGCCAGTGCGCAACCAATTCTAATCCAAGCGGCATTCCCTCTAACAATTGACAAAGCTTTACCACATCAGGGATCTCTGTATCAGAAAGCGTGAAGCCGATCTGCATCTGCCCGGCACGACGCAGTAGTAATTCAACCGCAGGGTAGGCATCTCGGCGCGCAAAGGTGTTATCTGCATCCCTGGCTGGGTACGCCAACCCGTCGATTGTCAATACCCATTCTTCCTGAATATTTAAACGTTGTCGGGAAGTGGTCAGCAGCTTAACATTTGGGGCGTTTCGCAGAATCGATTGAAAGCTGTCTAGAACAGAAAAAGTATCTTTCTCTACCAATAGGTGTTCTACATTGTCACAAACCAACAGAATCGATTTGGTTTGCAAAAATTGATTGAGTTGTCCCTGCAGATCGGTTTGGCCGCTCAACGAGACATCAAGGGTCTCAGCAATCGCCATGGTCACACCAGCAGCAAGCGGCCCTTCGTCCGCCTGGATAGGAGCTAGTGAGACAAAATAGACGCCGTCTACAAAGCCAGTAGTCAGCGCTTCTTCTGGCTCTGTATAGCGACGGGCTGCTTCCATAGCCAAGCGTGTTTTGCCAATGCCGCCTGGGCCACTAATCGTGAGTAGCCGACAGCTTTCATCGCTGATATGGGCATGAATTTGGGCCAACTCTTCTACACGCCCGATAAAAGCATTGGGCTGGGATGGTAGATTGTGGGGCGGGGCTACACTTGTAGCCTGGAGTTGCTCAACAAGGGCAACCGTCTCTGGCGATGGCTCGACCGCTAGCTCTTCAGCCAGAATTGCTTTACAGCGCCCGAATTGCTCAATGGCGGCATGGCGTTGGCCCGCCCGTGCGTAAAGCGTCATAAGCTGGCGATGCGCGCTCTCTCGCCACGGTTCAATGCTTAGCAGGCGATTGGCATAGTCTACACCGTTGGCCCAATTCTCCCAGCGGATAGCATCAGCCACCAATAGCTCTAACCCATCCATGACCTGCCCGCGAATACGCTCGCGTTCAGTATATGCCCATTCTTCGAAGACAAATGCGTCTTTTACAGCAAAACCGGCTAAGAACTCACCTTGATAATGGTCCACAGCCTGACGAAGCTTGCTGAGATCGTCTTCGGCACGCCCGTCGGCTAACAGTCTATAGCAGTCGAGAATGTCAACAGAGACAGGTGCATCTGGGTTAATAGAAACGGATGTCAAGTCGACGATCAGAAATTCGGCCAACTCCTTACGTAGGTTTGTGAGCGTGGCCGTCAGGTTGCGTCGCGCATTGGCTTCGGGCATCTCGCTCCAGAGCAAGTCGACCAGCACCGAGCGGCTATGAATTTGTCGTGTAACTGCTAGGTATATTAGGAGCGCTTGCTCTTTGGCACGCCGTAGCAACAGCGGCGTTTCACCCATCCGTATTTGCAGCGTTCCTAGCAGAGTTAGGTAAAGCGTGGTTGGTTTAGCATCGGTCATGATGGTTGCTATCCAGATCTGGTTTGCTCGTGGTTTGCATGTGGTTTGCCGCCGCCCACTACCATAGGACACAACCGGTGGTCATCTGCAAGCAAAGACGCAAAAGATGAACATGGGACAGTGAAGCAGAAAGACATTTATTCATCAGGAGATTATTATGAAAAATTTAGAACGATCAAACGCACAAAGTGTTGAACTCATGCCCAAGCGGACGTTTGTAAACAGATTCAGCTTGGCCCAGTGTGGAATTTTCTTTAATCATAACCGGACAATTGTCGCCAAGGCCCATCCTAAAGAGCATGTCTTGTCAATGAACCACAATCAAACCGTTGTTACAAAGACACTACCTTCAGAGCGTGCCCTGACTGTAAACCACAACCAAACAGTTGTGGCAATGAACCATGCCTCACAGTGTAAGATGTCATGGAATCACAATCAAACCCTTATCACCAAGGCCAGCCCTATACAGAGCGCCATGACCATTAACCATAACCAAACAACCGTTATCAAGGTACATCCGGCACGGTGTGGGATTCGATTGAACCACAATCAAGTAGTTGTTGGCAAGGCTCGTCCACTACAGCGCGGATTGTCAATGAACCACAATCAAGCAGTTGTTATCAAGGCTCGTCCCGCACAGCGTGGGATATCAACAATCCATAACCAGACGACAGCTACCGGGGTGCGTCTGATGCGGCGCGGAATTCAATTGAATCATAATCAAACGGTCGTTGCCAAAACAGAGCCTTGTGCGCATGGTGTTCCGATCAATCACAAGCAGAACCTTGTTACACAAATGCCTCCACAACAGCGAGGGGTTGATTTCCCGAATCACAACCAAACCATCATTGCCAAGATAAAACCGCTAAGCCAAGCGATTGCACTCAACCATAACCAGCGTGTTATTACCAAGACGCACCCATCACCATACGGGGTTGATCTGGCTAATCACAACCAAACAATCGTGAGAAAGCCTTCCCATAAGTAGAAGCGTGTAGGTCGTTATGAACTGCACATAGATGAAGCTGCTTCGCAACTGCATACAGATTACACGAATGACACATGAAAAATCTGTGTTCGCGAAGCGGCATCTGCATAATTTGTTTACTTGCCACAGGAGCCATTGCAATGACGAATCAATCTATCCTTCTACCGCATCTCGGGGGTTACGTTGATCGGCTATGGGAAACGGCGGATAGGCTACAGGAAGAGGGGAATTATTCCGCTGCTGAGAAACACTACCAAGAGGCCCTCTCAGTGGTTAGCCAAAGCGAACCGACCAGTCGTACGTGTTGGGCTGCGATAGCCAACTGCCTGGGTGTAACCTACAAATACATGGGGCGCTTCGATGCTGCTGAGTCGCTCTATCGTCAAGCCTTGGCTATTTTCGCACATCATTGCCCAGAAGACCATGCCAGCATGGCGACTCTATACCACAATCTTGGTGGGTTAGCCCATGCCCGTGGTGAAGCTGCAGCTGGTGAAGCCGAAGCAAGGCGAGCGGTCGAAATTCGGCAACTGTGCTGCGCACACGATCACCCTGACGTAGCTGCAGATAAGGCCGCTCTGGCAGCAATTCTCGATGCCCAAGGGCGCTATACCGAAGCCGAGGAGC
The DNA here is from genome assembly GCA_039028975.1 of Chloroflexota bacterium. Classification (GTDB taxonomy): domain Bacteria; phylum Chloroflexota; class Anaerolineae; order Caldilineales; family Caldilineaceae; genus JAHBNG01. Next base: position 72,611 of record JBCCHB010000014.1, read on the forward strand.
TATATTGGGAAGCAGTGACAATCTTTCAGCGGGTATATGGCCCAGAACATCTGGAAGTTGGTATTAGCTACAACAACCTGGGCGCAATCCGCTATCACCAAGGCGACTATGCAGCCGCGGCAGACTTCTATTCTCAGGCACTCAATATAAAGCAAAAGGCATTAGGGGTAATGCATCCGGATACGGCAATGACGTTTAACAACCTTGCCGTTCTCTACGATACTCAAGGTGATATGGAGATGGCGATTGACTACTACCAGCAAGCGTTGTCGATCTTTGAAGTAACGTTGGAGCCAACTCACCCTCACATTCAGATCTGCCGCGAAAATCTGGCCAGCATCCGTCCAAGTTGAATTTGATAGATAGAATCAAATGAGTCAATTATCACGGTGGACAAATATCATAGTGGACACAATGAAGCACTTCTCACTTCTACGAGCGCTGCGCACTCCCGCATTCGCTCTACTGTGGAGCGGACAGACCTGTTCTCGCCTGGGTGACTATATGTATGAAATCGGTTTGGCGTGGTGGGTATTAGAGACCACTGGTTCGGCGACTGCCATGGCGACAGTCCTCGCCTTGACCTTTGGCCCAATGGTCATTTTTGGGCTAGTTGGAGGCGTGGCCGTTGATCGTTATTCGCGGCTGCATATCATGTTGTATACAGACCTAGTGCGTGGAGCAACGACACTTCTGGTGGCATTCCTTGCCTACACAGGGCGGCTTGAACTATGGCACGTCTATGTTTTGAGCGTAGTCTTTGGTGCGGTTGAAGCAATCTTCCATCCTGCTTATATGGCGACCGTGCCAGATTTGGTCGCTGAGGAAGACTTACCCAGCGCCAATGCACTAACAAGCCTTAGTGTCCAAGTAGGAAGGATTTCCGGTCCTGGGTTGGGAGCATTCGTTATTGCATTGGTTGATACAAACGCTATCTTTCTGATCAATGCCATCACCTTTGGCGTGGCCACGGTATTGCTAATCCCCCTTGTGCGGAGGCGTGCCCCAAGCCGGCAGCAGATCCAACTGAGCAAGCATGGCACAACCGCTGATAGTAACCCGCTGGCTGCTCTCAAGGAAGGAGTCCACTATGTGATGCAAGTGCCTTGGCTTTGGCGTTCAATCATCATCTTCGCCTTAGTCAACATCACCCTGCAGGGGCCATATCGCGTCAGTATGCCACTGCTGATCGAACAAATGGGTAGAGGTGTACAGACGCTGGGTATCCTGACAGGGCTTTTCGCAGCAGGTTACATTATGGGCGGCATTGCATTAGGAAGCCAATCACAGCTCGGCAACCGTCGTCGCCTTCTCTTTGGCGGAGTCGCTGTAGCTGGGTTGATGCTCTTCCTATTCGGTTTACCGATTGGGATGATTGGGCTGGGGATTGCTGCGCTCATAAACGGGGCTGCGCTTGAAGTTGGCGTACAGGCTTGGATTAATGCGCTACAAGAGTTAATCCCTCGCAAAAAACTAGGACGTGTCGTGAGCATCGACTTTCTGGGGTCAATGGCCTTATTGCCTGTGGGCTATGGTATTGCAGGTTGGGTGACCGATCTTCTTGGCCCTTCATGGGTTTTTGCCCTTGGTGGTAGCCTCACTGTGTTTATAGCACTCGGGGCCTATGTCCATCCCGCAATTCGCCGCTTGTCGTAATTTTCGAACAGTTGTCCATCCGTTATTCAATAGTTTATGAAAGTTCAAAAAACAGCAGAATGGGCATTCTCTTATGCGGTACTTTAGAGAGAATCTGGCGTAAGAGAACGCTCTCCTCAAAATCTTAAACTACTAAGATTGGAAAACCCTTGACAAGTTCGGCCCAATGCGTTATTCTTGAACACAGAATTCAATAATATTTCGGACGCGGTCAAACGCGTCCACCAAGTTTCGCTCTCTAGAGAGCGAAACTTGGTGGACGCGTTTTTTTGTTTTCTCGGGTACAAAGGGGTATTACATGAGCCTCATCAGATTCCATAATGTAACCAAAAAATATGACAACCATCAGGTTTTGCGGAACGTCTATTTCCGTCTGAGCCAAGGAGAACGAGTGGGTCTGGTCGGCAAGAATGGCGCCGGTAAGACAACTGTGATTAAGCTGATTCTGCAACAGGAAGAGCCATCTGAGGGAATCGTGGAAGTAGATAAGAACGTGCGGATCGGCTACTTCTCTCAATTTTCAGAACTGAGTGGGAGTCAATCCATTCAGGAAATTTTGACTGAGCTATTTGCTGAAATTCATCAACTTGAACACGAGCTACGCACAACCGAAGACGAGCTGGCCAAGGAACAGTCAGACCAGCAGATGAACGAATCGCTCACTCGATACGCCAGCTTAACCGAAGAGATGGAACGAAGAGATGGATGGACCGTTCAACAGCGCATTGACACAGCATTAACCAAACTGGGGTTTCGTCAGGCAGACCGGGTCAAACCCATTTCGCAGCTCTCCGGTGGCTGGCGTAATCGGGCTGCTCTGGCCAAAATTGTGCTGCAGGAACCCGATGTACTGCTTTTGGATGAGCCGACCAACTTTCTCGATTTTGCAGCCGTATCCTGGCTGGAACAGTGGTTGAGCCAGTGGACAGGTGCTGCAATTGTTGTCTCCCATGATCGCCATTTTCTTGATGAGATCGTCACACGAATTATTGACCTTGAAAATTACAGCTTCCATGAATATGACGGCGACTTTACCCAGTACATCCGGCAGAAGCAGATGCGGGTCAAATCGCTGGAGAAGCAGTTCCAACATGAGGAAACCATACTCGCATATGAGGCCGAGGCGATTACTGAACGTCAAGAAGCGATAAAGAATCCCAGTAGAGCGCTTAAGCGTCGGTTAGCAAACATCAAAAGGCAGGCTGAGCCGCGAACTGTTGATAAGATCATCACAGAATTCTACGCCAATCTTCAGATCAAGAATGAACTGTGTGTTGTAGAGGAACTCGCCAAATCTTATGATGAGCGTACATTATTTCAGGATCTATCTTTCAGTGTGAATAGAGGTGAACGATTGGCCATTATTGGCCCCAATGGCGCGGGCAAAAGTAGCTTGCTCCATCTACTGAATCAACAAGAGGAACCAGATTCGGGCACTGTTTCGTGGTTACATGTCGGCAACTACGCTGATCAAGCCTACATTGATTACAACGAAACCTTAAATGCCCTAGATCTGAATGATACGGTTAGTCACGCAGTCAACGTGATGAAGCTTGTCTTCCACGAATCACGCAAAAAAGTAGAACGATTTTTGGGTCTTTTCCGGCTATCGGAGATGGATATCAAGCAACGTATCGGCACGTTATCTGGCGGGCAGCGAGCTAGGGTAGCACTCGCCCAGTGTCTTCTGTCGGGTGTGCCCGTTATTCTGTTGGATGAGCCAACTAATCATCAGGATCTAACCAGTATTCAAGTTATGGAGCGGGCCTTACTCCATTATCCTGGGGCGATTGTCGTCGTCAGCCATGATCGGTTTTTCATCGATAAGGTAGCTAACCGACTCTTGATCTTTGATGGCAACGGCAATACAGAATTATTCGAGGGTAATTGGTCACTCTGGCAGGCTGGTATGGATGAGCAAAGCAAAGCAAGGTAGAAAAGGAGATTATCTAATGACATCTCTCACAGACAAGGGCATTCAAGCTGTTGTTGTGAATCACAACACATCGAAATTTACTGAACTCATGCTACGCACACTTTATGATAAGCATTCACCTGATCTAGATCTATCCATAACGGTCATGGACAATGATTCGACAGATGAGACACCAGAATTGACGGTCTATTTGGCCTCAAAGCAGATTCCATTCATGCAATCTGCTTTCTCTATCGATACTGAACGCAACTCGCATGGTGAGGTGCTGAGTCAGTTTGTACTCGCCAATCCGGACTGTACCTATTACCTATTTCTTGACGCTGACATCTATTTTCTAAAAGAGAAGACCATTGATGACATGCTCTCGACCCTCAATTCAGAGTCTGGTTTATTTGGCGTTGGGACACGTCAGACCTGGGATGGCATAGAAGAGATTCCGACTGAGATTCACCCAAAGATCTATGAGAGCCGACTTCATCCATGCTGCGCCTTAATCAAAAACAGCCCTATCTTCCAAAGCATTGTCAAAGAGGTTGGGCTGACGGGTGTTACTTCCCACGGGGCAACAGACGAAGTATACTGGGACACATGTGAATGTATGACGAAGGTTATGAAAACCCATGGATATCATCACGCTATTTGCTCATCTATGGTTTATCACTTTTTCTCTGTCTCTTATGACGATCAATATATGGATAGAAAGAACAGGGATTGCAATGAGTTATTGAAGACATTGAGAAATTTATAGAACCAGATTATGAAATCAACTACTCAACTAACATCAAAACACCCCTATTCCAAATGGGCTATTTTTGCTGGCGGAATGTTCCTATTGCTCTTTGTATGATTCATTATGTACTGGATGGAGTTGATGTTTGTTGAAGCCCATCTAGTGGGATATTATTGTTGTGTTACAAGGTACGATCTTCTAACGTCTGGCACATTAGTAAGGGTTAGTAGTAATTTCTTCGCAGCGCCCATTGGAATGAATCTTTTACCGCTCTGCTTCCTGGTGCATAGTCTGGTTGCCCTGTTTGTTCGATTACGATCTGATCAGCAACATTTCCAAAACATACCCTTTCTTACGGATCGACTATGCCCAGACCGGGTAGAGAGTTGCTAAGGAACGGGAATTAAATAACCTGAGCACTTGAACGGGCTACACCCGATTGAAACGCGCAAGTTATTTACAACTCATTCCTAAAGCAAGAACTAGCTATGTTGCTAGAAAATGGAGATGAGTAGCATCGATTCATGAATACACGCCACACCCTTTCTGCCCCCCTCACTAATGAGCAAGTAGAAATACTCCATATCGGCGATGAAGTACTCCTAAACGGTCAAATCTACGTGGCCAGGGATGCTGCCCATAAGCGACTTGCAGATCTGATTGAATCTGGCCAAACGCTCCCATTTGATCCAGTTGGCCAAATCATCTACTACATGGGGCCAACGCCAGCCAAACCGGGCGATCCTATTGGTTCGGCTGGCCCCACTACATCGGGACGGGTGGATCCCTACACAACACTGCTGCTCTCAATTGGTATCAAAGCCACCATTGGCAAAGGCTATCGCTCTCAAAGCGTGCGGGAAGCCATGCAGACTTACAAGGCTGTGTACTTGGCAGCCATAGGTGGTACGGGTGCGCTCATCAGCCGATCGATTGTGGAGTGTGAAGTGGTAGCCTGGCCCGAATTAGGCCCCGAAGCGCTACAGCGATTGACCGTGGAGAATTTTAGTTGCTTCGTGGCAAACGACGTCAGAGGAGGAGATCTGTACCGTCAGGGCAGGAAGCAATTTTCTGCTTGAATTGGTCGTAAACATTATGGTTCGAGAAATAGACGTTTCAACTATCCAAGATGCCGTGGCCCAACTTTGCCAGACTACCAACTACCAGCTAGGTGATGATGTGGTGGAAGCACTAGAACGCGGCAAAGAACGAGAAGCTGGCTATATTGGCGAGCGAGTTCTAGATACGATCCTGCTCAACGTCAATATGGCCAAAACAGAAAGTCGTCCTATGTGCCAGGATACTGGGACGGCCGTGATCTTTGTCAAAGTAGGGCAGGATGTTCATCTTGTCGGTGGCCTGCTCAAAGATGCCATCAACAACGGGGTGCGCCAAGGTTACCAAAAAGGTTATCTGCGAAATTCGGTCGTAGGGGATCCGCTCTGGTCACGAGAGAATACAGGTGACAATACCCCAGCCATGATCCATACTGAATTAGTTCCCGGAAATCAAGTGCATCTAACGGTCATGACGAAGGGAGGTGGCGCAGAGAATATGAGCCGTATGGCCATGCTCACACCAGCAATGGGTGTTGATGGTGTGCGAGACTTTGTGCTAGAGACGGTTGAAAAGGCAGGACCTAATGCCTGTCCGCCCGTCATCGTGGGTGTTGGTGTTGGTGGGACCTTTGACATGGCCCCGATGTTGGCCAAGAAAGCCTTGCTGCGACACGTTGGCAAACCGAACGACGATCCCCAAGTCGCTGACTTTGAGCAAGAATTACTTGATTCAGTCAACCGCTTGGGGATTGGTCCTCATGGCTTTGGTGGCTTCACAACGGCTTTAGCTGTACATGTGGAGACAATGGCGACCCATATTGCCAGTCTACCTGTGGCGGTTAATTTGCAGTGTGGTCCAGCTGCTAGGCATCGTAGTATTGAACTTTAATTAAGGAATGAGTTGTAAATAACTTGCGCGTTTCAATCGGGTGTAGCCCCTTAAAGTGCTCAAGTTATTTAATTCCCGTTCCTAAAGTACATGAATTATTGCCTGCCAGAAAATCTTATCTCGACTCTTGTCCATTCTGCTCTGGGAAAGTCCAAGAAGGGAGAACAGAATTTTTCTGGCTATCCATAGACGTTTACGACTAAGGAACCGATTACGGTTTACTGACAATACCCGAAAGGTATATCTTATGGCAATTCACCACCTTGATGATGCTCACTGTCATGCATTTTGGGATAATTCCCACCCACCACGGATTACCATCAGCCCAGGCGATACAGTTGTTTTTGAAACGTTGGAAGCCTCAGCCGGTCAGATCACGCCAGACTCAGACGGTAGCGCGTTGGAGACGTTGAGCTTTGATCCGATCCACCCACTGACGGGACCAGTCTACGTGGATGGTACGGAACCGGGCGATGGATTGGCAGTTGAGATCATCAGTATTGAAAACAAAGGCTGGGGCTGGAACGCCGTCATTCCAGGGTTTGGCCTATTAGCCGATGATTTTACTACGCCCTATCTCCACCATTACGTACTGACGAGTTCAACCTGCAGTTTCAACGACGGGATTACCCTACCTTATGAACCCTTCTGCGGCGTTATGGGTGTGGCTCCGGCAGACGAAGGACGCTTTGACACGATTCCCCCACGCGCCAGTGGTGGCAACATCGATATCCGTCATCTGACGCCTGGCGCTAAAGCGATTTTTCCGATCTTTGTGCCAGGAGCACTCTTCTCCTGTGGTGATTGTCACTCGGCCCAAGGAGATGGGGAAGTCAACGGCACCGGTATCGAAACGGCCATGACTGTTACCCTACGCTTCGATGTAATCAAAGGCGCCAACGTGCCGGAGCTGCGTTTCTTCACAGCACCGAATAAACCCTTGACAGTCACGGATACGGCTGGTTACTATGTAACCACCGCTCACGGTCCTGATCTCTTTGCGGACTCGCAGAACGCGATTCGGTATATGATCGATTATTTGGTTACAGAAAAGGGATTGACGCGTGAAGAAGCCTACTGTCTCTGTGGTGCCGCAGTCGATCTGAAGATCAGCGAAATTGTTGACGCACCCAACTGGATCGTCTCTGCCTATCTACCACTGAGTATCTTTGGGTAGCGAATCACTAACATTAAAGGATAAATCAATGACCACCCAACCCACCCAAAATCTTCTCAATGCCATGACTTTCCGCTGTATAGGCCCTCCCCGGGGTGGCCGAGTTGTTGCCGTTGCAGGTGATCCAACCAACCCCGCTCTCTTCTACTTTGGTGCTGTGGCCGGGGGTGTATGGAAGACTGAAGATGCCGGAACTACCTGGCAGAATATCTCCGATGGGTACTTCAATAGTAGCTCTGTTGGTGCCCTCACCGTTTCCCAATCCGACCCTAACGTAATTTATGCGGGCATGGGCGAGACCACCATCCGTACCGATGTCTCTTATGGGGATGGCGTCTATAAATCGACTGATGGTGGGCAAAGCTGGACCCACTGTGGTCTAGCGGACACCCGCCACATCGGTGAGATTCGAATCCATCCCAAAAATCCAGATCGGGTCTACGTAGCGGCCTTGGGTCACGCCTTTGGGGCGAATGAAGAGCGGGGCGTCTTCCGCTCTAATGATGGTGGAAAGAGTTGGGAAAAAATTCTCTACCAGAGTGATAAGGCCGGTGCCGTCGATCTAAGCTTTGATCCGCGCAATCCAGACGTCATTTATGCCAGTATTTGGGAAACTTACCGTAATTTCTGGGAGCTATCCAGTGGTGGACCAGACAGTGGACTCTGGAAATCGACCGACGGCGGCGATACCTGGACCGAAATAACCTATAACAAAGGGTTGCTGTCCGAAGATGCCATCATCGGCAAGATTGGCGTCTCCGCATCACCTGCCAAAGCGGGGCGGGTTTGGGCCTTGGCTGAAGCTGATAAGGGTTCAGGGCTCTATTGCTCGGATGATTTTGGCCAAACGTGGACATTCTTAACCGATAAGCAGGATTTACGCTATCGCCCTTGGTACTACATGCACATCTTCGCCGATCCCCAAGAGTCCGATACCCTCTACGTCAACAACCTAGGGCTGTGGAAATCAACGGACGGTGGCAAGAATTTTGACAAGATTGCCACGCCCCATGGGGACAACCATGACCTCTGGATCGATCCGAATAACAACCAACGCATGATCCAGAGCAACGATGGCGGGGCCAATGTCTCTTTTAATGGCGGGGCCTCTTGGAGCACCATCTACAATCAGCTCACGGCCCAGTTCTATCATGTGGCCGTGGACAACCAGGAGCCATACTATCGTGTTTATGGGACACAGCAGGACAACTCATCCATCAGCGTCCCCAGCAACACGACTGAGGGGGCCATCGTTTGGGGAGATTGTTATGCAGCCGGAACAGGGGAAAGTGGCTATATTGCGGTCCACCCTGATAATTCGGATATCGTCTATGTGGGTGCAGTTGGCTCGTCACCTGGCGGTGGAGGGGCTCTTCAGCGCTTTGACCGCAGTACAGGCCAAATCCAGCTTGTCAACGTCTGGCCCGAACCCCATGGTGGCATTGGCCCCGTTGAATTGAAGTATCGCTTCCCGTGGACCTTTCCTATCCACTTTTCACCTCACAATTCAGATGTGATCTACACGACCGGTAATGTCGTTTTCCGTACTACGTCAGAGGGCAACGAGTGGGAACCCATCAGCCCGGATCTAACTCGCAGTGATCCCGAGAAGCTGCAACCGAGCGGTGGCCCCATCTCCAAAGATACATCTGGAGCCGAACACTACTGCACCATCGCAAGCTTCGGTGAATCACCTCTGGAGCCAGGTCTGTTGTGGAGTGGATCTGATGACGGACTGGTCCACATTTCTCGAGACAATGGAGAAAGCTGGCAGAATGTCACGCCGCCAGATCTGCCCGAATGGAGCCAGATATGGGTCATTGATCCATCTCCTCATGATGCCGCTACCCTCTACGTGGCAGCCACCCGCTATAAGCTGGACGACACTGCACCTTATCTCTTTAAGACACATGACTACGGAGTAACCTGGAGTCAAATCACTACCGGTATTCCGGCGGATGACTACACACGTTGCATCCGGGCTGATGTAACTTGTCGAGGTTTGCTTTATGCTGGAACTGAAACAGGTCTCTATATCTCACTAGATGATGGGGAAAGTTGGCAGCGCTGGACCGCCAACTTTCCAGTGACGCCTATCTTTGACATGGTGGTCAAGGGGACGGATTTGGTTATTGCTACCCACGGTCGTTCTTTCTGGATTGTAGATGATCTGACACCTCTACATCAGCTCATGCAATCTAACGCTCCAGAAAGTGAGGCGCTCCATCTCTTCACACCTCGCCAGACTTGGCGCATTGTCCCCGATCTATTCGCTTCTTGGACCTCTAGCGAGGGCAAAGATTACAGCATCGGTTTGGCTAAGGCCGCAACATTCATCGCTGAAAAGAATGACACGGGCCATGTGGAACGAACCATATTAGATGCTGGCACAGCAGCACCCAAGGGAGCGATTGTTTACTATAACCTACCTGCCGATCTCGATGCGGGCGTCAATGCCAAACTAGCTTTCCTAGATGGCGATAGCAATTTGATTCGTGAGTTCGCACCTAAGCCGGCCGGATACGACAAGCTTGATGATAAAGATAAGGCGCTGGATCCAGGACCATGGATGGGCACCCAAGCAGGCATCAACCGCTTTATTTGGGATCTACGGTATCTGGGGGCAACCAAGGTACGAGGCAACAAACTAGCTGGAGAAGCCAACCAAGGACCGCTGGTCACGCCGGGCCACTATCAGGTGCAGCTCACCGTGGGAGACGAGACCGTGAGCGCAGAGTTTGAGGTCGTGAATGATGCCCGCGTCCAAGTTCCTCAAGCCGATCTGGAAGCCCAGCGAGATCTGCTCCTTTCTATACGGGACAAGATTTCACAAACCCACCAGGGCATCAATCAACTGCGGCAGGTGCGGGATCAGGTGATCCATTGGCGCGACCAACTGAGCAAGAATGATAGTCACACGGCTGTCTGCAATGCGGCCAAAGCATTGGAAGCCAACCTGGCCAGTGTAGAAAATGAGTTGATTCTATCTGGTGAACAAGAGGATACCTTTGGCCTCAATGAACGCACCCGGCTTAACGAAAAGCTGTCGTCTCTCATTAGCATCATCGCCAGTGCAGATGCTAAGCCAACCCGACAGGCGCGAGAGCTGGCTGCCGAATATTCGGGCCAAATTGATCAGCAACTGGAAACATTGAGTGAGATTTTGGCTGGCGATGTAGAGGCGTTTAATCAACTGGTTCAGGAGGCCAGCATCCCGGCGATTGTGTGAGAGGAACTATTCTTTGAGATCGGAGAAGTAGGAGTTGTATCCCATGCTCTTTCTTCTCCAGCCATCTACCGAATGCCATTGAGTTAGTAGTGAACAGTCGTCAGTGAACAGTTTTGGGCCACATCTCTACACCGTTCACTGTTAACTTCTTACTTAGCTCCGTTTGAAAACCGCAGTATTTACCATCGACCAGATGCTTTCATCTTCATTTTGGTTCGTAGCGCTTCTCGCTTTGTCATTCCCTTTTGCCGTGATTGCAGATAATGGATTTCATGTTGCAGTTTTAGATAATTTTCAAATCTTTTTTCATCCAGCTCTCTGTCTTCAATCGCTTGCAGTACAGCACAATCAGGCTCTGTCGTATGGGTGCAGTTTCTAAACCGGCAGAGTTGAGCCAACGCTTCGATGTCTGTAAATGTCCGGCTGACGTCCTCTTCTGTGGCCCATATCTGCATTTCACGAATGCCTGGCGTATCTATGATGGCGCCTCGATTTGGAAGAATCAGAAGATCTCTCCATGTTGTTGTGTGTCTTCCTTTGTTATCTTTCTCTCTAACATCACCTGTTTGAAGTTGTTCAACACCAAGAAAATGATTGATCAACGTTGATTTTCCAACACCTGATGCTCCAACCAGAGCAAGCGTAACTCCATTTCCCAAATAACCGTTTAAAGACTGTAGCCCTTGATGATGTAATGCACTTATGCAATGTAGCGGCGTATCAAGGGCAACATGAGAGATATTCTTGACGATCTCATTCAATTCTTGTTCGTTACAGACATCTATTTTATTGAGCAACAGCACCAATCTGATGCCCCCATCTCCACATGATGTCAGCATCCGTTCAATGAACCGCAGGTTTATCTCTCGATCTGCTCCGATCAGACAAAATAGAATATCGATATTTGCTACAATGACTTGTTGTTCCGTCTTGCCACCAATAATGGTCTCTTTGCCACCGATCTTCCCGAGCTTTCTCCCTCCCGATATTGGTGCCTTTCGTGCAAATTGAGTTTTTCTGGGCAATACGGCTTTGATCACGGCGTTTTGTGTGCCTGAGTCTGCTTGTATCACAACCCAGTCTCCAACGACAGGCAACTCACCACCACGTAAATAATGGTGAAGTTTTCCAGATAACGTTGCCCACTGTTCACCCTCATGGAACCAGACACGATAGGCTGACTTTTCAGCGCGTATTACTCTCGCTGGCACAGAAATGTTGCTAGTCTTTACTTTTCTGAATTGTTCTTCAAAATAGCTATTCCAGCCCACCGCTTCTAACATGAATTGCTCCAGAATACTTTAGGCTGTACGCAGCTGCTACTCACCGATTCGCAAACCAGACGGCGTACGCCAACGTACAAAGATAGTTACGAGATTTCTGATCGGCTGCCTTCAAATCACACAAGGGCATATGATACATTATTTTATCTCTGCTAATTTTCATGTTCCTACCCGTTCGAGTAGGAGATCACACTCTATTCGTAGGTTGTATCCTCAAATTAGATGATCTATACTCTTATAAATAAGCTTCCCCCCACTATTCTATACACAAATGATCGTAACCAGAAAACGCACAAGCCTTTATACTGGTCAGGGCGTGCGAATAGACAATAAAGTGACTGACTCAAAATCGGACCATCATTTAGATATCCAGAATATTGCTTATCTAAAGATCAGATCATAGCCACCTGATCTGGATGAGGTCATGATGTCTCCGAACCGCCGAGGGCATGAAGTTGGTAAATAGTGCACAGAGCATATGGACTACGCTCGGTGGAAACGAGCAAGTTATTGACACGTCAGTCCAAAGGAGAATCTATGACCACTACCTATCAATCCGTCTACGCTGATTGGCAAGCCGATCCCCAATCCTTCTGGCAACACGCAGCCAGTGATATCGATTGGCTCAAATCCTGGGATACGGTCTTGGATGATGCCAATCCTCCCTTCTACCGTTGGTTCACCGGGGCTGAGGTCAATACATGTTACAATGCATTGGATCGCCACATCGAAAGTGGACGTGGGCATCAGGCGGCCCTCATTTACGACAGCCCGGTTACCGACACTATTCAGACCTATACCTATCAAGCCCTTAGAGACGAGACCGCCCGATTGGCTGGCTTGCTTGCTGCTCAGGGAATCGGCAAAGGGGACCGGGTCATCATCTATATGCCTATGGTGCCAGAAACGGTTATGGCCATGTTAGCCTGTGCTCGGATCGGTGCGATTCACTCTGTAGTATTTGGCGGCTTTGCATCCAATGAGTTGGCTGTACGCATCGATGACGCCCAGCCCAAGATGATTCTATCGGCTTCCTGCGGTATTGAACCAGGACGGTTAGTCGAGTACAAGCCACTGCTCGATCAAGCCATTGAACTATCCCGGCACAAACCTGAGCGATGTCTTATCTTACAGCGGCCTCAGTTAACTGCTCCACTGGTTGCAGGGCGAGACATGGATTGGAACGAGGCCATGGAAGAGGCTGAACCGGTTGACTGCGTTCCCGTTGCAGCCACAGATCCCCTTTACATCCTTTATACATCCGGCACCACAGGCATCCCCAAGGGTGTGGTAAGGGACAATGGCGGCCATCTAGTTGCTCTCCATTGGACCATGAAGAACATGTACAACGTAGAGGCTGGCGACGTCTACTGGGCAGCTTCAGACGTGGGGTGGGTAGTAGGTCACTCATACATCGTTTATGCTCCTCTCTTTAAAGGCTGCACAACAATTCTGTATGAAGGCAAGCCGGTTGGCACCCCGGATGCGGGTGCGTTCTGGCGAGTGATTGCTCAGCACAAGGTCAACGTTCTTTTTACGGCACCCACCGCGTTTCGGGCTATTAAAAAAGAAGATCCAGCTGGTTTGCTTATTCAAGAGTATGACTTAAGCAGCTTCCGTGCGCTCTTTCTGGCTGGCGAACGATGTGATCCGGACACCTTGGAATGGGCAGGGGACAAGTTGGGCGTCCCCGTCATCGATCACTGGTGGCAGACGGAGACGGGCTCAACCATCTGTGGCAACCCGCTGGGGATTGAATTGTTGCCTGTCAAAGCCGGTTCCGCCACGGTCCCTATGCCTGGTCATGATGTGCATATTCTGGATGATGCTGGCCATCCAGTCGAGGATGGCCAGATCGGCAACGTAGTGGTCAAGCTACCGTTGCCCCCCGGTTGTTTACCTACACTATGGAATGACGACGAACGCTTTGTGGAGGCGTATCTGAGTGAATTCCCTGGTTTTTATAAGACGGCTGACGCAGGTATTCGAGATGAAGAGGGCTATATCTCTATTATGAGCCGTACCGATGACATCATCAATGTGGCCGGTCATCGACTCTCGACAGGGGCCATGGAAGAGGTGTTGGCTGCCCACCCCGATGTGGCCGAGTGTGCGGTCATTGGAGCCGCTGATGCCCTGAAAGGAGAAGTGCCGGTAGGAATGCTGGTGCTCAACGCGGGTGTGGCTCGAGAACAGAGCGAGATTGTTCAGGATGTTGTGCAGATGGTACGGGATCAGATTGGCCCAGTAGCCTCCTTTAAGATGGCAACGGTAGTCGACCGGTTGCCCAAGACTCGCTCAGGAAAAATATTACGAGGGACCATCAAAAAGATCGCCGATGGTGAGGCGTACCAAATGCCTGCCACGATTGATGAGCCGGTCATCCTTGACGAAATTGGTGAAAAGCTCCAACAGATTGGATATCCATCAAACGAATAGATTATAATTGAGTATATACTCCATAGAATCGTTCTGAAAGAATAAAAGGTTAGGTGGCAGACGCTTATCTCATCAGCCAAAAAGTACAGTTAAAAATGTGCCAGTCGCCTACCATACCCTTATTTCGGAACAACTCTCACAGAGAAAAGGAAAAACCAATGAGCGAAAATGAAAATGTAAGTGAAGCGGCCATTGCGGTTCACTGGCAAGAGGAAGAGTACTTTCACGCCTCTACTGACTTCATCGCCCAGGCGAATATGACTGATCAGGGTATTTATGATCGCATGAGCCTGGATAACTTTCCCGAATGCTTTAAAGAATATGCTGATCTGCTGGATTGGTATGAGTACTGGCACACCACACTGGATACGAGCGACGCGCCCTGCTGGAAATGGTTTGTAGGCGGCAAGCTCAACGCCTCGTACAACTGCGTCGACCGACACTTGGAGAACAACCGCAATAAGGCGGCCTTTATCTACGTGCCAGAATTGGAAGAGGAAGATCATGTGGTCCTCACCTATCAAGAGCTATGGGTACGGGTTAATGAATTTGCTACACTGCTTCAGGATGAGTGTGGCCTAAAACGAGGCGACCGAGTCACCATCCATATGCCTATGACACCAGAGCTGCCCATTGCCATGTTGGCCTGCGCACGTCTGGGCGTGATTCACTCTGTGGTCTTTGGTGGCTTCAGCGGTCGTGCCTGTGGTGAACGGGCTGCCGACTCAGGCAGCGAAGTGCTCATCTACATGGATGCTTACTACCGCTCGGGCAAACTGCTTACCCACAAAGAGAAAGCCGATGAGGCTGTAGCAGTAGCGGAAGCAGAAGGCCAAAGCATCAAAAAGGTACTGGTCTGGCAGCGTTACCCAGGCAAATACTCAGCCGATGCCCCAATGGTCGAAGGTCGAGATATATTTGTCAACGACCTGCTGCCGAACTACCGTGGACGTCGAGTCGAGCCGGAACAGGTGAATGCTGAAGATCCACTCTTCCTGATGTACACGTCTGGCACCACAGGCAAGCCCAAAGGATGTCAACATGGAACCGGTGGTTACCTTGCCTATGCCGCGGCCACATCCAAGTTTGTGCAGGATATTCATCCCGAGGATGTGTATTGGTGCATGGCTGACATTGGCTGGATTACAGGCCACTCTTACATCGTCTATGGCCCATTGGCTTTGGGCGCATCCAGCGTGCTCTACGAAGGCGTACCCACCTACCCGGACGGCGGTCGAGCCTGGCGTATTGCCGAGCAATTAGGCGTCAACATCTTCCACACGGCGCCGACTACCGTTCGCATGTTACGCAAGGCTGCGCCCGACGAACCCGCCAAGTATGACTATCATTTCAAGCATATGACCACAGTAGGTGAGCCCATTGAGCCGGCCGTTTGGCGTTGGTATCATGAGGTAGTGGGCAAAGGTGAAGCCATCATTGTCGATACGTGGTGGCAGACGGAGACGGGCGGCTTCCTCTGTAGCACCATGCCTGCGCTGCATCCTATGAAGCCTGGTAGCGCAGGACCCACCATGCCAGGCATCCATGCGGTGATCTATGATGAAGATGGCAATGAGATTGAACCAGGTGCCGGAATTGCGGGCAACATCTGCATCCGCAACCCGTGGCCAGGTCAATTCCAGACCGTTTGGGGAGATCGAGATCGCTATGTCGATACTTACTTTGCCAAGTACAACGCAGATCCCAACAGCAAGGATTGGCGGGACTGGCCCTATTTCCCTGGCGATGCCGCTGTTCATGCCCCCGATGGCTACTATCGCATTTTGGGTCGCGTAGACGATGTGATCAATGTGGCTGGCCACCGCTTAGGGACCAAGGAACTCGAGTCAGCGGCCTTGGTGGTGCCAGAGATTGCTGAAGCATCGGTTGTGCCGCTCAACGACGAAGTTCGTGGCAAGGTGCCAGACATGTACGTTTCGCTCAAGCCTGGTTTCGAGGCGAACGAGGCGATTCAGCAGGCGGTAGTGAAATCCATCGAAGAGATGATCGGCAAGATCGCCCGCCCAGCCAATGTCTACATTGTTCCGGACATGCCCAAGACTCGCTCAGGGAAAATCATGCGTCGAGTGTTGGGGGCCATCTCCAACCGAGGTGATGTAGGAGATGTGACCACACTTGCCAATCCAGAGATTGTGGAGGAAGTAAGGCAGTTGGTACAGGACTGATGGAGCTTTTCTAGGTCAGCCTGAGATGGTAAATTTATTTACCAGACGGGACTGAGTTCGAATCAATAGAATTGAAAGCACCTGCTTTAGATAAGTTCTGTGTGGTAACGGAACCCTTACTAATGTAGGTGCTTTTTTTATGCAAGGTAGGAAATATGACAGATATGCAAAGAACATTTTCTCAACGCCATATCATTTTACCGGTGATTCATGTTGAAAGCGAAACGCAGGCGCTTCGCAATGTACAGATTGCCCGGAATGCCAATGTTGACGGCGTGTTCTTGATCAACCATGCGATCTCTTCATCAGAACTACTGACAATCCATCATACGGTTGTTTCTGAACATAACGATTGGTGGGTTGGTGTAAACTGTCTTGATTTGTCACCGATTGAGATTTTCCAATCAATTGATAACACAGTAAGAGGTGTCTGGGTTGATAACGCGATGATCGACGAAGACTTCGATAGTCAACCAGAGGCGGAACGTATACTTGATGCTCGCCGTAAAGCAGGGTGGACTGGGCTTTACTTTGGCGGCGTTGCCTTCAAATACCAGCGCCCCGTAGCCGACCTTGCCCAAGCTGCGGCCATAGCAGCAAAGTATGTCGACGTGGTGACAACGAGCGGCCCTGGAACAGGCCATGCTGCTTTACCGGAGAAGATTAGCACCATGAAACAATCCCTTGGCACTCATCCGCTTGCCATTGCCAGCGGCATCACACCTGAAAATGTGGGGGATTATCTGGATAGTGCAGATTGTTTTCTCGTAGCGACAGGGATCAGCAAGTCATTTGAAGAACTAGATCCAAAGCGCGTTCAGGCATTGGTACACAGAATTCGTACCTATTCGAGCCGTTCATGAATGGAAGTCGTAGAGGGAGGATGTGCAGAACTGGGTGTCCTAGTGAGTTGAGAAAGAAGTACGCACGCAACTAATGCCCCAACCAGTGCCAACAACTGACTAATACGCACCCCAGCAATCGTCTGGCTATTGGCTACAAACCCATCAGCGATGAGACGTATTAGCCCATATCCCAACAAGCTAACCGCCAAGGTATGCAGCGGTCGCCTAGCCGAAGTGCCAATCCAAAGAAAGGCCAACAGTAGCAACATCCCCACTGCTCGATAGAGTCCTGCAGGCTGGGTTAAGGGATCGAGCGGATTGAGTAAGGCCGGGCCACCGTTGGAAATTCCCAGGATCTCCCCGGTTAGGTATCCAGAGATTCCCTGGATGACTGACCCCGCGACCAACCCCACCATGGCTGAGGCCACCACTGGTCCCGGCTCCAGCGCTCGGTAGATCATAAAGAAGTAGCCGCCAATTAGACCGCCGATGATGCCCGGCAGCAGTACAAACCCACCCGGACGGATACTCACAATCAGAAGCGGATCTGCTAGGTAGATCTCCCAAAAGCGGGAGACGTTCCATAGCCGAGCCACGACTAGCCCAGTCAGCAACGCAACCAGCCCCACATTCCACAATGCATCGACAGAGTGACCGTCTCGTCGGCCATAGCGCCCCATCATCTCTAGCCCAATGACGGCGGCGATAATGGTGAGGAAGGGACCGGTCGGTAAGGCCAGTGGGCCAACAGGAATGGTAGGGTACATGGAAGTGGTGGTCGGGAATCAGCAATCGGTAACTGTGAAGTATATTCAGGTGACATATCAGTCACCTTATGGATTGTCTACGTTTGGATTTATCGAGTGGCAAGATAGACAATCCACTCGTTGGCATCATAGAGCTGTAGGTTATCCCAATCTGGATAGACAGAGACATGGCTAAAGCTTGCATCTTGCATCATAGCACACATCTCGTCTGCCGCGTAAGTTTGATCGCAGAGGAGGATATCAGTGAAATCACCAGTCTCCAAATGGAGCACATAGAATCGCTCCATGGATAGCTGGGCGTCCGCATCCCACATGCGCTCGCCTAGATGGAGATAGGGTGCATCTCCCCATAGGCCAGTGTCGTCTGTGTACCACCACTTACTCTCCGCTTTGTCTACCCGTTCCTGGTTGAGCAGCTCTACGCAGAGTATTCCCTCTGGTTTTAGTGCCTGGGCAATTTTGCGTAGAAGGGCTTGGGCCTCTTCTCGGGGGAATACCGCCAGTTGTCCATAGATAAAGAGGGCGGCATCATATCTTTTGGGATCAAGATCGATGGTTCTTACATCCTGCTCAATAAAATCGCATTGAGCAGAAACCCCATGGGCATCAGCCAGATCTTGGGCATGCTCAATGGAAGCAGGACTGAAGTCTATACCAGTCACCGTGCAACCCCGCCGAGCGAGTTCAACTGCGTAAAAGCCAGGCCCACAGGTCATATCCAAAATGTGCATACTAGGCCGAAGTTGACAGGTGGACCAGATCCAATCGATCTGCATCAATCGCTCGGTCTCAACCCGAGAGGCAGCGCCGTGGGATTCATCGAGATGCTCCCTCAACATCCTTCTAGCAAAGTCCGGATCATTCCAAGGGAGATTCCCATCGGTCGTAGACCAAAGGGAAGAACGCTCCGGTCGATGGTAGATTTGCCAAAGTGCATGAGTTAAATTTTTTTGCTGGGCTTCACTCATCGATATATACTTATGTTTATGAAATTATCTATACTTGATCAATCGCCGGTACGGGTCGGTGATTCTCCTCGGCAGGCACTCCAGGAAACACTACAACTCGCTCAGCATGTGGAAGCATTGGGCTACCATCGCTTCTGGGTTTCAGAGCATCATAACACCACTTTGCTGGCAGGGAGCGCACCAGAGGTGCTGCTGGCCGCGATTGGGGCCGCCACCAGCCAGATTCGCATTGGATCAGGTGGTGTGATGTTGCCCCACTACAGCGCATTCAAGGTGGCCGAATCCTTTTCGCTTCTCTCCAACCTTTATCCTGGTCGAATTGATCTAGGGGTAGGCAGAGCACCAGGTTCAGATATGCAGACAGCCAAGCTGCTGGCAACCGACGGCAAACCCAAATTTGAGCGGTTTCCCGTATTGGTTCAGGAGCTACGACAAATGCTGACGGATCCAACAATGCGACCCAGGGTGACACCAGAGCCAACAAATCCACCACCCATCTGGATCTTAGGTTCGAGCCATGAGAGCGCACTCTTGGCTGCTCATTTGGGCTTGCCCTATAACTTTGCTCTCTTTATTAACAGTCAGATGATTCCTCAGCTCTTTGAACTCTATCGTAATGAGTTCCAACCCTCCGCCCAATTGGCAGAACCCTATACCATGCTCACCGTCAACGCCATTTGTGGCGAGACTGAAGCGGAAGCCCTGACACTCTCCATGAGCCGACGTCTGCTTTGGTTGCGTTTTGCCAGGGGTGAATCGGGTGTCAAAGTCCCCACTGTAGAAGAAGCCGAACAGTATCCCTATAGTGCCCAAGAGATGGCCTTCTTAGATAATAAATTCCAGCAGTCAGCAATTGGTGATCCGAGGCAAGTTCGCCAGAAGTTGAGCCAATTGGCGAGCAATTTTGGGGCCAATGAGCTTATGACAGTAACCATTACCCATGACTTTGAGGCCAGGTTGCGTTCATACGATCTGCTAGCTCAAGCGTTTAAGTTGACGGCTAAACTTCCTGAGGTAGGGACCAGCGCTGGGGAAAGCAGCCAAAGACAGCCGGTCCATGCATAAGGGCAAGGATGAATGGCACCCATTACGCCCTAATGATTTTCTGATTCAAAACGCTGCACCCACTCTTCTAGAATGGCAAGCTGCCCTTCGCCATAGCGAGCAACGCTCTTCCGTACTTTTTCCAAAGATTTGGATTGCCACAGACGATTGACATTCTTGGAATAGAAGAGATCTGCATAGGTGATGATCTCTTCTTCCACACTTTGCGCGGTCATATCTCGATGGGGCAAGGGCAGATCTTGGTTAATAATATCCTCAATCCGAAGACCAACACCAATATGTCGCTCAGCCACCAAACCGTGATTAGGATACCCTTCTGCCTCCAATATAGCTCGGCCTTCCACTCCATGACAAAGGTAGTGCAGGGTGCCACTGCAATAGAGCGTAGGCGTATCGGTTTCAATGATACCGATATCGTGAAGCATGGCGGCTTCTTCAATAAATTTTTGGCTGCCCTTAGACAGTTGAAGTCGCTGGGCGATCTCTAGGGATAACTTTGCGACCATGTGACAATGGGTGATATAGATAGGGTATGTAGGCGTATCTGGCGGAATATAGCGGTGGATGAGATTGAAATAATTCACTGTTTGCGGCTTTTAGCGGAACCAGTTCTTCCGAATGCGCTGGCGTTGGAGTTGGACAAGTTGGGCGAGTTGCTGCTGCAGTGCGCTTAACGTGCCTTCCACTGCTCTCATGCGACTTTCCAGCATCTCTTTCCTTGTCTCTTCTCGGCGCTGATGTTCGGAGATGACCCGCTCTAGCTCTAGCATCCTTTCGCGTAGCTTGCGATTTTCGTGCTTTAGGTTGAAGTTATCCTGCGCAATGACGCCCAACATGTCGCGAACTGAATCCTGGACATTTAAGATAGATTGCTGGCTGTTTGCTACAGTCGAAAGCATTTCACCAAGCATTTGATCAACCTTACCTGGATGCGGTCGCTCAGCGGGCGGATTTTCAGACCTTTCAATAGGATTGGCAAGATGAGGTTGATGGGCTGAAGATTGCTCAGAGGGTGCCTGGTTTGCGTCCACCTGAAGAGGCATTGTCGGAGTTGTTGATGCAATTTTTCTGAAGGCTTGCTCTGGTTGGTGGCCTGCCTCTGAGGCAAAGGTCTGGTTGTCCGTCTCTCTGGGAACCCTACCGTTGAACGATTCATCATTAGCACCGGAAGGGGGCAATGAATTTGCGATGGGAGGCTTGATAGTAGAGCTGGTTTTTGGCCTAACATATGCTTCATACTTATCATCGTCAGTCGATCGATTTGTTTCTCCATCTTCATTCTGAGGGATTAGTGAGGGGGCGACTACGGAAGATGGGTTTGAGAACGGTTTTAATTCCCCATTCGTGCCACGAGCGAAGCGATGCAGTGTGATCAGCGTGGCCAAATCCTCATGGGTAAAGAGCGGAGGGGACTGGACAACATGGTTGCTTAAAGAATCGGCATGCTCTGTCAACAGCCACTGAACTCTCTCTGGACTCATCCGGAGAATTTGGGTAACCTCATCCAGCCCAAGGAGGTGTTCAAATACCGATGCTCCATTACGTTGAACATCAAGGCTTTGCATATCCAGGGGGTGAGGGGTAGAAGTGGTTCCGTTTGACATGAAGGTTGAGTGGAATACAAACTAAGATTCATCATCATCAACGACTCGCCAAGTGGTCATGATCGAATCGTCCTCTACAGAATTGTTTGCCTGTCCATTTGATTGCCATGATGATGGGTTTGACCCATCATTCTGCTTGCCGTCCGCTCCGGTATTTGGTGCAGCATCCGGTCCTTGAGCTAATGAGACAAACATTCTTAGGGCTACGGCGACAATGACCAGATCATCTAGAGGGAATAGTGGAATTAGATCAATAGGAGAAATCCAGTAGATCATTGCCATAACGGGCAGCAGTAATTTGAGCATCCCAGGCACTCTCGGATCCCAAAATAACTGCCAAGCTGTGAATAAAAATCGGATTATGTTCATATTATATTTGCATAAGAAACGATTGCGCAGCATAATACTGTAACGATATTATACACTAGAATACAGTATAATCAATAGTTCGCTTCTTGACAACCCTTAATTATGCCTACGACTGCCCAGATGTTGGCAAGCTACCCAGATGTACTGATACAGGTCATCGCCGAACTGCGAGGTGCATTTTTAGATGCCGCAGACAATCGCGAAGAGGCCATCGAACTGGTGGCTGCCCAGATTACAGAACCGACTTCTACTCAATTTGCTTACCAAGAGGTAATAGACTACTCCAAAGAGAGCACAAAAGCGTTTGAGCTGCTCTTAAGAGAAGGCGGCCAGATGGTAGAAGCCCACTTTGCTCGCGAATATGGCAGCATACGCCAGATGGGACCTGCCAAGTTAGAGCGCGAATCGCCCTGGCTCTATCCAGAGAATGTCGCCGAATTGCTCTATTATTATGGCCTACTAGGACGAGGGATCAAGGGAACCGGAGGCAACGCCCACACGACAGTATACTTACCTAGCGACGTCATACCGTGGCTACCTCAGCCCCAAGGCGAGTCCTCCGAAGGAGGTTTGGCTATCCAGCCCATCCCACCCCCCCCGGCATCGCGAACCATTCCAGCAGATGATAGCTTTCTAGAAGATATGGGTACATTCCTGGGCTTTTTACGCTCCGACACGCTAAGGCTTAATGGAGATGGACCGAATGCAGAGGATATGGATCGCTTTGTACAGCGTCTCCAGCTGCCCTTTGGGGGTGCTTCACCAGAACTTAATGTAAGGCTTGCATTACTGCTTCATTTGGCGAATCGGTTGGGATGGTTGCGCCGTGGGGAGGGTTCCACGGTTCATATTACTGGGGATGCTGTACGCTCATTTTTAGAATCACCTCGGCCAGAGCAATTTTTTCGTCTCTGGGATACATGGTGTCAGTCAACAGAATGGAATGATCTTTGCCGCACACCTAGTTTGGAGTGTACCGAAACGGGGGGGTGGAAGAATAACCCTTGGCAGACTCGAAAGGCTGCACTCAATCTCTTTGCTGGTCTACAGCCAGGATTTTGGTATTCTGTTTCGGATTTTGTCGATCTTGTTCAGAAAGAAGAGCCAGATTTTCAGCGACCAAATGGGAACTACGATCTATGGTATATTCGTGATGCCCAAACCCAAGAGTTCCTCAAAGGGTTTGAGCACTGGCGGGATGTAGAAGGTGCGCTGCTTCGTTTTTACATTATGGGTCCCATGCATTGGCTAAGCGCCATCGATCTCGCCGAACCCTCTGCAGGTGATGACATGCAATTTGCCCTTAGCCAGTATGGAGCCAAGTGGCTGGGACATGACGTCACCCTACTTCATGAACAGCGCCGTCGCCCAATGATTGTAGGTGAGGATTTTACCATTACCATGCCCAACGGCTTTCCCCTCTCGGATCGATTTCGCGTGGAACGTTTTGCCCAGTGGCAGGCCAGCTACCCCCAATATGTCTACCAGATCAATAAACGCAGCCTAACCCAAGCCGCTGAAGTGGCAATACGGACTTCACAGATCTTGGACTTCCTTAAGCGGACAGCGAGACAGGTTCCGCCAGAAGTCGTGGTGGCATTAGAAAAATTTGATTTGATTCAGTAATAAGCAAACCATGAACTTCCCATGAAATTTTTATGAAAGTGAAGTGTTCTGGTTGACAGATGCTCTAAATCGTTGTAGTATTTGACATCCCTCAATTATTCAGATGGCCTGGATGAGCTATTTATATTGTGCCTCTTCTTTTATTCGCAGCTATATCTCTGAATCGCAATTATTCATCGCTAGCATTTGTTTCACTTGATTGCCAATCCTTTTAATCTCCTAACTATAACTGGGCGAATAAAGAACTTTCACCCATCGATCAAATTGCCCAAATAACGATTAGGTAAAGTTGTGATTTTTTTCACTCGATTTTTTGATAAGATGGTTAAATAATGCTATGCCTGTAAGATGGGGCATGTACCCGCGAAAATTGGCTATCCTTTTATCATTAATCCTATGCTGAATCAGGTCAGAGCTGGGACAAAATTTCCTGGTGCATTACATCCTTGATGTACAATCTCTGTGTAGTAGTGTTAGACGATTTTGCGCAGAAGATAACGCAAAATGTCACTCAATCCTCTGTGGTCAATTGGAGCCTGCATCTCTGCATTTTCACTCAAGAAAGTTAGTTTAGAGAATCAAATGTACCGCATCCAATTTTCATTAATTTCAATCTAGTTGAATTGTAGCAACATTTCCAGATACCCCGAATCACACGTAAATAAAGTACATAAGGAGCAAAATTTTATGCGTCTAAACAGGAAGCCTCAGTGGCTCATCGGTATGCTAATGATATTGGCCCTTGTCCTTTCTGCTTGCCCAGCCCCGGCAGGATCGCCTGCGACGGGGGGCGAAAGCGGCAGTGAAGAGATGGCTGGTGACTCTGCTACTGATACATTGGCTGGCCGTGATCCAAACACACTTGTCATTCTTTATTGGCAAGCGGCCTCTTTGCCTGGCCCGTACCTCTCTGGCGGGACAAAAGACCAGGATGCCGGTGCGATTACGCTAGAGCCTTTGGCAAACATGAATCCCGATGGCGTTCTGGTGCCTAAACTTGCGACCGAAATTCCTACAATCGAAAACGGTGGGGTTGCCGAAGATCTAACTTCTATTACCTGGAACCTCAAAGAAGGCGTCAAGTGGTCAGATGGTAGCGACTTCTCGGCGGCGGATGTTGTTTTCACCTGGGAGTACTGTGCCGACCCTGACACCGGCTGTACCTCAAGTGAGGCATTCATTGGTATTGAATCTGTTGAAGCCGTGGATGACTTGACAGTTCTAATTACTTTCGAAGGCCCGACGCCTTATCCATATAATGCGTTTGTTGGTGCTCAGACGCCGATTATCAGCTCTGCTCAGTTTGCCGATTGTGTTGGTGCTGCCGCTCAGACTTGTAATGACCAGAACATTGCACCGTTGGGCACAGGTCCCTACAAAGTCGTTGAGTTTAAGGTCAATGATGTTGTGACCTACGAGCGCAATGAGTTCTGGCATGGCGGTGAAGCGCCCTTCGAGAAGGTTACCTTCAAGGGTGGCGGTGATGCTGTTGGTTCTGCACGTGCAGTTCTAGAAACCGGCGAAGCAGACATGGGCTGGAACCTTCAGGTCGAGCCAGAGATTTTGGCTGAGATGGAAGGCGAGGATGCGTTGGGCACGATTGAAGCAGCTTTTGCTGGCTCTGTTGAGCGTATTCTCATCAACCAGACCAACCCCGACCCAGACCTTGGTGATCTTCGTGCTGAGTATGATGACGGAAACAACCCCCATCCATTCTTAGTAGGCACGGTAATTCCGCAGGCCATGTCCATGGCCATCGATAGAGGTCTGATTGCTGGTCAGCTTTATGGCTTTGCTGGCAAGGCCACTTGTAACATCATCCCTGCACCAGTTGCCGCAGCATCGACCGCCAATGATGCTTGTTTAGCCCAGGATATAGAAGGGGCCAATGCGCTTCTTGACGAGGCAGGCATCATGGATACTAATGACGATGGTATTCGCGAGTATGAGGGCATGCCGCTGGTTGTACGCTACCAGACGTCAACCAACTCTGTACGCCAAAAGACTCAGGCCCTCATCAAGCAGTGGTGGGCTGAAATTGGCGTTGAGACAGAGCTGCTTAACCACGATGCAGGCGTCTTTTTCGGTGGCGATCCCAACAGCCCCGATACCTACCAGAAATTTTTCACGGATATCCAGATGTACACGACTGGTCCTGGGATTGATGCCCAGTTGCACCTCTCTAACTGGCTCTGCAGCCAGATTCCTGGCAAGGAGAATGTTTGGGGTGGTGGCAACATCCATCGTGGCTGTAGTGAAGAGTTTGACACCATGTATGACGAATTGGTGACTACGCCGGCTGGTGACGCTCGTAACGATGTGATTAAGGCTATGAACGATGTCATCGTTCAGAACTACTACCTTGTTCCCTTGGTAAATCGCGGTGGTGTTTCTGCTTACTCAAACACCCTGGATGGCATTTGGATGAATGACTGGGATTCTGAACTTTGGAATATTGGCGAGTGGAGCCGCAAGTAAGCTGTTGGTATACTGCGGTTGACCATGATGAGAATAATCTACTCGACTAAAATAGTATCGAATTATTCTCATCTTTCACAGCGCTAAGTATATACTGGCGGTCGTGATAAAGTAACGCTGCAACCGGAAAGGACAAATGTTACTTTATGTGGATCTAGAGTATAACAGGTACCTCTGAACCACCTCGGGATACCTGATGTAAAGGGGAGTGGATGACATACTTATCCGCTCTCCTTTAACCCCACACATTATTTGAAGTTACCCCGTTAGATAGGAGATCAATCTTATGAATCGAAACAGACTGCACTGGATGACTGGACTTCTGCTCATTCTTGCGCTTGTACTTACTGCCTGCCCCGCACCTGCTGGCGCACCTGCCACCGGTGGGGAAAGCGATAGCGGTGAAGAGATGGCCGCAGACTCCTCTGGTGATCCATTGGGGGATCGCGATCCGAACACCTTGGTAATTCTCTATTGGCAGGCGGCTTCTTTGCCAGGCCCATATCTCTCTGGTGGCACCAAGGATCAGGATGCTGGCGCCATTTCACTAGAGCCACTAGCTAATTGGACGCCTGACGGAGAGATGGTGCCTAAGCTGGCCACAGAGATTCCAACAATAGATAACGGAGGCGTTTCCGAAGACCTGACCCAAATTACCTGGACACTCAAAGAAGGCGTCCAATGGTCAGATGGTAGCGATTTCACAGCAGCCGACGTTGTCTTTACGTGGGAGTACTGCTCGAATCCAGATACTGGCTGTACCTCCATTCAAGCATTTGAAGGTATCTCTTCTGTAGAGGCAGTTGATGACTTAACGGTCCTGATTACTTTTGAGAACCCCACACCTTTCCCATACAACGCTTTTGTTGGTGCCAATACACCTATCATTAGCTCTGTTCAATTTGCTGATTGTATCGGTGCTGCTGCTCAGACATGTAATGAACAGAACGTAGCTCCACTTGGTACTGGCCCCTACAAAGTGGTTGACTTTAAGGTCAATGATGTTGTAACCTACGAGCGCAATGAATTCTACCACGGTGAGCCTGCCTTCTTTGAATCAGTCGTCTTCAAGGGTGGCGGAGATGCCGTTGGTTCTGCTCGTGCCGTTTTGGAGACCGGCGAAGCCGACTATGGCTGGAACTTGCAGGTTGAGGAAGAAATCCTGAATGAGATGCAGGGCGACGATGCGCTGGGCACAATAGAAGTATCATTCGCGGGCAACGTTGAACGTATTCTGGTTAATCAAACGAATCCGGATTCTGAACTTGGCGAACTTCGTTCTGAATACGACGGTGGCAACAATCCTCATCCGTTCTTGGTTGGTACAGTCGTTCCGCAAGCGATGTCGATGGCGATTGACCGCGGCCTCATTGCCGGGCAACTATATGGCTTTGCTGGACGTCCCACTTGTAATGTAGTACCGGCACCGCCTGCCGTTGCTTCAACTGCCAATGATGCTTGTTTGACCCAGGACATCGCTGGTGCAAATGCCTTGCTCGATGAAGCAGGTGTTGTTGACAGCGACGATGACGGCATTCGCGAATACGAGGGCACGCCGCTGGTTGTGCGCTATCAGACATCAACGAACTCTGTGCGCCAGAAGACTCAGGCCCTTGTCAAGCAGTGGTGGAGCGAAATCGGTGTTGAGACCGAACTGCTGAACCACGACGCAGGCGTCTTCTTTGGTGGTGATCCCAACAGCCCTGATACCTACCAGAAGTTCTTCACCGATGTTCAGATGTATACAACTGGTCCTAGCATTGACGCTCAGCAGCACCTCTCTGGTTGGCTCTGCGAATTTATTCCAGAAAAGGCCAACGTCTGGGCTGGCGGCAACATCTTCCGTGGCTGTAGCGAGGATTTTGATACTCTATTTGATGAGCTCACGTCGACACCTGCTGGTGATGATCGTAATGCGCTGATTAAGCAATTGAACGACATCAACGTGCAAAACTACTACCAAATTCCTCTAGTCAATCGTGGAAGTGTTTCGGCTAAGTCTAACACGCTAGATGGTGTTTGGATGAATGGTGGCTGGGACTCTGAGATGTGGAATATTGCTGAGTGGACACGCTAATAGGAAAGAACGCGTATCGGTAGTTTGTAGGTTAGTTGTTGATGAGCAACCACAGGTCACATTTCAAAAGTGACAAGTATTGAATGCTTAGCGATATCACTTGAAAGTTACAGGTCAATCGGTGTCTGTCTGATTTGTCATCGGACTTACGGATATAACTGCTTTGGCCTCTTAGTGGTCAGGTGACAGTCACTTCTAAGGTGGCTGTCACCTCTGGTAAACTCCACAGTTATATTATTATTCGGACTTATATATACTTTACCTTATTTGAATTGCCTTACCGTATTATTGAAGTATGGAACATTGCTGAGTGGGGAAGAGAGTAGAGAATAGGTAGTTGGTTGCTGACACTTTGGTTGCTGGTGAATCGCGTAATCTACGTGCATAGCTAGCACCCGCCACTAGTGACTAGGTACAAAATAGGAAAAAACGTGAGCCAATACATACTACGGCGTTTGCTAACCGCCATTCCAACCCTTCTACTGATTAGTTTTGTCATCTTTGGTGTGCTTGAACTAGCGCCAGGGGATCCAACAGGCGCACTACCTGAAACGATCCGACCGGAGGTGCGTCAGATGATCCGTGAGGCAATGGGGCTAGATGATCCCATGCCAGTAAAATACATCCGATGGATGCGCCAATTCTTTATCTGCGAACCCATCGCAATGGTAGAAGGTGCATGGGGTACAAATTTTGGCTTTGATGATACGTTCTGCCAGATCCGGCTTAGTTCGTGGGGCAGCCGCGGTGTACCCGTCTTCGATTTAGTTGGCCAACGCTTTCCTCAGACCATGTGGGTAGTTGGTACGGCTTACTTGGTCGCAATTCTCATTGCGATCCCTATTGGTGTAATCTCGGCAGCTCGCCAGTACTCTGCATTTGATCAAATCGGCACATTTGTCTCCATCGTCGGTTTTTCATTACCTACATTCTTTACAGGCATTGTGCTGATCATTATTTTCAGCGTTAACCTAAAGTGGTTCCCATCTATCTACGATACGACCTTGGTGGTGAACGATGCTGCCAGTTTTTGGAAACAAGTACGCCAAATGGCGTTGCCGGTGACCGTGCTAGGCCTTTTCCAGGCTGCGGCATTGGCTCGGTATACTCGTTCATCTATGCTGGACAATTTACCGCTTGACTATGTGCGCACAGTTCGGGCCAAAGGGTTCAAGGAGCGGTACGTCATTATCAGCCATGTATTACGTAATAGCTTGATTCCAGTGGTTACACTCGTTGCTTTAGGTGTTCCTGCCATCTTTGGTGGTGCCATTATTACCGAGCAGATCTTTAAGGTGAATGGGTTGGGGCAATTGTTGATTCTATCTATCCAGATCAATGACGTTCCAGTTGTCCAAACCTTAATCTTTATCTTCGCAGTTTTAGTCGTAGCCTTTAACTTTGTGGCAGACATTATCTACGGTTTTCTCGATCCTAGAATTCGATATGAGTAAAACGCCTAGTAACTCTTGGCATGCGTATCTATGTATACAGATTAGCTGATTAATTTAAAACAGGAAAGAATATGGCAGTCCAAACACAAACTGCACCAGCCTCAGGCACGCTCGAATTAGTAGAACCCGAACGCAAACAACGCACGCTTTGGGGAGATGTTTGGCGTCGTTTTCGGCGCCATAAACTAGCGATGCTTGGAACAGTGGTCTTTGGCGCGTTGGTACTACTAATGGTCTTGGGGCCTTACATTTATACCAATGATCCTCAGTATGCTGACACAACCTATGTTATTTTGAATGGTGCTGAGCCTTCAGAAAAATATATCCTTGGGACGGATGATATTGGCCGCGATACATTGGCGCGCAATCTTCATGGGGGTCGCATTTCGTTAGCAGTCGGGATCGTGGCGATGTTGGTTGCTATTCTAATCGGTACCCTTATTGGGTTACTTTCGGGCTTTTTTCCTTCCTTAGATGGTCCGCTTATGCGCTTTACTGATATGATGTTGGCTATTCCCGGTATTCCGCTCCTGTTGGTGATCAGTATGCTCTTCCGCGATGCTATGCGTCGCTCCTTTGGTGTGGATTTGGGTACCTTTTTACTCATTGTCATCGTGATTGGTATTTTGGCTTGGATGCCGACGGCTCGAGTCGTAAGAGGTGCTGTTCTTTCCGTCAAGGAGAAGGAGTTTGTAGAGGCATCGACTAGCGTTGGTGCGCGCGAGAGTAAAATCATCTTCAGACACATTTTACCCAATGTATTAAGTCCGGTTATCGTCTCGGCTACATTAGGTATTGCTGGAGCCATTCTCACTGAATCCACTATCTCCTTTTTAGGGCTAGGTTTCCCACCCGATGTACCAACGTGGGGTACGTTGGTGGTAGAGGGGCAGGGCTATTTGGAGATTCAGCCGTGGTTGTCAGTCATTCCGGGTATACTTATTTCGCTAACGATTCTGTCCATTAATTTCATCGGGGATGGGTTGCGGGACGCGCTGGATCCGCGTACCAGGAAATAGATTTTGTGAGAAAATTTAAGCGATGATTATTGAAAGCCGGATGCTAGCATCTGGCTTTTTTATTTACGACTTTTTGACGGATAAAATGACTACCTTTCTCAATCGAGATGGTAGCGAAACAGGTAACGCTAAAGAAAATCGCTCTGATCTACAAAGGGTGGGAGCTAGTCTATGCGTCTGAGGTTGACTGATCTGTCAAAAACTCCTCTGCCTTTTCGACTAACTCACGATTCCCAATAAAGAAGGGCGTTCGTTGGTGCAGGCTCGTTGGCTGGATGTCTAGAATCGGTTGGGTTCCGTCTGATGCGTACCCACCAGCTTGTTCAGCAAGAAAAGCAAGCGGGGCAGCCTCATAATTGAGCCGCAGCCGGCCATTAGATAGCTCTGGATCTTGACTATTTGCGGGATAGTAGAAAACGCCACCTGCCAGCAAATTCCGGTGGAAATCGGCTACCAATGAACCAATATAGCGGGAGGATAGAAACCCAGCCTGTCCATGTTGACCCTGAAGCCATTCAGTGTATTTACGTACACTATCAGACCAGTAACGGGTATATCCTTGGTTGACGCTATAATATTTTGACGAGTCTGGAATCTGAATATTAGGATGGGAGAGTAAAAATTCACCGATGCTTGGATCGAGGGTAAATCCATGGACCCCTTGACCTGCTGAGTAGACCATCATAGTGCTTGCGCCGTAAATGATATACCCAGCAGCGACCAAATCACGTCCCGGCTGGAGTAGATCCGCCATGGTCCCTGGACCCTCTTGGCTTTTTCGCTGATGAACTGCAAATATTGTGCCAATACTGGTATTAAAATCCACATTGGTCGTTCCGTCTAATGGATCGTAGAGTAATACGTATTTGCCAGTCTCATATCGTTGGGGAATTGGGATCATATGGGGCTGCTCTTCAGAGGCCATAACCGCCAAGCGGCCTGTATGATCATTAAGCCGATGGATGGTCATCTCTGCAAATTGGTGCAGCATCTCTGCTTTGGGCGGTTGCAACACCAGGTCACTGCCATCAGCAAGAAAGCCTGTTAGCTCAGAGCGGGCAGCACGATTGGCAATAAATTTGGCTGATAGCGCCAAATCATAGAGTAAACCAGTTAGAATGCCCTGGGAATCGGGTCTTGTAGCTCTCTGCTCTTCAAGTATAAATCGTTCTATGGTTATAATGCGACCTGCCATTGTAGTGGCTGACATGCTGCTTTCACTATGCATAGGAATCCCTCTTCCCTCTGGTGGTATAGTATGATAGACGATGTAGCACAGTCCGTTTGCTCTCTTCTCTAAGCCGTGCTGTAGTCAGTTTGAAAACTATACTTAAAAGTAAAAATTAATTTAGAACAAACCGCAAACTGACACAAATATAGAGGCGAGCACAATCAGAATGTCGTATAGGCGAAAAAGCGTACCACAAACGATCATGATTTTGCTAATTATCAACCGCAATTATAGATGTGCAGATATACTTGGCTCTGGCATAGAAAGGGCAGACTATGAAGATAGGCATTCTCGGTGGGACCTTTGATCCCATCCATATTGGTCACCTCGTTCTGTGCCAGGAAGCCCAATATCAGCTCGGTCTCGGGCACATTCTGCTACTACCAGCCGCTGATCCACCCCATAAACAGAATCAACAGATTGCAGCCGTGAGCCATCGGCTTGAAATGCTATCATTGGCTGTCTCCCAACAAGATAGCTGGAGCATCAGCCGCATTGATGTGGAGCGACCTGGCCCTCACTACACAGTAGATACCATGAAACTCCTTCAGCATATCTGGGGCGACGACGCTGAGCTTTACTTTCTTATGGGGCTAGACAGTTTACGAGACCTACCTACTTGGTATCGACCCGAGTGGCTGGTTACCCATTGTCATCTGGTTACATTTAGCCGGGCTGATGTAGAGGTTGATTGGACTCAACTCCAAGCAGCCTTACCTAATATTCGCCAACGTGTTTCGGTATTGGAGATGCCAGAATTAGATATATCGAGCAGTGACATTCGTCGTCGTGTGCTTGCCAAACGCCCCATTCGGTATCTGGTCACAGATGAGGTTGCTGAATACATTCAAGAGCACAATCTGTATTCGGTTAATTCACCCGGGCAGTTGGAATAATCCATTCTCAGGCCTTATCCAATATCAATTGGCCCTATAGGCGCAGAAAGATTGTTACGCATAGGTGCCGATACATCGTCCAACTGCTGTTTGTGTTCCGGATCCAGGATCCAGCCAACAGCTCCAACATTTTCGTCGAGATGGGCAATGGTATCTCCCCCCATGATTGCGCAAGTAATTTCTGGATGGGACAGCACCCAGGCCATAGCCACTTGAGCCGGGCTTTTTCCCACTGCGTCAGCTACGGTCAAGAGCACCCGAATCACCTCTCCTGGCGTTCCTTGCATAAGCTGCTGAAAGTCCCATGCGGAATGCCTGGCCCAAAGCGAACCTTCTGGGGCGGGTCGTTCAGGATGATACCAGCCACTCAACAATCCCACGGCCAAAGGACTATACGCCATGATACCCAATCCTTGGTTACGAACCAAAGGAAACATCTCTAATTCTAGCCAGCGCCCAAGAAGGCTATAGGGGTTTTGTACACAGATAAAGGGGGTTCCGTTTGCCTTATCAGATGTCCAAAGTGCTTCACAGACTCGCCATGCAGCGAAATTACAGCAGCCGATGTAGCGTACCTTGCCACTACACACAAGATCGTCTAGCGTGCGCATTGTCTCTTCTAGAGGAACCCTTTGATCGGGCGCATGAATCAGATAGATGTCAATGTGATCGGTCCTAAGGCGATCCAAAGAGCGCTCTACCTCCCGGAGAATATGGTAGCGAGATAACCCTCTGTCGTTGGGCTTCGTGCCGATTTGAGACGCGACTTTGGACGAGATCACCAGATCGTCACGATGCTGTTTGAGTACTTGCGCAAGAATCTCCTCAGATTGACCAATGTTGGCCCGATCATCCATTGGGCCATAAACATTGGCACAGTCGATGAAATTAACACCTAAGTTGATAGCCCGTTCAATCATGCGTTGTGCTTCTGCTGGATTACTTTGGCCACGTAAACCTAACCCCAGCGCTAGTCGGCTGACTTTTACGCCTGCTTGGCCTAACTGTACATACTCCATTCTGTTCCCCTTCTTTTTGTTTCCTACAACTTTCTCAGTTTGGTACAACTTGTGAAATTTGGTACAATCCCAACATACAAGTGTAAAGTACTTCGTCTATAGTATAGATGCATTCCTCCTATGTATCCATTTTTTGAACAATAAGTGGACAAGGATTATTCATTTTTGAACGCTCCCCCGCATTGTTTCATTGCATCCTGAGCATTTGTGATAAATTGGACAAACGTATTTTCCTATGCTATAGTGCAACCATATTGATATTACTGTATTTATTAAAAAATAAGCCTGTTTTACTCGAGTAAAACAGCTTTGTATCTTCTTAACAATCAGTTTGATAAAAGGAACTGAAGTAAAATGGCCGATGTCTTAGATGCAACAGTCGACGCGATGTCAAATGTTGGTGAAACGAAAGTAGAAGTTGATCCCGAAGTTGCGCAACGACGTGTATACAACCGCCGTGAATTTATGGTCTATACCTTTGCTGCTGCGTCCGGGCTTTTGTTGGCAGAAGTTGGTGCTGTTACCTATTTCTTCTTGTACCCTCGTTTTCGCGAAGGTGAATTCGGCGGTGACTTTGTGTTAGAGGGTGATCTCCCTCCGTTTGAACGGGCTCCTATTGGCAACCCTGACGGTAAATTTTGGCTTGTGACCACAGAGGAAGGCGAGACCAAGGCGATCTACATGGTCTGTACCCACCTAGGCTGTTTATATAAGTGGGTAGAAGCCAACTGGCGTTTTGAATGTCCCTGCCATGGCTCCAAGTTTACTCATGATGGACTATACATTGAAGGTCCTGCACCTCGCTCGTTAGATTCCTTTGAGATTGTGACGCGAGCTGATGGGACGTTGGCGGCTGCTACAGGTAGCAAGATAACAGGGTCACTGGCCGCAGAGTCCCCGGCCCGCCGTATTATTGAATAGCTCTTTTCCACCTATCTTTATATTTAGCCCTCTCTAAGTGACACTCTTTAGGAAGCATAATATAATCATTCTAGGAGCCACATAACTAATGGCAGTACAACCAGAAATTCAACAAAAAGGATTTGTACAGTCCGCCCTCGATTTAGCAGATGATACCTTTACCCGAATTACGGCCGGTATCAGTGCTGGTGAGTTCCGCAAAATGTTGCGCGGTGAGCCGCCTGGACGTCCGAATCCGCGTCTTCGCCCTCACTCTGACTCATTCTTATTGCATATCAAACCCGCCTACTATCATGAAAGTGTTACCCGCTTCACCCATACGTTCCGGTTAGGGCTACTTTCTACGTATTTATTTTTTGTCGAGACCATTACAGGTATATACCTGATGATCTGGTATGCGCCGTCTCCTGATCGTGCATACGATGATATGATCATTCTGTTAAGTAATGTACCCTTTGGCCAGTTTACCCGAGATCTTCACAGATTGGGGGCTGAAGCAATGGTTGCCATTGTGACATTGCATATGGTGAGAACCTACTTGACAGGGAGCTATAAGCCTCCAAGGCAATTTACTTGGTTTACAGGTGTTATTCTCTTAGTTGTTACCTTGTTTCTTAGCTTCTCAGGTTATCTGCTTCCTTGGGATCAGCTGGCCCTTTGGGCTGTGACCATCGGAACATCTATGGCTGAAGCGATTCCGCCAGAAGTAATGGGGACCACCATCAACCTATTGGCCCGTGGTGCGCCTGACATTGCTGGCAACGGATTGTTGCGCTTCTATCTGCTGCATGTCTTCTTCTTGCCTTTGATTCTCTTCCTCTTTTTCTTTGTTCACTACTACAAGGTGGTTCTGCATGGCATTAGCTTGCCTTCCCAAGAGGAAGAAGTTGGCGAAGATTCTGCGAAGAAGGTTCCTGCTGATCGCCGCGTTTACTTCCTACCTGATGTCTTCCTGGATGAGACTGCATTTCTGCTCTTCTCTACGGCTATTCTGACGATTTGGACAGCCTTCTCTTTCCAAGCGCCTCTCGAATCGATTGCGAATCCACAGCGAACGCCTCTGCATACGGTGGCTCCATGGTACTTCTATTGGTTACAGGGACTGTTGAAGATATCCGATAAGTTTATTGCAGGTGTTCTTATTCCAACAGTTCTGCTTATTCTGCTGATGCTCATTCCGTACCTCGATCCAAACCCCAGCCGTCGAGCAAAAGATCGACGCGTCGCCATTATTAGTGGTGTTGTCGCTGGCGTGGTCATGATCATATGGAGCTGGATGGGAACGCCCCAATATGCTGTACAGGGTGCGCCAGCAACGGAAGTGGTTCAAGAATTGATGCCAGAAGAGGGTGCCGGTCATGTCCGCGAAATGGGTTATGAACTCTTACCTCTTGGCCACTACCTGAGCATGACGACAGATGAGCTGATTGAACGCATAGGGGAAGATGAAGCATTGGCCCTCATTGATGGTAGAGGATTCATTCCCTTGGAAGACGTGCATCATGAAAATGACGAATTTGCTCATCTAATCGAAGAATTTAAGCATTCTATCGATTACTGGGAGACCCAAGATACAGATTTCAATATGGCCTATGGTGTGCTCAATATTGCCCAGGATCAGCCGAGCCTGAAACGCCTGGACTGGGAGATCTTCTGGCTTAGCGGTGAAGGAACAGAAGAAGATTTCGAGGCTCACTTTTGGCTCCATGAAGAGGCATGGTACTGGGAACAGTATCAGACGCGCGACTATGGCCACATCTTTTCTTACATGTTCCCAGAAGAGAGTGCGCCCCAATCCGAAATAGCAACAGATTCGGAGTAGATGTCTAATGCATAAACCACTTTACTACTATCTTTACACGCGGTCACCCATACTGAAACTCCTGTGGTCCTTTGTGTCTGTTCTTGTAATGTTTGCTGTCGTGGGCTTTGTTGGTTGGACTGAGGAAGGCCGCATGGAAGCTCAAACAGCCAATTGGGATGGGCGTAGCATTGAAAAAGGGGCTGCACTCTATGACGCAAACTGCTCAAGCTGTCATGGGAAAGATGGCAAAGGGTTGCCTATGGTTGCTCCAGCCTTGCGTAGCCGCTACCTCTTTAGCAAAGAGATAGAGGTAAATGGCGAAAAGGTTGCCGCAGGACGCCTTAACGATGTCGCTTGGGCTGGATCCTTAAATAACTATATCATGCTGACGGTCGGTGCTGGCCGGCCCAGTAAGGGAAGCGCACACTGGGCCAATGTAATGCCTACCTGGGGAGGTGAGTATGGTGGGCCTCTGCGTGGGGATCAGGTGATTGCCGTCACAAATTATGTGATGAATTTTGAGTCGGATGCTATGGCCCAAACAGCAGAAGAGGATCCGTGGCAATTTTTTCAAGACACTCTTTCCAAGCGACTACCCTATCATGAAGATGAACCAGGGTATGAGCAAAAGCTAGAGCAGGCATTGGCTGCGGCTGAGGCTGCTGGTGTAACCTCTTACACCTTGGGTGACGAAGAGTACACCTTTGCTCAGCCAGATGATGTTGCAGATATGGGGCCACGTACGCCACAAGAGC
Source organism: Chloroflexota bacterium (assembly GCA_039028975.1). Taxonomy (GTDB): domain Bacteria; phylum Chloroflexota; class Anaerolineae; order Caldilineales; family Caldilineaceae; genus JAHBNG01. The sequence goes on from JBCCHB010000014.1 coordinate 110,092, forward strand.
TTTGGTTGTTGATGGGTTGTTCAGGCTGCCACAACATCAACGAGGATCAAACGGCTAACAATGTAGGGCCGGTTGGCCCCCATCAGAACAACCTTTATGAACGAGCTGCGGAACGGGTTGAAGGTCAATCTGCTGAAGAGTATGTATATAACAGTATTGTTGAACCCGATGCCTATGTGGTTGAGGGATACAATGGCGGAGTCATGCCCCAAACGTTCGCTGATATGATGAGCGAAGAAGAGATCAATGCTCTAGTCGCTTGGGCTCTGGACCCTGACCGAGAGCAGTAGGCACACGAGTACGGAGCAGTGCAAGGCAACCCTATTACTGGGTTGCCTTTTTCATTGGAGCATCATTTGGGATCTTCACTCTGACCAGACTAAATACCAATGTCAACCGATTATTCTATCACCGACGAAATTATTTATCCAACAACCTTGGTCATCTTTGCCATACTGACGACGCTCTTCCCTGCTCTGTTGGGACAGTCATGGTTCATGCCTATCATTCAAACCATTGGCATGACCCTTTTTTTGCTCTTTGTGATTCGTCGTGGCCGAATAAAACGGGCTCTGTTGCTTCTAGGAATTTGGTTGGGTATACAATTTGTCGTCATCACGCTCTTAACCACTTATCTGCCAACCCAACTTGATTATGCGCTCAGTGATGGATTTACTCGTCGTACGGCCTACATGGCATGGTTCTATGCTGGTTCTGAAGCCCCCGTTGGGGTAACCGAAGGGCTTCTTACACGGCTTCTTGAGCTATTGGGCACCACAGCAGGCACCATGGCTACAGGTGGGTTGCTTGGTAATTGGATATTGGTCCGCTCCGTCAATGCTGCGGCTTTTTATACAGGGAGCCTTCTTGGTGCGCTCAATAGTCCCCTCAATGCATTGGGTGCGCTTCCTATTTGGACTCTGCTGCGCATCTGTGGCTATAGCCTCTTTACCCTTCTATTTGCCGAACCACTGCTGAGCGGGAATTGGAGCCTTGGATACTATTTGCGCCATCGCCGCATGTACTTTCTGATTGGATTATCCCTCATACTTCTTGCCCTACTCCTGGAAAATACAATACCCAATCTGTGGCGCTCGCTATTCAACTGATTATGACTTAGGAATGAGCATTAAATAAGGCGGGCATGTCATCTCGAAGGATTGAGAGATCTTATGCACAAGTTATTTAATTCCGATTCATTAAAACCTTACCCTGTTGCTCCCTTAACACTCCACACCGAGCCACTGGTATACGTATTCCTCTCAGAACAGAGAAATTCTACAACCTCAGCCACCTCTTCGGCATCTGAGTAGCGCCCTAGTGGGTTGCCCGGATCCGCGAGAAATTTGGGCGTAAAGCGGGGCACAACCATATTGGTCAGCGCTCGCCCTGGCTCTACCCCATTGACGAATACCCCCTCCTTGGAATAGGCATTGCCCAATGCCCCAACAAAAGAGTAGACTGCCCCTTTGGATACGCCGTAGGGGATCTGATTCGTGGCCCCATGTCTGGCACCCGACGTAATGGTGACACAGCGCCCCCATCCACCCTCTATCATGTGGGGAATTGCAGCCTGATGGGCATGGTAGACACCCCATACATTAATCCGCATCACTTTTTCAAACTGGGCAGCAGATTGCTCATGAAAAGGCGCTTCTAGTCCCAAAATACCTGCACAGCAAACCAAAATGTCAAGCCGACCAAAGTGGGTAACGGCTTGGTTCACCATTGACTGAACAGCGTCTTCATCCGTTACGTCGGTAGGAATAAAGATCGCTTGCTGGCCCAAGCTGCCAATCTCATCGACGACAGACGTGTCCATCCCTGGCAGATCGGCAATAACCACGTGACGGCCGTCTTCTGCAATCCTCAGCGCGCTGGCACGACCGATCCCATTGGCTCCACCAGTGACAATGGCAACCCGCTCCTCTTTGGGCGCAGCAAACCGTAAATTTGGCATCTAATTCTCCTTATAAATTGCTCAGAAAATAGTCCAAAGTCAGTTGCCTCGGATATCGATCTAGACTCTAGACACTGGACTGCGGACTGATTGTCATCCTTCCGTGGTGTATCCTTCAAACGTCCAAATTAGGCACTCTCTTCATCAGCATCCAATACGCGAATGCCCAATTCCGCGGCCGTTTTGTGAAAAAGTTGGCTGACCGCAGGAAGGTCCTCAGTGCTGTTTCCTTCCGAGATGACTGGGTAATCTGGCGACAGTGCTTCTATACGGCGGAAGAGGGTTTGGAAATCCATTAGTCCCTTGCCTGGGCAGCCGTCTTGCAGATGAAGGGTTAACTTATCCTCGATCCAGATGTCTTTGGCGTGGCAGCTCACAATATGTTCGCCCAACGTGTCAAAATGATGATTGAGGGCAGCACCAGTATCATAAACGGTCTCTAAGGTGATCCAGTTGGCCGAGTCATAATCACAGCGAACCCACGGTGAACCGACTTCATCCAAAACCTCTTTGGTGATTTCGGGAGAGGCCAACGTCACAAGTTGATGACTCTCTAGGCTTAAAAAGACGCCGGCATCTTCCGCGGCAGCAACACACTCTTTTAGGGTTTTGACTAGCTGCTTCCGAGCTGAAACAGTCCAATTATCAGGATGAGGAAACCAAGGACCATTGGGACTCATAGAGCCAGGACCTGTATCGATGCCTCGCGCGCCCATCCATCCGGCCAGCCGGAGTGCCGCTTGAATCGTTCGAACACTTTCCTTGCGCACTGTCTCATCGGGCGTGACCATATTCTGCCAATAGCCAGTAGCTTGATAGAGACGAACCCCTTCACCAGCAAGCAGCTCGCGCAGATTCGTTGCCTGAGCCTGTGAGGTCGTGTGAGGATCGTTGGCGCGAAAACGGGTAAAGATGCCACTAAACCCTAGCTCTCTCACTCGGCGGCACATCGCAACGCTGAGATCGTTCATATCAGCCGGTAGAAAACAACCGCTCATTCCAAAACGCATACAAGATTCTCCTTTTGGTAGGTCAATATATGGACATTTTTGAATTCGCCAACAGTATCTTTTAAGTTGAGGAAGATCATATATGCCATTAGATGGGCTGTCAATTTGGATTATTCCGGAAAATGGGTTGAGCCGCCTGAAACCGACGGCAGTCAAGTGGGATACGCTGTCAGAAAAGCGAACCAATTATCGTTCAAATATCATTTTCTGATCAAGGAGATAGCTGGGGCACCACCTACACTAGAATAGTGCCTCAGCAGGTAGCTGGAGCAGAGTCTGCACTCCCTATTATGAAGGAGATAAAAATGTCATTTACCCCCCAAAAAAGTAGTACTTTGTTTGTGGTTGTACTGATTATTTCAATAATCAGTGTACTCACAAATCATAACTTGACGATGGGACTTGCAACGGCTTCAGCCACTGCAACCCATGAAATCGTCTATACCGAAAATGGCTTTACACCCTCGGTGCTTACCATTGGGATAGGCGATACGGTTACATGGCGAAATGAGACAAGTCAACCCCTAAATTTAAGAGCAGGCGGCGGATTTACTCTCTTTTTGCCTTTCATGAGTTCACCGAGCAGTAGAGCAATGGTCCAAAGCACCAACCAAAGCACCAGCCAAACCACTAGCCAGGGTACCAACCCCAATGCGATGAGTAGCAACGCACAGGCTAATGCCGAGCCAGAATTCGGTTCGACCTTGGTTGCCGGTGCGACCCATAGCTATCAGTTTGCCGAGGTTGGTCAATTTGCCTTTCACGCGGGTGGTCAACCAAATTTTAAGGGAACCATCAATGTGGAGGCACCAAATGATGTGGTGCCGACCCCAACACCTACCCCTACATCAGACCGGCCAAAGCCATTGGCACCAGACGATGGTGGGCTGGACCAAAGTGGTTTGGGCTATGCAACCTCGGCGGATCGCACCCTAATCCGCTGGTTTTGGACTCAGCCCAATCAGCCTACCTTCCGCGTCTTACGGCAACAAGGTCGCACTGAAGTGGTATTAGGCGATGTGGCACCCGTGACTGATGAAGCGACAGCCATTGCCGTGCTCAACACAACGGATCCGCGTTGGCCAACTTTGTGGGAAACGTTACAGGCTGAGCATGAGGTCGCGACGATTGCTGAGCTTCATACCTTCCTCAATGAGAATCTTTTTGCTGCCCAGCAACTGGCCAATCGTTACTATCCAGTGGCCTTGGTTTTGGGTTGGGGCTTGGTCGATTTGGATGCAACACTGAACCCGAATGCGGAAGTGACCTATGGCGTCGAATCAGTTGATGGAGCCATTGCACTAGGCAAGGTCACGTTGACCCCCTATCAACCTACACCTCTTGACCCACCTGCTCGCCTGTCTGCTGTTGATCTCAATCCCGACTCCAGTACGCTGGTGCGGCCTCGGAATGGACAGTGGGCCGTGGCACAACAAAATCGCCGGTTCCATCAGAATATCTATCTCGATTGGGAGACACCCCAGATTTCTAATGACGATGATGGTGAATTACCCCCTGCTTGGATTGTCGGCTATGACATCTATCGAGCCAGCGCTGTCAATGATGAAATTTTTGAACAGATCAACGGCGATGAATCGGTACAGGTCATGTCTGACAGTACGCCCCGTTTGGCTACGGTAGATGTCCCCGTCGAGCCAGATCCCGAGAATCCAGCACCTGTCGATCCTGACTATCAGCTTGGCGATGCCTATGCTGCCGACTATGAGCAGATTGAATTCCACTTTGCTGATGATGATGTGGCGGCTGGCTCCCACGCTTACCGAATCGCCGCCCGAGATGCATTGGGTACGATCCGTAGCTGGCCAGAGGATGCGTCCTTTTTTAGCGAGGATGTGAAGGCAACATCCCATGATTACATGCCCCCTCCAGCCCCCGAGCTATTTATGGCCAACGTGAACACTGGGCAAAACGAAATTCAATTGACGTGGGCCATGACACCAACCTCTGATCTGGCCGGTTTCCGTATTGAACGCACCCAAAAGCTCCACTCAGAGATCGCACCAGGTGAGTGCGCCAGCGATGCCGACTGTTGGAAAGTGGCCGCCACGCTGACTGCTGATGAGAATTCCTGGGTGGACACAGATGGCACCGAAGAGACGGTACGCTGGTACCGCATCCAAGCCGTCGATCACGCTGGCAATTACAGCCTCTACGCTGGACCGATTCAATCTGTGATTCATGATGTTGACGGCCCAGGAAAACCAGGCCTCAATGTTGACAATTGTTCAGACGGTATGGGCTATTGCTTAACAGGTGGCGGCGACGAAGAAACAGAGCGTTTGCGCATCGCCTGCCGCATGACCCTGGAAACGCCCGAGGTATTGCTGACCATCTTTGAAGGCAGTCAGCTCAATGAGTTTAACGTTTTGTCAGTCTACACGCCACCTTTTGATTTAGAGAATGTAATCTGCCGCACTTGGGCAGAAGACGAACATGGAAATCTCTCTGAACCGTCCGACCCGATTGAGATTCCGTTGATTGAAGCGCCTAATGTCCCCAATTTGCTGCCGCCCATCATTACCTCTATTGAAACAAGCGGTAGTGCAGATACCAACTGGCAGGCCAACATCAAGTGGGACATGGTTAGCTCACCAGTTATTGCTGACTTTGAGATCCTACGCGACAACGTCTCCGATGCACAGCCGGCCGAAATCATTCCCGTGAAAGGCGGAGACGCACGAGACTACACAGATGGGCCACTAAACAGCACCAATGTGTACGAATATCAGGTTAAGGCCATTCTATCCGACGGCACCGAACTGACCTCAACGCCACGTCTCTTCAGAGTGGTAAATGGTCAGGAACGCCCGCTGGAGAATTTCCCTTGGATCGGCATTATGCGTCAAGGCGAGGCCATCAACCTCCTGTGGCAATGTGCTATGGTGGCGGATTTTGATGGGCTGGCCGCTCGTCACTTTGCCGTCTTCCGCAGCCCTAATCCAGATGGAGGATTTCAGCAGATCACACCTATCTTTGTGCAAGAAGGGTGTTCTCAATTCTTCTATGCCGATACCAGCGCCCAGCACGACCAGTACTACTATCAGGTCGTTGAGTTTAGCGCGCGCACTGGAGAGCCTGTCGGTTCAACGGATGTCCGCGGTGTGGACAATGCGGCAGCTCCGGCAATTGATTATGGCGATACTGTCCAGGTTGGGTCAAACACAAATCTGATCCATCATACACCTGGTAACTCTCCTTTGGGTCTGCTACCCTGTACGCCCATCAATCCGAGCCGAAACGACTTCTCTCAACCCTTGATCTTTGGTGGCGGCATCGAGATGCATAACCTCTCTGTCGATATCAACAACGACAATACCATCAACGGCTTTGGTGACATACACCTCTTCAACAGCGGCGAGCTGATTGTCATTCCCGATCTCTTCTTCAACGGTCTGACCGTGGCCGATGCTCAGAATCATGTATGCTCTGGTCAGATAGATGTCTGGTTGCCAGCAACCGAATTCCCCAGCGCGCCCATCTTTGTTGAAAGTGAAGCGGGGATGAGCTATGCCGTTTACCGAGTTGTAGCTCGGTCATTCTTCCTTCCTGGCAGCCACGGTGAGATTCGTCTGGTGCTGCCCGACAATTTGCGTTCACTGGATCAGAATGGGGTAGAGGCCGATGTGGTGACGTTGGGTGGCCCAGCCCTGCGCTTGAATAACGATCTCTCCTGGTCTTTCAGCGCGGATTTGGCGGATGTAGCGACTCACACCTGTGAATCACCGGTTCTAGCTTTCAACCTGGAATTGGCTCCATTAACGTTGGTCCCTTTGGGTGAATTGCGGGTCTCAAGTAGCCGTTTTGAGATGAGCGATAGCTGTCTACGTTACCATGAGCGCAACAATGGTGCCTATGCCCGTCCTGCTCCCTTTGCGTTTGAGGCAGGCGACAGCAACGATGGCTTCTTGCGGACAACCTTCCAGGAAGCAGATGGGAACGACACGTCGACTCGGATTACAGCCTCTGGTCTATCTGGTGCCTTCCATAGTGATCAGGTCGTTACTTGGGTAGGTAGCTATCCTTATGGCTTTAATATCGCCGCCAGCAACATCGACTTGATGATCGCTGAAAGCCAAATCCAGAGCGGCAACATCGGTGGTGGCAATCTGATCATGCACTACCAACAGACCGTCAACGAGACGACCCAGGGTGAGATTAACGTCACCTTCGAAGGTCTGACCATCGAAGCAGGCGGTGCGTTGGTAGGCGATGTCACTCAATCAGGTGGAGCGGATGCCATTACTTGGCGCTCCTTCAACATCCTTTCTGGTGAATGGGAATTCTATGCTGGGCCGGTTACAACAAACTATGCCCCCATCAGCATGGTGGAGATCGTCATGTGGGCTGCCCGCCCTGGCGATCAAGTAGAGGTCGATCTGCCGGCACCTGCTCTGCGAGAGCCTGGTCTGAACCGTCGTTTGGCAGCACATCAGCTTACGTGGGCCTGCGGTCGGGCCGCCGTCTTTGTGACCCATAGCGATATGTACGTACGCCACGGTGGGATTACCCAACGCTTCCAAGCGATTTTGGAGGGTGGTTTTGAGACCAGCATCCACGGTTATGACTCTGTTATCCATCAGTTTGATGTCTACTTCTTGGATAATCGAAATGTAGATAGCAGCATCATTGGCGATGTTGAGCTGCCCTTCCCGGCCAACATGACACTGAAGCTGGTTGATATGTGGCTGGACCCGACTGGCTGTATCGATGGAGGCGTGGTCATCAACGGGGAAGAGACGTTGGACTACTGGGAAGCAGCCTTGGCCCCTCGCTCAGCTGAGTTTTTGACCTTTGGTACAGAGCACAGCATGCCCCTCAACGTGGGTGAATTTGACGGTTGGGATGCCATGCTGCGCGTCTTTGGTGACCTATCGCTGCCTAAGCTGACCACGCTTAGCAATGGGCAACAGGCCATCATTGATGCAGGCATCAACTTCCAGCCCGATGGTGATACGCTTGACGAGGTAACGTTGGGTCAGGATCAGCCCATCTACGGCTTTACTGGCTTCTCCTTCTTGATGGAGGAATTACGTTTGAGTCGCTATAACGCGGGTAGCGGTGAGTCACCCATTTGGGATGCTAACGCCAATGCCCTGGACGCACCGACCATTCAACCGGCAGAGCAGGGCTTCTTTGAGATGTCCGGCCCAATACTCGTGCCATACTTCAGCGGTCTGGCGGACAGTAATGGCAACGATCCTGTCCTCTTCGTCTATAATGGCCTCGACTATGTGGGCTTCGAAGAGCAGTTACAGGCCGAGCGCATCTGGTTCAGCCGAAGCTATGAGTATGATGGGACTACATACGGAGCGGAAGTGAAACACGTCTTCGATGATCTGGTCTATGCTCATGGGTTGGGACAGGGCAGCGCAGATGGCGGTATCTTCGTCGGCTTTGACAGCTATGAACTGCTGCCAGATAATGCGGTGCAACCAGCGGGTCCCTTCCCCTCTGACTGGCAAGTTGTTCACGTGGATGCGGGGATGGTCCTCCAGCCCGATGTGGTGGACATCTATGGTGGCTTGAGCGGTGGCGTGGCTGCTTTCCGAGCGCTTGCCGAGCAGATTGTCCTCAACCAGGACAACCCGCCTTCTCCGAATACCTTGCAGGTTTGGGGGCAGAAGCTTAATATGAATGATGCGGGCGACGCGGTAAACGAAATCGACGAATATAGTGCTCTGATTCCGGCTGTCTGGCCTTTCTACGTCAATCTCACCAACCCGTCTCACATGGACACGACGAGTGTATTGAATCAGTACGATATGCAAGAAGGAATTGATCTGCCGACGAGTGAAGACTTTGGCGGCGGGGCATCCGGTATGGTGCGGAATACAGATATTCAGTTTAATCGCTTGCGCGGGAATCTGGTCCGAACAGGCAGCGGCGCTGCATTCCAATTTGAGCGATTTGACCTAGGAATGGAATTGATTGTCCATCGCGCCCAGGATGCGCGACCCATCTTCCAAGCTGATACCGTAGCACTCACTATCGACCGCTGGGGAGAGATTCTCATAGAAGGCTATGACGCTCGCAGCAGTATCTTCCGCAATGAGAACTTGTGGTTTAACCTAACCCTTCGGGTCGACATTCCAACGAGATACCTAGAGGGAGGTTTAAGTTTGGGCACGCCAGAAGTTGGGCTTCTCCATGAGTTTGAGGTATGGAACGTGACGCTCCACGACGCTTCGGGTGCACTCGGTTTTGACTTGTCTGGAGGATTTCCGTTGGCTTATGTCGGTTTGGATCTGGAAGGCTCCACCAACTTTATGCCCTTCTCCTCCAACGGCTTTGGCGGTCAGGTTCTCTTTGGTACCATTCGCTCAGATAGCGCTGTGTTGCACAACCACTTTGCAGAGATCATGGAGCATCTGAACATCGTACCAGATGGGCCTGGTTCTGATCAATCCGTCACGGAATCATTCCAGGGCGGCTATATCCGTATGTATGGCGACGGTGGCCTGCTTTCGGATTTGGCTGCAGGAAAACTCAACTTTGATGGCGGCGTTCGTTATGGTGGCTGGTACTGGTCGAATCTAAATGCTGACGGGGGCAACAAAGCGGGGGCGATTCTGGGTGCCTACGCCTATGGTCGTTTCCTTGCGGTGGTCACCATGCGCGGAGACATCACCTTCATCTACGCCTACGATGCCGGTGATCACAGCGTCAGCAGTGATGCGTGGGTAGCTGGCGGTATCGGTGCTTGTGAGCCAGAGACGTGGACCTCCTGGGATAGTCGCTGGTGGCATGATCGCTGGTGCTGGACGGCTGGTGCTCGTCTCTTGCTGAATTGGAACGTCACCCAGTCGAATTTTGATGTAGATGTGCAAATTGATACAGAATAGGGTCGAGTGGTAGTCGGACCGAAATAGTGTAGACAGTAATTGGGATAGGTGATTTGTGAGTGACATGCTCACAAATCACCTATTTTTTTTAGCGGACGATCTTCTACCAGAGGAATTACATCTAGCGATAGAGTTAAGAAAATGATATTCTACGGTGTAAACCTTATCATAGCGTCTATATATCAACGAAATTCTCAGAGTAAAAGACAACTATATAGATATTCTCGGCGCAGCCACGCTGACTCAAATTGAGCAGGGTCAACGGATTTAGGTGCATCAGGAAATGCAGGATCATTGACAAAAGATGATATGATAGTGTCATCTTGTGTTTCTCTCACACCTGAGATATAGTTAAATTCCGCGCGTACTTGTCAGCCCCAGGCTACAGAGATAATGAGTACCTATGATCTGTCCTTCCATTTCAGATGCTTTAAGAGCGTTTATGCTCAGGCGCTATAGGCGATTCCAAGGATCTTGCTAGTTCGAAGCGTAAATCCACTCTGAATATTATTCATTTCAATGTCAGCTCATGGAAATGCCTGCAGAGCGTATGTTCGAATTATTTGGGACTGATTCGTAAGGAGAAAGTCGATGTTTGAGACGCTATCGGAAAAGGATGAAGCAGCCAATAACGCAATTTTCAGAACGGCTGTCACGCTTGCCGTTGTTGGTGCAGCAAATCCAATTCCGCTGGTTGGTGATGTTGGCATTGTATTAGCGGGCTGGGGACGTATGTTATTTTATATGGCTAACCTGTATGAGGCCCACTATGACAAAAATTGGCTTCTTAAGGCACTAGCAGAGGTCTTCAAATCACTTGGGTGGTATGCGGTCAGTACGACTATATTTATCGGAGCTATTGAACTCGCAAAATTTACGGGAGTCGGAACGATTTCATCAATGATCATGAGTGCCTTATTCAATGCTTGTTTCACATTCGCCGTAGGCAATATGTACAAAGAAGCCTGGCGTATTGGTGAAGAACCGACAGAGGCTCAATTATCTAGCGCCATCAGAAGTTCAATAGAGTACGTTCAAAGTAGAAATGTGCGGCAGAAAGCTCGAGAAGTATATAGTAACGCCAGAAAAGAGGGTTTAAGCCGGGAGGATTCTCTTAAAGAAGTGGTTAAAGAAATTCCCCCAGGCATAGGACATACTACGGTTGGGCATAGATGAGAATATTTCGATTGCATTTTCATCAAGTAGACATTCTCGTCTATGCTAGAGCCAAGTGTGTAAGCCCACAACTTCCTTTTATCCTTCTTCTACCCCATAAAGTTGAGTCTCTGGATACCAATCTTTCCAACCAAACCAGAATGATGCCGTGCTGGGAATAGCAGTCAACGTAGCCCCAGCCAGGGGGCCGCTAATGGCTTTGCCGTTGAGCAACAGCCACGTCGACCCAGTTTCATCATCGACAAATTCAAGTTTTTCGCCGGTCGCCTTAAAGGTCAATGTCTGCTCTCCTTCCCCTTCCGTGATAACAGTCCGTTCATAAAGCCGGGCCGTGGCTGTTTGTGGATCAAACCAGGCCGTGACGGGAATATCATTGACTAAATCATTGACGGCGCGCTCTTCACTCAAACGGCTATGAGGATAAGCAGCTGGTTGGCCATCTAGAACAATTCCAGTTACCAATTCCTTGGTGGGTAGGCGGTCATCTTTTAATGTTTCACCCAATACGCCAGCGGTGCTGGAACGATAGTACCCTTCATACGAATCATATTTGCCAGCGCCAAATGTAGCCAGCGCCTGGGTCTCTGGGTACTGCTGCTTCCACTCACTCCAAGTTGTCTGAGCCGCAGCCAGGGGCGTTAATTGGGTTCCTTCTAGTGGGCCTTCTAAAGCTTCCCCAAGTAGTTGACCCCAGTAAGAGTCGGTTTCTCGATCATACATCACAAGTACATTGCGAATCAGCTTCCCACTGACACCGAAGGTGAGCAGCTGCTCTTCACCACTTTCCGGATTCTCGATGGTGCGGGCATACACGATGCCCGTAAAGCAGAGCGGTCACCACGTGACGGCGATGGGTTCTCCGCCAACCACATCATTGACAATCTCATGACCGCTCAGAAATGGGATGGAATAGGCCCGTGCGTCTCCGTTAATCTCGATGCCCAAGACTAGCTCATCTGGATTATACTGGGCATCGGCTTCTGCTCCCGTTACGAACTGAGGATTGTCAATGGAGCGAATCGCGTCTTTGGGTAGCAATGTAACCAGCTCATATTCATCTCCATTGTCGTTGCCTGGATTATTGCCAATAGCTCTACTCTCACTTATGCCAAACAAAGCCCGAAATTGCGGATTCATGATGACAAATCCAACGAGCGCCACAATCAGAAAAACCCATATCCAACTTCGTCGATTCATAGTTCACCTCAAGTTTGCATAGATGGCCAGAAAAAGCCTCTTGTCCCCGTGAAGATGGGGATGTCCCCATGAAGATGGGAATGTCCTCCCTCTTCAGAGTTTTACCGAGTAGATCGGACAAAAGTCAGGGCAAGACTTTTCTGGCGAAGTATATTGAACAATTTCTCTTGATATGAGAACAGTAAACCAATTCGTTTTTACATGAAGTAGGCCCCCCTACTAGAAATATGAAGGGACAATGAGGTATGGAAAGCACTTCAGTCGCACTGTCTGCGCGGGAAAGCAGTAGAGCAACCGTGCAACCTTATGTTATAATATCCGTACTGTATCCTAAGGCCCCGGCATCCCTTAAGCGGGCGGGTGCTATTGTCAGAAATCGGTACGAATGCCGAATACTGCCAACCGACCAATCGACTCACTCAAAGCTTTGGAGGCTCACCCGTGCACCGCATCCCCATTCGTGATATTATGAAGACACCTGTCGTGACCATATCGCCAGATGCCCTAGCCGTTGATGCGGCCCAACTCATGGAGGAGCATTCAGTACGGCGACTTCCCGTCGTTGACCAGGATGGCCTCCTAATAGGCATTGTGACTGACTCGGACGTACTCGAAGCCGAGACCGCGGAAACCGTACTGAGTTCCTATGAACCAGGGGCAGAAGAAGAGTGGTTAGCGGTGGAGGATGTCATGACCCGGGATATTGTGACCATTAGCCCAGAGCATTCGGTTGGAGAGCTAGCCATTCAATTTATGAAGCATAAAGTGGGTGGCGTTCCCGTCGTTGAGCCAGTCGACGACGATGGAGCCGAGACTGGACGGTTGCGGACCATTGGTATAGTCACTGAAACCGATATTTTTCGCCTCATTGCAGACGCGTGGTTGGCCGAAGAGAAGGACTAAGATGGCACAGGCGTAGAGGCAGGCCATCGCTTGGACCTAAGCCATTGATATCCTCGTACTCCCCACCAAATTGTTAACGCCTCGATAAAGAATCCCGCTGCAAGGGCGGAGACGCCTAAAGTTGCGCCCTTGACACCAGCGAAAGGAAGGACAACCAATGTCAGCCAGACTGCAATCAAACGGGTTGGTGCGCAGTAAGCCACAATATGGGTACGCTTCTCTAGCAGCACAATCCCCTGTGAATAAGCTCGTAGCGTAACGATAGGCGAAAAGAGCGCAAAGATCATCAAGGGCGTGCGAACGAGGCTAGCAAAATCCACGCTCAGCCCCATCAGCCGCTGTAAAATTACCTCAACTAGCGGGGTCCAGAAAAGTCCCAGCATCATGAATAAGGAGACAATGCCACATCCAATTGTGAATCGCCGAATATGGTAGAGTCTGTCTGGCTCATCTTGAAAGGCAGTGGCCAAATTTCGAATATCATTGAGCCAGCGATATGGAAACTGACCCAGTGCATAGGCAATTGTTATCACAGCCAATGCCTCTACACCGTTTTCCCCGCGCGCTAGAAAAATATTGATGAGTGGCCGACTAAATTCCTGAAAAGCAATGTTCATTGAAAGCGGCCAAATGAATTGAATGATCGCTCCATAGGTTGGCACTTCTTTCTCGGGGCTTGGATTCTCTGGCTCTAGTCCCCTTCGTGAAGATTCTGATATGGGTAAATTAGTTTGCTCGGTTAATAAATAGGGCTTGGTCCTAATCCCATCCTGGGAATGAGCCAGCCTTGAATTGCCCCAGAATAGTATCAGCAGATCCACAGCCAGATTGACATAGGTTGCTAAAATGGGAAGCCATATGGGGCGGGCTTGGATCCAAGGGGTGGGCAAAAGTAGAAAGACCAATACAATACCCGCACTAATGCTGGCCACGCTAGAGAGGCTAATCAAAACAGTCTGCTTGGCCCGCAACAGCTGGCCTGTATAATATTTGGCCATACCAGTAAGCAAGGGTGCTGGAACAAGGCAAAGAAGGGCAAAGCGGACTGTTTCTCCTAACTCTGGGCTAATCGCATGTACTCCTTCAATAACCCAGGGACTAATCGGTGTTAAGGTTAAAGCCGCCACGCCGAGCGTAAGCAGTAAGCTAAAGCCTAACACAAATCGCTCTATTTTTTTGCGAGCGTAGGGACCATTTGCCATGACCAGGCTAAGGGCTTTGACATGCATAAGTGGGCTGGTAAAGAGCAAAAGCAGCCCCCAGGCAACCCCATAGGCAGCCAGGGTTTCTGTAGCGTTTTCTACTCGGGCCATGCCTGCATTTAAGACTTGGATCCCTATTTCAACCACCACAAGAGTAATGGCCAAAGGGAGTAAAAAAGAGAAGAGCCGATTGTATATTCCAGTTTGTGCCATAAGGGAGCATTTTACTGTTGTCACTCTAATCAGGCAAACGCTATAGATGGCCAAAAATGCTGGCCCCGTGAAGACGGGGATGTCCCCCCTTATGCTTTTTGGATGAAGCATCGAGTATGGGCGTACCCTTGCAACCTCTGGCCAGAGGCTTGGGCGAAACTTGCATGAATGGCTTGATTGACCTACCATTCATTTAGCCTTGTGCCCCGCTGTGAAAAACAGCCCTTGTTGCTCGTTGGTTTCTCAAGGAGTGGGATTTAAATAACTTGCGCGTTTCATTCGGGTGTCACCCCGTCAAATGACCAAATTATTTAATTCTCGTTCCTAAAAACCAAATCATGGTTTTTCATATCAAGTAGAATAGAGTGAATCTGACAATCCTTCATTCGCCCTACTGGCTCTTTTACAATATCTATGCCTGACAATATTATCAACACATTTCAACAGAGACGTGAAATCCAGACCCGGCTGGCGGCTTTAGCTGATACAACATCAGAAGCTGAAATGCTTCAAGTCGTCCGGTCCATTGTTCAGGATTTCCCCCACAGCGCCTTGCTCAGTCCATATGTTAAACTGCTGGATACGTCGAATAGCCAACTACGGGGTGGATTGGCGCATCTTGCGACATTACTTCCACCTGACGATATTGTTCCTGCCCTTCAAAATACAGTCGCAAATCGCAAAAACGCAACTCAGGTTCGCCTCAACGCGGTGACAATTCTGGAGCGCTTTCTGGGGCAGGAGGTATCGCCAGCGCTACTGAGTGATTTGGAAAATACCGATGAAATTGCCTTTCAGAGTCTTTGTGAGGCCGTAGAAGAGGGACATCGAGATCGGCACATCTTCCTAGAGTATGTGATTCAGATGAAAGAAGAGTCGGTAGAGGTTGCCTATATTGTGCTGGAACAGCTTCAACGATTGCCCGCAGTGGATCAGTTAGAGATGTTACGAATCATTGCCCAGGAAGACCGGGAGGCTGCCGCCACGGCAGCACTAACGCAGCTAACCCAGCTTTCACCAACTGATGCAGGCGAACGGCTCATACAGATTCTTCACACCTTGCAGTTTGCCCTATCGCCTACTCGTGCCCAACAGGCAGAGAGAGCTTTACGCAAGTTGCGATTTAGTGGCTTGGGCTACACGTCGCCGCCTCAAGATGGGTGGCGGGCTTTAATTGCCCCTGCTGAAGCAAGCGGAAATCAAACGATTTGGTTCTTCCAGACGCCAATTCAGGGCGAGCGGGAGTGTCCATTTTTAAGCATTGTTGTCAATGTAGCAACGGGTATCTTGCAGGCCTATGGTGCCGATCGGATGCCGGCTGAAGATTTGCCAAGTGAGAAAGCGCTTGGTGAATTGATTACTGTCGCCATAGATGGTGGTGAATCCATCATCTTTTTGGAGGCCCCCTTTGATTATGGACGTTGGTTAGTGCTGAATGCTTTACCCCAACATTGGGCTGGAAAGGCATGGCAACCGCTCTTTGGTGAGTATACCCTTTATAATGATATACTTTGGCAATTTAACCGACCTGAAATTGATGATGTGTTAGAGAATTTTTTCCTTGCTCATTCATCACAAGAGAACAGCACACAAGAAAATCTAGCACAAAAAGGGGCCAAAAGAGCCAAGGAAGGATTGCAAGAAAATGGGGTGTCGCCCCAAGAATTGGATGCTTCCCTCGATATAGATGAGCTGGATCAGGTCTCTGCCGAACTCCTGCAACATCCAGCTATGAGTGGATGGATTCTCCATAGTCTTCTTGTTTGGAACGCGATTCGTAGCGGCTTTACCGGGGAGGAGGCTCATTCTCTCGATGAGTTTACTGGACTGGTTGTCCGAGAGATTCACCAGTGGCCTGAATATGATCTATTTATCCAAGGACTCTGTGCAGGGCTTCAAGCTCAAGCGGGTTGGCTTTATCTAGCCGGGATGGAAAAGGCATCACAGCAGGCCCATACCTTAGCGGAGAGCTTTCGCTTAAGTCCCAGAGCGCAGAACCCTTTCCTTTACCATTACATTCGCAGGGCCATAGAGGGCAGTTCGTAGGATAAGGTGGCAAAGCGTCCCCGATAACTACACTCGGGAACACCTTGTCACCCCCCGCATGCAGTTTTCGGGGGCTGCAACTCAACTATGGGCAAACCCTCTTCTTCCCTGCCCACTGGTACCTGCTAGGTTGAGTTGACCTTTCCCCGTTACTGGCTCACGCACGCCATCCAGTGCTGGATCTGCATACTGAACAAACCACTCATCTAGTGCTGCTTTCATCTGGATAATAATCTCTTCGTGTCTGCCCCTATCGAAGAGATTATTGCGCTCGTTGGGGTCTACATCCAGATCATACAATTCATGAGGTCCGTATGGATAACGGTGAATATATTTCCAGCGCTGACCACGAATCATGCGAACCGGTCCATATTCGTCATAGACCACAACATGTTCGGCTTGCTCAGCCATTTCCCCTGGCTCTTCTCCACGCAAGATGGAAGCAAAGCTACGGCCAGGTAGCTGCTCAGCGTGGGGGTTTTCTATCCTCAAATAATCCAGAATTGTCGGCATCCAATCATACCCACTTAGAAGCTCACGTGCAACCTTCCCCTGAGGAATGGCTCCAGGCTGAGCAATGATCGTAGGTACCTTGACCGATGAATCGAACATATTGAGTGGAAAGGTGCCATTGCCTTTGCCCCAGATGCCATGATGACCACAGTTGAAGCCATTGTCGCTGGTGAAGAAGACGAGTGTACTCTCCATCAAGCCGAGTACTTCCAACCGATCTAATACGCGCCCAATATTTTGATCCATGGCCGTCACCGCAGCGAAATATCCTATTAGATTTTCCCTTGGGTTGTCATGAGCCTCCCACAGCGCGTTAACCCACTCGTGGCGCTCCTCTTGCGGACACGATTCGAAGGCACAGTCGCGATACAGATCGACAATCTCTGACGGATGGTTGTCGATCCAGGGGCTGTGAGGAGCCGTGTAGTGGAGATGTAGGCAAAAAGGCTGCGCATCTTCATTATGGCTCCCTATGAAGTGGAGCGCATCATCAGTCATCAAATCGGTCACATAGCCTGGTTCTTGCACAGGCGTGCCATTGCGGATCATTGGAGCATTGTAGTACGGCCCTCCGCCTCGTTCATGAACGTACCAATGGCTAAAACCCTTTTGCGGATTGATGCTATCTCCCAAATGCCATTTGCCGCTCAATCCACATATGTATCCCTCTTGGGCTAGAAGTTCAGTGTACGCAAGCTGACCAGCCAGATAATCTACGGCTTCGTCTCCCATATTTCCTTCGCGAATCCAGTCATGAACGCCATGTTGAGATGGAATCCGACCGGTCAGTAGGGTTGCTCGGGAAGGGGAACAGACTGGGGAAGTGCAGAAGAAGTTCTCAAATCGGATGCCTGATGCAGCGAGCCTGTCTAGGTTAGGCGTATGGATTTCGGGATTGCCCGCACAGCCCATGGCCCATGGCCCTTGATCATCAGAGAGGATAAAGAGAATGTTGGGGTGATTTGGATCTCGGCTTGCCATTTTGCTCCAATGTGGGTGTATGCTCGATTTATCGCCTGTCTTGAAAATAACAAAGGTGAAAAGATTAGAAAGCTTAAGAATCTGCGCAATCTTCTAATCTTTGTTTGTTTTTCATCCTTCCGTGGTGCAGTTGAATGAATGATTTTCCGTCCTGAAAAACAGCTTCACGTGAGCCGAAATCTTCCAACACCGTCATTAAAAATTCAACAGTTCAACAATTCACAAATTAATTATTTTCATTCTTCCGTGGCGAACCCAGTGCATGGATATCTACCCTGAAAATAGGACACGGGTCCAGAAAGATTTTCAGGATCTCGTTCATCCTCCGTAGTATTGCCTAAACCACGAAAAACTACTGTCGTGGCTCAAAGATGGCAAAACGGACCCCAGTTAAAGTACTAAAGGGACGAAGACCATCGATCAGCAAACGGGCAAGAGGTGATGGTGGCTGGGCGGTGGATATGGATGACAGGGAAAGATGAGGTGAGATAATATGAGCAGCAACGTCCTGTGGTTGGCCCCGCAGCCAAACCCTCGTTTGAGGTGTTGAAGCCAGGTTTTTATACCATTGAGATCGGGACCGAACCGTGCTAATAAGCAATAGATCCGCACACTCGGTAGCCAGCACAGGCGTATTGTAGACACGACCACTTTTGCGCCCGATTGCTTCCACAACAATCGGGCCAACAGGTACCAATCCGGGCGAACCCACGCCCGCCCGAATAAGCGGTTCGAGGATCTGGTTGAGATTCGCATAAAATGCTTTTTCAAGCTGCTGTAAAGATTGGCAATAAGGCACTGAATTCTCCTCTTTTCTGTTATTGCAAGTAAGTTCATATACGATGCTCGTTGATAGGCGTAGTAAGACTCTTCTCCCCCACCGTAATCGTCAGCTCCTGATCAATTACTGAGACCAGAAGCTCACTCCGCCGCTCAATCCACTGGGCAACCTCTTGCACAAACTTACGGTGGAGGGCGTAGATAGGAATCTCAGCCGCCTGATGAATCTTTTTGCCCTGTAATTGAGCCAAAAACTGAGCCACATCTCGATGGGTATAGATGGCGGAACGAGCGGCCGATTTGCTCCCACGATGGATATGTTCGGCACTTGGCAGGCCCACATCGATCCAGGCCAGGGGGTGACCAGTCAGGTCGCGAATATAGATCGCTGGCTCGTCACCAGCCGCAACCCCTTGGGTCAACTCTATTCCTTCGGCATACTCCAATGAGTAAGCAATGACGCGCATCAACAGGTACTCTGCTGATTCAGAGGGTTGGCGAGCGATCCGTAAGGCCAATGTCTCGTAGACACTCCGATCCACGTTAGCCAACTCGATGGCCAAGTTGTAGACAGTTGCACTCAACGCCATTCTACGCTGCGTCCCCAAAGCTGAACTCTTTGGCTGTACGTCCACCGCTGGGCAACCCCAAGGGCAACTGAACGTTAAGCAGATAAGGACGCCCCTCTTCATTCACTACCTTGAGACCATGCTCAAACGCCTCCTCCAACTCTGATTCGTTCTGAACATACCTGGCTTCTATGCCAAACCCTTCTGCAATTTTGACGGGATCGATGTTGCTCAACGTAACGCCCGCATATTCACCTGTCTGCGCCATGGTTCCCTCCGCTCGGTGGAATGAGCTGGCTACAATCCCATAGGCCCCATTATTGGGAATCACATAAAGCACAGGAATATTGTGGTGCGCTGCACTCCACGAGCCAGAATCTGCGTAACAGAATGAACCGTCCCCTACCAACCCCACAACCGTTTTATCTGGAGCCGCCAGCTTGGCACCGACTGGTGCACCAACGCCCCACCCCTCCGATGCACCAGGGGCTTGCAAGTAGATATTGCGGCTGTTGTTACTTACCTCATCAACGCAATCCAACGGTACCGCAAATTGCTCTACGGTGACAATGCCACCACCGAGCTTCTCCAGGCTACTATCGATTTGGTTACCCAACACCCGCGGCCGGACGTATTCACTACTCTGTGAAACCTCCTCAGCAGTCTTAACAAGGCGGTTTCGTAACGTTGCGGCATGACCTTCTGCCCAAGCCTTCCGTTCTTTGTTCTCACTACCACTACCAGATTTGGCATCTAACCATTCGATGATGCGCTGGGCTGTGCGCCCTTCATCCGCCAAGATAGCCAGGTCCAAACCACCTAAATTCTTAAGATTGGCCACATCGGCCCCAATAGCAATCACCCGTTCTGCATTGGCCATGACATTGAAATCATCTCGGTTTCCCCGAGCGTTGTGCCGTGCCCCTATACAAAGGATCAGATCAGGGTTGATTTCAGCGGCAGCAAGATCAATCCGACCGCAGTGGAGTGGATGCTGAAAAGGCACACTACGGCGTTCTCCCCAAGTCGTAACAATGGGCAAGCCAAAGCGCTCGGCCAGTAGAGCCACTGGTGCCTCGCCACCGCTCTTCCAGACGCCATCACCCACAAAGAGCATGGGGCGTTCTGCTGCCTCAAGGGCCTCTGCTACTTGGGCTATGTCATGAGCATCAGGATAGCCAGAACGCAGATCGGCAATCGAATCATGGATGATGTGGGCTGTGGTCTGCTCATGCCCCAACATGCGGTCATAGATAGCTAGGTGAACTGGCCCAACGGGCGGTGTCTTGGCAACTTGGATGGCTCGATGGATGGCGTGCGGCAATCCCTCTGGCTCGATAATGGTCCAGTTGGCTTTCATCATGGGCGCTGCAATCGACGTTGGCCCGAAATTATGGCTCAAATCAAGGTTGATCCGATCGGCAAAGCTGCCTGTATCACCGGCAAAGGTGATAACGACTACTGGGAGACTGCCGTGCCAAATGTTGATGAACTGCCCTAAACACTGGGCCAGCCCTGCGCCCAAATGGACGACCATGACGGCTGGATCTAAGGCGGTTTGGGCATATCCACCAGCCATAGATGCAACACTCCCTTCATGAAGGGCCAACACACCGTGAATATCTGGATGTTGCTGGAGGGCATCAAAGAAGAGGGCCTCCCGGGAGCCAGAGTTATAGAATAGGTGCTTGATGCCCGATGCGGCAAGCTGTTCGACCATGATTTGGGAAGGCGTAGCGGTGATTGGTGCGGATTGCATTCGGGTGACGTCTCCTTTGTGTTTGCCTGAGATGAACCGTGGATGAATTGATGGCAATAGTATACCACAGTCTGTTTGCGTAGCTGTAGATGTCCGCTTGTTGGTCTGCGGTGCCATATTCGTTTCGCTAAACCAGGATATTTCCCAGCGAAAGGTTACTTTTGACGGGTAAGAATTGAGCGTATACAATCTCTTCATGTGAGAAATGAACGGCTCAAAAGGAAAATAGCTCCCAACCACACAAAGGAAAATTACAAATGACCACAGTCGTAAGTTTGGGCATTCATATTGTTGACATTTTAGGTCGCCCTGTAACCGAAATTCCGCCTGGGCAGGGTGTGGATCTGCTAGACGAAATCCGTATTACCGTGGCTGGGACTGCTGCTGGCACCAGCGTGGATCTGGCCAAGCTTGGCGTTAATGTGGTGGCAATGGGGGCTATTGGAACGGATGAATTGGGTAATTTCGTCGTTAGCACCATGAACAATTATGAGATTAACACGGATAACTTGGTGCGCAAGGATGGTGTACAAACGTCAGCCACAATGCTGCCTATTCGACCCAACGGCGAACGCCCCGCCCTCCATGTGCCAGGGGCGAATGGTGAACTGGTTCTTGATGACATCAACTTTGATGCCATCGCCAAGGCGGATTATCTCCATTTGGGGGGAACCTCTTTAATGGAAAAATTCGACGGGCAGCCCAGCGTAGAAGTGCTTAAATTTGCTAAAGAGAAGAGCGTGGTGACTACATTTGATCTGGTGGCCGTCGACCGCCCTGATCTGATGGATCTTATCGAACCGCTATTGCCTTATATCGACTATTTTATGCCCGGTTTAGAAGAAGCCGAGATGATGACTGGACTGACAGACCGCCAGGATGTGATCGATTATTTTCTAGATAGAGGTGTGGGGACGACTGTCTTTAAGATGGGAGGGGAAGGCAGTAGTATTGCCAACAAGGAGATTGGAGAACTGCGGGTCCCTGCCTTTGAAACGACCATTGTCGATTCCACTGGTTGTGGCGATTCTTACTGTGCTGGCTTTATCGTTGGGCTTGCCAAGGGCTGGTCTCTGGAAGAAGCTGCGAAGCTAGGGTCAGCTTGCGGTGCCCAGGTGATTACAGGGCTTGGCTCAGATGCTGGGATTGTTGATCTAGATTCGACTATTGAGTTTATGAATTCAACGCCGATGCTGACTATATCCTCAAAATAAGAAAGCTTAGACCAAACGGAGCAAACATTATGTTCGACAAAAGCAAAAAAATCATCATGGGTGCTGATCACTACGGGTTACCGCTAAAGGATACAATTCGCGATTACCTTACGGAACTTGGCTATTCCGTCGATGATCGCGGCGTTAATAATGATGCCCCAGTCGATTATCCTGATATTGGTTCTACAGTTGCTGAGCAGGTTGGTACAGGTGGTTATGAGCGAGGCATTCTCATCTGTGGTACCGGTGCAGGCATGGCGATCGTAGCCAACAAAGTGCCAGGCGTACGTGCTGTCTGCGTCACCGACCCATACACTGCTGAGCGGGCGGTGGCTAGCAACAATGCCCAAATTATAACCATGGGGGCTCAGATCACTGGAGCATCGGTAGCCAAAATGTTGGTCGATATCTGGCTGGATAGTGAATTTCAGGGCGGCCGATCTGCTCCCAAAGTTGAAAAGATGGAAAAGCTAGATGAGAAGTATCGCAATTAATGGCTCGCTTCTTCTTTGGCTCGAATTTTAAAATGCATCAGACGCCGGACGAGACAAAACAGTTTATTGACAATTTGTCTCAACTACTTCCGGCTCAGCTATGCTCAGAGTCGTTTGAGAACCGCAGGATAGCTACTCAGCTCTTTCTGATCCCCCCCTTTACGTCGCTGACCCAAGCGAATGATTCACTTGCTAACAGTTCGATTTGGCTCGGTGCCCAGAATATGCACTGGGCCAGCCAAGGTACTCACACAGGTGAAATTTCCCCCAAAATGTTAAAGGCTGTTGGTGTCGATCTAGTCATGTTAGGCCACGCCGAACGACGTAATCAGTTTGGTGAGACGGACAAGATACTGCGCAAAAAAGTCAATGCCGCAGCAGAGCATGGGTTACGAATTCTGCTCTGCGTTGGTGAAAATGCAGAGCAACGAAGCAATCAGATCGCGGCTGAAACAGTGGCGATTCAGTTAAAGATAGCCCTGGCTGATCTGAACGATGAGTATTTACCCTACACCATGATTGCGTACGAGCCAGTCTGGTCCATTGGTGAGGGTGGAAGCCCGGCAGAACCCGAGATTGTGGCGAATATGCATGATGTGATTCGTGATTCATTGGTAGGACAGTTCGGGGATAGGGCCAGGGGCATGCCAATTCTCTATGGGGGCAGCGTCAATCCTACCAACTGCGCTACGTATGCCGTATTGCCACAGGTCGACGGGTTGTTTGTGGGG
The DNA here is from genome assembly GCA_039028975.1 of Chloroflexota bacterium. Classification (GTDB taxonomy): domain Bacteria; phylum Chloroflexota; class Anaerolineae; order Caldilineales; family Caldilineaceae; genus JAHBNG01. Next base: position 133,703 of record JBCCHB010000014.1, read on the forward strand.
CGGGCGGCTTGGTCACCGGAAGGGTTTGTGGAGGTGTTGAGACGTGGCATCGAAGCAAAAGAAAATTTATAGAACTTAGTTTCGATTTCATCGAAATAGCATATCATGATTCAACCGTAACTTCAATCCAAGAGGAAACTACCTATGACCAAATTATGGAATGATCCCGTCAACTTCAAAGAAGAGATCATCACCGGCTTTGCTGCTGCCTACAGTCGCTATGTCAAGCGGATTCCTGATGCCTCTGGGGTAATGAGTGTGGATGCTCCCCAACCGGGCAAGGTGTCGGTGCTCATTGGCGGTGGTTCAGGTCACTATCCCGCCTTTTGTGGATACGTTGGCCCGGGCTTGGCCGCGGCAGCCGCAATGGGCGATATCTTCACCAGCCCCTCGTCAGAGCAAGTCTACCGTTGTACCAAGGCTGTTGTGCCAAATCCTGAAAAGTGTGCTGGTGTACTTTATTCCTACGGCAACTACTCCGGCGACGTGATGAATTTTGACATGGCCGCCATGCGCCTGGAGATGGAAGGAATTGAAGTCCGCACTGTCCTCGTGACGGATGACATGGTCTCTGCCCCCAAGGGCCAAGAAGAAGAACGCCGAGGCATTGCTGGCGATTTTTACGTCTTTAAGGTGGCAGGTGCCAGTGCGGCCCGCGGCGATTCGCTGGATGATGTAGAGAAATTTGCCCGTTTGGCCAACGACCGCTGCCGCTCCTTTGGGGTAGCCTTTGGCGGTTGTACCCTTCCTGGTAAAGATGAACCGCTCTTCACCGTTGATGAAGGTAAGATGGAGCTAGGGTTGGGCGTTCACGGCGAGCCGGGCATCAGTTCCGATGATATGAGGACGGCCAGCGAAGTGGGACAATTGCTGGTCAAGACCGTGCTGGATGATGTGCCGCAAGGCGCGGGCAGCAAAGTAGCGGTAATGGTCAACGGGTTAGGCAACACCAAGTACGAAGAGATGTTCGTGATGTATAACGCCATTGCTGAAAGTCTAGGCGCAGCTGGTCTAGAACTCCACAACCCAATTGTGGACGAGGTGGTGACATCTCTGGATATGGCTGGCTGTTCACTTACCCTGCTTTGGCTGGATCATGAACTGCAAACACTGCTGGATGCGCCTTGTCAGACCCCAGCTTACGTTCAGGTGTAGCCGTCATTGCCAATCCATACCCTGCCACGATTGACGAAATGCCGAATCTTTTTTATATTGTCGCTACCCCCATTACTTTTATGACTTCCCAATCGATTAAATTACCCTTTTGGCATGGCAGATTGTAACCCACACCAACTAATTCGGATAGCGTTAAAGAATTGCCTAACATCAATCAGCGAAAAAGAAGACGAACTCGGCAAGCTTGACGCTGCGGCCGGTGACGGCGACCACGGTGCAGGCATGACGCGTGGTTTACGTGCGGCCAACGAAGCATTGAGCAACGCCACGGATGATGGTCCCGCAGGTATGTTGTTGATGCAAGCAGGCAGCACTTTTTCTGACGCGGCGGGTGGTGCATCGGGCGCACTCTACGGCATGTTCATTATGACCATTGGCAAGACCCTGGGCGCTGGGCCATTTGAGACAGCGGACATACATGAAGCGCTCGATGCAGGTATGGCTGCCATTATGAAGCTTGGCAAATCCAAGCCTGGTGACAAGACCATGCTTGATGCGCTCGCCCCTTTTATTGAAGCACTGAGTCAGGCGTCTGGCCAAGCGCTAGCCAAGGCGTGGACCGCAGCCTTACCTGCGGCCGAAGCTGGGGCCAAATCTACAGCCGACATGGTTGCAGCCAAAGGACGCTCATCCAAACTAGGTGAACGCAGCCTGGGGCATCCTGATCCCGGAGCCACATCAATGGTCTATATCTTGAATGCTGTTGGTAAGGCGCTTGATTCGTAGCAAAGAATGCCTAACTTCTAAGACGAATTATCTGAGGATAGTGTAACCAAGATCGTTGCCTTTATCCAAGATATGGCTGATGCCAATTGACTATTCAAGTTTTCTTTCAATTCTGTTCACTTATATCCTAAACACTAAGGAGCAAATCATGAGTAAAAAGTTTGAGTTGAATCGTCGTCGTTTCCTACAGACGACGGCTGGACTGGGCGCTTCTGCTGCGCTGCTGGCTGCCTGTAACACAGAAACCCCTTCCTCTGGCGGAGATAGTGGTGGTGGCGAAACCATGTCCGAAGATAGCCCGCTGGCTGGCTCAAATGAGACCAATATGCAAGGCAAATCTCTGACGTTGAGTCTGGCTGTTATCGCCGGTTGGCCGCCCAGCCAGTTGCCCATTGAGATGTTCCCCAAGTTTGCCGAACATGCCAAAGCGAACTTTGGTTACGATGTAGATGTGCAAAAGACTGAAGCACCCTTTGCGGCCCTTTTCCAGAAGGTTGCGCCAACCCTTGCATCTGGCTCTCAGGAATTTAACCTGATCATCTCGGACAGCCAGTGGCTGGGTGCTCTTTCTGAGCCAGGTTGGATCGTTAGCGCAGAAGATGTATATGAACTCAATCCAGAGTTGGACATCGAAGTCTTCAGCTCGCTGGTCCGCGAAACCTACCAGGTCTATCCGGATGGTTCCGGTCAGCGCTGGGGTTTCCCACAGATGCCAGACACCCAGGGTATCTTCATGCGGCTAGACATGCTGGAAGATCCAGACGAGCAGGCGGCTTTCGAAGCCACCTTCGGCAAGCCGCTGCCTACCACCTACGATGAGTTTGCTGAATTGACTATCCAGGAATATGAAGAGGTCTTCGAACACTTCCATCGCCCTGACGAGGACTTTGCTGGTACGGCTATTATGTACTCGAAAGAGTATGATTTCTTCTCCTGTGCCTACCACCCCTATGTTTACGCAACGGGCGGTGACATCTGGGATCCTGCGACGGGTGACGTGGTTGGCGTTTTGAATACGCCCGAAAACGCTGCCCAGCTTGAATACTTCGTCTCGCTGCAGAAGTACCAACTGCCTGGTTCCGAGAACTATGGTATTGGTGACATGATCGATCTCTTCACCCAGGGTAAAGTCTTCTCTGCCTTCCAGTGGCTAGCGGTTGGTCTCTTTATGATTCCAGAAGAGCTTGAAGGCAAAGTTCTCGCCGCACCCCATCCCAAATTTACCTTCCCCGATGGTAGCGTTGACGTGATCGGTGCTATGGGTGGTCAGCCGTGGGTCATCAACTCCTTCAACGATGATGATCACATGCGAGTTTGCATCGACTTCCTTAAGTGGTGGTACACGCCAGAGACGCAGGCCGATTTCATCGCCGGTGGCGGTCTGCCCTGGTCTGCTGAGGGTGTCAATGCTGAGGGCTTTGAAGAGTCCACGCCTTACACACGAGCCTTCAAAGAGATGCTCCAGGAAGGCAAGTCGCGCGACTTCTGGCATCTGCCCGAATACGCCGAGCTGCTGGCCATTCAGCAGGAAGCATACAGCGCGTATGCCGCTGGCCAAGTAACCGACCCGCAGCGCGTCCTCGACTTCATCGCCGCTAAGCAGCAGGAGATTCTATTCGACAAGGGTCGAACCCAGAATCCAGTGCCAGAAGAGTTGCAGGGAATTACGCTTGAGGGGTAATGCGTGAGCTCGACAGAAAATTGTTAATGCTGAATTCGACAATTCGTCTATTACGGCCAATGGCTGCTGAATGGCAAATGGTGAATGCGTTAGGTAGCAACACTGACACTATCATTCATTCACCATTCACCATTCACCATTCACCATTCACCATTTATCATTTACCATTTACAATTCAGTTAGATTGTTTTTCTGCGCTGTCTCAGATAAAATAGACGCTATCGTTAGGTTGTCATGAAACCGTATAGGGGGTCTTTCGTGTCTGAACAGTTACGTTACATTACAGATGAGAATGGTGAGCAGATAGGCGTTGTATTAAATCTGCAACAATACCAAGAACTAAAATCTCAGGAGCTATCACATTCTGATGCCGAACTCCTTATTGGATTGAGCGAGGAGGAACTCTATGCCTTGGCGGAAAGTATGTTAGTACCAATAGCTCAAGAACGCCTAGAGCAATTGTTGGAGGCGAATGCAGAAAATCAGTTATCAGACGAGGAGAGTACTGAGTTGGATCGCTTGCTAACCCAGGTTGATCATCTTACTATTTTGAAGACCAGGGCTAGATATACACTGAAAAAACATAATGCTCTTCTACTGGCAGCATGAGCGTATATATTCCTGTTTCCCTTCGGCAACGTATACGAAATCGTTTTGGCAATTGTTGTGCATACTGCCGTACGGCAGAATCGCTTACGGTAGCAATTTTCGAGTTTGAGCATATCCTACCTCTATCTCTTGGTGGTCTAACCGAATATGCCAATCTCTGTTTTTCCTGCCCAACGTGCAATCGTTATAAGGCTTCACGCCAATATGCGATTGAACCGGTATCTGGATACAAATTCCCGCTCTTCCATCCCCAGGAACAACGTTGGGCAGACCATTTCGCTTGGAACGAACCGTCTACCAAGATAATCGGTTTGACTTCTATAGGCAAAACAACCCTTGAAGCTCTTCGTATGAATCGTCCACAGTTAATCCGTGTGCGCCGTATGTGGGTCACATTGGAAGAGCATCCGCCACATTTTGACTAATATCTTTATGTATAAGATCCTTTGAGTAATATGTCTGCCAATATCGCTAAACAAAACGAAGATTCGCTGGGTAGCCCCACGCCCCCATCGGGTATGGGAGGCGGAGGTTGGTGGCGTAGCTTCGAAGAGTCGCGCTACTTTTCGATTGCGTTGCTCGTGCCGATCCTAAGCTTCTTTGTACTATTAAATGTCATCCCAACGTTGTGGATGATTGGACTCAGCTTTTACGATTCTACAATTACTTCAGGCGCTTCTAACTTCACAGGCCTGAAAAACCTAGAGAAGATCTATAACGATCAGGAGATGTGGTTAGCGTTTAGTCGCACATTTAGTTTTGTTGCATTAGCCGTTGGCTTCCAGACTTTATTAGGGTCGCTGCTTGGATTCTTATTTTGGGGTAGCGCTGAAATGCCAGGGCGGCGTGTAGCATTGACTATGCTCTTCACGCCAATGGTCTTAACGCCAGTCGCTTCCGGTCTATTCTGGAAGCTTATCTACGAACCAACCTTCGGCATTATCAATTACGGACTGTCTGTAATTGGCACCGAAAAGATCGACTTCCTCACCAACGTCAACTGGGCCTTTGGTGCCGTCCTTTTTGTGGATATCTGGATGTGGACGCCCTTTATGATTTTGATGACGCTGGCTGCGCTCGGTTCGGTTCCTACAGCGGAGTTAGAAGCGGCCGAGATTGATCGCCTCTCGTGGTGGAAGCGCATCTGGCATGTTATTATTCCCCACGGTAAATTTATCTTGATGTTGGGGATTCTGCTGCGCACCATCGATGCTTTTAAGACCACCGATTTAGTTTTACAAATGACGAATGGCGGTCCAGGTAACATAACAGAGCTAATTGGTCTTAAGCTATTTCGATTTGCATTTGCTAGTTATAACTTTGGCTTTTCGTCAGCAATTGCACTGGTATTGCTTATAATTGCAATTGCCTTCACATCAATTTACCTATACATACTCAATCTCAGCGAGATGAGTGAAGAGGCATAAACTATCTATGCAGCAACGCTCTATTAGAATCTGGCTCTATTATTCACTTTTATGGTTTGTTGCCATTCTCTTTTTCTTGCCCATCTTTTGGGTGTTGTTGGCCGCCTTCAAAACATCAAACGACATTTTGGCGATTCCACCTAAGTTCATCTTTTCGCCAACACTCGACAATTTCATTGATGCATTAGCAAGAGATAACACGGTAAGCTATTTCTTCAATAGCATATATATTTCTCTTGGCTCGGTATTTCTAGCTACCATTGTTTCGTTTATTGCTGCTTATGCTTTTTCTCGATACAACTTTCGGGCAACAAATTTTTTGATGTTTCTACTGCTTTCAACGCGCATGGTACCAGCTGCTGCTGCGCTTATTCCAATATTCCAGATGTTTAGTGTATTGGAAAAGTCAGGAATACCCCGAGAGCTCCTTATCTTTTTACTTTACGCCTCTTTTAGCATTCCATTTTCTATTTGGATTTTGAAAGGTTTCATTGATGGTGTTTCTCAGCGATTTGACGAGACTGGTTTGGTTAATGGAGCGACTAGAATCCATATAATTTTCCGGGTGGTATTACCTCAAGTCTGGCCGGGGATTATTGCCGCTTTTATCTTTAACTTGATCTTTGTCTGGAATGAATTCTTGTTTAACTTCATTTTGGGAAGTCGAACAACCCAAATGATTCCATACGCGCTGAATGTCGGATTGGTCGACGCTGGCGGAAATTTCGACTGGGCTTTTGTGGCATCGCTCTCCACCGCATATGTTCTGCTACCGATGGTCATGATCTTTTTCTTCCAGAAATATCTGCTGGTCGGCATGACCTTCGGCACGGTGCGGGGTGAGGTGTAATATGGCAGGGAAACGAACATTCACATCGATTGTACAGTTGCTTTTAGTACTACTCATGCTATTGAGCATTATCCTCATTGGTCAACGCTTTGAGTTTGGGGGCTACAAAGCAGGGCTGATTCTACTGACGATTACAACGCTCTCCCAGATTGCTTTTGGTAATATTCAGCCATCGGCTAACTTTGGGCAGGCCATGAGGATGTATGGGATCTATATGGGGATTACGGCTGTGCTATTTGCGTTAAGCATCGCCGTTGCCCCCCTACTCGTTGGGCTAGGAAGGTAGTTAGAATTGCGATATAATTGCGGCTGTTGATGAAACGTAGAGGAATCGTCCTCATAAATGCGTCTCACGTATTGTGTGATTGTTGAATTAATCTTATCAATAATTTTATTAGGAGAAATACCATGGCTGAGAATCAAACAGGAATGCCAACGGATAAAATGGAAATCGTCTTTGACGAAGTTCTTTGGCAGCTTTTGGATAGCGCCCACGATAATGGGTTGACGACTGGGCAGGTACAAACGGTCTGGAAAGCTGTCAAGGGATTCGTTTATCACGAAAACTTTGATCGATTTTTTGAAGAGAAGATGAATACCGATCAGGAGAAGTTCAAGACCATCTATGCTCGGGCTTTTAATGTGGAGCGCTACCTGATCGAAGCTGACCAGGAGCAAGACGATTAGGCAGCAACAGTGCTTGGAACCGAAAAAAATCTGATTTGGTAACTTCAGCTTCCTATGAGAATATGCTTGATCATCTCTCGGTGGCAGCTGAGAAGTTACCTGGTTTGATGGATTTCCAGAGAATTTTCATCAGTGGATTTGTCAGTTCGGACTGATTCGAGATAGGCAACCCATTGTTTCGTACGCATTTTATTACTTTTGCAACAAAAGACTTTTACAGCTACAACAAAGCATGAGCATTATCGAATTGAAGAATCTTGCCAAATCATATGGTAAGACACCTGTCCTGAAAGATGTAACTCTGGAAGTAGAGCCTGGCGACTTCATGGTCGTTTACGGACTACCCACCAGCGGCAAGTCGGTTTTGGTTCGTGTGCTCACTGGACTCGAGAAGCCAAGCAGCGGCCAGATTATCCTGCGCGGCCAGGATGTAACCACTGCTTCCGCGGGCGAGCGCAATATTGGCTATGTACCTCAGTCTTTTGCGCTCTACCCTCACATGAGTGTCTTCAAAAACATTGCCTATCCACTAACGTTGACTCGCACACCCAAAGCCGAAATTCAGCCCGCTGTCGAGCAGATCTCAGAGCTGCTGGGCATTCGGGAACTTCTCGACCGCAAGCCTGATCAGTTGAGCGGCGGTCAGAAGCAGCGGGTGGCAATTGCGCGCGGGTTGGTCAAGCAGACTGAATTCTATATATTGGATGATCCTCTAGTGGGGTTGGACTTTAAGTTGCGCGAACGGCTGATTGACGATCTCAAAGAGACCCAACAGACGCTGGGCGTCACCTTCCTTTATACTACCTCGGACGCAGTCGAGACCATGATGTTGGCTCAAAATATCGCCGTTCTGGATGATGGGGTAATTGTGGAATCTGGTCCACCTGATAAACTTTATGAGTTGCCAGAGCGGGCCAGTACCATGAAGTATGTAGGCTTTCCCCAAGCGAACTTTTTGAGTGGGACGCTTTCTGAGAATGGTTCAGCCGTTGAAACAGCCATATTCAATACCAACGTTCCCGCTTCCAGTAATGGGGCTATAGATGGTGAGATCTCTATCGGCATTCGTCCAGAACATATCAACCTAACCACATCTATACCCGATAACGTGCTGACTAGCCAGGCCAAAGTGCTTCTACGTGAAGATTTGGGTGGTGAGGAGATCGTCTATCTAGACGTAGATGGAACCCAGTTAACCACAGTTCTCCGCAGCGACGATCAGTCTCAAGAGCATGTTGAGATCGATCAGGATGTCACCTTTTGGGTTAGACCGGATGAGTTGGTGATTTTTGCTGGGGGGGAGCGAGTTGGAGTTGGAAGGTAAATGCTAGATATACGAGTTGACAATTTACGCAAAGAGTTTGATGGCGGAAAAGTGGTGGCCGTGCGCGATCTATCCATGACCTTTCCGGCAGGCACAACGACTTGTTTGCTGGGGCCTTCTGGCTGCGGCAAGACGACGCTTATGCGTATTATCGCAGGGCTAGAATCGTCAACCTCTGGCGATGTCTACTTTGGTGATGAGCGAGTCACCAACTATTCGACCCGGCGGCGCAACATTGGTATGGTCTTCCAGTACCCAGTCGTCTACCGAGGCATCAACGTGCGGGAGAATATCGAGCTGCCCCTCAAAGAAGAGAGGCTCTCCAATGCCGAGCGCTCCCAGCGGGTCGAAGAGGTAGTGACGTTGCTAGAGATGGAAGATGCTCTCAATAGAGACATCGCCTCCTTGGATAATGGCACTCGCCAGAAGGTGGCCGTGGCCCGTGCGGTGGCCCGCCAGCCCCGCATTATCCTCTTCGATGAACCCATCACCAATGTGGATATCAACGCCAAGCTCCAGCTCAAGCGTGCGCTCAAGGAGCTATTTACCCGCCTCAACCAGACCATCATCTATGTGACTCACGACCAGACTGAGGCCATGACTTTGGCCGACAAGATCGCACTCATGCGGGATGGAGAGATCGTCCAGTACGATAGCCCGCGCGAGCTATACGCCAATCCAGGTGATGTCTTTGGCGGCTGGTTCCTGGGCAACCCAGGCATGAACTTTTTTGAGGGTCTCTTTTCCAATGGGAGCAAGGCAGGAGCCAATGTGTCCCTCTTTGCCAGTCCCATCAATTTGAATGGGCTAACAGGCGGTGCTGCCAATCTCACCTTGGGCATACGGCCCGAAGATGTCAAGATCTCAACCGAAAAGAGTTGTGGCGCAGTGCAAGGCACGGTCCTCAATAAATCGATCATTGTTGGTGGTCAATATCTGATCACGCTGCAAGTTGGAGATCAGCGCTGCAAAGCCAAAGTCCCGGCTACCGTCGGACGGCAGTTAGGCAAAAATGCCTGGGTCGAGTTTCCGATTGAGAAGATTCGTCTTTTCGGGATGGATGGTCATCAGCCTGAGGCGTCGTTGGCTTTGGCGCCCTAGACATAGCTTACATTCAAGATGATTACAAGCCGCAACTTGTCTCTGTTGCCAGATATTGAAAAGCTAAAGCGGCTCTTACAGTCTTTCGCAGTATTAGATGCCATTATGTCTCCCGAATTGCTTAGAGAGTATCAACGAATGGACTGAAACCACACAGCATCATCCTTACTTCTGTTCTAGATTCATTGCCTAGTCTGGTATAATGTAAAATAGTTTTACCGATTGTGCTGATTACGGAGATTGAATCATGAGAACTGTAGAAGCTGTTATTGATGAGGTTGGAAATGTAAAGTTGCTGGAACCCGTTAAATTGGCAGCACCATTTCGAGCTTTGGTAACAATCCTCGAAGGTGAGCATCCTGAAACAGAATTGCGACCATTTGGTTTATGTGCTGGTGAATTTGTTGTACCGGATGATTTTGATGAGCCATTGCCCGACTATATATTAGATGCATTTGAAGGCTTATGAGCATTCTTCTCGATACGCACATTTTTCTCTGGTATATCAGTGGCGATAAACGTATTCCCAATTTTATTCTGCAAGAGATTCGAAGCCCAGCCAATACAGTATTCTTAAGTGTTGTTTCACTGTGGGAAATCATTATTAAGTATCAACTGGACAAACTTCCACTGCCCGAATCCCCGGAATTGTATATTCCAGCCCAACGACTAAATCACAAAATCATGAACTTGGAAATAGACGAAGCCAGCGTCAAGTGGTTGATTGAATTACCACCTGTTCATCGGGACCCTTTTGATCGCCTCCTGATTTGTCGGGCAAATGAACATGCGTTCATGCTTGCAACGATAGATAGACTCTTTAAAGAATATTCAGTATCTATTTTGCAACCCAAAGATTCTGAAGATGAAACCTAAGCCTTTCGGAGAAACCTCAATGAAAAAACTGATTAACGACATCGATAACGTCGTTCGCGAACAGCTTGCTGGGATGGCTGTAGCTCACCCCGAACTCAATATCAACATTGATCCCCACTTTATCACCCGCAGCGACGTACCCGTCAGCGGCAAGGTGGCCATTGTCTCTGGCGGTGGTGCCGGTCACGAACCGATGCATGGTGGCTTTGTAGGCATGGGAATGCTCGACGGCGCTTGCCCTGGCGAAGTCTTTACCTCGCCCACACCAGATCAGATGTACGAGTGCGGTAAGGCCGTGGATGGCGGTGCAGGCGTGCTCTTCCTCGTCAAAAACTACACTGGCGACGTCCTCTCCTTTGAAACCGCCGCTGAGCTACTTCATGGTGAAGAAATCAAAGTACAGAACATTCTGGTCGATGACGACGTAGCCGTCAAAGACTCGCTCTTTACGGCTGGACGCCGCGGCGTTGGGACCACCGTCATCATCGAGAAGATCGTGGGCGCAGCCGCCGAAGCAGGGTATGACCTGGATCAATGTGCAGATCTAGCGCGCAAGGTTAACCAGAATGGCCGATCTATGGGTATGGCACTGACTTCCTGTATCGTCCCCTCGGCGGGCAAACCGACCTTTGAACTTGGCGACGATGAGTTCGAGATCGGCATCGGTATCCATGGCGAACCTGGTCAAAAGCGCATGAGCATGACCAGCGTGGACGAGATCACCAAAATGATGGCCCAAGAGATTCTGGATGATGGCCCCTACAGCCGTACGGTCCGCGAGTGGGATCGGGATGCCGGGGATTGGGTGGATAAGGAGCTGACAGATGTGCCTTTTGCCAAGGGTGATCAGGTCATCGCATTTGTCAACAGCATGGGGGGCACGCCTGTCTCCGAGCTGTATGCCGTCTATGGGAAGTTGGCCCAAGTTTGTGAGGAATGGGGAGTGAGTATTGTACGCAATTTGATTGGACCCTACATCACATCTTTGGAGATGCAGGGCTGCTCAATCACATTGGTCAAGGCGGATGAGGAGATCCTTAAGTTTTGGGATGCACCGGTGAAAACACCAGGATTACGGTGGGGGTGTTGAATTCTGGAGGGAAGAGATGGTCAACTACAAAGTCCGTAAGGCAACGTTAGATGATGTCAAATCCATGTCCATTGCGTTAAGTGAATCCTACCGCGATACGCACAGCAGCTATAGACCTATTGAAGATGTTGAGCGTACCATAGAGCGCAACTATACGGTCGACGCCCTTCGCAAAACCTTCGAAGACGAGCATTGGAATGGTTACTATATTGCCGTTCAAGATTGCGGCCTCGTCTTAGGTGCAGGTGGAGCGGCCTTTCAACCACCAGAAAGCAGCCAACTCTACGTTATCTATGTCCATCCTGAGCACCGGTATAAAGGCATAGGCCGTCGCCTATTGGCTTCCATTACAGAGGAAGTCATGGCCCAGGGGGCAAAGGAGATGTGGGTCTCCGTAGAGCCTCAGAATATGAAAGGGATTCCTTTTTACGAAGCCCGCGGATTTGCTCTAAAAGAAACTCGGGGGGCGTACGCTGGTACTGATGAGAATGGTAAACCGATTTTCGATGAGGCGCATCAGATGTTGCGCTTTTGTCGGGAAATTGGTCAGGGAGTTTGACGATGCCCAAGAAGAAAGCAATTCCAGATGAAGTGAGAAGACAGGTCCAGGAGATTATAGACCGATTTAACGAAGAAGAACTCAACAGCCCAACCCCAATTTGCACCGAACTCCATGAGCGCAACCTGGAGCGAGCAGCCTCTCCCCCATCTTTGCTGGAACGAATTGGCTCTATCTTTTCCAGACGAAACCAGGAAGAGTTTATTAACTATAAATTTTATTCACCCCGTTATCATGGCAAATACCTGTACCTTGACCGCCATACACCTTTTATGAGAGGTCCGGTTTGCCGCCTTACATATAATGGCAGTATGACAAAGTGGGATTTCGCTATTTATAAGGCTTCATCTGGGAAATACGCTCCAGATGAATGGTTCTTTCCTGGTGATCAATATGTTAACGGCACAATTGAAGGAGCGATGCGGGCGAGCATGGAGGCATATCCAGTTTGATATGGAACAAATTAAGCGCAACGAAGAAATTGAAGATCGTATTGCATTTGATGTGGTTGTTGATGCGAAGGATGCCGACGAAGTCGCAATGGGTTGGTATTATTATGTTGGCGAAAATGCCCAATTCCCGTTCAGGGCACAATGTATTGAGGAAAAGAGCGGATCACCACTAAAGCTGAATGAGTCTGTGAATGTCACAGATATTGCCTCGGGTGAGGATTGTGCAAACGAAATTCGTGTATTGGTGGAGCTAATGGATCGGACGCTTAGTGTTCCGCTAGCCCAGTTGAAGCCAATTGATGTTGACAAAGAAACTGCCCAAATTGTCGATGATTGGCACTATTGGGTTGGTCGCGGCTACACATTCAGATGGTGAATTTGCTATGACTATAACCAAACAACAACTAATCAATTGGCTCCAGGCCTGCGCCACCATCCTTGACGAGAACAAAGCCCACCTTACAGAACTCGACTCGGCCATCGGTGATGCCGACCACGGCACGAATATCGCACGCGGCTTTGGCATCATTGCGGAACAGGTTGCTGAGCAGTCAGATAAAGACATCGGGGCGCTCCTCAAGGCCACCAGTATGACCCTCATGTCCAAGGTTGGTGGGGCCAGCGGAATGCTCTATGGTAACTTCTTTATGAAGGCGGCTGCTACCGCCAATGGTAAAGAGGAGCTGGCGGCAGATGAACTCGTTGCCCTCTTTGAGGCCGGGGTAGGTGGCATTGTGGCTCGTGGACGTGCTGAGATAGGCGACAAGACCATGCTAGATGCCTGGATACCTGCTATCGAAGCCCTCAAATCTTCTTTGGCAGATGGTTCTGATCTGTCTGCAGCGCTCCAAGCCAGTTCCGCCGCAGCCCAAGCAGGTATGGAAGCCACAGTTCCCCTTCAGGCCAAAAAAGGCCGTGCAAGCTATCTTGGCGAGCGCAGCATCGGTCATCAAGATCCGGGCGCAACCTCAACGCGTCTGATCCTGAGTGAGTTGAGCAAAGCCGTACAGTAAAGAGATGAAGGAACAGCAGCCCACTGCCGACACGCCATCTGCAATTCATGCATTCTGGCTCGCTTATTTGGAGTCGCTTCCAACTGATTCTCCGGAATGGGACGAAGAATATTTCGCCGAGGCATTTGGGGATTCGCCAGAGATGACCGAACAGCTGGCTTCACTCATCCTAGAGGGCACCAAGACGGCCACTTGTTCTGCGCTGTGGGATTATGAAGCCGATGACGAACCACTGCCATTGGTCGGTGAAAAGTGCATTCTCCTAGATGGCAAGGATGCCCCTGTCTGTATCATTGAGATCACCGAAGTTGAAATCCGGCCCTTCAATCAAGTCGACGCTCGGTTTGCCTCTGATGAAGGGGAAGGGGATCGGTCGTTGGGCTTTTGGCGCCGGGTTCACTGGGACTTTTTCTCACGAACACTAGCCCAGATTGGCCAGGAACCTGCTGAAGATATGCCGCTGGTTTGTGAGCGATTTCGTGTGATATATCCGTGATCCAATTATGATTAGCATTGTTCTGGTCTCTCATAGTGAGACGCTTGCCAAAGGCGTCCTTGAGTTAATCCAGCAGATGGTACAGGATCAGGTTCCCATTGCACTGGCCGCAGGAACCGACAACCCTGATGAACCCATTGGCACCGATCCTATGAAGGTCATGGCTGCCATCGAATCGGTATATAGTGAAGATGGTGTGTTGGTTCTCATGGATCTCGGCAGCGCCGTGATGAGTGCCGAAGCCGCAATCGAGTTTTTAGAGCCAGCCCAGCAACCCCATATTTACCTCTGTGAAGTCCCTCTTGTGGAAGGCGGATTAGCCGCCGCTGTTTCTGCTGTTTCGAATAGCTCTATCGAATCGGTTATCGCAGAGGCACGAGATGCTCTCGGCAACAAAACGGAGCAGCTTACACCCATCTTGCGAATCCCGCCGCTCGTTCAAGCTTCACAAGAGTCGATTCCCTCTACGCCTTCTATCCCAAGTGATGAACCAACTGCTCAACGTACTATCATCCTGCCGAATCAGTTAGGGATCCACGCGCGTCCGGCGGCCAAGATCGTTACACGACTCGCATCGTTTGATGCAAATGTACAGATTCAATTCAAGGAACGGCTAGTCAACGCTCATAGCCTCAACAAACTTGTCACCCTGGGAGCGCGGTATGGCGATGAATTGGTCTTTCTCGCCAGTGGTCCGGAGGCAGAAGAGGCGTTGGCCGCTATGGAGTCCCTGGCAGGGGAGAACTTTGGTGACATCGATGCCCCCGTCAATCATGCAGCAAGCAATGAGGGGGAAGAAGAGGGAATAGAAGATGGTGCAGAAGCGTCATCGTCTTCTACGGTTGATAGACTTCGAGGCATCCCTGCATCTCCGGGTATTGGGATAGGCCCGCTCTATTTGTGGGAAGGGGGGGTAGTGCCTACGGTTGAGGAGCGCCACGTTGATGACGTGGAGGCAGAGAAGCAGCGGCTCAATCATGCACTTAATTCTGTGCAGGAGCAGTTGACCCAGCTAGAAGCGGAGACGACTCAATCTATTGGAGCCGATGAAGCGGCTATCTTTCATGCCCACAGACTTATGCTTACAGATCCGGATCTGATTGAACAACTCGATACGCGCTTCGAGCAGAGCCATCTCAATGCAGAAGCTATTTGGCAGCAGACCATTCAGGCAACTGTCGATTCATACTTGGCGCTGGACGATCCCTATTTGCGCGAGCGAGCAGTTGATCTGGACGATGTGGGACAGCGGGTGCTGAGGCATCTTTGCGGAGAGTCTATTGCCCCCTTAACTTTATCTGAGCCAGTTATTCTGGTCGCATCCGATATACATCCCTCTGATGCTGCTCAGCTACCTGTTGACCAAGTGCTGGGCATCTTACTAAAACGAGGTGGCGCCACCAGCCATAGTGCGATATTAGCCCGCTCTCTCGGCATTCCTGCGTTAGTAGGGCTCGGTACTCACTTAGACCATGTGCGTACTGGGCAGATTGTGGGGTTCAACGGAACCAGCGGCCAGCTTTGGATTGAACCAGACGATCAAGAGCTTCAAGCCATGGAAGCAGAGCGTATAGAGTGGCTTGCTCAACAGCAAAAGCTTGTTCAGGCTGCCTTGCAACCAACGTTTACCCGAGATGGTGAGCGCGTTGAAGTGGCTGCCAACATTGGCACCTCGGCAGAGGCAACCAACGCGGCTGAGGCGGGAGCTGAAGGAGTTGGCCTGTATCGCTCCGAGTTCCTCTTTATGAACCGAGACAATGCCCCTAGCGAGGATGAGCAAGTTGCGGCATACATTGCCGCGGCTCAAGCATTCGGACCACCATTTGAGCAAGCTCCCGTCATTATACGTACTTTGGATGTGGGGGGAGACAAGCCGATTGATTACCTGGAGCAGCCGCAGGAAGAGAATCCTTTTTTGGGCTGGCGAGGAATTCGCTTTTGCTTAGGCAACCTCTCCTTATTTAAAACGCAACTGCGTGCCCTATTGCGGGCTGGTGCTGCCCATAACATTAAAGTGATGCTGCCGATGGTGAACAGCGTAGATGAAGTAAGGCAGACTCGGGCGTTGCTTCAGGATATCCAGAGCGAATTGATGGCTGAAGGGATTGGGTTTAATCGTCACATGGAGCTGGGCATAATGGTTGAGACACCCGCTGCGGTCTGGTCAGCCGCCCACTTGGCCCAGGAAGTTGATTTCTTTAGCATTGGCACCAACGATCTAACCCAGTACATCATGGCAGCGGATCGGGGCAATGCCAACGTGGCGGAGCAAGTTACTCCCTTTCAGCCGGCTGTGCTACAAGCGATTCATCACGTAGTAGTAACCGCCCACTCTGCAGGCATTTGGGTTGGCATGTGTGGTGAGTTAGCTGGCAACCCGCTGGCAACTCCATTGCTGATTGGGTTAGGCTTAGATGAGTTGAGCATGAGCGCCCCAGCCATTCCCCAAATCAAACAGAGCATTCGCACGCTCACCCAATCCAGCGCCCAGGCCATTGCCAATCAGGTTCTGAAGTACGCTTCAGCCCAAGAGGTTGAAACGTACTTGCAGAATGTGCTTGACGGTAATTAGTCGTTTGGTCCAGAGTCAGATAGTCCAGAGTCAGTTAGTCCAGAGTCAGTTAGTCCAGAGTCAGTTAGTCCAGAGTCAGTTAGTCCAGAGTCAGTTAGTCCAGAGTCAGTTAGTCCAGAGTCAGTTAGTCCAGAGTCAGTTAGTCCAGAGTCAG
>JBCCHB010000015.1:0-149778 GCA_039028975.1 Chloroflexota bacterium
CAAATGATATTTTGTAGGTAAATCTGAAACGGAGATTCTCACGCTGTATTTTTGATGCCTATCCGGTCAATACGCGCTCAAATCAGTTAATTTTGGGTAGAAATCGCTTCTGTTTGAACAAAACTCTTCAAAAATAAGGTCTTAAAGAAAATTTGGTACTATTTGGATGTTTTAGATGACTGAGTTGCATGATCGTTTCCCCATCACTTGAACTGATTTACTTGAGTGATAAGAACAATGGTAAACTGCCTGTGTGGAAAAAGGGTTGGGGGTGCTGTAGAAAAAAGGTGTCAAATTCAGCGAAAATTTACACATGTTTTAGCTTTCTACATCATATTCAGCTCTGTTTGAAAACCCTAGTTTGGCCTCTCTTTAGAGCAGCAGAAAACTTCATTTCTGAAAACGACCACACTTATAGTTAGAGGTTCCGGTCAGCGAATTAATACAGGATGAGAAGGTACCAGATGTGTATACTACAAAATTACATTTCATTCAAGTCATTTTTTGACAAATAGGCAATAGACAAGTAAAATTTGTTTTTGTTTGGGTGGATAGCTCAGTTGGCTAGAGCACCTCGTTTACACCGAGGGGGTCGGGGGTTCAAGTCCCTCTCTACCCACCTAATTGAATAAGCATCTTCTCAGAAAAGAAGCTGAGTCTACGAACGGTAGTATGTTCGTAGACTCAGCTTCTTTCTTTTCCGCCACCTATTCGCCTTGGTGAAAACTCGTTACTCTAGCCAACTGAGCTGTCCACTAGGGCAATCGCGAGTAAGTATGGCAATTGCAAGTGGCGAAAGTAGGTAGAGTATGAAAAAGGCTCTAAGCTGATGAAAAACGCATCAGGAGAGCAAAATTGGCTTTACTTGATGTGCATGCCCTACCTACCCCGCCCAAAATGGACGGGGTATGGCTAAAGTAGCAAAACTTAGGATAAATCATGGAAGAGCCCGCTCGCTTCTCTTGAAAATGAGTGGATTGCTACATTTGCGCAGTTAAAAACAGCGCCTACGACAGAGGCTCTTAATGTGACATAACTTTTCGCACACTGTACTAGCCAGAATGTTCTCTCTTTGGTCAGGTGCTGTTTAGCAATGAGATAGGTAGTCGATAGCTGCTGTACAGAAAAGGTAACGTATTCTTTTATCGGCACACCTCTAACTTTCATTTTAGGATAAGGCTAGAACCATGAATGCGAAACAGCAACGCTCCAAGGCAAAAGAGGTCAATCTCGTTTTGTGGGGTGACGGTGGTGACGAGGCCACAACGGTCCTCTTTGTTACCCTATTTCGGACGGAAGGGCTGCCCGTTAAGGTAGTAGGGCTGGGTGGAACACAAGGCAGGGGACGTTCGGGGCTGGTTCTGGTGCCGGATATGACGCTGGGTGAGGCGCTTTCTCTAACAGAGGCCGCAAGGTACATCCTCTTCCCCTTCGATGGGAACAATCTGCGTCGGTTCGTAATTGACCCTCGCCTTCAGCAATTTATTGATGATGCTCAGGCGCATGGGTCCACATTTATACAGAGCGATCAAGTGACAGATGATTCTCAACACCCAACGCTTTTTTCCCAAAACTACTCCGAGCAAACGCTACTTTATCCCCAGGGCCAAGCACTCTACTCATTTATCCAGCAGCTATTCTAGACAATATGAATACCGAATTTGCTACTGTACACTTTGACCAAAGAGAAGATTTCTCGGCTGAGCATTCGGGACTTAACCAACATTTCGGACAAAGAAACAGGTTGAACTGATCGATTTTTTCCCGTCAGACCCGCTCGAAATGACATTTGCGGGATCGGTCCAGCGGAGAAATACCGAATAACGAGTGACCTTCGTAGAAACATCCCTCTATTTACGTAGAGACTCACGCCATGTTTTCTAACTAATGTGGATTCCCCCATCCAGCGGAATCACCGCGCCATTCACATATGCACCAGCCTGGGAAGCCAGGAAAAGAGCCAGACCTGCCATATCCTCAGGATTGCCAATGCGGCCGAGCGGACAGCTCTTTTTGATACGCTCGCCATGCTCCTGTAGCAGCCATTCAGTCATTTTGCTCTCAAATGGTCCGGGTGCAATGGCGTTAACGGTGATATGCTTACGGCCCAACTCAACAGCCAGAATCTTGGTTAAGTGGTGGATGGCTGCTTTGCTGGGGCCATAAGCAAAGTTGGCCACCGATGAAACCCGTAGACCGTCAATGGAACCAATATTGATGACCCGAGCCGGCTTCTCTTCGGAACCACTTTTCTCTAACAGGGGTAACAGATCTCTCGTCAAGAGAAATGGTGCCCGAACGTTGATATCCATGACCTTATCGTAGCCACTCTCGGGGTATTCATCAAAGGGTGCTCCCCAGGAAGCGCCCGCGTTGTTAACGAGAATATCCAGTTGATCGACTTCTTCTGACAAGTCAGAAATGACCGCGGCCCGGCCCTCATCAGTGGATAGATCGCCGGGAATCGCCGTGCAATCCCCTATAGTGGCCAACTCATCTGCGCTCTTTTGGCAAACCTCTGCCTTGCGTGATGTAATGTAGACGCTGGCTCCATTGACGACAAAGGCATGGGCGATCATCAACCCAATGCCTCGGGAGCCGCCCGTCACAAAGACCTTTTTTCCACGGACTGAAAAGAGATTTTCTATTTGGATCGCTTCACTGATAGACAAAATTTATCCTCCCATTATGCAACCGTTCACTGCCTCCTATAGGCTGAACGACTGCCCTGTAATGCATCTTGCCCAGATAAAAATCGGGACAAAATATTCCTTGACGACTACGATTATGAAAAACAGCTCGATTGAACGCCTTACTGTTCTCGATTTTGGTCTCTTCCAAGTTCATGCCGATGGACGGATCATTGGCATCCAAGGATATCTGATCCAAACTCAGGATGGCAAAAATATCCTGGTGGATACGGGCTTTCCGGCTAAGTATGCTGAGAATGTCCAGGCAGCTTCAGACGAGGACGGGTTGGGCGCTTTCGGCCATATCATCACGCTAAGCAAAGAGAATCTGCCGTCTGCTCAGTTAGCCCGTTGTGGAGTCCAACCCCAGGACATTGACACCCTCATCATGAGCCACACCCATATCGATCATGTCGGGGGTCTCAATGATTTTCCCCAAGCAACACTTGTCATAAGCTGCGTTGAGCGGAGCTTGCCCAAGCCCCTCTACTGGAATAACCACTCTCCCATCGATTGGCCAGCCAACGTACAATACCACCTTATAGACCAAGAGACAACCCTCTACCCTGGACTCACCCTACTGCCAACACCAGGTCACTCTCCTGGCCATCTATCCCTCCTTGTGAACTTGCCTCAAAGCGGCCCGATCTTGCTTACCTGCGATGCCATCTCCCGCCAATCGGAACCAAAAGAAGGGTTTGACGGAAGCTGGGATCCAATTCAGGCAGAGAAGAGTGCGGCCATGTTGTTGGAGTTGGCGGACCGAGAGCAGGCCGTGATCATCTATGGGCATGATCCGGAACAGTGGGCGGGGTTGCGGAAGGCACCGAATTACTATCAGTAGTTTTTCATGGATCAAGATGCATCATGAAGGATGAAAAAGCCCTGCTAATCCACCTGAATCCGCCTGCTATTTTCCGGGCAGGGCAGTCCGCAGTCAGCTTGTTCCCGTGAAGACGGGGATTGGTCGCTTAGTCAAAAGGCGGCTCTGTCGCTGCCATTCCTATTTGGGGCTTCCCTGAAAATAACAAAGATGAAAAGATGAAAAGATTAGAAAGATGAAGAATTTGCGAAATCTATAAAATCCTTGTTCGATTTTCATATCCTGGGGTGTAGCCCCATGGATGCTTAACTACTGACTATGGCTAAAGCACCAATTGGAAACAAGCTTACATCCTCATTGCGTAATTCTAATTACAGTCAATGTGCAGCTCACCTCAATCCAAAGTAACACTATTTCTCTCGGGTAGCGGTGTTACTTTATCACGACCGCCGGTATACTACGTCAGGTAAATTCTGTCTCGGTTCATCTCCTCTGCTGCGTGCTGTACCATTCGCATCAAAGGGAATGCCCCCTTGTAGCCAAAGATTGTACTCAGCTCCGTTTGAAGACCGTAGTTTGGTTACTCTGGTAGCACAAAGGAAAACTGCGGTTCCCAAATCGACCGCAGTATAGCAGCCAAAGGGTAGGTCTCTATTGTTCCAGCCTCGACACGTTTTATCTGGCCGACTACAGGAGAGATACAATGATTAAACGAAGAATTATGATTCCCCTTGACGGTTCTGAATTCCGCAACCAAGCACTATCGTTGGTATACAAAGTCTTTGACCCTGCGAATACAGAACTCCTCTTACTATTTGTCGAATCCACATGGGGTCTCTCGGGCACACAAGCATCCTACTATGCACTAGCAGGGGATGTCTGGTACTATCCAGGTGATGGCGTACTCTTAACCCAATCTGCCGAAGAGCAGGAGCAATTCCGCGCAAAGCAGGCTGCGCTTTTGCAAAAAGAGGCGGTGGCATTACGCAAGGCAGGGTACACTGTATCGACCAAGGTGCTGACTGGTGATCTGGCGTCAACGGCAATAAAAGAGGCTAAGAAGGCCAGCGTGGATGTGATTGCTATGGTTACCCACGGACGTACAGGTATCAATCGGATGCTCTATGGCAGCGTGGCCGATCAGATCCTGCGCGAATCGTCTGTTCCTGTGATGATGATGCGGGCACCTATGCCAGTCGCTATCGACTCAGAAGGGGCATTTCAAGGGACAGGGGCCAGCTAGGATTAGATCTGACTAATCTGGGCGACAATTCCCTGAGGGGCATGGGTAGATTGTCGAAATACCTTGCTCGTCTGCTTGGTGTAGATTGCGTTTGACCATGCCGCCAGAGAGTTTGGGGTACATGGCCGCCTCGCGATCGGCTAGGTGGCCAAGCACCAGCCAATGGCCAAACTCGTGGAGTAGGGCACTCTGTAAATCTAATTCATAAGGCGTAAGGGGTCCGGTGACATTCCAATCGTAGTCATCGTTGATCCAAATATCAGCTTCTACAATCGTTAAGTCGCGCCGATACCAAACCTGAGCAACCGCCCCCCGTTCCCCCGATCCCTTGTCCATGAAGACAACTTCATTCCGGCCGTTGTATCCCGTGCTGGTTGACGAAGTAGTTCCTTGATACTGAAGAGAGAAATTAGCACGGGATACTCGATTCCATGTTTTAGCGGCGTTACAGATAGCCAGCAGAAAATCAGCCTGACCGCCGTCGTTCTGACCGGTCTGCTCGGTATTAACGTGGACGTAGAATGGCACAGTGGCGTTGGGCGTTGACCAACGCCGGTAGCCTGACATTACGAAATACTGTTGTGCACTGGTGCTGAAGTGGGGGGAAAAACCGGACCCACTAAAGGCAGTTGTCGGACGCCAGAGCGCTCCTCCGCCATTACGTTCATGGAGTAGAGCAACTATTTCCCCTACCAAGGAAGTGAGTGACCCATTTTGGGCGCGAAAATGATCAAGGAAGTTTTTCCCCGTCACCACCAATTTGCCCGCAGCACCTTCAACCAGCCGATAGCCGTTTTTATGGGATTTGGCAAATATGAGCACCTCCTCTCCGTAGGAGAACGATGCCTCGTGGGCTTGCATCATGCCTAGATCTTCCTGAGGAAGAAAACCACCAATGGTGTACACCATGATTTGAGCGCCTTCCTCGTGATCACCCTTCAATTGACGGCTGAGTTGAAGCGTAGTGACACTTTCAATTTGAGAGCCATCCGCACTCCAAAAGCTATCTATTTTCAGCACGCGTGCCAGCCCGATGAGGTCTGAGTGATCCACAAGGCGTTGCACACCAATATCCTCAACTGTCTCTGAGAATTCCTCATCTTTCGTTTGGGACAGCAGTAGTCCATTGCTGCTTAACTTGCTCTCTGGCTCATCCATACCCGCCTTAAGAACAGTTCTTTCCTCTGGCGGCGGCGAAATGGGAAGGATTTTGTAATTTCCTTCAGAGGTTAGGGGACCTGAAGGGGCTTCGCCTGAACTCTGAGCTTGAACACCTGTCCAAACAGAAAGAGATCCTATGAAAAGACCACAAGTGACAAATAGAGGGGTGAAAAAAGAGGGAATAAAGCTTAGATAAGTACGTTTTTTTTGCATACTGTTGGTTTGGTGGCCGAGCAGCTATTCAGCGGTAAGAAAGGGCATGTGGGGGGAACGGCTGTTTGTCGATGATTTTTATAGATGACTGTTTACACTTCGCCAGGAAAGTCTTGAACCGGCTCATGTCCGAATCCTCTGGAAAATTCCTAGATGGGAGGACAGAACTTTTCTGGCCATTTATACAGAGATAAACAGTACATCTGGACTGCATGAAGACCACATTGAATAAGGGGGGAAATCTACCAGATCGTCTAGGTAATTCTACTTATGTGAAAAATGCATGCTCATAAGTAATTATACTCATTCGGTTGGTTATACTGGTCTCGGCACCAATTTTCTGTAATTTAAACTACAATCTATGTGATTACTCTTACATTTGTTTGTAAACGCTCAGAATGTGGATAAGACCATACTCATTGCAAGATTATTACCCATTCAAGATTTACCCTTTGCAATTCAGCAAGTCTCCTTGTACAAACTTTTTCATTCAATTGTATTTCACACCCCTATCAGGTATAATTGAGTTTAATCATACATTTTGTAATCCATACTCGGCACCGATTCATCAGCTACTCAGCCAACTACCCGGTCAACAATCCATCAAACATCCGTCAACCACCTGCCGACAATTTACACGGTTTTCATGTTCAAATGCGCACAGTTATTCACGAAACCCTTAAGGCTTTAAAAAAAGAAGGCTTTTCCCAAAGCCCCCTTGCATCATATCATCTCTACCGAGAAGCCCAGAACAGCTATTCCAACGACCCCATACAAATCACAACCCATCTACTCAAGGCCGCTTTGGGTGAATTGGCGGAAACCGACGAAGTCGGTGCGGAAATTTTGCGGATGCACTTCTTAGAAAGTGAATTGATTCAGACTATCTCTAGCCAGCTCAACTTGGCCGAAGGGACCATCTATAACCGCCAGACCAACGCCATTAGTAAGTTAGCGATAATTATTGAAAAGATGGAGAAGCAGGCGCGCGATGCCTATTTTTTCAGTTTGGAAAACCGGTTACCAACACCTTCATATGAGCAGCTAGTGGGTATTGAACAGTACCTGCTCCCCCTTACGGAGCTACTCGTTCAGGATGATGCACCCTGGATTGTTGCCTTGGTAGGCATTGGCGGTATAGGAAAGACCTCTTTGGCCAACTTCATGGTGCGTAAGCTAATTGCCGATGAGCAGGTACATGATGTGGGCTGGGTAACGGCCAAACAGCAGACCTTGTCACCCATGGGTAGTTTGAACACTCTCGAGGCACCGGCCCTTACGGCTGATGCCCTAGTGTGGGAGTTGCTGCAGCAGTTGATTCCGGGAGGGTTCTCTGAATCCGCCTCATCAGCCGAACTGCGCCACACCTTAAGCACTTATCTGGAGCAACGCCCCCATCTGATTGTGGTGGATAACTTGGAGACGGTACAGGATGTTGAAACCCTCTTTGAGATTCTGGAGACCTTGGCCAATCCATCCAAATTTTTGCTCACCACTAGGGAGAGTCTTCATGATCAGATGAATACTCACAACGTCTCGCTGAAAGAATTGACCAACGATGCTACCCTAGCTCTCATTCACCAAGAGGCACAGCAACGCAACCTAAGCCATCTCTTGGCTGCCAGTGATGAAGAGCTAAGCCCAATTGTGGAAACAGTGGGGGGCAATCCGCTGGCCTTGCGCCTCGTCATCGGTCAGACCCACGTTCATGCCCTCAACGTGATCTTGGAGAATCTGCGCAACGCCCGCGGACAAAAGGCCGAAGACCTCTACACGTACATCTATCGCCAAGCCTGGGATTCATTAAGCGAGGTGGCCCGCCGAACTCTGCTGGTGATGCCGCTGGT
Organism: Chloroflexota bacterium; assembly: GCA_039028975.1. Lineage (GTDB taxonomy): Bacteria > Chloroflexota > Anaerolineae > Caldilineales > Caldilineaceae > JAHBNG01. The sequence goes on from JBCCHB010000015.1 coordinate 7,978, forward strand.
GACCTATATTGATGCAACCCAGGAGCATATTGCCAAGGTCAGCCAGTTGGATCCAGGTGAAGTGATGGATTCGCTGGAGCAGCTAGTTCGCCTAAGCTTGGTGGACAGCCAAGGTGGCTTAAATGAACGGCGCTATTCGATCCACAGCCTAACCCGCTCCTTCTTGCATGAGCAGGTGATTCGGTGGGGGTGAAGAGAAGAGTGTGGGAAGGGGCGCATATCACTGTTCACGCACCACCTAAATATACCCTTCTTGCTTGGCAATCTCGACAAGTTTACGTCGACGAGCATACGGATTGGGATATGCCTCATAAGGTAGGTCAAAGGCACGATAAATTTCAGTCAGATAGGTGCTGACTGTATGTTTGGAGCAGAAGAGGGCATGTGCAATCTCTTCTTTGCTCTTGGTTTGGACATAGAGGCCAAAGGTGGCGAGCATGGTTGCGCTGACGTGATAGCCATCTTCGCGTTGCCGGAGTTTGGCAATCAGCGCAACCATCTTTTGTCGATTCAGGTGTCCCCCGTCGAGCAATTCCTGCAGAACTTCTTTGGGTTGGGTCAGGCCTCGACCCGTTAGGCCCAAGGTGAAATGCTCCAATACAGAAGAGTCTATCTCTTTCTCCACATGCTTCTTTCCCGACGCTCCTTGCTTATCCATTTGAGCATAATATAGGATGCTCTTCTGTAGGAGGATTTCGGCTCGGTAGCTAAACAGACCAACACGGATGGCCTCTTTCATAACTTTTCCTATAATCTCCAAGTGCCACCAATGCCGGATTATGGTCATTTGGTGAGCTTCCAACCACTCAAGCGACTTATCGAGATGGTGATGGCCCAAGGTCAGGGATCCTGATTGAAGGTTCAAATAGGCAAGGTACAGATGGATAGTCATGGCCCGTTCCATCTCTCCCTCTGCCTCATAGTAGGCGAGAGCATCATGAAAGAGCGCCTCAGATTCGCAAAAGTCAGCTTGCAAACAGAGGTCTATTGCGTTGAGGACAAGGTCATTGGGTATCATTGGGCTAGACTCATTATCCTGAAGAAGTGATTTTGTGGTCTGTGATGGGTAATTCGTAATGCGTGATTCGTCCGATTGTTGTTCTATGACCATTTCATGAACGACAGACGCTGGTGTGGGATGTGTGTATAGGTTATGCATATGAGTATATTTTCACTATCGTATACTTCGCCAGAAAAGTCTTACCCTGACTTTTAACTTTCCTACTTCGGGAATTTCTTAGAAGGGAGGACAGAACTTTTCTGGCCATCTATAAGTGCATTCTGCTCTAGGAATTTGGGTAGTTACTTACCATCTAACCACTTCCTTGCCCTTGTATGTATGGGCAGCCTGTATGCACGGTTAATCAAGCCCGCAATGTTTCGATGGTGTAATCTTCTCTATGGCAATTAGAAATACGTGAGGCATTGTCGTTGCGCATTGCAGGCTCTGTAAGAAGCTATGTCAATGCGGGCAATCAAAACTGTATTTTCTAGAGCTTAGTATACACAACTTGGGCCAGCGTGGATCTCATTCATACCTCACGAGACCCTCATTCATACCTCACGAGACCCTCATTCTTTCTCATAGATTTCACACGAAACCTCATTTTTGAATCAGTAATGAAGGGCATCTTACTTAGTAATGTGGAGATGTATGCTCAGCGGGAAAGTACTCGATGGGACCGTTGGGGGTACCTGCGTAGGTTGTGGATGTACCACAAGTTTATAAGGGGTAGGAATCTGCTAAAGAGTTGAGGCTGATCACATTCGTACAGGCAAGATACCATCGTATATCCATATGGACTACCTTGCTTTATCAAATTGTCACCGGTTGAGTAGCAAAAATCAACCCTCTACAACCCAAAATACACCTTTGGTTGCATGAAATGTAATCGTAAATTGTGTATCCTTAGGATAGTTTCTTTATCAATCCGCTGTCGTCTTGTCGAGTCTAACGTACGGTTTTATTAAAAATGGTCACTTCCTATGGTTGCTACCGGGGAGAATGAACGGCCGTTTTTAAGTAGAGCTTTACGATAAGGAGAAGATTTATGATCTCACAAATTGCCCAAGAATTGCGTGCAGAAGTGTTGATGCCCCGACTAAATAGCTTGACTATCCTCCCATTGCCCTGGCTCGTTACGCTATTTGCCATCCTGCCTCTGATCGTAGCGGCTGGATTGACCTTATTTGCACTCAAAACCGGTTGGTTTATGGGGTTTGTCTTGGGTCTAAGTTGGCTGGTGCACCTCATCGTCTTCATGGGGCTCATCTATTGGGTCAGCCGAAAGGAACGAACCAACGGCATCATGGCCCTCCTCCAAAGTCCAGGGGTCGAACATCGAATCTAAAAACGATTATTACATTACAGGACAAAGAAAAGTGCTTGCTGTATAATGGATACAAACGTGTTGAGATTGTGTTTTCATACCCTTTCCTAAAACAACTTGGAGTATCCATGACTGAAGCAAAGATTGAAGCAAAAGAGCCAAGTGTAGTGCAGCTTGATCGAGCGACCAAGTCCATAAGTGGCTCGTTGGTTGTTAGTGCCGTGCGTTGCACAATTCAGTATATCCTTCTCCCTTTTGTCTTGCCTTTTTTGGGGTTGACGGGTGTTGTTTCAGCCTATATTGGCATTGTGTTAGAGGTTCTAGCCATAGGCGTTATCCTCTACAACATCGTCGTTCTCTGGCCTACAAGTTGGCGTTGGCGCTATCTAGGCATTGGCTCGGTCATGCTCTTTATTCTGGGCGTCTTCTTATACAGCGATATCCAGGCACTCATGTAATACGCTCTATTTAATAGGAGATCTGATAGCCAATGGCACAACAACCACCTTCCACCAAAATTGACCAACGATTGGAGGGGCCGCCTATTGTGGTTGGCCAGCGTACCATTCGACCTATCGCCAAGATAACAGGGCGGCAGCAAGTCGTTCCGAATGGTAGCTTCGCGGGTGTATGGGGTCGTGTATCACCAGAAACCATTCTTGTGCAGGACGGGGAGGAGGAGTATACCGTTTCTATGTCCGACCCAGAACGTGTTAGCTGGCAAGGATACCTTATGGGGGCATTGGCGGTGAGCGGCACCTGTCTGCTCATTTCCATTGTCGCTGGTCGTATAGCAAATCGGTAAGAGGTCACTATCAGTGTCTGTAGCCTCTTCTTCATTTGGTCCAGAGATACTCGAGTTTATCTCCGCTACTGCGTCTACTGATTATAGAGAACCAAGGAACAAATTATGAACATCAACGAAGTCGTCAATACATCAGCGATTGAGAAGTTTGTTGAGCAGATCGGCGTGAATAAGGTCTTCGGGCCACCCACCCATGAGGGGGATACGACCATTATACCTGTGGCACAAGTACAATTTGGTTTTGGCTTTGGCGGTGGCATGGGTTCCTCCCCAAATGGACATGATCCAGATAATCTAGATGAAACGCTGCCAGAGAAAGCGAACGCAGGGGAAGATGCTTCTATTCAAGATGGCGAGGGGCTTAGTCAAGGTGGTGGTGGCGGTGGTGGCGCTGGCGGACGAAGTACGCCACGGGGCTACATTCATATTTCACCTGCGGGTGTCAAGTACACCCCCATTATGGATGAAACCCGCATCCCACTGGGTGGAATGCTCGTTGGGGCGTGGAGCATCTTTTGGATTATGCTTACCATCCGTGCTGTCGTCAAAGCCGTGGTTACCTCACGGCAAAAGGTTCTGCTTGCCAAAAAAGAATCCGCGAGTTGAGTAGTACATAGCGGCTCAAAAGAAACCAGGGGCTTCAGCGACTAAATCCTTGTATGTGGCTGAGTAAACCCCTGGTTTCTAATGCATGGCCTGTTTGCATCATATGCATAGGTGCCAGAAAAGTTTCGCCTTCCCTTTTCGAAAATTCTCAGGGTTGATGAGGCAAACGTCGGAACAAGAATTTTCTGGCACAGGATACCTAGTCGCGGCTATGTGGCCCTTCGTCGGTCCAATCCAGTGAATCAAAGATGGCTGACCATGCCACTGGCGGGATCGGTGCATTCAACTGGGCGTCCCGGTTGATGATGTCAAGCCAAGTGTTGGTATCACCCAGCATCCGATTGCTGCGATCATACTCGCCTGGACGGTCCACATAGATCTTGTTGTCCCGGATCTTTAGTTCTGGAATTTCTATCGGGGCATCATCACTCCCATAACGCTCCACAAAATGATCAAAGGATTGACTGTTGACCGTCCCCCACAATGGATAGCTTACTGGACGAGGGGTACTTTTCAGTGAATCTAGAACAGCCAACTCGGCGAAACAGTCCACCGTCTTCTTAAAAGTCTCTTGAGCTGCCTTAAAGCTAACATTAGCGTAAGATTCTCCCAAGGTAAATTCAGACGGTCGCCCCCGGAAATCAAGAATTCTCTCCCACTCCAGCATAAATTGTTCTGCAACCTCAGTATAGCCATACCTCTCTAATGCTGTGGTATAGACATACATGCGCACAGCCGGAATGGGATGCTTCCCCGTGTCGCCAGAAAATTGCTTTCCAGAGTGGCTAAGGAGTATATCTCGGAAGCTTTCCGTCATGGCCTCAGTCGCAACCAAGCAACCATACGTATCAGCAAAGATCTCTTCTAACCACTGCAACACCCAACGTTCCTCCACTGGGAACGAACGCTTGATCTTGTGCTCAAAGGCAGTACGTAGCCTCTGCTCTGGCGCGTTGGGTAACCAACCATGCCGATAGACATAGTGACCGACTTCGTGGGGCGTGGCCAGCAAATCAAAGTTATTGTGCGGATCCCGAGCACTAAAGGGAATGCCGACCAAGGCTATTGGTGCATAGGGAACAACTCGCACATTGGGCGATTTATGAAAGTAGGTAATAGTGGTCGAGACAGGTAAGATGCCTTGCTCAATGGCTGGTAGAAGAGAAAGGTAAGCCAGATTATCGGCAGTCTTGAGGCGTGATGCCAATTCGGGCACGCTACGCTGCTGATAGGCTTTCTGCAGCGCACCCACATCATGGGAGATTTGGGTCAGGATGGTATTCAACACATACTCTTTAGGATAGGCGACTGACGGCTCCAGCCGATAACCTTTGGCCGTACCATCAAAGCCTAGCTGAAAGAAATCGAAGAGGCGGTTGCCAAAGGCCATTAAACACTTGCTGAGGTTTTCGATAGTCTCCTTGCGCGGAAATTTTGCAGCCATCGGAAAGGAGCCAGCATCGAGAAGAGCCTTGCGTCTCGTTTGAATTCGTGCATCGGGTGTGCGGTTGTGTGTCGTCATGTTCATCTCCGGGGTAGATAACAGGTACTGACGGTTGGGGATAGTGGATGATGGGATAGTGGATAGTTGCTGGTTGCTATACTGCGGTCGTTTTGGGAACGGTAGTTTTCCGACACTCTACTAGAGAAAGGAAACTGCTTTTCTTAAACAGAACCGAGTATAGTGAATAGTACCGTAGGTATCCGGCTATCAATCTTCCATTATCTTTGCATTGACTATGTCACAGTATGTAGCGTTGAGGCAATTGCGGTATCAGATAGAGATATGCTGATGAGTTACGATGTAGGTGCTTCATTTACATCATCGCCATATACAGAATAGCACACCGACCGTTGAAGCATCGTTGAATGGCATATTAATGCTCGTGCCCATTTTCATGATTGTGAAGTGGTGTATGGGTATGGAAGAAACCATTGCGATGCATCTGCTGGTGGAGCCGATTATGGGCCGATTCCAGCGTGGCTCGTAGCTGCTTAAAGCGGATTACGTCGGGCCGTGGAGCCAACGTATCCACGTAGGCGATAGCTCCTTCGATCTGCTCCAATACGGTGATGGCATCAGCTTTGCTGAAGATGGGTTGGTCGCCGACAAGTATGTGAACCGCACTTGTATGGGCTGCGATTTCGCCAGGACGATTCTGATAGCTGCCCCGCACTCGAATGGCAATCCACGTTGACTGGCTGATGGGAATTGCTGCACTTCCCTCTGCCGACAGTCCATTCACTGAAACTTCTTCATGGGTAAGGCTGCCCACAATAATCTCCACGGATTCCACAGGTAAGCTGACTGATTCCACATTCCAGTTTAGATTGACAGTACCACCACTTTCTGGGAGCTTGACTTCGCCGCCCGGCGCAACGCCTTCCACGGTCAACTCAACCAACGGCCCCACGGTCACAAATGTGTTGCCGCGACGCATGGCCTCCATCCAATTTTCATAAGAGAAGGCCAGTTCTCCCATCTGTGCATAGGTACGAATACCGCCCAGCAGGGACGACGCAGCCATCTTGTCCGAACCGCCGCAAATGGGAACCTGATAGCCCAGGTTGAGGTAGCGATACCAGTCGGCAATGCCATAGGGGCTGATCTGTCCCATGTTCTTGGACTGCGGGTTGAAGGTCATCATCTCGACTGCGTTGATCAAGCCTAGGACCAGATCAGCAGCCCGCTCGCACTGAGGGTTTGGCCCATGGGGCATGACGGTCAGGCCGCCTTGGTCGATACAACGTTGAGCCCATTCAGCCATAGTCACCTCTTGGGGATCACCGATAGCTGATTCCGAAGGCCCGCCAGTGCAAAGAGGGTGGATCATATTGCCCGAGTAGCCCAACAGCGAGATGTGGCCCAGCACCTGCATCCGGTTCTCGGTGCCGACCCGCACCAGGAATTCACCTTCACCGATTTCGTTTGGGCCTGCCAGGTCACCTGCGCTAAAGGTTGTCTTGCCATCAAAGTCGGAGACATTACTGAACATCTCGCCCCATTGGCTGGCCAACAGGTTAACCACGTTGACGCCTTCGGCTGCACCTTCCAGCAGCGCGGTTTGGGGCGTCAAGAAGTGGACGTGGGTATCGGCGGTCACCCAGCCACGGCTGCGCCAAGAGAGAACTCGCTCTAGCTCAAAGACAAGTGCGTCAGTCTCAGGCGTTACGCTCACTTTGGTGCGAAGGGGCGTAACTTCGTACCCTTTGGTGATCTCTACGTAGACGTCACCCAGCGGTAGATCAGCCTCGCACTCACCCCAGATGTAAGCATACTGCTGCTCATCACACCTGAATTCTCCATAATTATCTTCAAACCAGTACCCATTGACCTTGCGGTGATACCCTCTCGGCGGCAGATACTCACCCGCGGCTCCATGCATGTGAATACGGACTGCTGCAGGGTGATTGGTCCCTTTCTCTACTACCTTGATTTTAACTAGCCGTTCTGCAGGTTCAATGGAGATTATCTGTTCTGCAGGTTCCGTTTCCAGCGATGCTAAATCATAGGCCACAGGTGCATCGGTATTGCTACCTACAGCGAGGCGGGCTTGGGGATGGGCGGCGTATTCCACCACGACCGCCTGAGTGGATTGCTCCGGCGGGGCTAATGGGTCAGAACCCAACCAGCGGTCCACATCATAATCTAGGGCAGCCCTGGCCGAGATGATGACACCCATGTCAATGTCGATGTCGGTGCCCTCATTGCATTCCAGCTCGTCGACTGGGTTAAGGGATATTCCCTCGGGTAAGGTCAGCCTTGCTTTCTTACGGGTACCTGGGCGCAACGGGTGGTCAGTCAATTGAGTCGTTGAGATGCCATAGATGACCGAGCGCTCCCTTTGGGGCGTACAGACGATGCGCTGGATAGGTTTATCGGGGTGCGGATTGGGAAGAGCATAGAGCCAGAGCTTTTCCCGCATTCCTTCCCGCCCTGAAAGATGGCGCACTTCACCTTGCCCATAGCCAAACCAGTCTAGTTCATTGCCCATTTGTTGCAGCTCGGTTAAGGATGGATGGGTGTCTGGCTTCTGGGCAGGGACGGCAGCAAAAGCGCTGGCGCCCCAACCGATGCGGCTCTGCTGGATTGCAAAGCGGCGTAGGATGGGCGTGCTCGCGCTGGTGCCGTCGGCATATTCAAGAGTATACTCGGAGACGCTATTTCCCAACTCGTTGCCGTCGACATCCGTATCTGCAAACCCATCCTGATAGTTGGTGACCTTGTCCTCGACCGCGTGTAGAAAGACGATGTAGGTCGCAGATATGTGGTCAGCCGAGATGGCTACAGGTGTTTCTTCTAGGACGAGAACATTGGGTTGATCGCTGGGTCCGAGGGTAAATGGGATTCCACGAAATACTTGCGATCCGTAGGTCAGGTAGCGCTGCTCCTCACTTAAAGCCAAAGTAGATGACAGCTCTGACTGACGGGTGTTATAGTGGTTCGTCAAATCAATAGTGGAAAAGTGGGGCGAGGCAAGCAATGGCATGGTGGTGCTCCTTCTCTTTATACTTATATTCAGCTCCGTTTGAGAACACGAGTTTAGATACTCCAGTATAAAGCAGCGGAAAACTCCTGTCTTTAAATTAACCGCAGTCTATGAACTATCTCAATCGTTTAACCAAACACAAAACCAAATCATCATCTACCGGATACGACTCACCGGGTGTGGCCAAGACATTGTTGTAGGTTATGCCCTGACTATCAGGCACATACCCACGCAAGACGTACATTCGCTGGGCCGCGCCGTAGTCTTTGTATAGCCCAAACCCAATGCCCGCCAAGTCCGACCGCTCTCCAATACGCCGCTCCGATTCGTCCATGAGTTGGGTCGCAACGCCTTGCCGTCTCACTTGGGTAAGTACATTCAGATCCTGAGTCTCTGGAATGTTCTGTTCCTTAAAATAGGGGTAGTCGGGCTCCCAAACAACCTTACAATGACCCACATAGTGACCGTCTATCTCTGCAATTAGCAGTACGATTTTGCCTTCTTCTTGGAGGCGCACGCAATCGGCAAAGTAGCCATCAGGCTTGGACCAACCAATCTGACTGAATTGTTCCTGTAGTTGGGGTGGGTCGGTAGCAACAGCAGGGCGGATCATGGCGGGGGCGGGCATGGGCTAGCTCCTATAGATGGCCAGAAAAGTTCTGTCCTCCCTTTTGAGAAGTGTCCGGAGTGGATTGAACAAGAGTCGGGACAATGCTTTTCTGGCGAAGTATATGAACGATGAGTAGGTTCAGTATAGGTCTCTATATCGATCATAGCATGGTTAGAGGAGATGCGCAATGAGAGGCTCTCATATCCATAAGTTTGATTCCGCGCTAAAGCGCCGAGGGACGGCGCTCTAGCACTACCAATATATATCGTTTTCACCTTTGGGTGTCCGCGGAACAGGGTTGCCGTTCGTTGGTGGGTGAGGACCCTGGATTAGTTATACGCTGATCGTTTCCAAACGAAGCTGAGTATAAGTAAGCGCAGGGCCAACTGGTTAGTATAGACGCAATGGCAAACTGATTTCTTTCACCCCTTCTTGCACATGTGCTTGCATACAGATAGTTGGCCAGATAAAGCGCATGTCCTTACGCATACGGGGACGTGTGCTTGACTGCACACAAAATCGGGACAAAATTAACTTGACGGTTTGTCGATAGTTTCTTGGGGACATACATGGTATCTTGCTTACAAACATAGTTGATGCCCAGTCCCTGTTTGTTACGCAGCTTGATGCGTGCTAAAATTTTCAATTAATCCCCCCGATTGCTCACTAGCCACAGTTATTATACTCAGTTCCATTTCAAAACCATTGTTGGTTCAACCGGCTCTCACGAGGTTGACAGAAAAAATGAACAGGGATTAGCCAGATTTCTAAGATTAGAAGAGAAAAATCTTCGTAATCTTTAAAATCCTTGTTCCATAAAGTTGTCAACCTCATGAAATCCCAAAGAGTCCCATTGTTTTGTCTCCCTGCTAAAATTGATGAAACAACGGTTCTAAAATTTACCGCAGTATAGGCGCAGACAACCGTTCACGACTCAACGTTTTCTTGTCAGCTGAAGGTATGTGCCTTGGCACTTCCGTGGTCTAATTGATGTGGGACCGCACAATTTGTACAGATGAGCCTTAAAATTTTTGTTATCCACGAGTAACCATTCATGTCGAGAGATTCTTCCCCTTCTATGTATACCTCCCCACGTCGTTCAGATGAACTATGGATAGCAGAGTTGCGCGGTGATCAAGGGTTGGAGGCCCAACGTCAGGCCCATGAGGATTTGAGTGGGTATCTAATCGTGGTTATCTATAACTATTTTCGCCGCCGCGAAGCCTACGATTCGGTACTCGTTCACTTTGCGCCACAGGAGCTGACAGAGCTAGCTCATGATTTTGCTCAGGATACGTTGGAGAAGATTGCGCGGGACGATTTTGTTCTACTCGATAAGTTTTATGGCGACGGTGCCTTCACTAGTTGGATAGCTCAGGTAACTCACCGAATTGTGGCCACAGAACTGCGTCGCCCCTACTGGCGTCGTCGAGTCTATCCGGTCGTGGACGGTGATGAAGAGGATGAACTTACACTTTTTGATTCTCTGGAAAGGGAAGAAGCGGGTGACCCCGCCGAAGTGGTTATCCAGCATGAGGTGGCAGAGATGGTGCGGCAGTGCATCGAGGAGCTATCTGAACGATACCGCACAATTTTTCTGCGCTGCATTGGAGATAATGAGAAGGCCGAGGTTGTTGCACAAGAGATGGATACCTCGGCGAATGCTGTCTATGTGGTGATCTATCGCGCCAAGCGTCAGTTGCGTAAGTGCTTGGAGGGGAAAGGAGTGGATAGGGGATAGGGGATCCACCATTAACAATCAACTCTTTCTCGGTAAAACCAACCCCATCATCTCCTTCATCTGATCCACCTTTGGTTGCGCCTGGCTTCGGGCGTCGTCTGCGCCGCGGGCCAGGAGCCGATCTAATTCGGCGGTGTCCTGCAAGAGATAATCATACCGTTCACGGATAGGCTTTACAGCCTCTACAACGGCTTCGCCAACGCCTACTTTTAGGTCACCGTAACCCCGGGCATTGGCGAAGTCTGCCTGGACAGCATCTCGTTCTTTGCCGGTGACGGCTTCGTAGATCTCCAGCAGGTTATTGACCCCCGCTTTTTCGGGTTCTTCGGAGAAGATGATCTCATTACCAGAATCAGTGACGGCTCGCTTGAAGGAGCGTAGGATCTCTTTGGGCTCATCGAGTAAGCGTACGGCGTGTCCTCGGATGTGGGCCATGCTTTTGGACATCTTATTGGTCGGGTCATCAAGGCCCATGACTCGTGCACCAGCTTCAGGTACTTTAACTTCAGGCAAGACAAAAAAGGGTTGTGCGTAGATATGATTGAAGCGCTGACCAATATCACGAGTCAATTCGACGTGCTGACGTTGATCTTCGCCAACTGGCACCTCATCTGCGTCGTAGAGCATGATGTCACCGGCCTGCAATACGGGATAATCAAGAAGCCCAGTCAGGATCGTCTCTTGTTTTGTCGACTTGTCTTTAAATTGGGTCATACGCTGTAGCCAACCAAGGGGCGTAATGCAGTTGAGCAGCCAGCACGCTTCGGCATGAGCAACCACATGGCTCTGTACAAAGAGGGTGCTGCGGTCCGGATCGATGCCACAGGCGATAAGCATAGCCGCCAGGGAGCGGATCTGCGTATGTAGGGTGTTAGGATCTTGATGGGCGGTAAGGCTGTGTAGATCAACAATACAGAAGTAGTTAACCTTCTCATCCTGGCGAGCGGCCCAACCCCGCACTGCACCCAAGTAGTTGCCCAAGTGAAACTCACCTGAAGGCTGGATACCGCTAAAGACTATCTTCTTTTCCATCATGTTAATTGATTCCGAATTCTTTTTCTGCTATGGTCAGGCTTTCGTCGAGGATGGTAAGGATACTGTCGATCTCGTCTCGGGTTACGACCAGGGGCGGTGCAATGTGGATGACACTCCATACCCGGGCCAGCAAACGACGTTCGACCATCAGTGCATTGAGCCTCTTGATAAAGTCGGACGATAAATCCCACTTTTCCTTTGTTTCTTTATTTTGTACCAATTCAATGGCCGCTAACAAACCAATGCCTCGCGCATCTCCCACAGTGGGGTGCTCATCGACTAATTTTTTCAAGCCAGCCAAAAGGTAGGGCCCCATTTCAGCGGCTCGTTCAACCAATCCTTCTCGATGCATAATCTCAATATTCTTTAGAGCCGCTACCGTCGCCACGGCTTGCCCTCCAAAGGTCAACAAATGGGACAGAGTATTTGACTCATCAGTAAAGACATCGTACACATCCGGCCGCACAATGGCCGCAGCAATGGGCGCATAGCCGCTGGAAAGACCCTTGGCAAGGGTCATAATATCTGGCACAATATCGAAGTGTTCGCTGGCAAACCACTTGCCTGTACGGCCAAAGCCACAGATTACCTCGTCCATAATAAGCAACACACCGTGCCGGTCACAGATTTCCCGCAGCAACTGCCAATATTTGGGTGAGGGGACATGGACGCCGTTGGCCGATGAGACTGGCTCGCCAATGACCGCCGCCACCGTTTCCGGCCCTTGAAAGAGGATCTCTTGCTCTATCCATTTGGCGCACATGATATCGCCCTCTTCGCCGTCTAGCCCAAAGTCATTGCGGTAGCGGTTGGGTGACGGCACATGGTAGACGCCGGGCATCATGGGGCCAAAGAAGCGCTCCATATCGGCACGCTTACCAGTCGTCAGGCTCATGGCACCAAAGGTCATCCCATGATAGGAGCCACGACGAGCGATCACTTTGTAGCGCTTAGGAAAGCCCCGTAGAACCTGCACCTGTTTGGCAATCTTGACAGCACTTTCAACTGCTTCCGAGCCACCGGAACAGAAGAAGGCGCGTCCCAAATCACCAGGCGTTATCTGAGCCAGAGTTTCCGCGAGTTGTACAGTCGGTTTAGAGGTGTAGGAAGCCGATGAGACATAAGCCAACTGGCCAGCCTGTTTGGCCATTGCATCGCCAATCTCTTGCCGACCGTGTCCAGCATTAACGACCCACAGACCCGCAATCCCGTCGATCCACTGATTACCTGATGTATCATACAGATGGCAGCCCTCACCCCGTTCAAAGACGTGTAGCCCATCTTTTTCGGCCAATTCCACATAATTCGTGCTGTGGATCCAGACGTGGTCCAAAGCACTTTGGCGCATCGGATCATCGTAGGCTGCGGCGTGGCCATTTGCCGATACAGTAGACAGTTGTTCTTCATTGACAAGCATGAGGTAGGCTCCCAAATATGTTTAAGCCATCGATAAAATAGTGTGTCGGCAGTCATCTAGTCGCGTGGTCTATAGTCAGCCGAGTTCAGAGCGACTTTGTTGCGATATACTGAATTATATACTGGACAGATGTCTTACTCAATTTTTGAGCATCTTGTTGAGGTTATATTTGCGTTTAGGAACGAGAATTTAATAAAATCAAACGAAAGATCTCTCGGGTACTCGAGATGACAATGTCGAATTTTCGGGTTTTATTTGATCTTGATTCCTTAGGATTGAGAATGAGATGCACACAGGTCAACAAAGTGGTTGCAGCGAGAGCTGCCAACTGCGTGCGTTGCATTCGGCTCAATCTGCATGCAACGCATGGTTGAGCTGCTTGTTGGATGTGCCATGTGCTTTGCTACCCATGCATTGCATTCTTTTATTCCCTCGCCCCATCTATAAAGTCACCTTCTTGTTGGCCTGAGGTATACCCTTGCTAATTATCGGGTGCTGGGTAACTGGTTGGGGTGGATTCTACGGCGCTATTGGTGTTTGTACCGCTGTCTGAGGTTGTGCTCGTCCCTTCGGTACCACTTCTAATTCCGCCATCTGATCCAGTATCGGATACACTGCTTGAGCCACTGCTAGAGCCACCATTCGAGCTGCTCCCCACTTCGAAACGGACGATTCGGTCGCCGCCCAAAAACTGGACTGGCTCATAAGGCTCTACCTGTACCAGCCGAACGCCCCAAAGTAGGTCAATATTGACAAAGCCATAGCGAGCCGCGATCTTGGGGCTGACTTGGGCAGATGTCCTTGGCCCACTGCCTGCTAGACCAAGCCCGTCCCGCAGCGGATCGTCTCCTGGTTTCCAGAAGACTAATTCAAATGCCTGATTCTCTTCAAGCTCAAAGTTTGCATCCCATTCAAAGCGTATTGAATTCTTCTCTGAGCTACCGCTGATCGGACTCACGAGCCGAATCAATTGTGATGGATCGGGGGTTGACCCTGCTTTAGCAGATGGTGCCGAATCCGATGCTGCATCACTGCTGGAAAACTCGGGCGTTGCTGTCGAAGTCGGTCGCGCTGTGGATGTTGGTGTACGGGTCGGTGGGCGACGGGTGGGAGTCGGTTCTCTTTGGAGAGTTGGCACTGCGGTTGTGGATGAGGTTGGAATGGCTTTTGCTATAGCGGTCTCCTTTTTTTCGGAGGATGGAGACTCTGGAGAAGCAAGTTGGATCACCCCATCAGGGCTATCATCCGCATCTTCAATGGCATCAGCATCGGCATCTGCGTTATCAGCAGGCAATAGCCCACCATCCGACTGTATTGTGGGCAAAGAGGCTGTAGTTGGCTCTGATTGAACATCTATCATATCTGCCTGTGCCCGAGCAACTGTCGCAATGGTGGAAGCCTCCTCACCGTCATCAGGCTCGGATGACACTGACTCGGCACCCTCTGTTTGATGGTTTGATAGGGTAGGTGCATCGATGATGGTTATGGTAGCGATGGTTGTATGAGGGGTGGCTACATCAACGGCTGGCGTTTCAAAGATGGGCAGCTCAATTGTGGGTATCTCAAGAGTATTTGGCTTGATAGATCTGGAACTATCTGGTGACCCGGTAGGGCGTTGGACCGTGGCTCCACTCGGCGTCTCAAGTGGCGATTCAGATAGGGTTTGCAGACTTTGTCGAAGGGGAGGTACTAGGATAAGGAGGCTCAGCCCAATGAATAAAAGCATACCGAAGCCCGCGGCTGTACCGAGCCACCCAGGAATAAGGGGAGGATTTGCTTTTCCAGGAGATGCCACAAATTGACCGGACAAACGCCTCCAAATTGAACGGCGGCTGAGCGCGTCCCGCATCTCCTCTACGCTCTGGAAACGATCCCCTGCCTGGATCTGCATAGCCTGTAAAATGACTCGTTCTGTATTTGCAGAAAGTGCGGGATTGATTATACGGGGTGGAGTCAGTGGTGTGCCGCTGGCAATGTCTGTAGCAGAAGGTGGCCTTTGATTAGTGACCAGCGTATAGAGGGTTGCACCCAGAGAATAGATGTCGGAACGAGGCCCAGTTCCCCCATCGTACTGTTCAATCGACGAATATCCTGACGTGGTTCCCCTGGCACCCGAACGGGTGTCGCCACCCATATCATGCTTGGCCAGCCCAAAATCGACAAGAAAAATTTCTCTTGTTGGCGTGACTTTGATGTTGCTGGGCTTAATGTCCCGATGGATGATGGGCTGGAGTCGCCCTGTGCCAGTATCGGTCCAGTTATGCATGTAGGCCAGGGCATCCATAACGGCCCCCATCCAGGTCAATGCAGCGATTTCGTCAATGGGGCTATTTTGGCTGTGCTGATACGCCTGTAGGTCAGCTCCCTCAACATAATCCATAACCAGATATTGGTACCCTGACGGCTCGGCAAAGTAGTCAGTGACCCTAGGTAGGTTTGGGTGGTTAAGGCGTGACAGCAGCCTGGCTTCTCGCAAAAATTGCTCTTTAAAGCGGTCTTCATGGAGATTATTCTCTTTGATGGCTACCAATCGATCCAGCAGATTCCGATCGATCCCCAAGTAGACCATGCCCATCCCCCCCCTGCCCAGTTGGCTGGTAATAGAGTACCGCCCCTGCTGAAGAAGGTCTCCGCTATGCAGTGCCATCGACTATCCTTTACAGTTCAACTTTATAGGAACGAGAATTAAATAATTCGGCCATATGATGGGACCCCACCCAAAGGAAACGCGCAAGTTGTTTGCGACCCATTCTCTAACGTTCCAAGATCAGACTCTACCTTTCGCGTTCATTCTCCTCTCAATGAGATGGTATAACGAATTCTGTGTAAAATTCCAGGTGTTCTGAGCGGACATGCCCTCTATTTTGCCTCTGACACAACTATCGTTATACGACCCTCAATGATGTCTATTTTATATTCAGTAATAGTAGATTGCAACTGCTTATCGTGCGGTCGATTTTCATTCCCTGTAATGCAGCCTCTGACATGTTTAACTACTGAGTGTGTATTCTGCTTGACTTATCACTCATAGAATCTTGGCAAATAGATCATTGTATCTGGATTCACAAATACCTCTACTGAACTCCCCTTTTGCTCACTTCCGTCTCTCCATTGAATCCCAGCAGAAATAGGAATATTCTCGAATGCCCCCTGTGTGCCAACATTTGGGCTAGTGGTCATAAATGATCGTTGGTACGTTGACGTATGGTTCTCTAGGGGGAATAGGTTTTCACATTCTGTGTCAACTTCTGGCGGTTCCAAGATATCGCTTCCCGACTCTCCTTCAATAAAGATTGTCCATGTAAGAACAGCAAGATAGTCGGGCTGTCGGGCAACAATGACCTCGATCTCATAGCTATCCACATCTGTATAGACATAGGTGAAGGTAGGGGTATCCCGCAGGTGATAGATATTTCCATCACCCATCTCCCATTGGTAGCAGTAGCCACTCCCTTCTGGAGGTGGCCCCAGTTGAAAGCGAATCGCTTGTCCTGGCGCTTCAGTTTCTGGGGGCTGAGGACGCCACTCCAGCACTTGCGGCTCTTGGTCAGTCGGCGTCTGTTCTGGTGTTGGTTCTGTAGTCGCTGTTGGGGTCACCGTTGTTGGGGTAGCTGAAGGCTGGTCAGTCTGAGTTGGTGTTGAGGTTGGAACGGTCGTTTGGGTTTGGGTTGGCGTCAGAGTTGGTTCCCCAGTCTGCGTAGGTGTCGACGTCCATGTGGGTGTGGACGAAGGTTGTGCCGTGGACGTCTGCGTTGGCGTTTCTTGTGCTTCTGGTTCGCTTTCGGGACGTTGAATCTTGTATGAGTGACTCTGTTCCGCGTTCGCAGCAAGATCTCCGATATTCCAAGTGAGCATTGTGCTGCTGGCCATGTCAGCGTCATGTTCAGCTAATTGAAACCCAGAAGGAATGGTTCCAGTTAATATGGCGTTGGCGACGGGGACTGGACCGTTCTGTATCCGAATATCGACATTGACAGATTCACCAGGGAGAATTGACTGATTGGCTGGCTCTGATGACATGATCTCAATAGATAGGGCGATATTCGACTCTGGCGTGGGAAGTACCGTGGGTATCGGGGCTGGGGTGGCGGTTGAGGTAGCAGTCGGTGTCGCTGGGTCAGAATAGGTAATGACTAATTGGGGGCGTTTCCCTGGCACTTCCCCACAATCACTCACCTCGCAATTCCTGGACCAAAATCCTCGTTCGTGATCGCCTGATTGCTTGTTTCCGGTAATTCTTAAAGAGAGAACGGTACCACGACTTGCCACATCTTCGTTGATCCACTTTTGAACAAGTGCTTGGATGTCCCACGTGAAGAGCTGATCATCAACCGCTGGAATGGTCATAGTCGGGCTATGCTGATTATCGATTGTCACCTCTAGCGTATTTGCTGTTACCTCTTCTGCCCAAACCCCGTTGGCTCGTCTGACGGATACAATGAGTGGCTCATCATTGGTTGTTGTTCCACCAACGTACAGATTTAGGCTTGCCGAGACAATGGTGCTTCTAGCTGGGATAGCATTTAGCTCAAAGCCAATGAACGAACGTTGCAGACCAAACCCATTGCTCCCGTTGTGGCCTACCCAAAATGCCTTCTCATTGCCGTGACCCTCATCTGGTTTATTACTGGTCGTATATGTGTCTTTGAGTGCCTGAAACGACATCGTTTGGACTGGTGTAGATCTATCCGGTGCAGATCTATCCGGTATGGATTGTCCAGTTGCGCGTAGTGCAACGCCCGAAATCAACATAGTCACGCAGACGATTGCAACAGGGATAACAACAAGTCCAATTTTTGATAGATTCTTTAGCGTATCTGCCACGCCTTCTCTCCTTCTTTCGCTCTCTTTCTGTCAATCTCGACAAGCAGCCCCTGTGCAGCTAGGCCTTGGATCCCCACTTGGATTGGAATCGCTCTCCCCCCCTCCGATCTCGAAGCGAACAATTCTATCTCCACCACCAAGAAACTGAATGGGCCTATACGGCTCTACCTCAACCAGACGAACACCCCAATGTAGGTCCATATTGGAAACACTGTTCTCTGCTGCAACTTTGGGTCTCACCGTCGCTTCGGTTTCGGGTCCGCTGCCTGCCAAACCAAGACCGCCGACCATCGGCTCTTCACTTGGCTTCCAAAAGATCAATTCAAATGCTTGATTCTCACCTAAGCTAAAGTTGGCATCCCATACAAAGCGAACTGGGTCACTGCTGGTGGTGTCGCCAACTGGAGTAACTAGTTTCACCCGCCATGATGGGTCAATAGGAAGGGAAGGTTCTGCAGTAGATACGTTTGAAGTGGGTGCTTGGTTACTTGAAGCGTTGGGTGGCGCCGTCGTTGGGTTTGCGGTCCCAATTGTGGCTATGGCTCTGGTTATCGTCGGGGTTGCTGTCGGATTAGGTGTTTGGGTAGCTCGTCGTGTAGGTGTCGATGCTCCCTGGGTTACCAATGCAGGGGCTGTTGGTGTTGGTTCGTTGGTGTCAACCGTTGCTGGTCTTTCAGTAGCGATTGAAGTCGTGGTTGGCTCATTGGAGGGTAAGGTAATTTCACTGGTACCCGGCGTGATGGTCTCACTGATGGTTCTTGTGGCCCCAACCGTATCGGATGACTCTGCTGTGTTTCTAGTCGGTTTTGTTGCCAGTGCAATGACGGGTGTTGTCGGCGTTACAGTCTGGGTGGCAGGCAGGCGGGTGGAAGTTGGTTCTGGTAGGGGGGGTGCCGAAGTCGTCGGCTCGGTAACCGTTTCTTCAATGGGTCGTTCTGTGGAACTAGCAGATATGGAAGCTAACGTAGGTTCCACCTCTTCTGCCGTCTCACTAGCTGATGTGAATTCAGCTGACGAATTGGCCGTTGACTCTTCTGTGGTTTCGGTTGAACGCTGCGCCGTTATTGCGTCATTGGCATCTGCTGGGGTTCCGCTTATGCCGTTGCTTATTCCGCTGCCGACCTCATTGCTCGTTCCATTGTTGTCTGGGGCACCAAAGATGACAAACAGGGCAAAAATCGAGAGCAACATCAGGGTGAGCAGCCCAATCACCGTACCCATAGAGCGGCCCTTCTTTTCTTCACTCTGGGGTTGAGTAAATGAGATCAGCGCAGCCGTAATGTTGTCACCCTCTTTTTTCCCAAGAGCAACGTCAACTAGCTTCTCGGCGGCCTTCTGAGGTTCACCAAGCAGTGGTTGGATTGTTGCCAAAATTTCCCGTTCTTGGACTTTGTCTGTCAAACCATCTGAGCAGAGCAGGAGAACATCGTTTGTACGGAATGTAATGGCCAAATCAAGTGAGCGGTTTGCCAATACTTGGTGAAAGGTGCCTGGACGTACGATTTCCCAGTCGATATTGATGTTCGAATTGATACCCAAATAGCGACGGATGACGTTGCGATTGGGGTGGTTATTTAGCTCTGCCTGGCTAATTCGCTGTTTATCCAGGGCCTCTTGCCCCCACGTATGATCGAGGGTGAGTCGGTGGATCTCATGATCGCGCACAAGGTAGGCTCGGCTATCCCCCAAGTGAGCGACAATCAGCTGGTCCCCAGCGATGAGGGCCAATACCAGTGTGGTGCTCATGTTGCCATATTCAGGGCGATGACGTGAGGTATCCAGAATGTCTCGATTGGCATCACGGATGGCCGCATGAACTCTATCTCGGACGATGTCAATTTCATCTAAGGGCAGCTCTTGGCTTTTCAGGCGCTCCTCAATCGAGTTGACGGCGAGTTTGCTGGCTTGGGCACCACCAGACGTACTGGTCACCCCGTCGGCAACAATGATCACATAGGCAGCACCAAGACGACCATCGGCGTACTGTCCATTTACTTTAAAGGCAAGCCAGGAGTCTTCGTTTTTCTTATTGACATACCCCTCATCACTACGTCCCCCAAAGAATGGCACAACCTCTTGGATTCGTTGGCTCGTCATATGATTGCTCGCTTACTATAGTCGCTCGCTTTATACGGTAATCTCTGCAAACTTCTGTAATACTCAGTCGTTTTTCACTGCATTACCGGTTCAGTACAGCAGGATGCAAGATAAACTGACACCCCGATGGGGGCGTCAATAGCCGGATTCGTGTTGAGGGTTTTTGAACCAACGCAATACCCCAGCGATAGACCTGTCCAGACGATGGTGTATTCTGACCAGCAAGATCGGCGAAAACTGACAAAATTGCCCGAGGGCGACGGAACAATCGATATCGAATCTCACTCTCTTTTGTTAGATCGTCAGGGCCGTGGATGGTAAAGGCCTCTGCATCCGTAGGGGGTCGCCTTGCTTCAATCCATTCATTTCTTTCATCAATCCATACAACGACTTCAAATGTATACTGGGAAGGAAGTCTACTCGATGTCGAGTGATTCTCCCAGATTAATTCTACTTCATTCTCCCAGATAGTGGGTTGCGCTGTATCACAAGGATGCGAACGCCCCACTTGAAGAATGTTAATTGCATAGTTGCGCTCGTTAGCGGCATTATCCACTGTAGCTGAAGCTGCTGTCGCTCCAATAGCTTGGGCCGCAGTGGGCGTAGATGTGGGACGCCTAGTTACATACGGTCTCCTTGTTGCCGTTTGCGCTGCAGTTGCCATGGCTGTGGCTACAGTGGATTCCAATGTGGTGGTTGGCGTAGGCGGCAGCGTCGATGGTAGGGCCGTTGAGGTTGGTGATTGGGGCGTATTTTCTATGGTGAGGGCTGCTAGTTCTGCGTTGCTTTCTGTGTTGCTTTCTGTGTTGCTTTCTACGTTGCTTGCTACTGCCTGACCATCATCTGTCTCTGGGATAGATGGCGACGCAGTCGACTCTCCAACGGTTAGTGAATTGAGGGGTGGTGGCTGGACCAACGTCGGCGCGCCGACGGCATTCACCTCAGATGAATGAATTGACGTCTCCACATCAACTGCTGCAGAATCTTGTTTGTCCGCCGCAGTACCCTTATCTTCCTTTGGTTGTATTGATGGTTGTCCAGTGGTGTTGCCCAGCGAAACACCGTCTGATGAATCATTGTCTAGCGCATCATTGTTTGGTTCAGAGCGAACAAGCCGATCAAGTGCTGTTTCGGCCCTGGCAAGCCAAGGTTGAACCTGCTCTGAAGCTTCAACAAGAGCGGCATTGAAGGGGACCAGAGCTGTACTGATGGGAGGAGGTAAGGTTAGTCGCCCAGAGCCTTGGGCAAATGCAAGACTAAATAGGAGAACAAGCAAAATCACAGTTGTGGATACGACTATCGGAACGGGCAAGAAACTGCGTGATGGGGTCAGTCGATTTAGCAGAAGGTGAGACGCCTGAAGCATCTCCGGTGCCGTTGGACGGCTGGACATGGTTTCGGTGAGGCAGCGTTGAATCAGACTGGATAGTTCACTTGCGATGTCGGTCCTCTCTGCTCTGGAGACACGTCGAATAAAGCGCAATTCATCAGGCGTAATGGATGGATTTCGCTCGAATCCCGGTTCATTTGGCGAAGGCTTTTCGCCAGTCAACATATACTCCAGCACCCTACCCAAAGAATAGATATCAAATTCAGTCTCAGAAATAAGCTTTCTGCGACTTCGTATCGCTTGAACACAGATCGGATCGGACCAGCCCCGAGAGACGGCCGCGCTGGCTGGCTTGCTTTTTGCAGCCGCAATGCCCAGATCAATGATGACTAAATCGTCTCGTGCCATCAAGCGCCCATGGGCTGGACGGCGGCGAAACATAATATTGTCGGGCTTAATATCCCTATGAACGACACCCTGGCTATGCAGAATAGCCAGCCCCTCTGCAATCATCCCAAGAATTTGTAGTGCCTGCTCTACAGGTAAGCGGCCACGTCTAAAGCGAGCACGTCGGACTGGAGGAGCCGGAAGCGGATGGTGGTTGTCATCCTGACTATCACGTTGACTGTTATGCTGTTGCGGATCTTCTTGGGAAAAGAAGGGCAATAACTCAAGAAAACGCCCCCATGATGTGGATTGTGTTAGCAGGTCATCAAGGGTTCCACCGTCCAGATACTCTGCTGCAATAAAGCGCGGTCGTCCCTCTAAATTGGTCACCGCAGTGTGATAGATTTGGACGATCCGGGGTTGATCTTTGAATTTACGTAACCAAGATGCTTCGTTTTGGATAGCTTCTTGATTGGCCCGTTCATAGCGAGATGGCTTAATGCGTGCAATCTTTGTTACCGTAATGCGCTTGTCCCGTTTCCGTCGTGCCAACCAAACTTCGGACATCCTTGTCCGCTCGAGGAGGTGCAGTCGCTCGTACTCTTCAGATCCAATGTCCTGAGAGCGACGAAAATAAGCAAAGAACCTAGTGATCATGGCGCCTGTCACCCGAGTTAAATCTGTGGGTTGTTTCAAATCCGAGATCTGGCTCTGTATCGGCGAAGATGCTTTCCCCCTTATCCACTTCAAAACGATACGCAATTGAGTTAAAGTTGATCACATCACTATCATATATTGGCGTAACGACTAATGGTTCTAAACGCTTGCGTACACGGGTTGTTCCAGATGTAATAAATGTGCCGCCGGATGAGCCTTCATCCCGGATACGAAAGCGGCCATTCTGCTCGGTAATTGTTGCGTGGACTTTAGAAACGCGTCTGCTGTCAATCACTGTTTCGTTCTCTTGATAGCTCCGTCCAACAGACCACTGATTCTCCTGGGCATACTCAAATTGCTGCCGATAAAGAGGGATGGATTGGGGCAGATCGCCTTCCCCACGAACCAGAACCAGCGTCGCTACGGGAAAGGCTTCGCTGGCAGGCTCGGTAGAATCTTCTGGCTCTGTCTGATCGCCATAAAGTGGCGGATCAGATGAAAAGGCAAGGCCACCACGTGTCTGCGAGCGGCGTTGGATCCGCAAAAAGAGTAAAAGCAGGATGAGGAGAATCATAGCCGCAATGGCGACCCAGCCATAAATACCTGCCTGATCCCACAATTGGTTTACCCTTTGAAGTATCTCTTCAGCAGAGCCAATTTGATTGCCAAGCGCTTCTGTATCTATACTTGTTGTATCACCATTTTCACTATCCAGTTGTGTGCTATCCCCTGCACCACTTGTAGGACTGTTGGTGGTACTATCTGTCGTACTGGATTCAACACGAACTGGAGGTTCGGCTTCCCCGCTGACCTTAGCAACAGAATCATCACCCAACTCCGCACTGCCCCCAGGCTCGGTACGACTATCTGATGCGGGGTTTTTCGGTATCACGACAGTGGGCGTAGCCGTCGGCGGTACAGGAGTCGGCGGGATGGGGGTTGGGCGTATCACATTGATGCGGATGGAGCGAGGAGCCGATTCTGCTATGCTTGTGTAGGCATCATCTACCCGAACCCGAATCGTATACTCTCCAGAATCGAGCGTGTCCACTGGCAGCATGAATCGATCAAAAGGTGGTGTTTCCTGGCGGCGGGTGATATTTCCAATCGTATATTCAACAAAACGAACCCGCTCTTCTATAATGCCTTGATTATCGGGGAAAGTGATTTCCACCTGTAGGGGAATTGATTTCGGTTCGGCCTCTGTCAGCGGGCTATCTTCTGCTGCCGCGATACGATCAAGGTTCATCGCAGACTCCGGCATAATGATATTAATGAGCGGTGGCTGTAGCAGAGGTAGCGATATTTGTACACGTTCGGTTTGATCGTTGACGGTGAGCTGGATTTCCCGCGCGTTGATGGTAGGCAGGGGAAAGGTAATGACGGTCTGATTGACATCCAACATCAGTCGAGACCAGAGAGGTTCCAATTCAGCGGGATTCTGATAACGCACAAATTGCCCACCCGTGGGTTCAGCTATTTTTCGGAGGACGGTTTCAAAATCAACTGGCCCATTTCCGAGCATAACCGTATGAATGTAGATATTCTTCTCTTGGGCCAAGCGGATAATCTCATCCAGGCCAAGGGTTTCAATTCGTTCAAATCCATCGGTGTAGACAATCAGGTGCCGGGCAAAGTGGTTAGGCGCGCCAGAACGGTCAATTTCATTGATAATCGCACGAGTAAGGTCGTACAGAGGTGTTACGGGGGCGTTCTTGTTAGGATCTGTTTCGTAGATGGATACTTCGTTGAAGAACGCATTCAATTGGGGATCAGAAACCCAGTTTATAATGGCCGGAAAATCCCGAATGGTGTCCTCGCCTGGAGCCGATTCACCAGTTCTGTAGGCAGCTAGCCATAGATGATTTAACGTCCCTTGTTGTTCCGTCAATTCAAAAAAATCGATGGCCGATTGACGAAATTCAACGTATCGAGGCTGTCCAGATACTCCTGGACGCAAGATACCAGGAACAAATTCATCTAAGGCAAAGGCAACCACAACTCCGGTTGCCTCGGTTTGAATATCCAGCGGTAGTACTGGCAGACCATCAATGGCTAGTTGTGGCTCCCTCCCTGACTCCGTGGCCCGGGCAGACAAATAAATCTTGCAGTTGGGAAAGGCGGATTTACAATCAGCCTGGGTGACATAATCATGGCTCTGCGCACGGAGACTCGAAGGGAAGAGAAGCCCTACGAAAAATACCCATACACAGATCGTACGACAAACTATTCGCATATCACTCTCTCAATGAGTTAAGGGTAAGTAATAATCAAACGGCAAGTGGGCAAGTGGGCAAGTGGGCAAGTAGGCAAGTAGGCAAGTACGATTGTCACCTGCAAACCTGCAAACCTGCAAACCTGCTCACCTGCAAACCTGCTCACCTGCTCACCTGCTCACCTGCTCACCTGCTCACCCGACTTAAATTGGTAGCAGACTGTGTTGAAATAGATTAAATCACCACTGTTTAGACGAACAGGTGTCCGAGGCGTCAAGCGCTCTCGCTTGTCACGGCCTAAATCTGTAGCCCGGGCCAAGTAGGTATAACCGGTACTATTCTCATCGCGTATAAAGAAGTCACCTTGATCAAAAAAGATCGTTGCATGCCAGCGGGATATCCGTTTATCGATAATCACACAGTCGACGCTATGACCGTTCCGCCCGATTTTAATTCCAACATGGTGCGCCGCACCCGTTTTTACTTTATGCAATGCAAACTCGACAGGTAGATTGGCCTCATCAGATTCTCGGATAAGAAAGGCTGGTTTGGCGAAACTAGGTTGCTCAGACCCTAGATGAGTTCTATCCACTTTGGTTCCGTCTGGCTCTGTAAAGGTATCGCCAGCGCTATCGGTGTTTAAGACATAGCTACCGTTATGCCCCCGTCCAATCATATCTGCACATTCGGTACCGAGCAGCTTTTTACGCAAACGTCCAATGTATACATCTGCGTTGCGATTGTTATGAGCCTTTTTGCCAGTAATTCCCCAAATTTCTTCTAGCAGTACCTCACGAGAAAGAGGCGTATCTGGATTGCTGGCGAGGTAAAAAAGAAGCCGAAATTCAAGTTGAGAAAGATTAATCGACCTAGCACCCACTAGAACCCTTTCGGTGTTGGGATTTAAGGTCATAGAACGGATGCGGATAATTGGGGTATACTCTGATTTGGCGTATTCCTCGCTATGTACATCATTTTCATTTTTTAAGAGACCATTTATCTTAGCCAATAAAATATTCGCTCGATACGGTTTGTAATCAATCCGCTCCGGTTGCACCCCTAGCACAACCATGCGTTCTTCAACATCCAGCCGATTGTCGGCATCAACAAGCATGAGAATCGGCACCTTCGTCTGCCAGCCTTCAAATCTCTGCTGGACAGTTGATACCCACCCACCACGGCGAATCAAACTATAGAATTTAAAGGCACTCATGCCTTCGACTAACCGTTCACTCGGAACATCAATAATAATCATGTCCGGAGGCTGTTCACGTTGATGAAATACCCATTCAGATGCCTCACCAAGCGTATGACAACAATTAACCCAGATTTTATCGTGGACCAGCTCCTTTGCAATATCGTGGGCCAGACCAAGATCCGCTTCGGTAAAGACGAAAATTTGCCTTTGATGGGATGTTGAAAGGGTCATAACTGCACTCCTTTTATAGATAGCCAGAAAAATCTTTTCCCGTGAAGAGCTGAGTATAAAGAGTTATCAGTCTAGCTTAAGTTAGCCCTGTAACCTTACCCTGGGTCATCTGAACCAACTCTTCAGGCGTAAGCGGGAATAGCGCATTGGGATGCCCCGCCGCGGCCCAAATCTGTTCATACTGTAGAAGTTCCTCATCAATGTAAGTGGGTATAGGCTGGGTATGCCCCACCGGTGGAACACCCCCAATGGCAAAACCCGTTTGCTCACGTACGAAGTCGGCATCGGGGCGAACCAATGCCTCACCGATAAGCGCTTTCATCCGTTTTTCGTTGACCCGGTTGGCACCGCTAGCAATGATAAGCAGCGCCCGACCGCTCTCTTTGCCTTGGAAGATCAGTGACTTTGCAATCTGAGCTACCTCACAGCCTACAGCTTCAGCTGCCTCGGCCGCGGTCCGGGTCGATTTTTCCAGCTCTATCACTTGGTTAGTCAGGCCAAGATCCATAAGTGATTTCTGGACTTTCTGCGCGCTAGGCTTGAGCAGGCTCCATGATGCTTCTCCATTGAGTATGGACAAGCGTTCCGTAAACTCATCTAGAGACTTAGCATTCAGTCCCAGAGCGACAACTTGCTCCAATCGGTCCATATCAAATCGTTTGAGGGTATTTAATACACCATCCGAGATAGAACCAAACCGTACCCGAAGAAGATGCACAATCGTGCTCAATGCACCCTCTGTACGCCCCTCTGTATGCCCCTCTGTATGGCCCTTTACTTCACCCTGTTGAAACCATTTTTCAGCAATCGTAGGCATGGTATCCTCCGCGTCTCGGAATACATCTGTCAGCATGGCCTGAAATTCATTTTCATCCACTTTGTCGGTAGCTGTTATGATGTAGTTTATCACAGCCATTAGTCGATCCAGTAGCTCTTCTTGGGGTATCCCAGTCAGCGGTTGAAGCACTTTACTCAACTGAGAACCCAACGCATCATCAAAAATATATTTTAGTAGAAAGAGGCTGGCTTGTAAAGAGCCACTCTTAATCTCCCTCAACATCTCGTCACTATACTGGCTTGTGTCAATCAGTATGTATTCAAAGTTGGGGATATAGCGCAGAAAGAGGGGAGCCAGCTCCTCAAATCGGTCGCTGAACCGAACCGGAACAGTCCATTTGCGCTTGCCGTGGTAGAAGACAACAGCCACAATCGGTTGCCACTTGGTTCCTGCTTTGGTGTCCGCTTGCCATCTTTCATAGCTGTAGCGCAGAATCTGTAAGTGGATAGGCGATTCCCCATTTTCATGGGGACAAGCTTCTTCTGGTCATCTATATCTGTTCTGGCTTAAGGTCCAATGAGGCTTGTAGCCCAATAGAGTATCGATGAAAAGAGTATAAGCAGAGCAAACATTCGTCCCCAGCGAATGGCGTTCATCTTGAGTTGGTCTGGTACGGATAGACGATGAGCCTGTCGACGAGAATAGTAAAACGAATATCGCCAAGTGTCTGTCGAGCGCGTTGGGCCTCTGATCAAGCCAAAAAAGGTTGCCCCTGTCAGCAACGTGCCGCACAAGTGAGCTAGACTAACCATGATGATAGCCTGCAGCACTGTATCGAAAGGCAAAAGTGCTGGCGTCAACTGACTAACATAATACCCCCCCACTGTTAATAGCCAAGCGATTGCCGTAACACCAGTCCAGATCCGTTGATCAATGGCCAAATGCAAGTGGCGACTCAACCACAATGATTGGATGTACCCCACGATCAGGCCAAACGAGAGTCCTGCGGGTAGTAGTATTTCGATTTGTTCTTCGCTCATCGTGTAGGAGAGATCAAAGAGCCACTCTCCAAGTAAGCCACCCATGAGGAATGCCAAGCTTGAGCCAATCAACCAAATATTGAGCCAATGTTGTCGGATTGCCTTGCGATGGTGAGTCAATGTGCTCGCTAGAAGAGGACGCTGTGCTACGCTGCTGCCTATGCCCACTAGTAGCGAAATCAAGCCACTGATGAAAGGAGGAGGAATGGCTGTTTCCGTAAATTCAGCAATACCTATAAATCCGGCAGCAAAGATGCTCCCTCCTGCTGCACCCAGCCAACTCATGACGGCCCACTGAAACCCGACACCTAGATTATGCCAACGTTCAATCCACTCAGAAAAAATGTCCCAGCTATAGTCTGATTGTCCGTACCACCCAGCACGTGAATCACGCGCACCTGTCCTTCTTCGCTCGGTGAGCCAGCCAGTTGGCATGGGCAGAGGCCGCGTCTGTAGAAAGGCCCCAGCACCTCGATAACTTGCTCTTCCAAGATCCACCAAACGGACCTTAAGCTGTGCAATGAAGATCCCGAACCAGAGTTGAAATTGCCACCATCTGTGTCCCCATGCCTGATAATCGAAGCCTGAAAGAGTGACTGATTCTGGTTCACATTGTGGGCAGTTTGATAGATGGGAAAAATAGAAGTGGGTAGACTCAGTGGCACAAGGCTTCAGCTTAGAGGCTGTTTTGTCAAGCAGATTTAGCCATTCTGCTGCTGTCGGACGCTGTTTCGGGTAATAGTAGCCTCGTACAAAGGTCTTCACAAAAGTGCGCTGTAAATTCGGATGAAGTAAGTTAAAAGAAGGGGCCGAAGGTGGCGGAACGGCACTCAAATTGGTGCTGTAAGGAAAAATGCCATGACGCATACAGTAGAGGTCAACTCGACCAACGGACTGCCCGCTATGGAGAATCCCTGCGTAAGGATGGTGCCCTTCCATTAAAAGCCCAAAGATGAGTACAGCCAGCCCAAAGTGATCATGTACAGGTGTTCGGTCAACGGACTTAAAATCGACTCCTTGAAGCTCCGGCGGGGTGAATTCAGGCTTGCCAACCGAGTTGCGGTGGATTTCTCCTGTTTTGCGACCAAGCAGCCCCCATCCGTTTGACTTTCTCGCTAGAGGTCCACGAACCTGAAAGGAATCCGCATCGACCAACGTCACAATGGCTTGTCGGTCGATCAGGACGTTGCTCTCATTCAGATCACCGATGACGTGACCGGCTTCATGAATTTGCTTGACTGCAGCCGCAAGATTGCGCGCCATGTGGTATAGCACATAAGGCCATGGGTAGAGGGGTTGGTAAATTGGTTCAAGCTTCGCTCTTCGGGCAGGGTTAACCATGTGGAAGATTGGGGCGCTATCTCGCACCCGAGGCATTAGGTACCCGATAAAACGCCCATTTTGCATCAGCAGTTCCTGAGGCCATGCCACTGCCAATCGTTCACCTTCTGCTGGTGGGTTTGCCACCATAAGGGCAAGCTTTCGCTCCTTCTCGGCGGTTGGATCATGATAGACCTTGGCCACCTGCTCCGGATGGTGTAGGACGGTCCAGATAGTCGCTTCTCCACCTTTGGCAAAGCTCTTATCTAATTTTAGTGGTGTACCAGTCGATGTCTCTACCAACATAATTATGGCAATACACGTTACCGTTGCTCGGGGCTCTTTCTAGTTAATAACAGCAACGTTTTATCATCGTGGGTCCTTGCATTGACCCGTTCAGAGTCAAGAAAGCGCCCTAGATCTGCCACACTTTCCTTATGGCGATTAAGCTTTGCTTCCTGCGCAAAAGCAAAGAGCGGTTTAAAGAAGGGCTGGAATGGGCGGTTTTGAGCAACATTGAGGGCAAGTTCCAACAATCCATCGGTCAGCAAGGCCACCTGGGTTACCTGATTGCTAGATAATGGAGCATTTGCCTGCCCCAAATCATGGAGACGCACGCATAGCCTATCTTCAGCGTGTGGTGTTACAAAAAAGTGGGTGGCATTGGCATATTCTCCCCGTTGAGGTGGACAGAGGCTATACAAGATGCTATGGGCATCTTGGAAGATTGCAGCTCCATCCCCAATGGAGCCGCAAACAATCCACTCTGCCTTGGCTACCACAATCAGTAGGGTCGCCGCATAGTTACGCGCTGACTGATTTTTAGATGCGGCCAGATGTTCAACCTGGGTTCGTGCAGTTGTTACAACGTGGCTTATCAGACTTTGCCATTTCGGTAAGGTTTGTGGATATGCATCGGCCAGCAGGGATGGAATCAATTCTAGCGTACATTGAACACCAATTTGGGCTCCTACTTGGCCAAAGTGGGCCGACCCAGCACCATCGGCTACCGCAGCAACAACTGTCTCATCATCCACATTCAGAGAGCCAAAGGCATCTTGGCAAGGCTGACCTGTTCGGCGATGACTGATGCCCACTGTGGATGCACCGATCGCTTGCCAACTCATTCGATAACCGACCAGCCTGACGGTGGTGCAAGGGGTACCTGATCACCTACACTTGAGTGAGATACGTTGGTCAGGCTTTGGGAGAGCCAGATAAACATCTCACTAAACTTAAGTCCATTTAGCCTTAGTGGTTGGCGCACAGCAATCTCGCCTAGAATTTTCATGTTTGCTTTTTGTACACCCACTGCAAAGAAAGCAATGCTCTTTTTGGCTTCCTCGTCTTGGATGCGTTGAGCAGCAGAACGCCATTCATCCGTAGGTGAGCCGTCAGTAATTAGAAAGACCCAGGGACGATAGTAAGGCACGCCGTGGGCTTTATAAGTATCTTTGCGAGTGCGTAACATGTCTAACGCATCATGGATAGCTTGTCCCATGGGTGTGCTACCACTAGCACGCAAAGGCTTAAACTCAAATTGATGAGCTGTGACAAATTCGTTGGCCACTTCTACCCGGCTGCCAAAGGTGACAATCGAAACCTCAACTCGCATTGCTGCCAGATCGTCGCGCTGAATCTCACGTTGAAAAGTGGCCAACCCCTGATTCAGCTCCTGAATTGGCGTTCCACTCATGGAGCCAGATACATCGAGAAGTAAGACACACGGACACCTCGCCTCAGGATTACTATCGTCAAAGCGAACCATGTCCAAATGTTGGTTAGGCACGGAAAATCTCCTTGAGAAATCTGTCTGGATTGTTCAACTGATCAGTACGAAGTCTCCATGGTAAAGTTGCAAGGTTGCAAAGCGGAAAGGTAGCAGCCCTGCAACCCCTCATCTCCCTTATCCCCGGTGCCTTTTTACATACTCAGCAATCTCTGCCATAATCTGCACCTCTTCTCGGTAATCTGGACCGTCCATAAGTGCAGCCACAGATTCTTTGCTTCTGCGGGAAACTGGCCAACTCTCGGCATGGGATAGACGCAAAGCAAGACGACAGGCTAGGGCAGCAGCCTCCCGTAGGCCGCGGATGTTGATCTTGTCTAGGGTGTCATAGCGGGTGTGGCCATATCCGCGTCCGCTCAGATCCCGTAGGACGGGCTGCATCCCGCCGGTTGGCACACCTTCCATCAGGAATGGGAAGTGATCCGAGTGTGCGCTAATGGACTGCCCAACCAAAAAGTCGAGATTCATACCCTTTTGCCATCCCTCGAAGGTTGCAACAAGCTCTGGCCATTCATTCAACACTACGTCTTTGGCTTTGCTGCCACCGGCTGCATCCATGTTAAAGTAGAAACGCAGATTGTCCATCTCATCCATATGTTTCTGAACATATTGATTCGAGCCGATTAACCCAATCTCTTCCACAGCCCACAGGGCAAAGCGAACGGTGTGTGGCAACTCTCCACCGTACTTAGCCAACACCCGAGCCGCTTCCATAACAGCCACAGCACCTGACGCCGGATCTCCTGCCCCCTGGGAGATGTCGTGCCCATCATAGTGACAACCCAACATAACGAGTTCGGGATTGGCAGAGTGCCCAGGAATCTCTCCCACCACGTTCCAAGAGACCTTGGGTTCACATTTGTCGCTGCT
This sequence comes from Chloroflexota bacterium, assembly GCA_039028975.1. Classification (GTDB taxonomy): domain Bacteria; phylum Chloroflexota; class Anaerolineae; order Caldilineales; family Caldilineaceae; genus JAHBNG01. The sequence goes on from JBCCHB010000015.1 coordinate 39,749, forward strand.
CTTCAAGCGAATGGTAACCTCGCCCTTGCGCTCCATCAACCGCTGCAGGAAGCCCCCATCTTCATAGGATACGGAAATAGCCGGAATCAGCCCCTCTTCATTGTCGCCAATGCCTCCAGTGGCTGGTCCGTAAGCCGGATAGTGGTTAACGAAGATAAATCCTGTGGCACCAGCCAAAATGCTGCGCCCATACTTCTCCATGCGATGGACCCAGCGTTTTGAGCCGCGAGGTTGAGTTTTGCTATTCACCATGACGATCTTGCCATGGGCAGACTTTCCCTTTTCGTCGAAAGAGACGGGACCCCCATCATCTAAATCGCAGAGCACGCCTTCCAAATCAGCAGGTGGCGAGTGAGGTAGCGTAATGCAGTCAATCGTCTTCTGGATGGGGCTGATGATCTCTAGTGAGACGTCACCTCGAGACCAGCTTAAATAATCCACTGGCTCCAAAGCGACATTCTCTAGGCCATAGGACGCTAACTTTGCTTTGATAAAGTCAGCCGCTAACCGTTCACCATCGGTCCCCCCGAAGCGGGAGCCAAAATCGTCACACAAAACTGTCAGATTGTCCATTACCTCAGAAGAGGTGTAAACATCGCCGACCATCTGCTGGTCGATAGTAAGAAAAGGATTGGTAGACATAGAAGGTCTCCTTTTTGATATGCTCTTTAACGTGGGCACGCTTCAGCGTTAGTGTATAATGGAGATACCAATTCAACCCAATCGACACAGGTAGGCGAGTAGGAAAATTAAGAAATTATGGCACTTGAACAAGTTCTTAGTAGTCTGCGGGCAGATTTTGGTTTTATGGAAGGCGTGACGACTTGGCGTACCCTACCAGCGAGGGGCGGTTCCTTGGTACCGATTCCCCAGCTACTTCACCCTGCACTCCATCAAGAATTGAAACAGCAAGGCATTGAGCAACTCTATAGCCATCAAGCACAGGCAGTGAGCCACGCTCTGCAAGGTCAGAACTTGGTGATTGTCACCCCTACAGCCAGTGGGAAGACCCTCTGCTATAATCTACCCGTCGTTCACGCCCTATTGACCAACCCTGACGCTCGGGCACTCTATCTCTTCCCGACCAAAGCACTTGCCCAAGACCAACTCGCTAATCTCCAATCCTTCGTTGCGAATCTGCAATCCCCATCCCTCACGCTCCAAAACATCAACACGTACGACGGTGACACCCTCTCTGCCCGACGCACCACTATCCGCCGCCAAAGTCGGATCATCCTGACCAATCCAGACATGCTCCATACAGGTATTTTGCCCTATCACCCTAACTGGCACGAGTTCTTTGGCAACCTGCGCTATGTCGTCATCGATGAACTACACACCTATCGCGGTATCTTCGGCAGCCACGTGGCCAATGTCATGCGGCGACTCCAACGGCTCTGCCACCATTATGGGAGTACGCCTCAGTTTATCTGCACCAGTGCCACCATTGCCAACCCCAAAATCCTAGCCGAACGGCTCATTGAGAAACCATTTACCTTGATTAACGAAAATGGCGCGCCTAGCGGTGAAAAGCAGATCATCCTCTACAACCCACCCTGCTACGATCCCGAGCGGGGACTGCGTCGGGCTGCCACATTGGAGGCCCAAGAGCTAGCCGCTCGTATGGTGCTTGGCGATATCCAAACGATCCTCTTTGGCCGCTCCCGCTTGGCAACCGAAATTATGCTCACATACCTACGAGATCGCATCCAACGTTCGCCAAGTATCCACTCATCAACACCCCCCAGTCCCCAGTCCCCAGCAACTAGTCCCCAGCAACCTCAATCTACCATCCGCGGCTATCGGGGAGGTTATCTACCCAATGAGCGGCGCGAGATCGAAGCGGGGTTACGATCTGGTGAGGTGCAGGCTGTGGTAGCTACAAACGCGTTAGAATTAGGCATTGATATTGGTGCACTGCAGGCCGCCATTCTCTGTGGCTATCCAGGATCAATTGCCGGAACGTGGCAGCAGATGGGGCGCTCCGGACGGACCATGCAAATGTCACTGGCGTTACTGGTGGCGACTAGCGGTGTGCTCGATCAGTATATAGTGCAGCACCCTGAGTTCATCTTTGAGCAGCCTCCCGAATTTGCCAATATCAATCCCAATAATCTGATGCTGCTGGTTGAGCATCTGCGATGTGCCGCGTTTGAGCTGCCCTTTGCTGCTGGGGATGCATTCGGCCAGTGCGAGTTTGTAGACGATGCCTTGGGATTGCTAACTGAGCAGGGTGAGTTAAGTGAAGCCAGCGGACGGTACTTTTGGAATGGTGAAAGTTATCCAGCAAGGCAAGTTAGCCTGCGGAACAGCAGCAATGAGACCGTCGTGATTCAGGTCAGTGCTGAGTCTTCTAATTCTTACCTATCCCCAGCACCGTCGGAAAAGGGCCGCACGATAGAGCCAAGCAGCGCAGAAGAAAGGAGTGGAGGAACTCACCAAATTAACGTTATCGGAGAGATGGATCGCCAGAGTGCCCTCTTACTGCTCTATGAAGGAGCGATCTATATTCATGAGGGACGGACCTATCGCGTTGATCGTTTGGATCTGGAGAATTTGGAAGCGTGGGTGAGGCCGGTCAATGTAGACTACTATACGGATGTTAAATCAGAGGCAGAGACTGTTGTGCTGGCAGAACATGGTCAGAAGCTGGCTGAAGGGGCGCAAATTCGTTTTGGTGATGTGGAGATCACGTCCCAAGTGGTGAGTTACCGCCGGGTAAAGCGATACACCCATGAAAATCTAGGTGTATCGCCACTAGACTACCCACCGACTAGATGGGAAACCACCGCATATTGGTTCAACCTTACCGATGAGGCGCTGGAACGGTTGATTGAGCATGGACTTTGGCGGGATTCACCCAACGACTACGGTCCCAACTGGCAAGCTCAGCGCAAACGAGTTCGTCATCGAGATGGATACTGTTGCACCCGCTGCCGGTCTCCCGAACCAAAAGGGCGAGAGCATGACGTCCATCACATTATCCCCTTTCGTACCTTTGGTTATGTTCCAGGACTCAATGAGTGCTATCAGGAGGCCAATCAACTATCCAATCTTTCCTTACTCTGTCGACGCTGTCATCAGACAGTTGAAGCTGGGGTTCGGGTTCGAGGCGGGCTTGATGGGCTAGCCTACACTCTGCAAAATTTGGCCCCGCTTCACCTGATGTGTGATCGGTCAGATATCGGTGTGACCTTTGAGCGAGGTGATGAGAAGGGGACATCCAGGCGAAATCAACAGGAACAGAATCAACCAGAACAGAATCAGCAACCCACTATCTATATCTATGAGCAGGCGGTGGCAGGACTTGGCTTTAGCGAACGCCTCTTCGAGATCCATGATGAACTGCTGCGAGGTGCCTATAACCTAGTCCGTAGTTGCCGCTGTACCCACGGTTGCCCCTCCTGCATAGGGCCAATCCTGGATAACGCCATTGCTATTCTCGAGACCAAAGAGCTGACCTTGGCACTTTTAGAGGGACTGATGGGCATAGAGATTGCTAGCCTTGAGCGTTCTGGCAGCCCCTATTCTTACCTAAATGATGTCAGCTTCTAGCATAACATTCGGAACCATCTAATTAAAGGCGGGGTTTCCTGCTGGACATTTTGAGAGGGGGTGAGGGCGAGCGAGGATCATAAGTATAAGCGGAGAGTGCGACGCACGGGGTTCCTAAACATTGCCGCCGCAAAGGGTTGCGCCCCCGTGCGTTGCACTTGTAGTGACTTTAAGTCTACACCTATAGAGCGAGGATAAACGCAGGTTTTTGTGTAACATCAGGCAAAATCCGCGTTGTTCGACATGAATCAGCGTCTAAAATTCCTTGGCGAGAAGAGTGTCCAATGGAGAATTCCGATGTGTCCTCATCAAATGACCAAGTTATTTAAATCCCGTTTCTAAAAGATGCCCAAGCTGACGTATTTGCTCCCATCATCAGGTAAGACGGTGACCACACATCCCTGATCTAACTCTTTGGCTACTTCAATTGAGGCTGCTACGGCCGCCCCAGCGCTTAGCCCTACAAAGAGGCCTGCTTCTTGGGCTAATGCTGTGGTAGTCTCCCAGGTTGCCTCAACACCCATAGGGAAGTGACGGTCGGGCAGGAGTTCATCGTAAATCCCTGGCACAATAGCGCTTTCCAGATGTTTTAACCCTTCGATGACGGCTAATTCATCCTCTGGTTGAACTGTAACCAGCCGGATCTCTGAATTTTGTTCCTTAAGATAGCGCCCCACACCAACCAAGGTTCCCGTTGTTCCCAATCCCACTACATAGTGGGTGACCAAACCATTTGTCTGCTCCCATATCTCAGGGCCAGTAGTATGATAATGAGCCTGCCAATTCGCGTCATTATTGTACTGGTTGGCGTAAAAGTATCGATCCGGATCCGACGCCACAATCTCCCTCACCTTGAGAATGGCTCCATCTGAGCCCTCCAGCGGGTCTGATTCGATAAGCGTCGCTCCATACGCTCGGACTAATGCTTTACGTTCTGCACTAACGTTGGCGGGCATGACAAGATGAACAGGAATTCCCTTGACCGCGCCGATCAATGCAAAACCAATGCCCGTGTTCCCCGAGCTGCTATCGATCAGAATCTGGCCCTGTCCCAATTTCCCTTGACGCTCAGCTTCCTCAATAATCCGCAGTGCTGGCCTCGACTTGACAGAGCCACCGGGATTGAACCATTCCGCTTTCGCCAAGACCTTTACCGCTGCCGAGACACCTCTGACATGGGCAAAACCGCTGATATCTAGCAGGGGTGTATTGCCAATTTGATCCAGAATCGAGGTCGCCCCAGCATAAGGAGATGGGGAGATGGTACGATGGCTCGCCTGGGGCGATTGACCGTTTGTTTGCACAAGACGCTTATGTTTCCAAATAGGTTCGGCAATCATTTTATTTCCTTCAATTGGAAAGAGTGGATGATGGATAGTCACCGTGAACAACTAACCACCAGAGACCATCCACCACCTGATCCTTAAGCTGCTACCAGCTCACCTGCATGATGCCCATTTGTTGCTTCAACTGTCACAGTTGAACTGGGCAAGCCACAGAATTGTTCGTAATCGATCAGCTCTGTTATGGTCGGATGATCGCCGCAGACAGGGCACTCTGGATTCTTGCGGACTTTTAAGGTACGGAAGCTCATATCTAGGGTATCAATCATAAGCAAGCGACCGACCAAAGGTTCTCCCATGCCGACAATGAGCTTGATGGCTTCGATTGCTTGGAGCGACCCAACAATGCCCGGCAAGACACCCAATACACCGCCCTCGGCACAGCTCGGCACCTCACCAGGAGGAGGTGGATCCGGATAGAGGCAGCGATAACAGGGGCTATTTGGATCTCGCGGATCGTAAACGGTCACTTGGCCTTCAAACATGAAGATGCTAGCGTCTACCAATGGCTTGCCTAACATTTGACAAGCATCATTGACCAAATAACGGGTCGGAAAGTTGTCCGATCCGTTCAGCACAATGTCATAGTCCTTAATGATATCCAAGGCGTTGTAGCTGGAGAGTGGTTCATTGTGAGCAATGACATTGACGTCTGGGTTGATATCCACTAGTCGATCCCTAGCCGAATCAACCTTAGGGCGCCCAACATCCTTAGTTCCGTGAAGAATCTGGCGCTGGAGATTGGATACATCTACGGTATCGAAATCAACAATGCCGATAGTCCCAACGCCAGCCGCAGCCAGATAGATAGCCGATGGGCTGCCCAATCCACCCGCGCCAATGAGCAGCACTTTGCTCTCCAACAGCTTAATCTGTCCCTCTTCTCCCATCTCCTGAAGAATGGTGTGGCGGCTGTAGCGAATCCGCTGGTCTTCAGTCAAAACGCTTGGGATCTTAAAATCGAACCCGGCATTCTTCCAACCATTAAAGCCACCGATCAACGAAATTGTGTTGGTGTATCCCATCTCTTGCAAGTTACGAGCAGCAAAAGCAGAGCGAGAGCCACCGGCGCAGTAGATGACGACAGGCTTCTCTCTATCATGAACATTCTGCTCGATCTGAAGCTCCAAGAAACCACGGGGAATAAAGGTCGCCTCTGGCAGATGCCCCTGCACAAACTCATCTCGCTCACGGACATCAATCACAGCCATATCTTCACCCAAATCCAATCTCTGTTTGAGTTCTTGGGGCGAGATTTCAGTGATTTCACTCTTGGCGAGGGCCAAAAGCTGATCTCGATTGAGTCTACTCATTTTGAAAATTACCTCCAGCCATTGCAGGAACAATAGACACCCGGTCATTCGCAGTCACAGGTGTCTCAAGGCCCTTAAGCTCACCGATTTCGTCTTCATTCAAAAAGACATTAATAAAACGTTTTACCGAGCCGCTCTCATCTAACACTTTTGCGGAAATACCAGGGTACTTCTCTTCCGCAACTTGGAGGATGGCTCCAACGGTCTCGCCCTCTATTTCTATTTTGGATTGGCCGCCAGTGAGGCGACGTAGAGGTGTGGGTACTAATAACGTAGCCATTTTCGATCCTTTCTTGAAAGAGTAATTTAGTCTAATTTAGCAAAAAACATCGATTTGTTTGTTTTTGCTTTGTGATTGGTACGAAGTGATTGGTACGAATTTTATGCATAAAAAAACCGGCTTCATCTAATGCGATGAACCCGGTTTCATAGTGGACGAATTTGCAAAGTCCAAATCCAGCCAATTGACGCAAACGCGTTGCGTTTTTAATCAGGTATACATATTGGTTTATCCAAAGCTGTTACCAATTTCATCGCATCATAGCCAAAGATGCGGGAGCAATCAGCGTCTTGCTGACTACGCCCGCCATATACACAAGCAACAATGATGTCGATAAAAAAGAGTAACGTTTGGAAGAATCATTTTTTCTCTATTATTCAGCCTTATTGGGGAAGTAGGAACGACTCTCCCCTAAGGCCACAAAAAGTTGCGATTTTCAGAAGGCTCTCGCCATCCAAGTAACCGTTGTTGATAAAACAGGTCTATGCCACATAAGTATAGACCTGTCTCCCATAGCTGTCAAGCACGTAATGAGAATTCCGACAAAACTCATAGATTCTGCAAACAGTCTTCATATACTCTGTTCTAAAATATACTCGCACTACGATCTATCCAGCACTATTATCTACGATTGAAGAATGATGGTGGGTAAGATGGCTCACAGTGTCCCTAAATTATTCGACTGTTAGGTTATTGAACAACAGCAACCGGATGCCAAATAGATTCCCCACCCACAGGGAGTATAGGGATAGGGACGGGTACAGCTCAAGTGTTCGTCAATAAAAAAGATTCGTTTGTCCTTCATCAGAGGCTATGATAATATAATTGTTTGTAACATCATGTATTATTCTCCCCCTCTCCATAGAGAAAGTTTAATTACGACGTCTTCTGAAAAAAAATACCAAAGGAGATTGTATGTTCAAACGAAATTTGCTCCCTCTACTCCTCGTTTTTGCCCTCATTTTGGCTGCCTGTGGGGCACCAGCCGCGCAAGATGCTTCACCAAGCGGAGATTCTGGTGGCGATGCCTCCGCTGATGGCGCGATGGCTATGGACCTTCCTGCGGATGCCGCGCCAGAACAGGTTCTAAATCTAGTCTTAGGAGGTGGGACCTACTCCTACGAGGAACCAATTGCATTTCACTTGTTAGCCACCGGTGGTCGCTCGCAGCAGTGGAAGACCCTCTACGTAACGCCGCTGATGTACTTTGATATCGATCAGAACCTCAAACCGGCCGTCTTCGACACTTGGGAAAGCAACGAAGATAACACCGAATGGACTTTCACCATTGATCCCCGTGCCGTCTGGTCCGATGGATCACCCATTACGGCAACCGATATCAAAAAGAGCTGGGAATTAATGGCGAATCCTCTTAGCGTTGCCGATCGCTCTATCCAATATATCGGCAATGTGGTTGGCTTTTCTGAGGTGCGCGCAGACGAAGCCACCGAGATTCCTGGCGTGGAAGCAGTCGATGACTCGACCCTCCATGTTACGTTGACCCAATCAGACGCCATCTTCCATTGGCGCATCGCTACCAGCCATATGGGTCCCATCAAGATGGACGGCATTACCATCGACGATATGGATACACTCTGGAAACTGGAAAGTGAGCCAGCCACGTCTGGACCGTATATGCTGTCTGAGTTTGATGCCGATCTCGGCACGGCTACCTTTGTTCCCAACCCCAACTGGTGGATGGATGAAGGCCCTTATCTGGAAAAAATTACTTTCCAGCTCTTGGAGAACGACCCGCAGGCTATGGCTGCGATGGCGCTAAACGGACAGATCCACGCGGTCAGTGATCCCATGCCACCTGCCTTCCAGGAACAGATACCCGATTGGTATCGACCAGTAAAGCAATTTGGCTTTAACTCTCACTGGTTCTCGACAGCGGCTGAACCGACCAACGATCCCAAGGTGCGCGAGGCCCTTACTCTTGCCGTCGATTTGGAGCAGGTCTTCCAGGCAGGCTGGCCAGAAGGCGATGGCATCCGCGCCACCCAAATGCTTGACCCTGATATGAGCTGCTACGATACCGAAAGCTCCTGGTACGAGTACGATCCGGAAGCAGCCAAGCAGGCCCTGGCCGACTCTTCCTACGGCAGCGCCGAGAATCTGCCCAAGATACGGGTCTCACCCCGATCCCTCAGCCCGAACTTGATCCGTTCAGTCGAAGCGATCATGGAGTTCTGGCGGCAAAATCTTGGCATCGAAAATGTTGAATTCAAGACGCAAACATCTGAATTTGGCGACGACGAGCCTCTCGTCAACCTCAACCGCGATGATGTGGTTACCCGCGTACCCGATGGCGCAACCTACACCTGGGTTGCGGCTCACTCTAGCGGACCGATTGCTTCCGAAAACATGATGGACGGCTATGTCAACCCAGAAATCGATGCTCTGTTGGACGAAGCACTTTCTTTGTCTCCCGAAGATCCACGCCGCTGCGAACTAACCCAAGAAGCACAAAAGCTCTTTATGGGCGACTATCCCGGCTTCTTCGTGGGCATTCCCATTGCTACCATCAACGCCAGCGAGCAGGTCAAGAACTTCCAATGGGGTCCTGATCTGGGCATGATCGAGCCGTGGAAGATTTATATCGGAGAATAGTTGAAAAGTTGAAGAGTTAAAAGGCGGAAAGGTCGAAGAGTGTCAGGGCAAACCTTTCAACTCTTCAACCCTTCCCCCTTTGAAAAAAAATATTCCATGATCTCCTATCTCTTCATGCGGGTCTTCCGCTGGGCCACTGGCCTGCTCCTAATCATGTTTATTACCTATGCCATGATGTTCTATGGCGCGGGTGATCCGATTAAGCGCATGTATTTGGCGCGTGATGCTGGCTCCGGTATGGATGAGAATGTGGTCGATGCTCTACGTGAGAAGTTTGGTTTGGATAAGCCCTTTGGCGCGCAATTTGGCAATTACATGCAGAACCTAGTGCGTGGCGATATGGGCTATTCGATTTTTATGCGCCGCGACGTTACGGATATTGTGTTTGCCCGCTTGCCAATTTCCATTCAGCTTGGGCTAGCCGCCACTGTGCTCATGACCATCATTGGCATTCCGCTGGGCGTACTGGCCGCGCTCAATCACAATCGCTGGCCGGATCAGCTAATTGTGGGTGTTGTGGTCTTCTTCCACGCTGTGCCGGTCTTTGTAGTTGGGCCGATTCTGCTGTTGATTTTCGTCTTGGCGCTAGGGCTGATGGATGTCCCCACGGGATGGAAGGGCCTTTTTCATACGCAGAACATTTTGCCCCTCTTTGTCCTGCTCTTAGGCCCCATGCCGGTGGTTGTACGCCAAACGCGGGCGGCCATGCTTGAAGTCATGCGGCAGGATTATATTCGGACGGCTCGCGCCAAGGGAGTGCCCGAAAAGATGGTGATTGTCCGCCACATGTTGCGGCCCATCCTTACCCCTGTTGTTACTTCCATTGGCTTGATTATGATTGGGATCATCAACGGCGCGTTGATTGTCGAAAAGCTCTTCAATATTCCTGGCTTTGGCACGCTCACCCTGCGCGGGCTGCAGACTGTTGATTATCCAATTATCATGGCAACTGTGCTGGTTGGGGCCATGATTGTGATGGTGAGCAATTTGTTGGTGGACTTTATCTATCCCTTGTTGGACCCACGCGTTACACGTAGTTAAAGATAAAAAGATGTCTACATTGTCTAGCACTGCTAAATCTACCACAGTCAATTTGGATCTCTCTGCGCAAAGCGAAATCCAACACCGCAGCCTCTGGAGTGAAGCATTTCAACGGCTTTTGAAGAACCGATTGGCCGTCGTGGGTTTGGGTATTGTCATCATCTTTTTGGTCGCGGCCATCATTGGCCCCTATGTGACCCCGTTTGATTTTCTGGAGCAGAGTATTGGGAACGCTCTTCAAGGGCCATCTGCCGACCATTGGCTTGGCACCGACGCCTTGGGTCGGGACATTTTTAGTCGGCTGTTGTATGGCGCTCGCACGGCCGCACTGGTTGGGCTCACTTCAACCGTGGTTAGTTTACTGATCGGTATCATCATCGGCACAGTGGGTGGTTTCCTTGGCGGGCGCGTGGACGAATTCCTCATGTGGTTCACAGATGTGACCATGTCAGTACCAGGGCTGCTGCTGGCCATGCTCGTCAACTCTACACTCAAACGGCCAGTTGCTGCTTGGTTCGACGCGATGTATGAACAGACCAGAGATCCATTTTATCTGAATACGCTGTGGTTGGACTTTGTGCTGGTATTTGGCGCATTGGCGCTTATTAGTTGGCCAGCGTATGCCCGTCTAATCCGTGGGCAGGTCTTGAGCATAGGTAAAACGGTCTATGTAGAAGCATCCCAAAGCACTGGCGCCAGCACCAGACGGATCATGTGGAACCATATTATTCCCAACGCCATGGGACCGTTGGTTGTAGCCGTCACCGCCGGTATCGGCGCGGCGATCACGCTGGAGTCTACACTGAGCTTTTTGGGCATTGGTGTGCAGCCACCCAATGCCTCTTGGGGTAGCATGCTTGCAGACAGCCTCTCCCTCTGGATAAGCTTTCCTCATCTGATGATTATCCCGGCGACGACCATTGGCATTATTACGTTGGGCTTTACCTTTTTGGGCGATGGGCTGAACGATGCATTGAATCCGCGCCAGACGCTCAACGAATAGTGCTATTTTGAATCAAGTTTGTGCGGACCTCTTTCTCCCTGTTTCTCCCATCCGTGTTGATAACCGCATGTTGCGCTGAAGTTGAACCTTACTACACATGAAAATCCTCAATCATTTACTAACTGATGCTGAGCACTGCACCTTTGCCCGTGATGGGTACATGGTGATTCAAAATGCGTTATCGCCCCAGGAAGTGACAACGTTTCTGGCAATTGTTGATGAGATCGATGCACGGAAGCGTGCCGAACAGGGCCTCAGCCCCTATGATCGGGTTAACCTCCACGATACCATTGGCCACGATAACCGTCTGCTCGACCTGATCGACTGGCCGACCACATTTGCCAAGGTCTGGGGAATCATGGGCTATCCTATCCAGCTATACCATACCCAGATGATTGTTACACCGCCGCCGGAGCCAGAGATGTCGTCAGAGAACGAGATTCCGCAAAAGCGCCTCGGCTGGCATCAGGACAACAACCGGATGGGCAAAGACTTGGACCTTCTCCGAGAGCCGCAGCCCATGGTCTCACTCAAGGTGGCTTATTTCCTCACCGATACAACACGGGTGGGCAGTGGAAATTTCTACGTCGTACCAGGCAGCCATCAGCAGAATAGACTGCACTGGCCGATAAATGAGAAACCGATGAATGGGAAGGAAGAACCTCTCAATGCCATCCCCACCCAAGTCAAAGCGGGCGACGCTATCATTTTCGACCGTCGCCTTTGGCATGCCGCCAGCCCGAATACCCTGGATACCCCACGAAAAGTACTCTTCTACGGCTATAGCTACCGTTGGCTGCGTCCCAAGTGCGATATGGCAACCGAGCCTTTGCTCAATCAGGTAAATCCCATTCGCCGCCAGTTACTCGGTTGGGCGACCAGTGCCAATGGCCGCTATGATCCAAAGCCAGAAGATGTTCCGCTGCGCGCCTGGATTGCCGAACATGTAGGTGAAGAGGCTGTTGTGCCTTGGGATCATACACTTGAGGAGCGGGGTGGCCGAATAACAGATGGATAAGTTAGACAATGCTCGGTTTCAACAAATAGCTACAGCATTGGACGAAAATGTAGAATCAGTTCAATTGAACCAGGAAGGTGTTGATAATCTAATTGTTGAAATAAATGGAAAGTGGATCTTCCGTTTTCCCAGAAATGAAGGCGCACAGGATAACCTCAAAAAAGAGCAGAGACTATTATCTAGAATCAGCCACAAGCTCCCATTGCCTGTGCCTCATTATGAACATGTTCATGAAGACTTCGTCGCTTATCGGAAGTTACAGGGTCAAGGCTTAAGAAAGGAACGCTTCGATGCCCTTGGCACCGCGCATCAAGAACGTATTGCTGAATGTGTAGGCGCATTTCTTACAGCATTGCATAACGCAATTGACGACTTGGATGAACCGCTAGATGAATCAAAAAATCAGCTAAATTTCTGGGATGAAGTTTGGCCAGCGGTTGAAATTCAGTTGTCGGCTAGATGCAGAACAAATGCCCGAAATTATTTTGAGGAAATGGGCAGACTACCATATGAAGATAAGCTGATACATGGAGACTTCAAGTTCAAACATCTTCTCTTTGATGGTCGTCGTGTTTCTGGCATTCTTGATTTTGGATGTGCAGAAAAGGGTGATCCTGCACGAGACATTGCACGTATATCAGAGAGATATGGTCGTGGATTTATGCAGAGGATATTGAACCAATATGTGGCTAATGAGCAAGACGATTTGATTGCAATACGAGCGGAACATTATAGAAGGCGGGGCTTGTGTTTTCTCATTTTTGATAACAACCAGCAAGCGTGCAGAGAGCTTGAAGCGCTGTTCGGATAGTCTGCCAATTATCAACAAGGAACCAATTTAAAATGTCAAATCAACAATACCGAGTAGCCCCTCCCGGTTTTACCAAAACCCAGTGGGAAACACTTTTAGAAGAGGGCGTCATCGTGATGGAAGATGCACTCAGTCAGGATGAGGTCGATGAACTACTCGATGCCGTTGACCGCACGGCCCAAGCCCACGAAAAGTACAAGCCAGGAGCCTTTCTCAGTATCCAGAACTGTGTTGAGCGCGACCCTGTGCTGGCAAATCTCATCGACCACGACCGGCATGTGGGGTACGTCTATGATGCTTTTGGCGAGCAGCTAAAACTCCAGCTAAGCGAGCTGTTTTTGCGCACGCCGGGCGGTGGTGGCAACAACATGTGGCATCCAGATGGCGCACGTGCCCTGCCCTACCTACAATACTCTCCGATCTTGCCTTTGCAGATCAAGGTTGGCTACTGGCTAACTGATCTCACCGCGCCCAAAATGGGCAATTTTGTCTACATGCCCGGCAGCCACCGCCAGCAATATTTTGAAGGCTACGACACCCACGAAAGCTTACCTGGCGAGCAGATTTTGCAGGTACCCGCAGGCAGTATGACCATCATGCATGGCGCCATCTGGCATCGAGTAGAGGCAAACGAGAGCACCGTCACCCGCAAGAATCTCTTTATGGCCTACTGCCCGTCATGGCTCACCTCTGCCGATCGGCTGACTTCTGATCCGGCGTGGCTGGCAACGCTGAATCGGGAGCAGCAGATCATCATGCGCAGCTATGAGCATGGCTATGCCAACGCCAAGCCCCCTGCCGAGCACTTTCCCCTCTTCCTCGATCGGGAGACGGGGCTGGATCATGATCCAAGTGTCTATGCCGATTATGTGCCGCTGCATAAACGCAAGCGCAAGACCTGGGTGGAGAAGTTGAGCGAGCGGGTTTTGGCGTGACATCGACGGAGAACCGACATGGATGGATTGATCTACCGATCTGCAAAGGCGCTAGCCGAAGCAATTCGTACCAAAGAGGTTTCATCTTATGAGGTAGTAACTGCCTGTATTTCGCTTATTGAAGCTGTTAATCCGAAAATTAATGCGGTAGTTCAAAACAGATTTGAGGAAGCAGTTGACGAGGCACGCCAAGCTGATGATGCATTAAGGCAAGGCGAAAGCTGGGGATCCCTTCATGGGGTACCTATGACAATCAAAGACTCCCTAGATACAGCCGGAGTTGTCACAACTGTTGGCACAAAGGGTCGTCAGTCATTTATTCCCACCAGAGATGCTACTGCTGTTGCTAGGCCTCGCGCAGCCGGAGCGATTTTGGTCGGTAAAACCAATACATCTGAATTGACCGCAGCCGGTATTACCGACAATCATATTTATGGGCAAACGAATAACCCCTATGATTTGAACCGCACTCCCGGGGGCAGTAGCGGTGGTGCAGCCGCGATTGTCGCAACAGGCGCGATTCCGTTTGATATTGGGAGCGATAGCAGCGGTAGTGTTCGCCTGCCCGCTCACTACTGTGGAGTTGCTGGCCTTAAACCAACCATGGGTCGTGTGTCACGGACAGGGCATATTCCTTCATTTGATATCGGTCTTCTTGATCCGATTACCCAGATCGGTCCTCTTGCTCGACATGTAGAAGATTTACCCCTGCTTTTGCGGATTATTTCAGGTGTAGACTGGATTGATCCAACAATTGTACCCGTTCCACTTGGAAACCCGGAGGATGTTAATTTAAGCCAGTTGCGAGTTGCTTACTATAGTGACAACGGGATTGAGACGCCGACGAGCGATACTGAGCAGGTCATAAAAGAGGCCATTGAGGTATTGTCTGCTGGTGGCATGAAGCTTGTAGAGGATCGTCCTCCTATTGTTCAGAACCCGGATCTCTTAAGTGGCAAATTGGTCCTTGCCGATGGCGGGGACGCGATTCGCAAGATTCTACAAACAGTAGGTACGGCGATTGACGAAACGCATCCGAGCATTAGCTGGACACAATCCGGTGAAGTGGTACCCACCCTTGAGTTGACTGCCCTGATAGCACAATGGAATATCTTCCGAAGCCAGATGCTAACCTTTATGAAAGAGTACGATGCCATCGTCTGCCCAGCTAGCTCTACGCCTGCTCCTCCACACGAGGCGGCGGACACCGATTTCAGCTATACGAGCCCATATAATCTGACAGGGTGGCCAGCCGTGGTTGTGCGCGGCGGAACATCCAGCGAAGGTTTACCTATCGGCGTGCAAATCATTGCCAGACCCTGGCATGAAGATGTGGCGTGTGCCATCGCCCAACAGATCGAAAATGAACTTGGTGGATGGCAGTTACCGAGCATTTAACTTAACCTAAGATGACAGTCACTTTTCGCACCAAGCAAGCCGTTAATACAGAGACTCCGACTCGCCTGTATGTGAAGTGGCATCCGCCTGGGGATATATCCGCAGTGCTATCAAGCAGCGCCCCCCCTGAGTGTCTAACTTGTATGTAAGCATCGAAAAGCTACTATATGTGGACAGATTGGCGCTACATATTGTGGTTTCAGAGTAGTGACATACGACTTAAACAGCCAGGGAGCGCCCCGTCAACGGGGCTGGCCGACGTTTAAGCCCAGTTTAGTGGGCGTCGTTTTGTAGCCTCGTCATTTATGGCGGGGTGGGCGTCTGCGTACAGAGAGGAACCAAAAAGATGAGCGATAGCAACCAAACACCGTGGTATCAACGCGCCCGACGTTGGGGCCAAACCAACATTACCGAAATCGACCCCACTCGCTACGACATTGATTGGTGGCGCTCATACTGGAAGCGCGTCCGCGTGCAGGGGGTGATCATCAACGGCGGTGGAATTGTGGCCTACTATCCCAGCCGCTTCCCCCAACATTATCGCGCCCAACACCTGGGTGATCGCGACCTCTTTGGGGAAGTTGCCCAAGCCGCGCATGAAGAGGGCTTGGCCGTTCTGGCCCGCATGGATTCCAACCGTACCACCAAAGAATTCTATGAGCAGCGTCCTGAATGGTTTACGCGTGACGCCAACGGTGAGCCATATATGGCCCAAGATCGCTACATCACCTGCATCTTTAGCGACTATTATGAAGAGTTCCTCACCCAGGTTCTGCGCGAAATTGCCGAACGCTATCAGCCCCAAGGCTTCACCGACAACAGTTGGAGCGGCCTACGCCGAAAGGACATGTGTCAATGTGAGAATTGCGCTCGTTCCTTTCGAGATAAACATGGGGTTGAACTACCCACTGCAGTAGATTGGGACAGCCCAGTCTATCGTGCCTGGGTTCGCTGGAACTATGACCGTCGGCTTGAAATCTGGGATCTCTTCAACAAGACGACCCAGTCCGCGGGTGGGCCAGACTGCCTCTGGTTGGGCATGCTCAATGGCAGCGTCCACAACCAGAGCGGGCGTTTTCGCGATCATAAAGCGCTGCTCGAACGCTCCAAAATTTTGATGCTCGACTATCAGACCCGGGTACAGCCCAAGGGGATGACCAACAATAGTGACGCTGGCAAGCTGGCCCACGGCATCATGGGCTGGGATATTTTAGCCCCCGAAAGCATGGCCCAATATCAGGGGCGTGTGCCTACCTTTCGCCTAGCCAGCAAACCACCAGCCGAGTCCAATTTGTGGATGGCAGAAGGCTTTGCCAGCGGTATTCAGCCCTGGTGGCACTTTATCAGCGCTTACCATGAAGATCGCCGCCAATATAAGACGCCTGTTCCTATGGTGCAGTGGCACGCCGAAAACGAAGAGTACCTCTTCAACCGTCGCCCGGTGGCCAGCATTGGCCTGCTCTGGTCCCAAGAAAACGTCGACTACTACGGTCGCGATGTGGCCAAGGAACGGGTCATTTTTCCCTATAGCGGCATGGTCCAGGCGCTGATTCGAGCGCGCATCCCCTATCTTCCAATTCACGTCGACCATATTGCCCGCGATGCCAGCCAATTGACCACGCTGCTCTTGCCCAACATCGGTGCACTATCAGATGAACATGTAGAGAGCATACGTAACTACGTCCAAGCGGGCGGCAACCTTGTAGTGACCGGTCAGACCAGCCTCTACACCGAATCGGGCGAGCGTCGGCCTGATTTTGCGCTGGCGGATCTGCTGGGTGTCCACGCCACCGAGGAACAGATAGGCCAAGGCGAAATTTTTGGCATGAACTGGGAATCCTACTCTGACCATTCCTATCTGCGATTAACGCCAGAGTTGCGGGCGCAGGTTGACGGCCCGTTGACCGGAAACGAGCCAGCGATTGGGGGGGAGCGACACCCCACATTGGTCGGCTTTGAGGAGACCGATATCCTCGGCTTTGGTGGACGCCTCGAAGTGGTACGAATCGATGAAGGTGCTGGTGACGAAACTGTAGTCCCGTTGACGCTGATCCCCCCTTTCCCCATCTATCCGCCCGAGTTCTCCTGGATGCGCGAGCCAAGGTCGGACCATCCTGCCCTTGTGCTTCGGACAGCGCCAGCTAGCGGTCGTGTCGCGTACCTACCCACAGATATTGACCGGCTCTTTGCCAAATACTATCTGCCCGATCATGGCGACCTGCTGGCCAATGTGGTCCGCTGGGCCAGCCAGGGGCAGATTCCGCTGCGCGTCGAGGGGTGTGGTATTGTTGACTGTCATCTTTACCAACAGGAAGGACGCATGATCCTGCATATGGTCAATCTAACTGCGACTGGTCATATGCCAGTTCACGAGCATATTCCAGTAGGGCCGTTCCAGGTGGCCATCCAATTAAACGACGATGTTCCTGGCTCAACGGTGAAGGCATTGGTGGCGCAGCAGCCGCTTTCCATTACGGTTGAAGATGGCTGGGTGAACTTTGAGATGCCGTCCATTGAGGCCCATGAAGTCGTCGTTGTTACCTAAAATTCTACGCTTGTTGTTCACGCCAGGTCCAAGCCAGCCAGATAATGACGAATGCCGTCAAAACCTGCACCCCGGCAAAAAAGATATCGTCGAGATCATGCCTCTGTGTGATGAACACAAACCCCAATCCTATGATCCCGGCGATGATGTTTGCCCATCGATTGATGCGATAAGGCAATATCCAAGCCATAAGAAGCTATACTTTTCAGACAGCTTCTATTCCCTCTGGTACTGGAGTGGATATACCCCAAACGGGGTACCCATTATCAGAGTGGAACAACTGATTTATCAGACGGCTTCTAAGAACCATGGCAATGGGAATCTCTATCATAATTCCAGCGACCAACATCATCTTCTCAGTCAATTCAACACCATTGACGGTGCGAGGCATGATTTCCTCCAAAGAACCAAGTCGGAAGAAATCATGGATGTCCCGAACCACGATATTAAGTAAAACGAGTATCCATAACATTGATAGCAGCGCTAGCAATCTCGTTCCTAAATCAACCCTAGCTCTTCTGCCCGTTTGACGGCTGCTCGGCGATTCTTAACGTCAAGTTTACCGTAGATGCGCTTAGTGTGGGTGCGGACAGTGCTTAAGGCGACCACTAGCTCATGGGCGATCTCTGGCCCTGAAAGCTCGGTTTTGAGCAGCCGGAGAACGTCAAGCTCACGCTGACTTAGCGGCTCAATAAGTTGCTGAGATGCCTGAGTCACGAGGGCCGTATTGGCGATCTCTGGCTGTACTGGTTTAAATGCCGCCAACAGCTTGGTTGTATAGTTGGGTACGATCCCACGAGCCTCAGCTTTATGGAGCAGTTGCGCCATAGGAGGGCCTTCGTTCACGAAGATTCGGACATAGCCTTCTGGCTCAGCCAGTGTCAGGGCTTGCTCTAAAACTGTAAGGGCGGCAGACGTGTTGCCCTGGATCTGATGGGCTAGGGACTGAAGAATGAGAATTTCGATAACGGTTCCTCGTCTCCCTCCTTTTTCCGCGGCTTGGAGCAGACGCTCCAGTAGCGCCAATGCCTGCTTGCTCTGATTCTGTAGTAAGAGTACCCTCGCAAAGGTGACATGAGCGAACTCGCTTAAGTAGTTCAGGTCGTCATCAATGGATAGACCTCGCTCGCGAACCCATTCTAACGCGTCAGCCACTCTTGCTTGCCTAACCCACAGTCTCACCTTCAATGCACCCACAGGATAGATGTCAGGGATGGGGATAGTGTAGTATAGTTGCTCTGCTTGGTAAATCAGGTCGAGAGCATCCTCTACGTGCCCCTGAGCTTCTTTCAACCGGGCCTCGGCCACGAGTCGGTGATATTTGTCGCTCGGGGTTGCCGCTAATTTACCAAGCTCTTTGCTTCTTTGAAGGTGCTGAGTGGCAGTTTCCAGCTCATCCCATTCACGATATATTTCACTTAACCCTCGATACAGATCCGCTGTTGCCAAGGGCAACGGCTCGTCCTGCTTTGCTGCTAGCTGCAATGATTGGGTATAGATACGTACTGCTTCCTTTAGGCGACCTTGTGCTACCCTGATGTAAGCGAGGATAGATGTACCACCGATGGCGCTAAGGATTCCACCACCTATCTGTAGGCTTTCCAGCCCATCAGCAAAGAAGCGATATGCGGCCTCTAGCTCTCCGCTTGACCAATAAGCAAGGCCAAGGAGTGCAGCCGCTGTTCCGTGCTCGTAATGATCGCTTGCGGGTAGGAGTTCCAGTGCTCTCTGGGCATACGTTATGGCACTTAGCACGTCACCGCGTGTTTGGGCATGATAAGCACGGGCATTGGCTATTGATCCTTGCAGAGACCGAAATTGCACATCGTCCACAACAACTATTTCAGCAGAGGTCATCTCACCAGAATCCATCTCAGCAGCGTTCGTTCTAGCCGGTGGAGGTTGCAACGAATCGGGTGTGCCACCACCCTTATTCATCTCGCTTCTTGAGTATAACAATCGTTCGGCATCTTGCAGGCGGGCCTCTACATCCTCCAACTTATTGCTATCTAATAAAGTCCAAGCATACAGAACGCTAAGTACAGGTCGGGCACGGATCACCCTGTCAGGTAGTGCCTTCACCCAACCAAGCGTAGTGGCGTCTTGTCTATTCTTACGCATGGTTGGCCACACAACTTCAATCAACCCCGCTGCTCGCGAGAAATCTTCGGCAACAAGTGCATGGTGGATAGCATCAGTCGGCAGACTCCTCTGCTCATACCACTCACTAGCACGCTCATGTAGGTTAGAAAGTTCAGTTGGTTGCTCTTCCTTCAAGCGTATTTGCAGAACCTCGGCAAAGAGATGATGATAGCGATACCACTGACGTGCATCATCTAATGGAACCACAAAGAGATTGCCTCGATCCAGGGCCTCCAACATCCCTTTGCCATCTTCCTGGCCTGTGACAGCCTCACATAATGAACCGTTTAACCGTTCGAGTATCGCTGTTTGCAGCAAAAAGCTACGCACTTTTTCTGGCTGGCGTTGCAACACTTCTTCAACCAAATAGTCTAGCACGAAACGATGACTACCCGTAAAGGCTTGGATAAAATGGGTGTTGCCTGATTGGTCTAGTAGATCAGAGCTCCTTTGTAAGGCGAGAGCTGCCATTTGGAGGCCAGCGATCCAACCTTCGGTGCGGCTCTCTAGGGCGGTAATCTCTTCGACAGAGAGCGTTAGGCCCATGGCATCATTTAGAAATCTAGCCGCTTCATCAGGGGTAAAGCGTAGGTCACTGTCACGCACTTCGGTCAGTTGCCCCCGAACCCGATATCGTGCCAAGGGAAGCGGTGGATCCTGGCGAGAGGTGATGACAAGGTGCATCAGGGGGGGGAGGTGCTCGATGAAGAAGGCGATGGCCTCGTTTACCACGTCATTATTGAGGACATGATAGTCATCTAAAACAAGAATAAATCTGTTTGATAGGGTGGTAATTTCATTGAGGAGTGCGGTTAGCATTGATTCCACTGAGGGTGATTGGGGAGAATGGAGCAGTTCCAACACACCCTCGCCAATCGCCGCTGTGCCAACCTGTGCTGCAATCGTCTGCAAAGCTTCAATGAGGTAAGCTACAAAGCGGGTAGGGTCATTATCTCTCTCATCCAGCGAAAGCCACGCCACAGGCCATTCGCCGCTGGCAGCCCACTCACTTGCCAACGTGGTCTTGCCAAAGCCTGCAGGGGCTGAGATGAGGGTCAGCTTGCCATGCCGACCCTTATTCAATCGTGCGATTAGGCGAGGACGAAGAACAAGGGTCGCTCGTACAGAGGGAATATAGAGTTTCGTCGCTAAAATGGGCGTCGACATGGATCAATTAATCATCCGATTTTAACCAGCCGTACTCAACATAAGCGTCGGTCCGACAGGGAAACAGCCCAGGGTTTCACCGTAAAGGGAGAGTCCGCCCTGATGGCTAGCACTTGTTGGAATCTCAAAACGGATGGTAACCGTCTTGCCCGACCCTACGTTCTCCATCAATTGGGCCAACTCTGCTTTCGCCATTGTCAGGTTAAGCAGAAAACCGTGGGCACCAGGGTCGATGGAGCGATGATGGCTGAGTACACCTCGAGCGTCCGCCGGATCGTCAGAGAGGTGAGCTTCTCCAATCTGGCTTCCATTGATAGAGACAACCAGATCAGATGCCCACTTCTTGTCTTCTTCCGTCTGCGGGTATTGGAGTCCATAGGTGCGCTGAGGCCAATCAATTTTGGCTCCACCAGCCTTGGAACCCGCTTCAAAGAGGATGTCCAGTTGGGTCACGTCGGCCAGTGCGAGGCCATCTGGCAAGACTACCTCATACTCTACCCAGCCACTTCCCGTTGCGGCAAATTTGGCTCCACTTGGCTCCATATAAGGTGGCAGCCATTCCCAATTCGTCTGCTGGATAAAGCCTGGTAGGAGTCGGATTGCCCAGCCATCTGCGGTTTTTTCAGCTAGCGGGTTGGCTTTTCCACGAACTTCGATATTGACATAATTTCGACTTCGTATGGCCCCGTGTTCATCTTCTAGCCAAAGGGCCAAAGTCGCAAGTCCATTTTCATTGGGCAGTTGAGTGTCTATTTCGACTCCGTCCGTTACGGCAAAGCGGGCGGGTCCGATAGAAATCGCCTGTTCTTGAATCGTCGATTTTTGGCCGAACCGATCGATGAAGTCAAGCTGCCAGCGGACTTGGCTACTCGACATAGATGCCCCCCAATGGCTAACAAAGAGAGGCGCACGGAAGGTACTGCCTGGAGACAAGGTCTGGCAAGGTGGGGCATCAACCCCAACCAAGTCGGCACCATTGAGATCTGCCACACTCATGCCTTCCACAAAGAAGTCATAGCCGAACTCCTTTTTAGAGCGATCATAGTTGACAAATCCGTTGTGCTCCCACTCGATATCGTCCAGCTCTGTATAGACGTAACCACAGATTTTATTGTGGCGACGCAGCTCAGAAGTCTGGTATTTGAAGCACCAAGCAATGTCTGTATCGCCACTGCGGGCCGCAATGCCACCATACTCGCTATTCATAAGGGGGGCCGTCTTCTGCACATAGTCGCCACCCACATAGTTGAAGCTGGATCCAGGGTAAGTTTCATCGACCACACGCTGAATATGCTGGCGTACACGACCATAGTCATTGATGTAGTAGTGCCATGAGTTGATGTCGGTCTCCACATGATCATACTTGCAGACAGAATTGTCCTCCACCAGTCGAGTGGGGTCCAGTTTTCGGGTCAGTTCGACCACCTCTGCTAGCCATGCTTGGGCTTCGGCGGTGTGGAGTTTGGTTAACCCCCACGTCTCGTTAAAGATGATCCAGGCTATGATCGAGGGTGAGTTGTAGTCCCGCTCCATGACGCGATGGAGTGTCTCCACAATAATCTTGCGCATGGCAGGCGAATCTATCACAGGGCTAGGCAGATCATACATCACCAACAGCCCCAGCTTATCCGCCCAGTAGTAGTAGCGGGGATCGTTGATTTTGATGTGACAGCGTAGCATGTTCAGGCCTAGATCTTTGGCAAGCTGAATGTCACCACGGATAATCTCATCTGTTGGATAGCTGTGAACGCCATCGGGGTGGAATGCCTGGTCCAATGCACCCCGCAGGTAGACTGGCTCGTCGTTGAGCAGAATGTACTCATATTCATTGCCATTCCAAGCACCAGTTGTAATGGTTCTCATACCAAAGTAGGTGGCAACCTGATCTGTCCCACCATCGGCACTGATTAGGGACACATCAACCTCATAGAGATAAGGGCTTTCAGGCGACCAGAGCTTTACATTGGGTATGGCCAAGCTTAATCGATGTTGGCTAGCCCCCTCCGCCAGTTCAACCTCAGCCTCCATTGTTTCAAAGTCCCCATACTTGGAGCAAATTCGCAGCGTTGCTCTATTGAGAGAATTCCCGGTGGAATTACTAGGGGCGCTACAGGCCACGTTGATGGTGGCATGAGCTTGTCGATTGGCCACGTCAGGTGCAATCTGGATCGATGTGACGTGATTGGGCGCACGTCCCTCTAGCCAGACCGTCTGCCATATGCCGCTGGAATGGGTGTACCAGAATGGAACCTGCTTGCCCACCAACGTCGATGCTTCGGCAATATCAAAGGCACGTACGGTCACAGTGACGCTTTCGCCAGCTTTGGCATAGGGACTCAGATCAACAGAGAAAGGCAAGTAGCCATTTTCATGCTCTGCTGCCAATTCGCCATTGATCCAGACTCGAGCATGCCAGTCTACCGCCTCGAAGTTGAGGTATGGCACCAAGTCACCCCATTCAGCTGGGATGGTCACCTCGCGCTGATACCAGCCTGCCCCCTTGTGGTTACTGCGTTCTACGCCAGAGAGCTTGGATTCCCAGGGAAATGGGACATGAATGGTCAACTGTTGGGAAAAGGGTACCGCTGGCAGATACCAGCGACTCTGTTCACCGATTAGCTCTTCATCAAATGAGAAATCCCAAGGACCATTCAGGTTAACCCATTTTGGACGCTGAAAGTAAGGTCGGGGATGTTCGGGACGCAGATTTTCGGAATGGGGAGCAGAAAGGAGTTGAGACATTTGGGTTCCTTTGGTTTGTTTGGTTTCTGTGATTCCAATGGTTTTCTGTCCAGATAGATTCTGGTAATAAACCGAGATAGTCAGCTACTTGTCTGCCCAATTAGGCGTAACGACTTGGACTAGCGGACTATGAATGTTCATCTTGACTGTTTGTATTGTAATAGCTCGCCTTGGATGGAGAAAAATTGGTGCAGGGCAGCTATGATATAGTTTACAGAAAATATTTTTCCTATCATTGATAGCATTTTGGCTGGTCAACGCTAGAGCACGGTTTTCCCATGGTTTTGATAAGATTGAAGCCGGTCTGTTTGCTGTGATATAATTAAGGTGAGTTGAATCCAAGGAGGAACTAGTTGAAGGAGAACCATGAATTTATTTGATTTAAATGGAAAAGTCGCCCTGGTAACAGGCGGCAACAGCGGGATTGGTTTGGGCATGGCGCGCGGTTTGGCAGAAGCGGGGGCCAGCGTAGCGATTGCATCCCGCAATGAGACAAAGTCGGCTGCCGCGGTTAAAGAGTTGGCCGCTTTAGGTAGCGGACGTGCTGCGGCGTTTGTATGTGACGTAAGCGAAGAGAAGGCCATCCAGAGCATGGTGCAGAGCGTACGGGATGACTTCGGTCGCATTGATATTCTGGTCAACAATGCTGGGTCAGGGTTACGCAAGCGGCCGGAAGACATTGCTTATGCCGATTGGCGAAAACTACTAGAGACCAATTTGGATAGTGCTTTTCTCTGTAGTCAAGCCTGCTATCCGGCCATGAAAGAAGCTGGCGGTGGCAAGATCTTGAACAACGGCTCTATGTTCTCGATCTTTGGTGCACCGTGGGCCTCAGCTTATGCCTCCTCCAAAGGGGCCATGGTTCAGCTGACCAAGTCCCTGGCTACGGCTTGGGCAGAGGATAATATTCAGGTCAACTGCTTCCTACCTGGCTGGATTGATACACCTCTGACGGCTGGGGCCAGAGAGCAAGTTCCAGGGCTGAACGAAAAGGTGCTCGACCGCACGCCAACCAATCGCTGGGGGCATCCTGACGATTTTAAAGGACTTGCCGTATTCCTCTCCAGCGCGGCATCTGACTTTATCACTGGAACGGCTATCCCTGTTGATGGGGGCTTTTCGGTCAACGCCCTATAAGAGAGATGATAAGGAAAGAATAGATCATGACAGACCCAACCTATCGAATCGCTCCCTCTGGTTTTTCGGAAGCCCAATGGGAGACCTTTTTGGAAGACGGCATTATCATTGTAGAGAACGCACTGAACTCATCTGAGGTAGAGCTGTTGCGCAACGCGGTTGACCGGGTAGCCCAGGCTGATGAACGGTACACCCCTGGTGGCTATCTGAGCGTGCAAAACTTCGTGGAACGGGATCCTGCTTTGGCTAGCTTGATTGACCATGACCGCCACGTAGGGTTTGCTTACGATATTTATGGTGAGCAGCTCAAACTTCAATTAAGCGAGCTTTTCTTGCGTGCGCCAGGCGGTGGTCGCTACAACAAATGGCATCCGGATGGCGCGCGTGCCCTACCCTATCAGATCTTTTCACCAACCCTTCCCTTGCAGATCAAGGTTGGCTACTGGTTGACGGATCTGACAGCACCCCAAATGGGTAACTTTGTCTATATGCCAGGAAGCCATCGCCAACAGTACTTTGAAGGGTATGATACCCATGAGAGTCTCCCTGGTGAGGTGATTCTCCAAGTTCCTGCCGGAACTATGACCATTATGCACGGTAGCATCTGGCATCGGGTGGAACCCAACGAAAGCACCGTTACCAGAAAGAATCTCTTCATGGCCTATTGTCCCTCTTGGGTGACGTCGGCAGATCGGCTCAATTCCGATCCCGAGTGGTTGGAAACGCTCGGTCGGGAGCAGCAAATCATCATGCGCAGCTACAGCCATGCTTACGCCAACGCCAAGCCGCCCGCAGAACACTTTCCTCTCTTTTTGGATCGGGAATCTGGCTTGGATCGCGACCCGGGCATATATGGGGAGCATGTGGCTTTGCACCGCCGCAAACGTAAGACATGGCACGAGAAATTGGGAGAGCGGGTATTCGCCTAAGGCTAAAATAGTTGGGACCGAACCTTCTGGACAATGGGTTACTGGTAGGATATCCAAGCCGTGATAAACTGGAGTAGAGACATAATCGTAAGGTCGGCTATAGCCGTCGTTTCGGTCACTCAGAAATAGAGTTTTCCAATCCCTTCTGATCATAGGTGGTTTCGAGACTAAAAAACTCGGTTTCTAAACGAAGTAATGACCAACGCCGTAATCAGTAAGAGGATCTGCGGTCTATGAGGAGGTTCGATGAGCACAATCTCGACTGTTGCCAAATCTACAGAAGAATCAAAACCGACCCTACCATATAGTAACGGTCGTATGAGCAGCCACCTAAACGGTGGTGTTCAAGTTACAGAGAGTCGACACACGGCCCAGATATTATATGATCCCCTAGATGCGGAAACGCGTCAGACGGGACTATACAGGGTAGCAGACTTGCATGTTTACCTGGAAGAATATGAGTACTCAGTTGAACTCTACAATGGATGGTTGGTGTGGCAGCAAATGGGCGATAAATTTGAACGAACAGCCGTCAGCAACATACAGGCCATGTTGGATGTTTCGGCACGCAAGGCCAAGTATGGTCAAGCACTCCCGGATCAAACTGAATGTAGATTGAATGATAGTACTGACATCATGCCTGATGCAGCCCTCGCGTCCTGGCAACGGCTAGAAGAAGATCTCATCCTCGATGGGCCGGATAATCGTCCCCTTTTAAGCCGATGCCCAGAGCTAGTTATTGAATCTAGATCCAAATCCAACTGGCGGAAGCAAGAGCGGTTGAAGCGTGATAAGTATTTTGCTAATGGAACTCTGCTTATTTGGGATGTGGACGAACCAAATAAGTGCATTCATGTCTATCGGGCGGAAGCTCCCGAAACGCCTACAACCTATGGATTGAACGACATCATCGACTGTGAGACTCTATTGCCTGGGTGGCATCGCCGAGTTGCAGACATCTTCGATCAACAGGCTTCTGCGGAAGCCATTGTGGGCGAAGTTGCCGATGAGTGGAAGGATGAGGGGCGCAAGCAAGGTCATGCAGAAGGTCATGCAGAAGGTCAGGATAAGAAGGCACTTGAGATTGCCCAGGCACTGCTTGATCTGTTAGATGACAAAACGATTAGCGAAAAGACAGGACTATCCCCTGAGCGAGTTCATGCGTTACGTGGTGAGGCTGGGCAATTATAAATAGACTACATGAGTCACACTAAATCTTTAGCAAAAAGGCAAAAACAGAAGAACTTTTCTAGGGCAGAGCAAGCCGACCACGAAATGGGCGCGATCCATAAAAACTGGGGAGGCAAGATTCCGGTTGCCTTGACCATGCCCAATACCTATTACGTAGGCATGAGCAGTTTGGCGCTCCAACTTCTCTACGAAATCTTTAATCGGGAATTAGACGTGGTCTGTGAGCGGATCTTCTGGGAGAAGGGGGCTGCGGCTGACGGTCGCCCTTTGCTTTCCCTGGAGAGCGAACGGATGGCCGCAGACTTTGCCGTATGGGCTTACACGATTTCCTGGGAGATGGACTACTTCAACGTGGTGGATCTGCTGCGGCAGGCTGGCATTCCCCCTTTGGCCCAGGAGCGTCACGAATCCACCCAGTGGGATGGCCGCCCTTGGCCCCTACTCATTGCTGGCGGGCCAGGCGTCACCATGAACCCAGAGCCCATGGCCCCCTTCTTTGACGCGATTCTGATTGGTGAAGGAGAAGAGGCCGTTCCTCAATTCATTAATCTCTGCCGAGAGGGGCTGGACGAGGAACGAATGGCCCTGCTGGGGGAACTCAATCGCACGCCAGGTTGGTATGTGCCAAGTTTACGCCCATCTGCTCGCACCCATCCTGGCTTTTCTTCCGTGGAACGTTTGTGGGTGCGCAACTTACCTAACGTAAATACCAGCAGCACCCTTTACACGCCCGATACTGAGTTCAGCAACATGCACCTTATGGAGATTGCCCGGGGCTGTGGACGTGGCTGTCGCTTCTGTTTGGCTGGTTACGTTTACCGTCCGCCCAGGGAGCAGCCCTTGGATAAGTTGCTCACATCCGCTTCTGCGGCCGTGGCCCAGGGGCAAACCAAGGTGGGGCTGGTGAGCGCAGCCGTGAGCGATCATACCCAGATTGATGAATTGGCTACCGAACTCCAGTCCATGGGCGCGACCCTCAGTGCATCCAGCATGCGAATGGACCCAATCTCTGTGCCGCTCATCAAAGCCATGGCCGAGACGGGTGCTCAGAATCTAACTGTTGCACCTGAGGCAGGGAGTCAGCGGCTCCGTAATGTCATCAATAAGACTCAAACGGAAGAGCAGATGATGAGCGCCATCTCTCTGGCTCAGGAGTTCAATTTCCCTCAGCTCAAACTTTACTTTATGGTTGGGCATCCCACAGAGACCGAGGAAGACATTCAGGCCCTCATCGACTTTACGCTTGAAGCAAAACGTCACTTTAAGCGACGGATTGCCATTAACGCAACCCCCTTTGTTCCCAAAGCTCATACACCGTTCCAGTGGGAAGGTATGGTCGCCACCAAAGAGATTCGGCGGCGTCAGAAGATGATTCACAAAGGGCTAGCCAAACATGGTGTGCAGGTAAGAGCTGACTCGCCCGATTGGGCTGAGGTGCAAGCTGTCCTCTCCCGAGGAGATCGGGCATTGGCCCACGTTCTACTTGAGATTCCATCTGGTCAGCTGACTGTGCGCTCCTTCTTCCAGACGATGGGCCGATTGGGGTTAGACAAAGAGCAGTACGTAGGTAAGTGGGATGTGGGATCCCCCCTTCCATGGGATATTGTGGAAAGTGGTGTGAGTGAGAACTACTTTCACTATGAGCTGAAGCTGGCGGCACGAGACGAGACCGGTCTTAGTTGCCCACCAGACAGTGCTGGATGTCTAAGCTGCCAAGCTTGTGACGAAAGCTGGGCATTCCGCTACGGCACCAACCAAGCCCGCCCCGTTCCCGCAGCCCAAGGTGGACCTTGGCGTGCCCAAGATTGGCAACCCTGGACCAAGCTTAAGGGAGAGCAACATCGCGAGATGGTTCCCATTGCATTGGAGATATAAACATGGCTTCCCCTTTTCCAGGTATGGATCCCTATTTAGAGGGCTACTTATGGCCGGATGTCCATCAGGCCTTGGCTGGCGAAATCCGCAAACGGCTCGTTCCCCAAGTGGCACCCAAGTACGCAGTGCGTCTAGCTATCTCCACCATACAGGATGAATCGGGTGACAGTGAGATTGGGATCATGTATCCCGATGTAGAAGTTCTCAAACGCCCTAATTCGCTAGAATTTGACCTTTCAAACTCAGCCGATGAGTCCGCAACCTTACCTGGCTCTGTACTGACGCTAACACCACCGCAGACCATGCCATTGATTCAATTTGAATTTCGACAGATTACGTTGGAAGTTCGGGATACGGCCAGCAACGCCTTAGTAACAAGCATTGAAATCCTCTCTCCAGTCAACAAACGAGAACCTGGACTGAGCCAATATCGTACAAAACAGCGACGGCTTCGCCAAGCTGGCGTTCACCTTCTTGAAATCGACCTGTTGCGACGGGGAACCCGTCCTATTGAGCGCAGCCTTATGGGACCGGATGGTCTAGAGGCCCACTACCTTATAACACTATTGCGGTCCGAAGCGACAGAGGTCGAAGCATGGCCCACAACCATCCAGCAACCTCTCCCTACAGTAGCGGTTCCACTCCGCTCACCAGACGACGATATCCTGCTTCCGCTCAATGAGGTTTTGTCAACTATCTACCAAGAAGCGGCCTATGGTTTGACCATTGACTATGATCAAAAGCCACCACCGCCTACGTTTGAACCAACCGCTACTAGTTGGATGCAGAATCTGCTTCTATAAGCAGTCAATCATAATTTGTTATTTGGAGGAAGAATGAAGAGAAATCTGGGTTCAACAGGATTTCATGTGGCTGACAGTCGTAGGCACTTTTCAAAAGTGACGTGGTTCCTGATGCAAGCTTGTCACATTCCAAATGTGACCTAGGCCAGAAGATTTCTCCTATCGTCGAAATGACACAGGTTCAGTCATTTCGGTCTACTCATAATCGACTCCAATCGAAGAGTACGCCAATTGTATCCGACCGATCCTCTAGCAATCCAGAGTAAACATCTGGTGCTTCCCTGGGCGAATAACGGTGGGTGATCAGGTCCTCCACCCGCATCTGCCCGCGCCCAATATATTTGTAAAGCAACTCAATCTGACGCGTGGGGCTCCACTCTTGGGCATCATCTGGGGAAAGGTTCTCATTGTGGGTACCTCGAATGGTAATCTGTCGCGTGATGACATCCGCGGTAAGCACCTGTTTGGCTGGTGTGGGGCAATCTCCAATGAGCAGCATGGTACCAAAACGGCGCACCAACTTGAGCGCCAGTGGCAACACAGAGAAGTGCCCTGTAGCGTCGAAGACCACATCGGCTAGCTGCCCATTGGTTAGATCCTGCACGAAGGGAACAGCATCTGCTGCACTACCCTGAAAGGTTTGGGTGGCACCGTGGTCCGTGGCGATCTGTAGCCGATCGGCAATAAAATCGATCACCATGACCTCCTCTGCACCCATAACACGGCAGTATTGGGTCACGAGTTGCCCGATGGGGCCAGAGCCAATGATAGCAACCTTGGCTCCCATGCTCAGATCGGCGCGACGAACCCCCGTCTGCGCGATAGTCGCAAGTTTGGACCAAGCGGCTGATTCATCGCTTACACCGTCGGGTATTTTGACGGTCGGTGGCTTAACGATGTGGTACTCTCGATGGTGGGCGGTGGCAAAGACTCGGTCGCCGACGGCGTAGCCCTTTACAGTAGAACCGACTTCCACGACCTCGCCTACGTTGCTATAGCCCAGGTAGAACGGATGCTTGACCCATCCTGCCCAGTGACTCCCCTCTTCGTGCTCGCCTCTATAACAGATGCACTCTGTGCCGGTGCTGATCAGGCTGAGACGAGTTTTAACCAGCAGGCTGTCTTCTGGCAGTTGAGGTAGCGGCTCTTTTTTCAATTCAACGTGTTGTTTTGACGTTAAGACAATATTGGTTGATTCCATGGTTTTCTCCTTTTGCTTTTGGTTGTTGCACTTCAGTGGAGGGATTTAGGCAAAGCGATTCACAATCTCATCAATAAAAACGTGCCTTTCTGATTTGGTTAACTGTAGATATGGGAGACCTAGATCGTCATCCCCACAGCCAACAAGATAAGTAAAGTCGATGGATCGTATCAGGGCTAAGCTCTGCTCGACTTTCTCTAATTTTTTACTCCCAACCACCCAGGACTTGCCAGCGTTATAGAGAAAATCACCAGTAAAGAGGTAACGCTCATTCGCATCCGTCCATAGGTAGCAGACGCCACCAGTGGTGTGGCCTGGGGTTGGAATCACCTCCCAGTCATCAGCTAGATGATGTCGTCTGAAGTCAAATGCGGCTAAGTTTCCAAGCCCTCTTTTGCGAATCTTAGGAACCTCTAGGCTGCTGCATTGGATATCCACACCAAACCGATCCGCAACCTCCTGAAGCCCAGTACCCGCAAAGTGGAAATCGGTCACATAGATCGAATTTATACCGCCAGCCGCCGCAATGGCGTCCAGTTCACCGTGAATCGTCGCCTCTTTTGCCATCCGCGGCAGAAAGATGTTGCCATTTTCTCGTTGCAGAAGATAAGAGTAGCCCCATCCAGTTGAGTGTGGATCTCGGCATACTTTGTATATATGGTTAAGTAATTTTTCCATAGAATGAAGAGTATCAGTAGATCGCAATGGAGTCAGCACGCCTCGTGCTGCACGAGGCGTGCTCATTAAACGATTGTGGTCTGCCCTGAAAATTAGGACACGGAACAGATGGATTCGCAGGACTTTTTCATCCTCCGTGGTTCTGCTTGATCCATGAAAAAGTACTGAGTATTATACGTACGTGGGCCTGCCGAGTCTGTTCGGTCAGACTCACGATAGATGCTCTATGAGAGTGCCGCCACCTGCTCTTGAAGCCTCTTGGCCCCATCGCGAATCCAGCTGTCCATGGAATAGAATAGCATTCGCGCCCCTGCATTGACCCGCCGTTCCAGAATATCGTCGGTCACCAGCGTCCCAGCCGTCCGCCCAGCCGCAGTGATCTGTTGAAGTGCCTTGTCGATTGTCTCTTGAACTTTAGGATGATCAGAGCGACCAATATACCCCATGGTCTGAGCCAGATCCGATGGAGCCACAAAGAAGACATCAATGTGATCCACTGTGAGAATCTCAGCCAGATTCTCCACAGCTTGTATCTCCTCAATCAGGATCACAACCAGCAGTTCCTCATTGGCATGTTGAAAGTAGTCGGGATCGCCATAGGCGCGCCGTCCGCTGAACATCCCCCGCTTTCCTTGGGGAGCAAAGCGGGCAGACTGCACCACACGTCCGGCCTCTTCTTTGGTGTTGACGTGGGGAATCACAATGCCATTGACGCCCCTATCCAGTACACGGGTAATGCGTCCAGCCTCATTTTCATGAATTCGCATGATGGACGACATACCCCACAGATCACAGGCTCTAGAGAGATCCCCGATCTGATCCCACGTTACCGAGCCATGTTCTCCCTCCAACCAGAAACCATCCAAGCCAAGAGAGCCACATAAGTCAATGGTGTCTCCACTGTTGCTATGGCTGCTCAGTACAGTCGCCATTTGTCCTGCTTCTAATTTTTCCTTTACTCGATTTCCTCGCATAGTCTTCTCCTATTTTAATGATTATACTGCGGTCGCTTTGAAAACCCGAGCGGGCATGGTAGCCCCAGATACATCGCCAATGCACGACATTTTCCACCGTCTGCTCACCCCATAAGGCAACCGATATCTAGCCAGCGGTATCCTACATGGACGCTCTACAGATTAAGAATCACAAGTTACGAATCACCGTATATGGTGGGACGGGGTACGAGATCGCTCGTACTTGGCATTCAGATCCGCATTTTTGACCACCTCCGGCACTTCACCTGTCCACCAGCTAGGGGGATTGGGGAAATCAAAGACATCGTGCCAGGCCAGGAGCAACGTGCGCCGCTGATCGGTCTGGTTGGGGTAGGCCCCATGCATCAATCGGGCATCTGCAATAATCAAGTCTCCCGCTTTCATAGGAACATCGATTGCATCTGGGTGGTCGGCAAAGACTGGATGGTTAAGGTCATCAATCGCCTGAATCTCGGATTCGTGAGCGTCAGGCAGAATATCATGCAGATCGATGCGCTTACGATGGGTACCAGGGATGACCCGCAGACAGCCATTTTCTGGCGTCGTATCCGTCATGTAGTAGGAG
Organism: Chloroflexota bacterium; assembly: GCA_039028975.1. Taxonomy (GTDB): domain Bacteria; phylum Chloroflexota; class Anaerolineae; order Caldilineales; family Caldilineaceae; genus JAHBNG01. The sequence continues at coordinate 73,029 of JBCCHB010000015.1, forward strand.
AGAAAGACGCGAGTGGGCCAAGGCGTAGCTGCTTGAGGGCTATTCCAGTTCATAAAATCCTGGTGCCAATAGAGAGGAGGGCCATAGCCAGGCTTGGAGAGAATGATAATCCCCCCGTGGGAGCGCAACCCCTCAAGTTGCAATTGTTGACAAAGTTCCTTCTGTAGCGGCTGCTCTAAAATCTTCTTCACAATTGGGTCAGGAAAGCTCTTCTCATCAGTTTCCCGACCCATTTTGGCCCAACGCTCTTCCGTGTAGACGTGAATATCGCTGCCCTGGTAGCGATATTTGGGATCCACGTGGATCTTTGTGAAGACGTTGTCAGACCAGGCACTTAACTCATCAATCAACGGCTTGGGCATGACGCCTGGGATGATGGTATAACCCAAATTTACTAGTTCGTCGCGCTTGGTGAGGGCGTCGCTTGGGGAGAGGGTTGTCATGGGGTTGTTCCTTTGTGTTTACGCGTTCTGATATTCTTCGCCAGAAAAGTGTTGTCTCGATTTTGGGGCAATCCACCCGGGTAAATTCCGAGCAGGGAGCAGCGCCTCATCTTCATGAAGGCAAATTTTTCTGGACGTCTATATCGCCTCATAACCTTTACCATCAAAATTATACTTGGTACGCTCTACTTTACGCCAACAGGAGCTGCTCAATCAAGCCAACACCAATCCAGCACGTCACGTATCAGTCCACGAATCACGCTCCACGAACTTCTACGTTTCTTCTACGCGCTACCCTAACTTCTACGTTTCCTTCTACGCAAACTTCTACGTTTCTCATACGCCCGCTCCTTATACTGAAGCCTGTAACCGGTTATCGAGAGGTGTCGCAGAAAACTGTAAAAGTATCCGAATTATCAACTCTATTTTTAGCTCCGTTTTAAAACCGTCGTTGTGCCACTTTGGTGGGACTTAGGAAAACCACGGTTTTAGAACGACCACAGAATAGAACGGCCATAGATAGCTCATCGAGGAAACACGCGTGTACTGCCTTTCATCGCTCAGGCAGTTGGATCCTCTAACTTGATGAGCCTCTTATTTTGTCAAATGGAGGCACATTCATTATGAGCATCAAGAATCTGAAGAAAGTTGTGGTTGCAGTTGCGTTGACGTTGGCAGTGACCTTTAGCGCTGGCGTTTGGGAAGATGTCACCGGGTGGTCGGTAGTACCGAGTGCGGAGGCCTCATGTGTTGGTAGCGGAAGTCATACAGGAGGGGGCTGTTAAGGTAATCAAATGGGTGTGATCAAAACTAGTAAAACTGTTGAGCTAGACGCACTTGGCATGATAAATTGCTTTTCGTTATATGCGAATTCGACACCAATCTGGCATATCGATAGTGGTATACAAGCATGAATCGTTAATTTCACTCATTAAAATGGCTTGTAAATAGCGATATCAGCTCAATCTCAACGATTTTGTCGTATCCTGCTAATTCAAACATCAATTTGAGCTACCAAAGCAGGTTAATCACCTTCAAAATCGCTGGAAAAGTCTGTATATCGTAACTTTCACTTAAACTCATTTTGCTATTATTCGTGCCAAACAGACCCAATTTGTCAATTTTACCAGGATTGATCGCACCCTAATCAAATTAGACCATTCCACAGAATAAAATACCCGTTCAGTAGGCCGGTTACCTTCTAGGTGCCGTACCGGTTCGACCCGCACGAGGCGTGCTCACTGCTCGAATTTTGAATAATTATTTTTGTGGAATGACCTTACGCAATGATAGCTTATTGAGAATTTCCTCTGTTCAGTAAGCTATCATGATAGCTTTTCTTGTAGTGGTGATAGAATTTTTCAAATTTACCGTTCGTATGTTGTCCAATTAACAATGCCAGTCGGTTTAGGCTGTCATCAGATGGGCTAAATGAATTGAAAATACTTGATGGTTCAGTTAGTGCCACGAGAACTTTTATTTCCTCATATGATCTTCCTAATAACTCAAAATTTTTCCGTGCAGATTGAAGCGAGGAATAGGCCTGCTTCCATTTACTCCGGTATTGATACATCAGTCCCAAATTATGTTGGGTTTTGGCAATTTCGATTAGATTTTTCTTCTCGACAAAAATTTCTTGTGCTTTAAAAAATAGCGCTTCAGCTTCTATAAGATTCCCAAAAAGTAGATGGAAAAGTCCCTTATTATTCCAAGCCTTAGCAATTTCCATTTGCTCTCCACTTACCTGGGCATCGTGAAATGCCTTTGAAAGATAAAAAAGCGCTTTATCAGGTTGCCTTTTTTCGATATATAGAAACCCTAGATTTGTGTGTCCAAGAAATAACCCGTGATTATCTTGCAAAGCCTGCCACATTTTGCAAGCTAGATCCAAGTTATATTCTGCCTCTGTATATCGTTCTTGCTTGGTGTATGTGATTCCAAGATGATTATGTGTATGTGCTAAGCCATGCTTGCTATTCAATTTTTTAAAGAGTACTAAAGCATAAAGGCAAAGGGTTTCTGAGCGCTGAATGCGTTCCGTATTTATGAACAAATATCCCAAATTGGAACAAGCCCTGGCCTCCTCATACTGATTCTCAACCAACCGCGCCATCTTAATCACCTGCCGATAGTAGTAGACAACCTGCTTAAAATGGTTCTGGCGCTGCGACAATCTGGCCAACAAGATCATGATGGCCATTTCGCTGTCAGTATCCGCTTCGTCATGGGCTAGTTCCACAGCCCGACGCAAGATGATTTCCCACTCATCCCAATCACCACTTCGCTCCATGTAAGGCGCAGACTGCACGGCTAAACTTGAAACGCTCTCCCATGCGCTAGGCAAGCCAAGACCATAATCGAGAATATGGCAGATCTGGAGCCGCCGTTCGTCGGGCATGGCATCCTTAATGGCTTTGACTTCTTCGAGTGTATCTTCTAGGGAGCGGTGGATGTAATCAAAAAAGAGTTCGGCATACGGATTGCTGGCATCTGCTGTGGGGGGAAGAGTTGTTTTTATAGTCATTATCAACAAACAAACTATGCGGTATACTGACCGCACTTTACTAAAATATGTAGTTTTCCAATTTGGGTGAGGTTGATTGAGTGGAAGGGTTCAGAGCGAATTGTATAGTACAATACACAAGTTGTCAAAGGTTGGCAATGCCTATGTTCAGCATTTCGTCATCAGGAGATTGGAGCCTCTAACTTGATGAGTCTCTTCTTTTGTCAAATGGAGGCAAACACCTCATGCTCAATAATTGTCACCACTCGCGTCTCAAAGTCAACAATTTCATCACCGTCTAGGTGATAAAGCAGATAGAAAGAAGCCTCAAATTGCTGGGCAATGGGGGTGAGTACAGCAGGAGTTAGGGTATTCTGCTCGTGGAAGTACGCGTAGATATGACTATCGGGTCGAATCTCAAAAAAGTCAAGGGCTTCCCGTAAGGCAGGGAGGTCAATCGATAGCTGATCACTTTCAAAGTGGCTGAGCATCTGGAAGGCACAAATCACAGGGGTGTCATCAAACTCCAGGGAGCAGATAAAGTAGATGGATTCAGGGTAGTGAGCATTCCATGCATCGGTGGCAGAGGGGTAGGCGACAGAGATAGGATGGGAGTGATAGATACCCATCATCTCGGTGCCTCCATCGGGATAGTCGTTCTCTTCAAATTTGAATTGAAGCAGAAGCGTTTGGGGATCGATAGTATAGTTGTTGATTCGATCTTGAGCAACATTCTGGCCGCGGATCAGCTCAAATGCTTGCAAACCTTTCCCGCGTAAGATGCCACAGATCTCTTCGGGTTTGCCTTCTCTGGAGTGGGCAATGATTGCGTCATATATAGACTGTGGGATGGTTACAGTTGTCATTTTTTTGCACTTTGCCAGAAAAATCTTGTCCCGCCCCTTGACTATCCATCCTAAGAACTTCTAAGAAGAGGGGAAAAAGCTTTTCTGGCCATCTATACAAAACGGCCTAGCGTTACCTCAGACCGCAGAAAATGGGACGCCGGGCCCCTCGTCGATGTGAAAAGATGTAGTTCCAAAAGTCGCACATAGGACTAGATCCGCACGGCACCTAGTACAGTCTGGCGTAAATCCTTGCGCAGATAAATCGTGGCTTCCTCTACTTGAAAGATCGATTTATCTTGGTAACGATTTATGCGAAGATTTACTAGAAGGTAACCGGCTCCATGGCCGGTTGTGTGTGGCTTTCACACTATTGCAAAAGGATTGTCTCTCGGAATACGCACGGTTGATCACTTGTCCTGACTCACTTTGCATTGCGGTTGCGACGCAAAAAGGCCGGAATATCCAAATCGTCTCGTTCAAAGGTACGAACCAGTTGCTCGGCATCTGGCTGGGCTGGCGGCGGTGCCTGATGGTCTGGCGTTGTTGGATGCAATGGTCGTAAATTTTGCTGAGATTCGGGTTTGTCAAAGCGCTCGGCGAAGATGTTTTGCTCATGGTTCCGACCCTGTTCAAAGCCTGTAGCGATTACAGTAACGGTCATCTGATCCGTAAAAGCGGAATCGAGTACGGCACCAAAGATGATGTTGGACTCTGGGTGGGTATTGGCACGAATGATCTCAGCCGCTTCGTTCACTTCAAAAAGACTCATGTCGTCGCCCCCCTTAATATTAAAGAGAATGGAGCGGGCGCCATCGATTGAGACATCCAACAGTGCGCTGTGGATGGCTTTCTCTGCTGCTTCTTTGGCACGGTTTTCACCCTGAGCGTGACCGATAGCCATGAGCGCGGGTCCACCTTCCATCATAACGCTACGTACGTCGGCGAAGTCCAGATTGATGAGGCCAGGGACGGTGATCAGCTCACTAATTCCCTGGATACCCTGGCGCAGAACATCATCCGCGGCCCGAAACGCCTCGTTAATGCCAGCCTTCTTATCGACAATCTGGAGCAATCGATCATTCGGAATGGCAATGAGCGTATCAACGTTCTTTACCATCTCATCCATGGCGCTTTCGGAGACCCGCCGTCGGTGAGAACCTTCAAAGGTAAAGGGGCGAGTCACCACGCCAATGGCCAAGGCACCAACTTTCTTGGCAATATTGGCCACCACTGGCGATGCCCCGGAGCCTGTGCCACCACCCATACCAGCAGTGATAAAGACCATGTCAGCGCCCCGCAAAAATTGCTCAATTTCGTCTCGGCTCTCTTCGGCTGCTTTTTGGCCAATTTCCGGGTTGCCGCCGGAGCCAAGTCCACGGGTTAACTTCTCACCGATGCGTAGCCGCTGTGGCGAATCCGAGAGCATAAGTGCCTGGGAATCGGTATTGATTGAGATAAATTCAACACCCTGTATGCCAGAGGCGATCATCCGATTTACTGCATTCTGGCCACCGCCCCCAACGCCAACAACTTTAATCTGGGCGAAATTTTCCACATATTGTGGCTGCACTTTCCGACTCATGGCGGACTCCTTTTGATCTTGGGATATTTCCTTTTTCATTTTAGCTTACCCTCTAATACTCAGCTCCGTATAAAAACGTTGTTTGGGCTTTCTGGCAGAGCTTGGCAAAATGACAGCGTTGAGGAATGAGCCGAAATAACCTGCACGTTCCATTCGGGTGTGCTCAACCAAATGATCAAGTTATTTAGTTCTCGCTCCTAAAACAACGGTCTTGAATGTACAGTCTGCTACAAGCAAAATCTAAACTTACCCTGGGAGAAGATTCTTCAACCAGTGGGCTGCTTGCCCCATCCATGATTCGCCATTAGCAAGGAGAGGTTCCCGACTATGGATGCTATGGACAGGCGCGTCTAACTGGCTACCTTCGTGAAGGCCCCATAGAAGAAGGCCCACGCCTGTAGCGTTGGTGGGTAGCTGAAGCTCGCGGCTGAGTCCGGTGATTGGGAGATTTTCGCCAGGTTTACCAACACGAACGGGCATGCCAAAGATCTGTTTAGCCATATCGACCAAACCAGGCAGTTGGCTGGCACCGCCAGTTAATACAATCCCTGCAGGAAGTTTATCATATAATTCCTTTTCCTCCAGCTTTTCACAGACCAGATCACAGATCTCCTCAGCGCGAGCCTGCAAAACTTTGCTAATAAATCGCCGACTGAAGCTTCGCTCGGCCTTTTCACCGAAGACTGTAGCCCAAACCGTCTCATCAACGGCAACTCGGCTGGGCATCACGTGGCCATAGCGGATCTTCAGCTCCTCTGCCGTTTCAAAAGGTGCGTGAAGCCCCACGGCCACATCATGGGTTAAGTGGTTCCCACCCACATCAAGAATCTCGGTCGTCACCAAGATATCGTCAATATAGACTGCAATATCTGTTGTGCCTCCCCCCATATCCACAACTGCAACACCCATGCGGCGCTCTTCAGGACGTAAAACGGCCTTACTGCTGGCCAGCGGTTCCAGAACTAATTGATCTACTTCTACTCCGTGGGTTACGATGCATTGAACGAGGTTATTAACGGCTGTACTGCTACCCGTCACAATATGAGCTGCAACCTCTAGCCGAGAAGCTGACATGCCCAATGGTTGGTTGATTTCGGATTGATCGTCTACAGTCCAAGTGCGGGGTAACGTATGAATGACCTCCTGATGAGGGGCCAAAACGACGGCTCGTGCACTCTCTAGTGCTCGCTGAATGTCTATATTGTCAACGCCATAGGAGCGATCGACTGCACAGGCTCCTTGGCTTTCCAAACCACCGATATGGCTCCCCGCAATGCCAACAAATGCACTGTATAAGGGCTGACCCGCCGCGGCTTCGCACTGCTCCACCGCTGTAGCCACGGCATTGGCCACCTCTGGCACGTCGACCACGACACCGCGACGGATGCCTTGGCTGGGTGCCCGTCCTTCTGCAATCAAGTCAAGTGCAATGTTGCCCAGGCTGTCATGGGTAACGCTCGCTGTCAGCGCACAGACCTTGGTTGTGCCGATATCAATGGCAGATATAAAGTCCTGCATAATATCTCCTTGAAAAATATATAGTTGACTCCTCAGCAAAAGCTAAGTTTTTGCCGTAGGTTCTTTCGTTAGGATCGAGAATTTAATAAAACAGATGGAAGATCTCTCGGGTACTCGAGATGACAGGACCGAAATTTCAGGTTTTATTTGTTCCTGATTCCTTAGCGAATAATTGGTTTATCCGGTAAACGTAAATCAACCAACTCGGCAGTAAGCCGCCCTAAAGTCAGTTCATTCTCGATGGTTAATAGATTTTTTAGCTTTGTTTCAAAGTAGGTTCCATCCCCCCAATAAACCCAAATTCCGCTATTTGGCGAGGAAAAATTGAGCCCAATTCCCTCATGGAACATAATGGATTGTAGAGAAGGAAAATAACTGGCTAATTTTTGTGCGTTGCGCATAACCTCGGCATTGATGGCCACCATGGGTGTAAAGCTCACTGCTTGGGCCGCGCCTTCGCCATCTAGAATTCTTAGTGTGTCGTGAGAGCGATTGTGGCGAGCTGCTAGAGCTGTACCATCTTCCAGAAGCCAAAGCGTCCCTGCATCAGTTACCCAAAGGGCCGTTGGTTCCTGCTCTGTGATCTGGATGGTAAGTTGGGCAGGTAATTGGATGGAGATCTCTGCATCGGCAACGTATGGGTGCCTTTGAAGCGCTTGTTCCACAACACTGGGACGCAGCCAAAAGGTACTCCAACCATCCACCAAGCTGGCTTGATATAGCTCATCCTGGTTGAGATAGGAGATGTTGGTAAATGTCACGTCTTCCCGATAGATAAAGCAGGTATCTTCATTATGCAGCCATATGATCCCAATCAGGGCAGAAATAAGTAAGAAAAGGCTTATGCCTTTGCTGAAGTGCCATGGCCCCCCCCATTTGAGGGTTCTTAGTTTTAATAGTACAGATACACTTTGGGCCAAATAAGGTTCTACCCAATCACCAACTGTACGGATTCCGTGGGCCACATCGGCTTTGGGTATGGAGATTGCGGGCAATGCAAAATCAAACTGACGAGTACGCCGCCGCTGACGTCGTCGTGCATTAGCCGCTCGTTGTTGGGCTATTGTTTGGTTGGTGGGTGTGCGTCTTCTTTGCCGCTGATGCTGCTGGGTAATTGTGTACTCCGCTACGTAATATTAGGTTATCGGTAGTCGGTTACCTATTGCTTTCATTCTGTTTACGATCGTGATGGCGGGTCAATGCAAGGTGAATCAATCTGTCAACCAGTTCCGGGTATGTTATACCGCTGGCTTCCCAGAGTTTTGGATACATACTGATTTGGGTAAAGCCGGGCATGGTATTGAGTTCGTTTAGATAGATGACTTCCGTTTCTCGATTCATCAAAAAGTCAACCCGAGCCAAACCACTGCCGTCAATCGCCTCAAATGCTTGTAGGGCCATCTGCCGGACCTGACTTGTCTGCGGTTCGCTCAAAGGTGCTGGAATCAGTAGCTGGCTGGATTCATCTTCATACTTGGCCGCGTAATCGTAAAATTCCTGACCAGGGATAATTTCACCGGGAAGGCTGGCCATAGGGCCATGACTGTCTGCATGGCTAATGCCTAAAACACTGACTTCAATCTCTCGGGCATTGGGTATGGCTTCTTCAATAATTAGCTTGCGGTCATAGCGTGCGGCGAGTTCAACCGCCTCTTCAAATTCTTGCTGATTTTGAGCTTTACTGACGCCTACGCTGCTCCCCAAATTGGCTGGTTTGACAAAGAGCGGATACCCCATCTTATCAGCAATGTGCCCGATTAATTCACTGCCATCGCGCTGCCAATGATCACGCATAAGCACTTGGTGCGGCGCTTGGGGTAAGCCTTCGGCAGCAAAGAGTTTTTTTGCAATGGCTTTATCCATGGCGACGGCACTAGCCAATACACCGCACCCAACATAAGGCATATCCAACATCTCCAAAAGACCCTGAATCGTGCCATCCTCACCATACGGACCATGCAGAACCGGAAAGAGCACATCAATGGTGGATAGGGCCGCAGATTCATGGGCGGGCATTAACTCCCATCCTCGTTCTGGAGCTGATTTTACCTTGGTAACGACTTCTCCAGTGGGTAACGGGTTAGCGTTCGTCAGTTGAGCCACGGAACTCTTCAGCTGCCCCATGGGATCTTGGTTAATCAACCATCGCCCTTCCCGAGTGATTCCCAAAGGAAGAACCTGATGTCCAGCTTGGGTAAGCGCCTCCATCACATTTTGGGCGCTTGCCAGCGATACTTCGTGCTCGCCACTGCGCCCGCCAAAGAGGACGCCGACCCGGTAGGACTTCTCTGTTTGCTCTACGGTCATTTATTCCCATTCTCCAACGAGCTGTACTTCTGGTGTAAGGTGGACCCCAAATTGGCTATAAACTCGTTTCTGAATCAGCTCGATTAACGCCATAACATCCTTTGCCTGTCCAACAATCTCTCCTTCAGCCTCTTGCGTTGCATCTTGACTTGTGTTGGCCTGATTTGTGTTAATCTGGCGGCCAGAATGGCTCATTCCTGGATGGATAATAAAGTTGGCGTGTTGTTGGCTGACTTCAATCCCACCAATTCTTGTCCCTTTTAATCCAGCGGCTTCAATCAATCGTCCGGCATAATCATCGGGCGGATTCATAAACATGCTGCCAAGGCTCGGTTCTACAGGTTGAGTGCGTCGTCGATGGTGAAGAAATCCATCCGCCCGCTCCTTAACTTCTTGTGCCGGTGCCTGGTCCAACTGAAACAGCGCATTGAGAACAACTGAACCAAACCCAGCCCGCCATGGAACGTCGGATGATTTCAGGATACTGTGACGGTAGCTGTACTGAAGGGCCTCTGCCGAATAACAATTTAATTGACCAGGACCATCCATGACTTGAGCATAGGCCAAATTGTCTTTGATCTCGCCGCCGTGAGCACCTGCATTGTTCACGACGGCACCGCCGATGGTCCCTGGCACACTCACGGCCCACTCCAATCCCGTTAGGCCGTGACGAATTGAGCTGCGGGCCACGCCAGCCATATTGGCACCACTCTCTGCTTTTAGATAACGACTTCCATCTTCAACCTTGCCGCCTTTAACCATCTCTTTCGGCAACTGATCCACCACATCAATTTGGCGGCAGCGGTTTTGAATGACCAATCCCCGCACTCCCGCATCACTAACCAGAACGTTGCTACCCCCTCCCAAAATCAGATACGGCAAGGAGACCTGATGCGCCCAGGATACCAAATCACGCAGATCCGTTATGGTGGTAACCCGGGCAAAGTAATCCGCTGGACCGCCAACTCGCATGGTGGTTAGGGGGGCGAGCGAAACATTTTGTTCAATAGAAACATTTGATGGGGCAGCGGCAATCCCTGAAGGCAATGCTGAAATGGTTCCAAAAGCTGACCCAGCAGTTGAACTAGAAGCTGTTTCAGATATCGGTCCACATGATGGGCCAGAGACCAGAGAAGAGATAGGCAACCGACTCACAAAGATTGTACTCCCTCTTCTACCACTTTCATCTGCAGACGCTCCAGCAACATCTCACTGATCTGGTAGCAGTCGCCTGCACCCATAGTAATGACCACATCACCTGGTTGAACAGCTAATTCCAGTTGGTCAACCGCATCCAAAAGTTTGGGGGTATAGCGGATGGCTGGATGGGAAGCCGCAGACACCAGATCGGCGGAACTGACACGGCCTGTATTTACCTCTCGAGCGGCATAAATGTCCGTCACAAGCACGCGATCAGCTTGTCCAAAACATTGGCTCATCTGCTGAAAAAGCTCCTCCGTGCGGCTAAAGGTATGGGGCTGAAAGACGGCCCAAATTCGTCGCTCTGGAAATCGATTGGCGGCTGCCGCCAACGTCATTTGTACTTCAGTTGGGTGATGGGCATAATCATCCACAATGGTGATGCCCTCGAACTCACCCTTTATTTCAAAGCGGCGGGCGGTTCCCTTGAAATCATAGAGGGAAGCGGTAGCTTGTTGAATCGATACGCCACACCAGCGCCCAACGTAGATGGCGGCCAAAGCATTGCGCAAATTGTACAGCCCCGGCACCTGCAATTGAAGCTGACCAGTTGGGGCATTCCACCAGCGCAGTTCCACGCTGTAGCCCTCACCAGCCACGGCCGAAGGGCGCCTAGCTTGCAAATCCGCCGATGGATCTAAACCATAAGTTACCCATGTAGTCGATCCACTAGTTGTAAGGCGCACAGACTCGGCACCTGGATCATCGGCACAAGAGATAATCAGACCCTTTGGGCTTACCTTCTCTGCAAATTGCGCAAACGCTTGTTCAAAACTAGCTGGCGTTGGATAACAATCTGGATGATCCCATTCTACATTCGTCATGACGGCCAACGTAGGTTGTAATCCTAAAAACATCTGGTCATACTCATCGGCTTCCAGAACAAAAAACGGACACTCGTCTGCTCCGGCACTGGCATTACCATAGCCAGGCAGGGTAGCACCAATGAGATAGCCGGCTTCAACCCCTGCTTCTCGTAAAACTTTGGTCACCATTGCCGTTGTTGTGCTTTTGCCGTGGGTTCCGGCAATGGCGATAAGCTGTCGCCCCTCTAACATGACAGGCAAGAACCTGTCTCGCTTGACGATAGGTATCTGGGCCTCTTTGGCATAGAGCAACTCGGAATGGTCTGGGGCAATGGCACTGCTCATCAGTATGATGTCTGGTTGATGGGTCAGGTTGGCCAGATTGTGACTACCCTGGGGAACGCAGATGGGTATCCCCAATTTAACCAACCGTTCTGTTGCATGGCTCTGTGCGCGATCGCTCCCGCTGATGCCAATGCCCATCTCATGTAGAATCTGGGCGATCCCGCTCAGCCCGGCCCCGCCGATACCGACTAAATAAATATGTAAGGTTGGATCCCGCTCGATCAGGCGAGATTGCCAAGATCCGGACATGAAATTCCTCAGTCTACGCCAGCATAAAATTGACTCAAATCTATGTGAACTCAGCTTCATTTGAGCTGATAGATCAGCCGAAAAATCGCAGTTCCGCAAAAGTCGTACATATGGCTAGACCCGCACGGGGCGTGCACCCTAGACGATTGCGTGTAACTTTTACACTATTGGGAAAAATCCCTACTTTGGCCAAGTGTCCCACAGGCCCTGAGCTTCCAGTGAAGGCGCAAAAATAGCTACTTATCCGCGAATCCTCAACAAAATCAGTATCGCAACTGGCACCATCCACAAAGCTGGTGAATCAAAGAGCTGTTCAGGTAGCAACTCGCTCGTTACGATGGACTGGGCCAACGGAGAAAGCGGCAGTTGAATCTGCTCAAAGGGGTATTCATAGCGATGAAAATAGTACCAATATGTGCCAGCCACCAGATACCCATTGAGCAATCCAATGCCAATGTTCAACAGTGTCCCTTGGGGGGGCGGTGCTTGCTCTCCTCCATATTCAAAAGTGCGGCCCGCATAGCTAGCAAAGACAATTGCAGTAAAAATTCCTATGTAAGCAAGGCAAAGCAATTGGTTTACGGCATCGCTCTCACTGGGCAAGTTTGGCAAAAGCCCCCGGGCCGCATCCACTACGCGATCGCTATATGGTTCAGCAACAGATAGGATAAAAATAGCGACTAGAAAAACTAGCGTATTGCCTAGCTGGCTTGCGTATCCCCGGGTGAGGGTAACTAGCACAATAAATATGCCTATGATGGCAAAATAGTATTCAATCGGTACCATAATGTGACTTTACGTACACTTGGCTCTGGCAGATACCCAGGCTTCGCGTAAAGTAGCATGTTTTTTCTTGGTGAGCAGTGCTACTTTATCATGACCGCCATAGATGCCCAGCCGCAGCACAGTCTAGTCTATTCATCTTCGTCATCCCCTGAATCGCCTCCCCCGTTTCCCTTCAAAGATGTAGCGGCTAGCAAGAGCAAGAGGGTGATCAAGAGCAACAAAGCAATAGAGGCTTGCGGCTCAAGGAAACTCCACACGGTATTTAAGCCACTTTCAAAGATAGCTCGAATGCCAGCCAGTACATCCAACTCACTCGTTTGGTCAACAAAGTCTCCGCTACTTCCTGTGGGGACGAGCGGTGCAAGCAGTTTGGGCAACAAGATGACGGCAAAGAGAAGCCCATTAGCAATGCCCAGAATAATCGACCAGCCATCCGAATCTTCAGATGAAAGAAAAGTATTGGTTACAAAGTAGATCAGAACGATGATAAAGACCCACAATAGGAAGACAAAGATCTCCTGTCCTTCCGCTGGGATAACGTCTGGCGCTTCGCCGAGTGCGGCAAAGGCGTCCCCAGATTCTGAGCTGAACCCTCCAGAGCGAATAAAGACGACAAACTTTCCACCTAAGTTGGCAATGCTACGAAAGACACCACCCTGACTTTGTAGCAACACCCAAGAGAGTAGTGCAACCAAGAAGACGACCAGCTCTGAAATAGTTCCCCTTCGCCAACCAACCCAGCCAAAAAAAGCTAGGTAAAGCAACAGGGCAATAAACATCTGGATGTTCTGGGTTGCAACGATGTTCATTCAACCCCTTGCCATTTGAGCGAGTTGGGACGCAATATTGAAGGCAGCATTTGGTTCAGCGATAGCCGCAAGCCGCTGCCTCATATCAGAAAGCCTGTCTGGATTCCCAAGTAGCTCCAGAATAGTAGGGGCGAGTTTCGACTTCAGCTCTTCGTCTTTGACAATCATCGCACCATCGTGACGGGCCAACTTCTGTGCATTGTGCATCTGACCCACGCCTTGATAAGGGAGCGGTACAAGGATGGATGGGAGACGAGAAACGGGGAATTCTCCTAAAGTGCTAGCCCCTGCTCTACAGACGGTTAAATCAGCAGCAGCAAGGGCCAAACTCATCTCCTCGTTGAGATAGGCAACTGGCCAATATCGTCCCTTTATGTTTTGGTCTTTTTGAAGCGGAACTGAGTATGATTGAGCCGAAAAGCTAGAAAGAGAGGCTTGATACTCTTTCGTAAAGAGGGGCCAGTCCCGCGTGCCGACGACGTGAAGAACATGGGCTACCGTCAGCAATTTCTCAAGTTCATGCCACGTTGCACAATTGATGCTGCGAGCGCCTTGGCTCCCACCCCAAATCAGCAAGAGCGGCAATCCGTCATCGCTAAATTTCTCATCTGTTTTAACAGGGGTGGCTTCTCTTTCGGTTTCAGGCTGCGCTGACTCTTGGTGCACTGACTCTTGGTGCTCTGAATCTAGCTGTGCTGACTCTTGGTGTGCTAAGTATAGCTGGTGTAAGCTATTGAATAATTGTCGTCGAGCATTTTGACGATCACCAGCAGCACGGATTAACTCTTGCCGGACGGGATAACCGGTAATTACCGACTTTCCATCAGGGTAAAGACCACCAAAAAAGTGAGCCACTTCCTCAAAAGTAACTGCCACACGCTGCGCTAGCTTACTGACGATAAGAATAGCCATACCTGGATTCATATCTGGTAAATAAGTCAGAATAGGAACGCCCCTTAGTCGACAAGCTAAAGCGACTGGAACGCAAACATAGCCACCCGTAACGAAACAGACATCAGGTTGAAAGGACCGAACTAGCCTGTGAGCTTGGGCAAATCCCTGTCCCATCCTCAAAAGGTTCCCAGCAGCCTTCAGAGGATTGATTCCTCGTAGTTGGCCGGTCTCGATGGCTTGGAAGCAAACCTTTGCATGCTCGACTAATGCCTGCTCCATGCCCCCAACGGCACCGATCCAGAGAAGTTGGTCATGCTCCTCATAATGTGTACTCTCAGCGGCGTCTTGTGGTCGATGTAGATTGGCCTCTGCGGCCCCTCCCCCCACTGGGGCTTCTGTTACTTTGTTGGTGTCCGCTGCTTGCTTTAGTAGAGCGGCTTCTACTTTGGCTGTTCCGCTTTCGGCTTGGGCTTGAGGTTGCCCTTTCGGTTTTGGCCACTCGCTTTCCAGGTGTTCGTCTTGGAGTCGATTTTCCTGGGGGAGCTGGCTTTTTGGGTTTGTTTGCTCCACTTGGCTTGCCAGCTTGGCCCTTTTGATCTGCTGCTCGCCCATTTGTTGAAGCACGGCCAGAGCGGGATAGACGTGACCGCCCGTTCCACCACCCGAAATCAAAACGCGCATAGGCTAGATTTCCTAATTCTGAAGGTTTGGCAGAATTTTCTCCACTAAATCGCCCAATACTTAATAGAATACCAACCGCTCCCATCATGGTAACAAGCGAACTCCCACCATAGCTAACAAACGGGAGTGTAACGCCGGTGGGTGGAGCCACCGCGACCACGACCGCAGCATTGAGTATTGCTTGAAGCACTACAATCGAGGTAATGCCAATGGCCAACAACATCCCAAAGTGATCGGGTGCTCGTAGTGCCGTCCGCAGACCACAGTAGGTAAACAAGCCAAAGAGTAAAATAATGAGCATCGCGCCCAACAAACCCATCTCTTCGCCAATGACGGCAAAGATATTGTCGCTCCAGCCTAAGGGCACGTACGTATCTCCTTGCCCAATTCCCTTGCCGATTGGGCCGCCGTTAATCAAGGCCGAGACCATCCAGCGTACCTGGAACTCGTCGCTAGCTAGAGGATTATCTATAGAGCCGAAAAACTTTTCAACCCGGGCATTTGCATAAACACTATTTTGTACAACCAGCATAAAAGTTGCTGCAGTAACAATACCCACAAAAAGAAGCTGTTTGAGATCAGCTCCGGCAATAAAGAAGAGGATAAAGGCTGTCGAGACAATTAGAAATGCTGTACTAATATCTGGCTGAAAAACAATTAGCACAGTAATGAGTCCCATTAAGACGCTAAAGGGAATCAGCCCAACCCGCACATCGCGAATACGAGACCCTTTGCTAGCGAGCCATGTGCTTACATAAATGATGATAGCGATTTTGGCTGGCTCACTCGGTTGAATACTGCCATTCATAAAGGTGCGCGAGGCCCCAAATCTGTCGGCTCCAAAAGTCAGGACCATGAGCAACGCCAACAGCGCTGCCGCCATCAGCCCGATGCTCCATTGTTCCCAGAATGTATAACGAATAGACGATACAACAATCAGAACGAATATACTTAGCCCCGTCCAAGCTAGCTGACGCAAAAAGAAGTAGAAGGGATCTTGGTACCCCGTTAGCCCCACGCTAAAACTAGAGCTAAATACCATCACCAACCCTAATGCCAATAGGCTACAGACGACAGTCAACAAAGCCCAATCATACTGGGCAATGGCTATTCCTTTCTTAGGATTTTGTTTTGTTGCCATATTTTGTTGAGCCACTGAGCCCATCATCGCTCATTGCAAAACTATAGATAGCCAGAAAAGGTCTGCCTTCTCTGTGCGGAATGTTCCAGGGCAGATTGGATAAGAGTCGGTACAAGACTTTTCTGGTGACGTATATCCATTACGAAGTAGGAATCGCCGTCAACATTTGGACCAGTTGGCGAAAGTGTTCACCACGTTCCTCAAAATCGCGGTATGCATCGTAGCTTGTTCCACCAGGGGACAAGAGCACAACGATCTCGCAATTAGGACATGAACTCTTTTCAGATTCCACCAAACGGGCTGCTAATGTAACTGCCCCATCCAATTTCTTAGCGGTTGCACTGCTAGGCGCACTGCATTTCGCTAATCTGCTGCGTTCTTGTACTAAAGAGACGAATTCAGCGCCATAGGCACCGAAGCCAATTAGATACCTGACCCTGAAGAGAACCTCATCAGCCAGCGATTCCCAGGGTAGCTTTTTATCTTGACCACCAGCCAGCAGAATCACAGTCTGCTTTTCAGCGTCAACGCTACGCAAACATGCCACCACCCTCTCTGGTGATGTGGCAATACTATCATTGACCCAAAGTACGCCGTTGTTTTGAGAAATTACCTCTAAACGATGGGCCACGCCACGGAATGAAGTCGCTACCTGTTGGAGCCCTTCTAACGTTGCTCCGGCCATTTGGCTAATGGTTGCGGCAGCGAGAACATTGCTAATATTGTGCTCACCTCGTAGCAGAAGCTCATCTTGGTGGCAGAGAAGCCTATTATCCAGCGTCAATTGCCCAGCCTTCAACCAGCTGCTGGATGAGGGGAATTGTGGGGCTTGAGTATTTACGCAAGTTTCCGCGCAGTTGTCTATACGTGCTCCTTCATGGTTTACCCCAACATACTCCATGCTTGTTGTCCTGCCAAAGGGTATAATTTCTAGCTTTTGCTCTCGGCAGCGCTCTCTGGTTTGGGTCAGTAGGGAACTAAGCTTCCACGCCTTTGGGATAGAGCTTTTCTGATCCCCTACAGGGTTGTCAAGGAGCGACGACGTTACTGGATCATCTGCGCTTACGACCACGCTAGAACCCTCTGGCATCTGATGGAGAAGGTTTAGCTTTGCTTTGGCATAATCTGCCATTGCCCCATGACGATCGAGGTGATTGGGCGTGACATTTAGAATTGCTGCTACATCCGGTCCTACAGATTCAAAAGGACCCAGCGCAATCTCCGGGTCAAACAGTTCTAGCTGAAAGCTACTCAACTCTATGACAATAGGTTCACCCGGCTGAATTTCATGTAATCGGTCAATGATCGGTTGCCCAATATTCCCTCCTACATGAACCCTTAGCCCAGACGTCTTAAGCATTTCCCCGACCAAAGTCGTCGTTGTGGTTTTGCCATTGCTTCCTGTGATCGCCACAATCGGTCCAAGCCGTTGTCTGCGAAGTTGTTGTAGAGTCAAGAGCGAATCGTTACTCAACGGGATGCCACGCTGAATCGCCTCCTGCACAATCTCAATTTGTGGAGGTACACCACCACTCAAACAGAGTAGATCACAATTATCCAGTAGAGAGTTTGGATGTTCACCTAAAACAAGTTCGATTTCTCGCCCACTTGATTGGAGGTGCTCAATAGCTGCTATTTCCGATTGTAGCTTGTCAGAAGAACGAATGTCACTTACGATTACTTCGGCACCACAGGAGCTCAGGAAACGCACTAACGCTACCCCTTGCCGAGCTAACCCAAGTATAACTACTCGTTTATCTGCAAACTGATCCGCACCACTCACTGATCACCTGTCCCGTTGCGTTCACGTATAGGCGGGCTTGGGAATCGGAATCAAATAACTTGAGTATAAAATCCCTCAATCAAGTCGCTTTGCGACCGCTTCGTAAGCGAGATGGAATACCCAACTTATTTTATGCTCATTCCTTTGCATACCTTAGTTTAAATTGAGCCAATTCATCAACCAATCAATCTCATTAAGAAGGGCCAGCGCAACACCTGCCATCCCACTCAGAACGCCTATAATCCAAAATCGTTCCTTTACCTGTGTTTCACTCCATCCCAGTAACTCAAAGTGGTAATGTAAGGGCGAGATTTTAAAGATACGTCGTCCTTCACCATAGATTCGTTTGGTAAACTTGAAGTAGCTGACTTGGATGATGACGCTTAACGCTTCCGCCACAAAAACAAGGCCAATAACGGGTAAGAGTAACCACTGGGTAGACATCAGTGCCACCAAACCCAAGGTTGCCCCCAAAGCCAAAGAGCCTGTGTCTCCCATAAACATCTGAGCAGGATGGGCATTATACCAAAGAAAGGCAAATAGCGCGCCGACAATGGTAAAGCAGAATGCCGCTAAATAGGTCTGATTTTGCAAGTATGCAATTAAGCCATAACAAGCAAATGCGACGCTGCAGATGCTACCTGCAAGACTATCTACTCCATCTGTCAAGTTAACGGCATTACTGGAACCAATTATGATCAGGATGGCCAGAGGTATAAAAAGGGGGCCAACCGTCACATAATCACGAATGCCGGGTACCCCCACAAAATCCAACTCAGGCGGTCCAAAATAGAGAACAAGGGTAATGACTGAAGCAAATAGCAATTGAAAGGAACTCTTCATCCGGGCGCTCATCCCCTCACCACGCCCTCTAAATCCTTTTATGCCTTGCCAATCGTCAATGGCCCCTAAAATAGCATGGGAGGCAACACAAAAGAAAAGCAATAACGTACTCTGACCAATCGTATTAAAACCAATCAGGTTCGCCACATTCAGCAATCCAGTGATGACAAGCACGGGGCCAACAATTAGAATGCCACCCATTGTTGGTGTCCCCATCTTCACCTGACGAGAGCCTGGTTCCTCAATGCGAATCTGCTTACCTAACTTCAAACGCCGTAGGAGCCAGAGTAGTGGTCTTCCCCAGATAACGGCCAAGAAAAAAGTGACCGTCCCTAACGTTAACGGATAGGCCATTGTACACAGTTCCGGTTGTGAATTTCCATTTTTGTTCTAGCGGCGTTCTGCAACTCTATTCCATTTCAGGGCAATTTCAGAGCAACCGTAGAGTCGTAGAAGTGTGACTCGATTTTACTAAGGTCCGTAATTGCACCATTGGAAAAATAATGCTAAAGTGCCAGGAACATCCGAATAAGTCGATATGGTGTTCCATCATCCAATCCCGGTTAAACGTAATGCTCCTGACACTTCTAGCCTAATTCATGTCTACAAGGTTGCGATCAATGGAACACAAACTTATGGTCCATTTTCCTATGCACACCTTGCAGATTGGGTAATGTGAGCCAAATTTGCATGGCTGCACGAGGTGCTTTGAATAAGTACTGCAGGCAGTTTGAAAAGAGCTCTTTTCAAACTGAACTGAGCAAATCAGGGTGTGCTCACTCTTCTTTTGGAAATTGCTGACGCAATCTCTTCCATGCCAACAGCACGACTCCCTTTTACAAGCACAAGATCATCTGAT
The DNA here is from genome assembly GCA_039028975.1 of Chloroflexota bacterium. Lineage (GTDB taxonomy): Bacteria > Chloroflexota > Anaerolineae > Caldilineales > Caldilineaceae > JAHBNG01. The sequence continues at coordinate 92,626 of JBCCHB010000015.1, forward strand.
TGAATGACCGTGGATAGTCGTTCAATCGCCTCATTAAAGTTGGTCATTGCGTAAACCTGGTCAGTCTGCAAGCCACTTTCTAACGCCAGATTAGCCATCTCCGCTCCCAACTCCCCAACCGTAAAGAGGATATCTGCCACATCAGCTGCCCGACGAGCGACAAGTTTATGTCCCTCATCTGTATAGGAACCCAACTCGAGCATGTCGCCCAAAACGGCCACACGGCGTCCCTCTTTCTCAGGCTGCAGATCGTGAAGTAGATTCAACGCAGCGATGGTACTCGCTGGGCTGGCATTATATGTGTCATCAATAATTGTACTATCATTTAGCCCGGGCACCACCACTAGTCTCAACTGGTTATTCATGCGTCGCATACAAGAGATAATCTGCTCCCAACTGAGCCCCTCCTGTAATCCGACAGCTGCCGCTCGTAGTGCAGTATGAACACTATGACGGCCAAGCAGAGGGGCCTTGACATTGTAGGTCTCTACTGCTTCCCGTCTGCCCCATCTTCCCTGTGGCTTGCGGTGGTGGAAGCGGAAACGAATTCCTTCAAGCCCGGCGCTCTCAATATTGTCCGCCCACAGATCAGCTTCTGGTGTAAGGCCATACTTAAAGATGCGTGCCGATGTCCTCTCTGCCATGGTACGAACTCGCTCGTCATCCCAATTCAGAATGGCAATCCCGCCTTCGTCAGCAGAAGGAAGCGACTCAACCAACTCACTTTTTGCATCCACAATTCGTTCTATTGTGCCGAGCCTTTCTAAATGGACGGGGCCAACATTTGTCACAACACCTACATTGGGTCTAGCCCAAGTACAGAGATCTTTGATTTCGCCCAAGGCATACATACCCATCTCCATGACAGCCCGCTCATGGTGAATTCCCAAGCCGAGTTGGGTTAGAGGCAACCCCAATTCATTATTTAAACTCCCGGTCGAATGAAGTGTGCGATAGTGTTGGCGTAGCACGGCGGCAGTCAATTCCTTTGTGCTAGATTTTCCTACACTACCGGTAATCCCGATCACTCGTAGATCTGGGTTTGTCCGGTGCAGCCGTTGAAAGGTACCCACCTTTTGCAGACCCTCTTGGCTGCTTTTCACAACATAAGCAATGCGAAGATATTGGCGTGCCCCTTCGCCAAGATGTACGGTAACAGATGCTCCGGTACAATCTACGATAGTCACATTATGGTCCAAAAGCTGCTCCCGAGCGTGCGGCTCGCAGAGGATTGCTTCGGCACCAGCATCAAAGGAAGCTCCTACAAAACGGTGGCCATCGGTCTGTTCACCCCTTAGGGCAATAAAGAGATCCCCTGGACCTACGTCTTGGCTGTTTATCACAGCATTGCCAATCGGCGTCGGCGGCAACGCTAAAGGAGGTGTTTCACCTGACAACGCCTGCCAAAGGGTATGCTGAGTAATTTGGGTCGAAATGATTGGTCTTGCCATACAGGTTTAGTGCATTGTCAGAAGTCCATAGTCCATAGTCCATAGTCCATTGTCCATTGTCGACCGCGGACCTGACGCCCTCTATCGGGGAGGAATCCCCGCATATTCAAATAAACGACCAGCTACCCGACCAAAAATTGGTGCAGCTGAGGTGGTTGCCCACTGGCTGATCAACATGTTGGGCCGATCTAACTTGATAAGAATCACAAATTCAGGAGCCTCTACCGGCCCAAAGCCGACAAAGCTAGCAATAATCTGATCGTCCAAGTAGCCACCTTCACCTGGAATTTGAGCCGTTCCGGTCTTGCCTGCCACGCGATACCCTTGAGGGATTGCTGATTGGACATTCGTCTCTACAACGCCTACCATCATCTCTGTCAACTGGCTGGTCGATTTAGGTGAAATGACCTGATGGACAACAGTTGGCTCGGTCTCTTGCACTTGGCCATCCTGAATGCGAGATTGAACGATGTAAGGACGTAACAATTTCCCTTGATTGGCAATCGCAGCAACGGAGCAAATCATCTGAATGGGCGTTACAGCAATCCCTTGGCCAAAGCTATTGGTTGCCACATCAGAGTAGCTCCACTCAGGGCTGCTTGGCGTCTTCAACAGGCCAGGGATTTCGCCCGCCAAATCCACTTTTGTCGCTCGGCCAAAGCCAAAGCTACGGATATACTCATATAGCCGATCTGGGCCAAGTCGCTCTGCAATCTCGGCTGTGACTACGTTGATCGATAACGCCAACGCCTCTGCAGCTGTAACATCCCCATAGGCAGTCCGGGTGCTATTAAAGATTATTCGCTCACCAACCGTAATCGAACCGCTATCTACAAAGCGGGTATAGGGAGCCACAATTTCACTGTCAATGGCCGCAGCCATTGTGATCACTTTAAAGATCGAGCCAGGCTCGTATTGAGCGCTGATGGCTGGATTAGTAAAGAGTGAAAGGTCCTTCACGGTTGGGTACGCATTGGGATCGTATGCTGGCCAGTTTGCCAACCCTCGGATCGCCCCTGTGTGGGGATCCATGACAATGATTGTCCCACCCACAGCCTGGTAAAGTTCGACTCCCAACTTTAACTCATCCTCAATAATCCACTGAATACCTCGATCAAGGGTTAACACAAGATCATGCCCGGCGACCGATGGAATAAAGCGACGTACCTCTTGTGGTAAGCTGTCAATGGAAAGGCTATTTCGGGGATCGGTCAAGCTCACCCCATCTGCCTGCAAAAATGTGTTATAATACTCTTCCAAGCCGTAGTGGGCATCTCTAGATGAAGATAGCCCAACAAAGCCAATTGTCTGAGCAGCTAATTCTTTTTGTGGGTAGTATCGCTGAGGGATGGGCGCAATCTCCAAGACCTGAAGAAATGGGTAGGCATCACTTGTTTCTTGAACCCACTGCGAGATCATCTGCCCTTGCGAGAAGGGGATGTCCTTAGCCAACATCAGATAGTTCTTCTCAGCATTGAGCTGTAGTTTCAAAATTGTTTCGGCTGCATCCAGGCCGATGAATGATTCCAAGCCATGGGCTAATACGGCTCGTTCCTCTTCACTTTTCACCTGATCTGGTGCAATTCTCAACTCGTAGATAAATCGGTCCCCTGCCAAAAGATTGCCATTGCGATCAACAATGATGCCACGAGCGGCCGGATTCCGAGACGGTAAGTCGGGAAGTGATTCGACATCGCCAAATATCTGGTAGCTTAGCAAGCGAAGAAATATGAATAATGTCAAAGTGATGAATATGCTCACGATGAACCATACTCGCCCAAGGTATCTTTGGTGGGCCTCTTCGGAAGTCTCTTGCCGTAATGAATCTTTCATTGAATCAAGTAGTTATTTGTTAAGCTGTTATCCGCAGACGTATAGTCCGCCAGAAAAGTCTTGTCCCGATACTTGCCCCAATACTTTGGGAAACTCCGAGAATGGAGGGCAAGAACCTTTCTGGCCATCTATAATGTGAACTCTCCCGCAGCGTTCGGAGCCTCTTCGGAGTACCCGAAGGAACTAGCCAGAGTAAAGCGACGAGTCTCTAATTGCCATTACGATTTATTGGCTATTGATTGGGCCGTTGTAGTTTGTTCGGATATCGATAGTACCCATGAGACGATCGACTACACTTTGAATAGCAGGGAAAAAATACGTCGACGCCCTTTCCTCTAAATTTCCATCCAAATTAACCTGAGCCATGACAACCACCTGTGGGTTTGGGCTGGTGGAATTATTTGTCTGCTTTTGTACTCTGTTTTGAGAATTTTGTAGTTGGTCACTCGTCATCATAGAAACAGTGGTGATGGGGGGGAACTTAATTGACTGTTGTTGCGTTGATAAAGTAAGTTGCGACTCATTTGATGGATCTGCTGGCTCGGTTGCCAGTCCACCATGAGATTCCTTTGTTTCAAGTAGAGATGCCAACTTCTCTTCAGTAACGGTAGCCACAGCATAAGATCGATCTGGTTTCGCTATAAAGCCGAGAAAATCACTCCGCTGCTGTACCTGCTCGATAGAGCTGTGGTGGGAAATCTCCCAGACGATCTGAGAATTCGTTCTTTGAATTTCCTGATATTGAGCTTCCAGTTCCTGTTGGGTGACTTTAGCGGCTAATATTTGAGAAGAAATATAAATATTAACGAGCAAACCGGCGCCAATCACTATTATAACAATGAAAAGACGTATAAATGTATGAATACTATTGGGAAGCCATGCGTCTGGATGTAAATTCTGCCAAACAAAATTGTCTAACGGATTTGTTCCTGGAGATGAGGGAGTATCTCCATTTGATAGGCCAAAGATGCTTGATGACGCGGCCGATTTTTGCAACATAACGCTGTATCTCTTGTTGGTGTCTTACTAGCAATTCCTATTCGTTGACAATACAGGTGTAGATAATCCAATCTCAGATAGCCAAGCGAAATTCTCACGCCCGCGGGCTTATCACTGTGAAGGTAGGATGCTCTTCCTCTTCTGGACAAACGGGGGCAAGGCGGCACCGAGTTTGTTGACAGGCTGTATCGATTTTAATAGGAATCACTAAATTTTTGCTGCAATTCGCAGCTTTGCCGAACGGCTACGGGGATTCCGTTCGACCTCGTCTCTATTTGGTACAATGGGTTTCCGCGTCAAAACGTCTAAAGTTGCGACGCGTTCATAGCCGCCCAGTGGATGAGTATCATCCCGTATGTAACGCTGGGATTCCTTACGCATCCACTGCTTAACGATGCGATCCTCTAAGCTATGAAAGCTGATTACGGCAATGCGACCAGCGGTTTTCAACAAAGGCAAAGAAAGGGTCAACGCTCTTTGAAGTTGGGTAAGTTCTTCATTTACCGCTATTCTGAGCGCCTGAAACGTCCGCGTGGCAGGGTGAATACGTTGTTTTGACGTTTTCGGGACGGCACTAGAGACGACGGTTGCCAATTCGAGGGTAGATCGGATCGGTCGGTGGGCAACAATGCGCTTTGCGATGGCTCGACTACGCCGTTCCTCACCAAATTGGTAAATGAGGTCGGCTATCTCCTTCTCACTCCATGTATTGATAATCTCGTCAGCAGTTTTATCTTGCCCTGGATCAAAGCGCATATCCAATGGGCCATCATGACGAAATGAAAATCCTCTTTCTGATGTTTCAAGTTGGAAACTACTAAGCCCCAAGTCAAACAGTATCAGATCAACAGCTTCAAATCCTCTTTCTCTCGCAACTGCATCTAGCAGACTAAAGTTTGCTTGGACCAAAACAAGCTGGCCGACGCCTATTTCGTCTGCATATACCTGTGATACTCGATGAATAGCGGCTGGGTCAGCATCCAGCCCTAATACCTTTCCAGATGGGTAGACCAAATTTAGTAAAGCTTTGGTATGCCCACCGCCGCCTAGGGTGCAATCGATAGCTTTCCCGCCAGGGAATTTCGTCACGCCTTGGATAACTTCGTCCAGCAAGACAGGCTCATGGTTAACACCAGATGGATCATTGGGTACAACCATACTCCCAGCCCCTCCTCTACGCTAACTCTTCTCCGAAAGCAAGATGAAGGCGAACAAGGGGCACAGCATTGCCTAGAAAAGATCCAAGATCCGTTCATCAACTTCGTCAAGTGCGCCGATATCTAACTCATCAACAGCATTCTGATCCCAAACCCCAGGACTCCAAATCTCCAAAAATGTGTGATTCCCAGCCACAATGGCTTCTGAATCAATATCGGCAAACTCTCTCAGACGTTGGCTAATTAATATACGCCCTTGACTGTCCATGCTGACCCGCTCCGCCCTGGTAAAAAACTGACGTCGCAATTGGCGGGCCTTGCGATCCAATCTTTCCAAAGATTCTATCTTGGCGGCTCTGCTTTCCCACTCGCTCAAAGTGAAGACAAGTAGACACTGATCAAAAATACCTCTTGTAATCATCATCCCATCTTCAAGAAACCGTCGATGCTGAGGTGGCATGGTCATACGAAATTTGGCGTCTAGCTTCTGCGTGCTTTCACCGACGAACATTATCCCAATTTAATCCAATTTTAGGGAAAGTCATGATAATTTAGGGCATTTAAGGGTGTTTCCCCCACATTCACCCACTTCTACCCACAGTATACCTCAACTTCGCCCCCTTGTCTAGTCCCCAGAACAACAAACTTGGGATAAAATTTGGGAAAAACGAAAGTAGGATTACAGTTTTCGGATAGTGATTCATGTATAGTAGTCGTAAAGGTAGATAGTTTAGGCTTTTAAGGTAGATAGTTTGGGCTTTTTACGAGAGAGTGTAGTTGAAATTCAATCAAGCCCATAAAGGTAAATCCTGCTGCTTCTAAATGATCTGAATAGAGAATGATTAATTTGGAGGTGAGCGAATAGAGTATGGGTTCTCCATTTTTGGTATCAGTTACAGTACTTGGCTATTTTCAGTAGTTAGAGATGCAGGAGGCTGCACCACAGGGGATGAAAGTCGAACAAAATTACGCAGACTTTGTTTCGTTTTACTCCTTTAGTGCTTATTTGTGTTCAGGCCCGAGGATGCGTTGCATCTGTAACCAGGCGTAATGTTAGAGGCTGAATATTCAAACAGCCTCGGGTCGTCGTTAGTCGAGTAAACGGGCAAGGTATATCTTGCCTCCACCAGAGGTAGAATATTCAAATGCCCTCTTACTGTTCTCACCAAACGAGGTGGTTGTGGAAATTTCATTGGCATTGCAGCCCACAAATTTTGAAGTGGTTATTTTGCAAACAAATTTTCGACTCTTGACAAATAACCTTTATTCCACTATAATAGTCTAGTTACAGTTCGGCCGCTTAATTGTGTTGCCAAATCAAAAAACAACCTGTGGTGAACTCTATTAAAGAATGATAGTTTTTCGCTTTAGCGGTCCCCATAAAAAGCTAGAATCTTTAACGCAAAAGTACTTTAGGGATACCCAAGTTATATAGTGATTTTTTTAAGAAGGCACCTTCGTGCCAATAGCACACCCGGAAGCAATGCAGCGGTTAGGGGGAGCTATTGGTACAGGTGTCTTATTGGCATTTTTCCACTCCCGCGTCATAAATCTACAAATTCATACGCTGATAGTTATGAAAATTCGTGACTTACGATTAGGTATTTTCAAATTTTTCAAGATGTAAGGCGCTGATTTTCAAGCACAAGATTTTCAAACACAACTGAGTATATTGAGTATAATGGTTCAAATTCAGGGGTAAATCAGATGACGATGGCATCATTAGCAAATGGGTCTACTAGAACTCGGCGAAAAACGTACGCTAGAACACCCGCTGTATTAGACTTGCCCAGGCTCACAGAAGTACAGCTTCGTAGTTTTGAGTGGTTCAAGTCGGAAGGTTTAAAGGAATTGCTTGGGGAAATTTCCCCAATCGTCAGTTTCAACAAAAATCTTGAACTTCATTTTGGTGACTTTTATTTTGGGGAACCTAAGTACCCTGAAGCGGAATGTCGTGAAAGAGATATAACATTCTCTGCACCACTTTGGGTCACAATTAAATTAGTCAACAAAGACACCGGCGAAATCAGTGAGCAGGAGGTCTTTATGGGGGATTTCCCATTAATGACCGAGGCTGCTACCTTTATTATTAATGGTAGCGAGCGCGTTGTCGTTAGCCAGCTGATTCGCTCGCCAGGTGTCTATTTTTCGGTTGAAGAGGATCGGAGTACTGGTCGCGAGCTAGGCGGTGGCAAGTTGATTCCCAATCGTGGTGCCTGGCTTGAGTTTGAAACAAGCAAACGCGACATTATTAGCGTGAAGGTTGATCGCAAGCGTAAGTTGCCTGTTACCATTTTATTGCGGGCCGTTGGTTTTGGTACAGACGACGAAATTCGAGATCTCTTTAAAGATGTTGATACAAACTATGATCACCCCTATATAGAATCAACATTGGAACGTGATCCGACTAGCAACCCAACAGACAATTCAGAAAAGGGTGTTGAGGATGCCATGCTGGAGTTCTATAAGAAGCTACGGCCAGGCGATCCTCCAACGCTAGACAATGCCAAGAGCTTTGTCCAAAATTTGTTTTTTACCGCACGTCGTTATGATATGGGGAAAGTGGGCCGCTATAAGCTCAATCGGGCATTGGGGCTCGACACGCCGTTGGAAACCAGGGTGTTGACGACCGAAGATCTGACGGCCGTGATTCGGTATATTGTGAACATCAACAATAGCCTAGCGGGCAAAACAGATATAGATCATTTAGGCAACCGGCGTGTAAAAACGGTTGGCGAGTTGATTCAGAATCAGCTTCGTATTGGTCTTCTGCGTATGGAACGCGTTGTGCGCGAGCGGATGTCGATTCGTGATCCAGAGCAAGTGACGCCCCTAAGCCTTATTAATATCCGCCCTGTTGTTGCGGCTACTCGCGAATTTTTTGGAGGCAGCCAGCTTAGCCAATTCATGGATCAGACAAACCCGTTAGCTGAATTGACCCATAAGCGCCGCTTGAGTGCATTGGGGCCAGGTGGATTGCGTAGAGAGCGAGCAGGATTTGACGTTCGTGATGTACACCATAGTCACTATGGACGTATCTGTCCGATTGAAACACCCGAAGGTCCCAATATTGGCCTAATTGGCTCAATGGCAACCTACGGTCGGGTTAATGACTTTGGTTTTATTGAGACTCCCTATCGCACAGTTCATCAAGCATTACAGTCCGATTCTAGCCAACTCTTGGGTAGAACATTGGATGCAGACATAGTCGACCCATCAACCGATGACATCATCGCTGAAAAGGGTGACATGGTTGATGCAAACCTTTTGGAAGCTATCCAGCAACTTCCAAAAGCCGATGAAATTAAAGTTAAGCCCTTTGCTAGCAGTGACGTTGTTTATCTTACAGCAGATGAAGAAGAGCAAGCATCTATCGCTCAGGCATCTTCGACGCTCAATGCAATCGGCGAGTTCCAAAACCCGCGACCATCGGCTCGACGTTCGAAGAACTTTGAATTTGCCCAAGCAACTCAAATCCGCTATATGGATGTCTCGCCAAAGCAGATTGTGGGAGTTTCGGCTGCCCTGATTCCGTTTCTGGAACATGATGATGCAAATCGCGCCCTCATGGGATCTAACATGCAGCGCCAAGCTGTACCACTTGTACGACCTGATGCCCCGATGGTGGGGACAGGTATGGAGTATCAGGCAGCCATCGATTCAGGTCAAGCTATCGTTGCCCGGAACAATGGCGAGGTTGTCCGTGTAACAGGCAATGAGATCATCATTCAAGAAAACGATGGGACTCGACGTACCTACTCACTGCGTAAATATAATCGCAGCAATCAGAGCACCTGTATCGATCAGCACCCGGTTGTTTTCAAAGGTGATATGGTCAAACCAGGCGATGTGCTAGCCGATAGTTCAAGCACAGACAACGGTGAATTAGCACTCGGCCAGAATGTAGTCGTTGCTTACTTAAGCTGGGAAGGTGGTAACTTTGAAGATGCCATTTTGGTTAGTGAGCGACTGATACAGAATGATAAATTTACGTCTTTCCATGTTGAAAAGCATGAAGTCGATGCCCGTGAAACCAAATTAGGTCCCGAAGAGATTACACGAGACATTCCCAACATCGGTGAAGATGCCCTCAAGGATTTAGATGAGAACGGTGTCATACGCATCGGGGCAGAAGTCTCTCCTGGGGATATCTTAGTTGGTAAGATTACGCCTAAGGGCGAAACAGAACTAACGCCCGAAGAGAAATTGCTTCGGGCTATCTTTGGTGAAAAAGCCAGAGAAGTCAAAGATAGTTCATTAAAGTTGCCTCACGGTGAACGAGGGAAGGTCGTTGATGTTAGTATTTTAGATAAAGAAGAGTATCGAGATCTACCAGCCGGCGTAGAGAAGGTCGTACGAGTTAGCGTTGCTCAACGTCGCCGCTTAACAGAAGGTGACAAAATGGCTGGGCGTCATGGTAATAAGGGCGTTATCTCTAAGGTTGTTCCTGTAGAAGATATGCCATTCCTTGATGATGGAACACCAGTTGATATTATTCTGGATCCTTTGGGTGTGCCAGGTCGTATGAATATCGGTCAGATTCTCGAAAACCATCTAGGTTGGGCGGCCAGTCGGCTGGGATTTAAGGCTGAAACACCAGTCTTCGACGGGGCTAAGGAGTATGAAATTGCTGGTGAACTGTGTCGTGGTTGGCTCATTGAACGGGCTTGGAAAGTAGCCAGTGAGCGTTCGTGGGAAATGCTCGTTCTTGAGGGGATTGAACCTGAGGAGATCGTTGATGATGATGATTCTCGTTCCGTTTACCTACTGGAAAAGCTAGAGCCATTGGGATACGATCCCGAGCGTATTTTCGGCGATCCCTCTTACGCTCGCCAGTCTTGGCTCCGTGAATGGGTGCGTGAATTAGGATACGAACCAGATGCTGTTCTATCGCCAACTTACAATACCCACCGAACCACTGAAGAGTCCAATCGATTATCTATTGAAATTGCTCTTCGAGAGTGGATTTTTTACCATGTAGATGCCTTTACCCGGGAAGAGTTAAGTGCCATGAACGAGAGTGAGCTATTTGAAAAGGCTGATCTAGTTAGTCGCCACACAGGTTGGCCACTGCCAACGACGGGTAAACAGCGACTCTTTGATGGTAAGAGCGGGGAGCCGTATGATTCGCCTGTAACGGTTGGTGTGACTCAGATGCTTAAGTTACATCACCTTGTTGAGGATAAGGTTCATGCACGCAGCACAGGTCCATATAGCTTGGTAACCCAACAGCCATTGGGCGGTAAAGCTCAGTTTGGTGGGCAGCGCTTTGGTGAGATGGAAGTTTGGGCATTGGAAGCATATGGGGCGGCCTATACTTTGCAAGAGATGCTGACGGTCAAGTCTGACGATGTCAGCGGTCGCGTTAAGACTTATGAATCGATTGTCAAGGGTGAAGAGATTCAAAGCCCGGGCGTGCCGGAGAGTTTCCGAGTTCTAGTGAAAGAGCTTCAGAGTCTAGGTTTGGCGGTTGAAGTGATCAACGAGAAAGATGAAGTCGTTCAATTTGGCAAGGAAGAGACCGAAGAGCGACTGCCCAAGCTTGGCTTCAGCCTAAATGTACCAAGCCCTATGAGCCGCAACCGAGAATAGATAGGCAGCCTGATTGACATGATACTCAGGCTCTGTATAAAGTAACGCTTTTTCTTTCGAGCTGGGGTGTTACTTTATCACGATTGTCAGTAAACCTGAATGACATTGAGCGGTTGCTCAAGCCAAAGGATTAACGCCGAACTGTATTAGCAAAAATAAGGGGTGCGCCTATGGAAGTTAGAAATTTTAATGCGATTCGCATTTCACTTGCCTCGCCAGAGCAAATTATGGAGTGGAGCTATGGTGAGGTAACAAAACCAGAGACAATTAACTATCGTACGCTTCGGCCAGAGCGGGATGGACTCTTCTGCGAACGGATTTTTGGCCCACAGAAAGATTGGGAATGCGCTTGTGGTAAATATAAGCGCGTTCGCTATAAAGGAATTGTCTGCGATAAATGCGGGGTTGAAGTGGCACCAACCCGGGTCCGTCGTGAGCGAATGGGGCATATCGGCCTAGCATCACCAGTTAGCCACATTTGGTATGTAAAGGGAGTACCTAGTCGACTAGGCCTGTTGCTCAACATTAGTCCACGTCATCTGGAACGAGTACTTTACTTTGCTCAGTACATTATCACCAATGTAAATGAAGATGCCCGTAGCCGAGCGATTCAGCGGGCTGAACGGGAACTGGCCATGCGCCTCTCCCGAATAGATGGTGAAGTAGAAGATAAAGTTGGCGGACTCGAGGGCCAGATCGATGGAGCGCTAGCTGAATTGGATCAAGAAGAAGAAGAGGAGATTCAGGTTCTTGACGAGCGCATCACCCAAGATTCATCCCAAGTGATCAGTCAAGCCCAACTTCTTCAGGTTTGGGTTCAAAATAATAGTGGCGCACCAGCCGACGAGGATAAGAGCCTGGATTGGGCTGATCAGATCGTGATTAGCAAAGGCGAGGCAGTGTCCGCAGACCACGAGACCCTAATTAACAATCTCGTTCAGGATAAGTTAAATAGTCTACAGCGTGAATCTGACGAAGAAAAGGCCGATATCCGTCTATTGATCTCTGCCAAGCGAGATCATATCCGCCGTGAATTAGGTACCCAACTTGATGATGTACAGGGCGGCATCGATGAGCGTAAAGAGCGACTTCGCGAGCAGATGGAAGCCGATTTGGAAGATCTGAAAACCTTGGCTGAAAAGACGCTGCTGACGGAGACCCGCTACCGAGAGTTGGCCGATAGATGGGGGAATGTCTTTACGGCTGGTATGGGGGCAGAGGCCATTCGTGATATTGTCGCCAAAGAAAATTTGGATAAGCTGGCAAAAGAATTACGAAAAGAGATCCGAACTACTCGCAGTAAGCAACGCCGTAAGAAAGCAGCCAAGCGCCTACGCGTTGTGGAAAATTTCCGTAAGAGCGGAAACCGCCCAGAGTGGATGGTTCTCACTACGCTACCTGTAATCCCACCGGAATTGCGCCCGATGGTTCAATTGGATGGTGGTCGGTTCGCAACCAGTGATCTGAACGATCTGTATCGCCGAGTCATCAATCGCAACAATCGTCTCCATCGGTTGATGGAACTGGGGGCACCAGATGTGATTGTACGCAACGAGAAACGCATGTTGCAAGAAGCGGTCGATAGCCTAATTGACAATGGTCGCCGCGGACGTGCAGTTAGCCGTAGCGGCAAGCGCAAGCTTAAGAGCCTGAGTGATCTACTTAAGGGTAAGCAGGGCCGATTCCGCCGCAACTTGCTTGGAAAGCGAGTTGATTATTCAGGAAGGTCTGTGATTGTTGTTGGTCCAACCCTGAAACTGCATCAGTGTGGCCTTCCCAAAAAGATGGCACTAGAGCTATTCAAGCCATTTGCTATGCGTCGTCTTGTGGAGTACAACTACGCACATAATATCAAAAGTGCCAAGCGAATGGTCGACCGCCAAAGCTCGGAGGTTTGGGATGTACTTGAGGAGATTTGTAAGGAGCGACCTGTACTGCTGAACCGTGCGCCAACACTGCACCGTCTTGGTATCCAAGCATTTGAGGTAACATTAATTGAGGGAAGCGCAATCCAACTTCATCCTCTTGCCTGTTCGGCCTTCAATGCAGACTTTGATGGGGATCAAATGGCTGTTCACGTACCGCTAAGTGAACATGCAGTCAAGGAAGCGCGAGAGCTTATGCTCTCAACCATGAACCTGCTCAAACCCAGTGACGGTGAACCGATCGTAGGTCCATCTAAAGCAATGGTTATGGGTGTCTATTATCTGACTGTAGAGGATCGCCCACTGCCACTTTTGAATGGTTCAAACGGTTCAAACGGTTCTAATGGCACAAATGGTTCAAATGGCTCTAATGGTACCCATGAAGTTCAGTATCAGTGGAGCGAAGATTCCCTGCCAACCTTCTCAAATTTTGATGAAGCAGAATATGCTTATACCATGGGTAAGATCAAGCTGAGACAGCCGATACTGGTTCGTTTTACCTCTAAATTTGATACCATATCTATTAATGAGCTGAGTCTTAGCGAACGAGTTAATGAGACGTTGGCAGACGTTAAGATCAACACCATTGGCGATATAATGGATTACTATGCCAAAGGTGAGTATAAGATGATAGATGCCATTCCTGGCTTTGGCCGTGCAGCTATGGATGAGCTTCGGGAAAGTCTGCGTGCCATGGGGTTGCTCGGGACTCAGTGGCCGGATAGACTTCTTCGTACGACGATTGGGCGCATTATATTTAATCGTGCTCTGCCCGAAGAGATGTGGTATATCAACGAGGTGCTTGACAAGAAAGGTGTGAGCATGGTCGTTGAACGTTGCTACAGACACTTAGGGCGTGAACTGACGGCTGAGGTAGCTGACAACATCAAAGATCTTGGTTTTCTCTTTGCAACTCGTTCTGGTATTACAATTGCAGTAAGCGATATCGAAGTGCCAGATACAAAGCCGGCAATTTTAGAGAAGACTAACGCCGAAGTAGACCGCACAGATCAACAGTACCGACGTGGCCTTATTACAGAAGAAGAGCTTTACAATAAAAAAGTGGAGCTTTGGACCCGGGCTACTGATGAGCTAACGGAGGATGTAAAGTTGCTACTCGATCCAGTGGATGGGTTGGGGGCTATGGCCCAATCCGGTGCGACCAAAGGTGGTGTCAATACCGTTCGCCAGCTTGCGGGTATGCGTGGCCTTATGGCCGATCCAAACGGGCGAATCATCGAGCTGCCTATTCGATCTAATTTCCGTGAAGGGCTTTCCGCACTTGAATATTTCTTGAGTACTCATGGTGCCCGTAAAGGTCTAGCAGATACGGCTCTCCGTACAGCAGATGCTGGCTATTTGACTCGTCGCTTGGTTGATGTGGCTCAAGATGTCATTATCACGACCGAAGATTGTGGCACGCTTTCTGGCATCTGGATCTACCAGGACGAATCTGAGAAGATGGGTCAAACCATATCTATGCGGGTTGCTGGTCGTTTCCTAGCCGGAAATATTACTGACCCAGAGACAGGCGAGATCCTATTGGAAAAAGACTCACTTGTGAATGAGTCAGCTCTTTCCGCTATTGAGCGTCATGAGATCAAGCAAGCTTACGTACGCAGCCCTCTCTCTTGTGAATCGCGCTTTGGTATCTGCATGAAGTGCTATGGTGAGGATCTGGCTCGCGGTGGTTTGGCAAAGATGGGTGAAGCCGTAGGCATTATTGCGGCCCAGTCGATTGGTGAGCCAGGAACCCAGTTGACGCTGCGTACCTTCCACACAGGCGGTGTTGCCGGTGCGGACGACATTACCCAAGGTTTGCCCCGTGTAGAAGAGCTGTTCGAGGCTCGGAATCCCAAGGGCGAGGCAGTCATTAGTGAAATTGATGGGACGGTAGATATCTTTTGGGAAGGTGAACTTCGCATCCTAAAAGTGAGCCGTACGGATCTGAAAAAGCGGGACGTAGAGATTCCAGCCGAGTATGTTGTACTAGTGGCTGATGAGGATCGAGTCCAAGAAGATACTGTTATTGCTCGCCTTCCCGACGCAGAGATTCCTGATGCGATTCAAACCAAGGATGAAGACGGCGACGAGATCGAGACCGAAGGAATCATTGTCGCTGGCATGGAAGGTCAAATCTTCCTGGAAGTCAAGGAAGATAGTAGCGCGACGGCTACGATTCGTCGGGAAGATACGGAAGTTTGGGAGACAGAGATACCTGCAAATGCTCGTTTACGTGTAGATAAGGCTGACAAAGTAACCGCTGGTGAGCAGTTGACCGAAGGGGCTAAGAACCCTAAAGAGATTCTCCGTATTCAGGGACGAGAAGCCTGTCAGCTTTACTTACTGGAGGGTGTACAGATTGTTTACCAAAGCCAGGGTGTGGGTATCCACGACAAACATATTGAAGTAGTCCTTCGGCAGCTTCTACGACGTATCTTGATCCGTGCGACAGGAGACACAGAGTTGTTACCGGGTGAGCTGATTGACCGCTTCCGTTTCGAGGACATCAACAATGCGGTCGTCGCTAAAGGTGGCAAGCCAGCCCGTGGTGAGCCTGTGGTTCTCGGTTTGACGAAAGCTGCGCTGAATACCGAAAGCTTCTTGGCGGCAGCTAGTTTCCAAGAAACAACTCGTGTACTGACCGATGCAGCCACTAAAGGTCAGCGAGATGAGCTGCGTGGCCTCAAGGAGAATGTGATCATCGGTAAATTGATCCCTGTCGGTACGGGTTTCCACTCAAGGCTAGAAGAAGCTGCACGTCTGCGCGAATCAGATGTTGACGTCGTTGAGGAACTAGAATTTGATGGTGACGAGTTGGGTGAACTGGAGATGACAGATATCGACTTCGGTGAGATGGATATGGCTGATATCACCGGAGTAGCTGAATTGGGTATGGAGCCATTAGGTGCTGGCATCACCCTGAATGATGATGAAGATGGTGATGATCTGGATATCGACTTTGAGATGCTCGAAGAAGATGACTCGGAAGATGATAGCAATAACATCTCCAACGATGTCGAGCTTGATATCAATATTGATTTAGAGTAATTGATTTAGAGCAAGGGTAAGTTCGCCAGTAAAATAGCGTTTATTTGTCTATAAAAGGGGTGGGGCCTTAGGCTCTGCCCCTTTTTCGTTGGGAATAGTTTTTACCAGCCGAGCTAGGAGTGAGAGTGTGGCTTCTTAAGAGACTTGACCATCTGTAAGTATGAACGATATTGCTTGAAGCCAAACTTTGCATAAAAATCTACCTGGGTGGTCCAATCAATCACGCAGCCATTGATGCCGTTGTTGTGCAGGCGGCGTAGCCCAGCATCCAACAGCGAGGCACCAAAGCCCATTCCTCGCTCTGCCTGGCTTATGCCAATGGGACCCAATTGTCCCCAAGGCCTAGGCAGTTGATATGGATAAAAGCGTTCAACCGTGCGCTGAGAATCTTCAAAAGTGACTCGGCAGAAACCAGTGATTCCTCGCTCGGTCCAGAGCAACATATAGTCAGATATACGACCGCCTTCTGCCACAAACTGGTCAAACTCATTGTGCCAACGGCCAGGAAACTCCTGGGAGAGGAAAGCAAGCAATGCCTGCTCTTGGCCTGGCTGAGCCGGTCGGACGGCCCCCTCGACTTCTCGTAGGATAGATGGGGGAGAATATTTAGCTAGGTTTGCGGCCATATCCCACACCATATCAGCCTGGGCATAACCATGTCGAAGAAAGAAAGATTCTGTTCCTAATTCCATAGGCAAACCGGGGACAAACGGACGGAAATTAGCTCCCAACATTATTTGGTGACACCCTAGATCAGCTAGCCACCCTTCTGCCCATGCCAAGAGGGTTGTCCCAATCCCCTGCCGTTGAGTCTCTGGGAGCGTGGCAATGGCGCTGATCCATCCCCTATCAGATGGACCAGCTTCATCATTGTCGCTAGTCATCACATCAAGTTTCGATGCAATGACAAAGCCCAACGGTTCCCCTTCACGCCAGGCAAACCAACCATTCTGAACTATGTTTTTGATGGGCCGGGTTGAATACTGTACAAAGCGTGGTGACAGGGCCAAGGCTGGACCACAAGCTCCTGTCCACAAGCCAGCCATTGCCTCGCAATGAGTGGGGTTATTGAAGTCAATAGGAGTGAGATTCAAAGTTTATCCTTTACGAACGAGAATTTAATAATTTGGTCACCTGACGGGGTCACACCCGAATGACGCACGCGAGTAATTTGTGGTTTATCCTTTAGGAACGAGAATTTAATAAAACCAAACGAAAGATCTCTCGAGTACCCGAGATGACAGGGTCGAAGTTTCGGGTTTTATTTGCTCTTGATTCCTTAGTGTTTGTCCTATAGCCACTTCATTCTGTGGTCATCTGATTCATAAAACAGTGTACGCTGCCAGTGATGCCTCTGGCTACTCGATACCCCTGGCCGGATAAAAGTTCACCGTCCCCGCCCAAAAAACCCATTTCCAGAATAATTGCTGGGGTCTGCGGAGCCACACGGCGAAAGGCATGATACTCTAACATATCGTGGGTGAGCGTATTGGGGTGATAGGCCAGGCCAGTTTCTTGTGAATAAATCTCATTTAGACAGGTGAGAAAACGATCTTCTTGATCGGCAATCGGGCTATTGACATAGCGGGCAGCTTTGAAGCCGCTGGCATCAATGCAGCTATCACTATGTAGACTCAGCAGTAGATCTGCTTCCAGGCCATTTAAGCGTTCATCGTATTCTTCTACTATGCTAACAGTGAAGCCAGAGCGGCCCAGTCGATCGGCGGTCTGTTCAGCTATCGATGCGTTCACTTCGACCTCTGTCAAGGTGATATGCCCGTCGGCCTCGGTGCAGATTGCGCCAGAGTCAAACCCGGCATGGCCACTGATTAATACAATGTGTGGTTGCTCGAGGTTCAGCCTATTGATAGAGAACTCGTAAAGAGAGGCCAAGCTCGCTACCTCTGCTACAGTATCCCATGAAGGGATGTATTGGTATCGTTGGCCGATGATTAGAAAAATTCCTAATACGAGCGCTGTACAGAAAGATAAGATGATCAGTTGAAGTCGTCGAACGGCCGAATATCTCATAGTCTTACCTTGAGTGCAAGTTGTAAGATTCGCCTATTAGGTGAATTGACAAAGCCTATACCTCAATATAAACTCATTCCAGATAGATGGCCAGGAAAAAGCTTGTCCCCATGACGATGTGGAACCTCCTCGCTTTTCGGAATTACCCAGAATAGATTGGACGAGGGGTGGGACAATGCTTTTCTGGTGAAATATACCTTTAATACAGTATATTTCTATACAGCAGTCAATTTCAAAACGGATGCTTTCCAACGCGCTACCAGAAAGAACAGGTAACCGTTTTGAAACGGATCTGAGTATAAAGAATGATATTCATGTTAGATTCTGGTTCAAGACGCCAAACCCAATCGATTTCCCTGCCAAGTGAACCCGCTGACTTCGAGTCGGAAGGTGGTAGCCTTTCTGGTTTGGAAACGGGGGCGATCTTACGAGAACGCCGCGAAGCGATGGGAGTAGGACTAGACGAAGTCGAAGCAGCCACTCGCATCCGGCAGAAGTACTTGGCGGCTATGGAATCAGACGAGTGGCATCTCCTGCCAGGGGAAATTGTAGGCCGAGGATTCTTGCGCAACTATGCCGCCTATTTGGACTTGGAACCAAGTGAGATGCTCGAGCGGCGACGGGCTGCTTTGGAGCCAAGGCTAGCATCCGCCTTACGCAATACAAGTGCTGGGTCGGCACTCCCCCCTACTCGAGAAGTGAATTACAATCCAAAAGAGCTTGACCTAAAGGATGAACCAGAAGGTATAGATACTCCTTCGCTCAACTTCCGGCGCATCGTCCCCATTCTTCTTTTGGCATTGTTTGCTTATGTTTTGTGGCAGGGATTCGATCTGATTCAGGGCGTTGCTTCATCAGTTGCGAATGGCATCCAAACCCGAGTAGCAGAACTTCGGGTTACCCCGGAACCGTCAGACGCTAGCCAGGGTGGGATCCTCGGAGAAGTTCCTTCTTCGGAGAACGGACTGAGCGATGCGCAATCGCCGGGGGATGAACTTGTCAGCAATAATGGAGCAGGCTCAAATGGCTCGCCACAAAATTCTTTGGACAATAATAACGAATTGAACGAATCTCCAACGGAAACGGCTACGACGATTCCACCTACGCCACTTCCTACGGCTGTTCCGCCTACGTTAACTCCTACAGATGTTCCACTTGCGCCGACTCCCACGGCTATTCCACCTACGCCCCTTCCAACAGCAATTCCGCCCACACCGCTCCCTACACCAGAACCACCTACACCGGAACCGGTTGTGTCCACTCCTTTCTGTCCAGACAGCCGTTCAATTTTGAGCAGCCCAGGGGAAGGACAAGTTGTTAGCGGTTTAGTAGAAATCTCTGGGTCTGCTACCCATGAGGCATTCCAATTCTATAAGTTAGAATATGCACCTGGATCAAATGCTAGCGGTGGATGGGCCTATTTTGACGGGGCAAATTCGCCTGTGACCCAAGGGCGCTTGGGTGCCTTAGATACCCGTTCTTTGGCCAATGGGGTTTATTCGATTCAGCTCGTCGTTGTTGATCTATCGGCCAATTTCCCCGACCCATGCCGGGTCAATATCACCATTCAAAACTGAATTGCCGGTTTGGTCACCAATGGCCCCTTATACTGCGATCCGCTGCATAATTGCATCCTCAATAGGAACGGCCTCCAACTCCCCTTCTTCATTTTCTACGACTCGGTATACCTGCTCGGCTTTTTCCAACATGATCTTGCCCTCTAAATGATCAACCTCATGTTGAATTGCACGAGCCAACCAACCATAGGCTTTAAGCCTAAACTTATCCCCGTGCCGATCCTGAGCCTCCACCGTAATCTGCTTGGAACGCTTGACATCAGCCACCAATCCCGGAATGCTTAAACACCCTTCTTGCCCAACCTCTGCACCTTTTTTCTTGAGAATTTTGGGATTGATAAATTCATAAAGCTGCATAGTATTTTCAGGATCCTCTTCATCATCAGGAAATTCTATAATCGTGATTTGCTGGCTGAGACCAATTTGAGGGCCTGCTAAGCCAATCCCCTTGGCCTCATGGATCGTCTCAAGCATATCATCCAACAATCTGTGTAGTTCAGGCCCAAATTTACGGACACGGTGGGTGGGCTTACGCAAAATTCCATCTTTTGGGCTACCAATTTTTACCACGTCTAATACTGCCATTCCCAAATCGCTCCCTCTATGAATTATCGCTATGAACCATATTCCTAGCTCCAAATTGGGCAGGTTAGCCCCAGTTTTATTAGAAAACAGAAGCTTATCCTCTGGCAAAGTCGCAGAAAATTATTCTTTTGAAAACAACCGGAGCATGGTGGAAAAGCTTTCCACAGACATAGCGCATCCATACTATTTGATTTAGCATCGTTTGTCAAAACAGATATAGATGGTCAGAAAAGTTCTGTCCTCTCTTCTAAAATTCCTCCGAGTAGATTGGCCAGTAGTCAGGACAAGAGCTTTCTGGTGATGTACAGAAATTGTGCCAAGAAATAGCTGGTGAGATAACCGTTACTTTCTCTTCCAAATGCACGTCATCATTAAAGCCAATAGGCATATGAAGTAACAATTATTGGAGGACTGTATGCAAATTATCAAGAGTGGTTTAGGCAAGAAAAAAGGAAAACCTATGCTCGCTGCAATCTTTGGAAACAATAGGGAATTTGGTTTTTTAAAACTGAGCTTGGCTTTGGTATTCATTGGTCTACTATTTTACCATTCGGGTCATTCGTTACAAGCGGCCCATCATTCAAACCCGCTAGCGGCAAACGAGCAACAAACCAGTCCACTACCAACCCCAACTTGGACACCCGGGACAGGTACGAATCCACCAACGCCAACTAATACCTCTATACCACCAACCAATACGTCCATACCACCAACTAGCACGCCACTTCCGACCGATACACCTCAACCCACGAACACGCCGCTGCCAACCAATACGCCGCTGCCAACCAATACACCATTGCCGACTAATACACCACTACCGACCAATACATTACTTCCCACGAACACGCCGTTGCCAACCAATACCGCGCTACCAACCAACACCGCGTTACCGACAAATACACCGCCGCCGACCAACACTTCTTTACCAACTGCCACATTGTTGCCGACAAATACTGAATTTCCACCAACACTTACCTCAACGCCTACTTCAACACCTGCGGCGACCGACAGCGCGCCAACAGCTACCAATACATCCATCCCCCTAACTGCAACGCTCACAAATACGCCAGTAACGCCAATGGCTACAGTCCCAACGGCTACCTTTACCAGCACC
Organism: Chloroflexota bacterium; assembly: GCA_039028975.1. Lineage (GTDB taxonomy): Bacteria > Chloroflexota > Anaerolineae > Caldilineales > Caldilineaceae > JAHBNG01. The sequence goes on from JBCCHB010000015.1 coordinate 113,941, forward strand.
CCAATCCCGCCAACGCTGACCAACACGCCTTTTGTCCCGACGCCGACGCCTACGTCTACGGCCATTCCGCCTACACCAACATTCACGTCAACATCCACTTCAACCAGCACGCCTTTTGTCCCGACTGTCACGCTGACCAGTACGCCTATTGCACCGACACCCAACAATACATCCACTGTGCCAACGGCTACGTTCACGAATACACCAATCTCGCTGACGCCCACCGACACGCCCTTTATCCCGACTGCAACATTGACTAGTACACCTGTTCTGCCAACGGCGACCAACACGCCTTTTGTGCCAACATCCACGTCGACGAATACACCTATTCCACCTGCGCCAACAGCTACGTCAACATCCACGCCGACCAACATACCTTTTATCCCGACAGCGACAGCAACAGCAACGCCTTTCGTCCCACCACAGACGCCAATACCGTTACTACCGACGGCGACGCCTTTCTTGCCTTTGCAGCCAACCTCAACTCCGACTGCAACATGGACAGCTACCTTTACACCAACCCTTACACTGACTCTCACACCAACTCTTACATCTACCTTTACACCTACAAGCCAAGCCACGGCAACGTTGACGAGTACAGCTACAATTACTGCTACGGCTACGCTAACCTCAACGAATAGACCAACGCCAACGCCAACACTCTATCCCAGTGCGTTACGGTTGGATGGCGAGTGGGTAAGTAAGGTTATCGGTGATCGATTGAGTTCGGTTCTATATGCATACGCGAATGGTTGGCTCTATCGTTCAGAAAACGCAGGGGAAAGCTGGCGGTTGCTCACCAATGCGCCTCAGGTTAGGAACTTTGTGATGAATGTTGAAGAGCCACATATTCTATATAGCACAACCTCTCTTTCTTGTGCGTTGGCCAACCCAAGCGAACCATTGGGGCCTATCTTCAAATCAACTGATGGGGCCATCACTTGGGGCGAATTACCTGGCACAGAAAATCTTAAGACCCTATTTTCTTATGCATTTAATTCGGATATTGTCATTGCCACAGATTGCACAGCGTTCTTTGTCAGTACCGATGGTGGGCAGAGCTGGACTAGGCGCCCAGAACCAGATACGGATTCAGCGTGGAATATCCAGACGCTAGATACAGCGATTCCATTATATGGTATCGATGAAACTGATGAATCAATATCTGGTGTGGAACTAATTTATGCAAGTGGCTCAACAGAAGCAGGCCAAGCGGTTGTACTCTACACAAAAGACCTTGGCCGTACCTGGACACCTGTTACGCCGGATGTTTATCCTGTACCCATCGGGCCGAGTGATTTAAAGGTAGATAGGCTGAATCCAGGACAAATCTGGCTTTTGGATACCCAGGGCCTTTGGGTAAGTGATGATGGTGGCCTTGCCTGGGCATTTACAAACAATGGCCTCGCAGAGCTAATTAATCAAATTAACTCGGAAGAAGTAGATGACGCATGGGTGCTCAATACCTTACTCACCCATCCATCGGGTCAGCTCTATCTTGGAACAGATCAGGGGATGTACACCAAGTCCACCCAGGGGACCCGTTGGTTGAAGATTATGGGTACATCGTTCGATTCCAACCCTGTTCTGGAGCTTCTCTTTGTCGAAACCAAGCCCGAGTTGCTTTATGTTTCGACGGACAATGGTGTTCATCTCGTGCGCCTAGTTGAATAGCAGCTATGTGAGTAAAATATACTTGGCTCTGTCATAGATGAGAATAATAGAACAGAATTTTAGCCGGGTGGATTATTCTCATTTATAGCCAAATGCAGGATAGCCTCAAATACAGAGCGTATACTTCGCCAGAAAAATCTTGTCCCGACTTTTGACTAATCGACTTCTAGAAGTTCCGAGAAGGCATGACATCCCCATCTTCATGAGGACAAGCTTTTTCCAGCGATCAACAACAGAACGGTGGAGGACCATACTTCCACCGCTTTTCATTTCCCCGATTTCCCTATCTCTTTTGACACTGCTTGTGATTTTTGGTACAATCAAAAAAATTCTGAACGAACTCTAAAAACACAGGTGAACGATCGATTTAGATGGCTCGTAGACTTTTAATGTTTGGGCTTCTTGGTACAACGCTCTTCTGGTTGATTGCAAGCTACCTGCCTAAACATCTAATTTCATTTCCCACTCTCTCATTAAGCCCCTTATTGAGTGTTGAGGTACTGCGCATGATAGCGTTGGTACTTTTGTTATCTTTTGCAGCTATTCAGCTTGTCCTCATATGGTCATCCTATCGTATGCTGGACAGCACAAGGCAGAGTCCTGAGCAGGTTTTGCAGACCCAGAAAATGGGATTAGGTCGAGGTACAGAACTTCTTTGGACGTGCTTACCACTCGTGGCAACAGTAGCGTTGCTCTTGGTCGTTTTTCTATATTGATTCAGTATTTGGTATATATTACACCATTCAACTATCTAGGAGTCCTCTTCATATGGAGCAGTCCTCTACAAGTACAAGGCATTTTGTTATAGCTAGTGTGTTGGTTGTCATCTCGACAATTATTTTGAATGCGCTACTACTATGGGCATTGCCTCTTCCTAGCCAAGCTAGTGCGCAGGCTGTTAATATTGATAGGCTATTTAATGGTCATGTCTTGCTCATTGCTTTTCTCTTTTCTCTTATTGTTGTATTCATGATTTATGCGCTCGTTGTCTTTCGTCGACGGGAAGGGGACGAGGGGGATGGCGAACACTTTGAAGGTAATACCCGTCTAGAAATTGCATGGACCTCGGCCCCCATGATCTTTGTAATTATTTTTGGAGCGTGGGGTGTCCTCTCGTACTGGAATGTCACTGCTGTCCAAGAAAATGAGTTAGTGGTCAACATCACTGGTCAGCAATGGAACTTTGTCTTCGAATATGAAGAGGGGGTCATTGATGGCGAACTGGTGTTACCCGTTAATCGACCGGCGCTTATGAAAATGACCTCCAACGATGTCATGCACGCTTTCTGGGTACCGGCGTTTCGGGTTAAGCAAGATATCGTACCCGGGCAGATCACGGAAGTTCGATTCACACCTACATTAGAAGGTGAATATCGCCTGCGCTGTGCCGAGTTGTGCGGACTTTCTCACTATTCCATGCTGGCCAATGTTCGGGTTGTCTCTGAGGATGAGTATGTGGCCTGGATTGATGAGAAATTGGGCCAAGAAAGCCCAGCATTGGTTGAGCAGAATACGCTTATAGAAGAAGACAATCAGGTCACTAATGATGTGGTCGCTCTTGATTAATTCGGGTCAATTTATACTTTAAGATCAATAGATTAATAGGTAAGGAGAACGCTGTATGGCGCTCATGTCGCTGGGAATAACCCGAGGACTTGTTGGTCAGGTATTGGGGACCGTCTTGGGGTTTGTAATCATTATGATAGCTCGGGTTTGGATGGGCTATGAAGAGGTGTGGTATGCAGAGGGTGCGTGGGCTTTAGGCTCCTTCTTTGGTGCGCTCGGTTTTTTGATAGGTGTTGGGGCCTTAAATGGATGGACGGACTGGATGGTTGGTCGCTTCCCGCCGATTGTACACGGCCCACCAAAAGGGAAACCAGCTTGGACTCGCTACTTCGGTGTGGACTACAATCATAAGGTGATTGGGGTTCAATATGGTGTAACTTCCCTATTCTTGCTCATGTTGGGTGGCGGCTTTGCCGTTATTTTTCGTACTGAATTAGCCCGTAGCGGTCTACAATTTTTGGAGCCTGGACTCTACAATACCCTTATCGGTATGCATGGATGGACAGCTTTGGCTGCTATTTTGCTGGGTGTTGGTGCCATGGCCAACTATCTGGTTCCCCTGATGGTTGGGGCAGATGATATGGCCTTCCCACGGCTGAATGCTTTTGCCTTTTGGATCAATATACCGGCTGCAGTTTTGTTGGTAGGCAGCCTCTTCCTTCGCTGGGATGCAGGTTGGACGCTCTATCCACCCCTAAGCACCATGGGGACGGTTGGATACCAGTTGGCGTTTTATGCCGTTTACCTCATTGGTGTCTCCTCCATTTTGGGTAGTATTAACATTATTGTGACCATGCTGCTCATGCGCCCTCCAGGGATGAGCCTCTTCCGAATGCCCATCTTCTGTTGGGCCATGTTGGCGACCAGCCTTTTGCAGTTAACGGCTACCCAGGTTATTGGTCAATCTATGCTTATGCTCTCTGTGGAACGAGCGTTGGGTATGGGCTTCTTTAACCCAGCAAGCGGAGATGCGAGTGGCTTTCCTGGTGGCGATCCGATTCTTTTCGAGCACCTCTTCTGGTTTTACTCTCACCCCGCAGTTTACATCTTTGTTCTGCCTGGGTTGGGTATTATCAGTGAAATTCTCCCCGTCTTTGCTCGCAAGCCTCTCTTTGGTTACCGTTGGATTGCCATGTCCAGTATGGCAATTGCCTTGGTTGGTTTCCTAGTTTGGGGCCACCATATGTTTACCTCTGGCTTTTCAGAGTACTTGCGCATCCCATTCATGATCTCCACCATGCTTGTGGGTGTGCCAACAGGGGTTAAGTTCTTTAGCTGGTTAGGGACTCTATGGGGCGGCAAGATTAGCTTTGAGACGCCCATGCTCTTCACGTTGGGGGCCATATCTGTCTTCCTCATCGGTGGTTTGAGCGGCCCAGTATTGGCCACGGTTAGCACGGACATGCATCTCCATGACAGTTATTTTGTGGTGGGGCATTTCCATGCCACGATCTTTGGCGGCTTTGTCTTCCCCTTTGTGGCAGCTATCTACTTCTGGTATCCCAAAATTACAGGTCGGATGTACAATGAGGCGTTGGGAAAGATTCACTTCTATATTATGACGCCAGCCTTTTGGGTAATGAGTATCGGTCAGATGACAGTAGGTGTAATGGGGATGCGCCGTCGCATTGCCGATTACGAACAATCTCTTGGTGGCATGGTAAATGACCCAATTGTAGCCACCCAAGATGGCACGCAGGTTGTGCTGAATGCTGGTCTGGGTGCGGTTGAAGTAGGCCATATCGCCATCACCATTGCTGGGTTTGCCATCGCCTTCTCAATCTTACTCATGGTCTACAACCTCTTTAACAGCTTAGACTTGGGTGAAGTCGCTGGAAACAACCCTTGGCGTTCCCGTTCACCAGAATGGCAGATTCCTTCGCCCATTCCCGAGCACAGTTACCCAGTTCCCATCCAGGTCGTTGGGGAGCCTTATGACTATGGCTTAGCTGGTTCTACTTATGTAATGGTACCATCTCCCGCTGGCGGCGATGATTAAGGAGAATTCCCATGAGCGAACATACCTCTGTAGAAGAGAAACGCAAAAGACGCACGAAAGCATATACGATTAGTACAACCGTTTTCATTGTCCTATCTGTTATTACCGTCGTTGAATATCTTGTGTCACTGATTCCTGGTATAGGTGAAAGTGCCATTATTATGTTTCTAATCGGCCTAGCCAAGGCTTATGCAATTGTTGTCTATTTCATGCACATTGCCCGACTTTGGTCACCAGAAGGAGCCCATTAGTATGAGTGCAGTTGCCGCACATCCAGAACATAGCAATATCGATCATGGTCATGCCAGTCATGATGATCATACCGGTCATGATGACCACGCTGGCGAACACTTCAATCTACACCATAACCGGGTTGGCTTGTGGATGTTCTTCTTTTCAGAAGTCTTTCTATTCGGCGGTCTATTGGCTGCTCGATTCTACCTTTGGCGTGGCGATCATGGTGAAGTAGTCCGCCCTGATTTGGGTAACTTCGGTCAGTTGGTTGGCTTGGCCGTCACGGTCATTCTGTTGATCAGTAGCTGGTCAATTAACATGGCCGAGACTGGTATGGAGCACGATGATCGTCGCACCTTCAATATTGGGATGTGGACCACCTTTATTCTGGGTACCCTCTTTCTCTTTGGCGTAATGATCTTCGAGTGGGGTATCTTCCCGTTTATCTACGAAGCACATTTCAAACCTTGGGATGGTGCATTTGGGGCCGTTATCTTTGCCATGACGGGGATGCACGCGCTTCATGTGCTGAGTGGGCTGATCTTCATTGCCATTGTCTGGAACAATGCCCGAATGGGGCATTACTCCTCTGAAAGCCACTGGGGCGTGGAAGCCTGTGCCATTTACTGGCACTATGTGGATCTGGTTTGGGTCTTCTTCTACCCAGCCCTTTATCTTATTGGTACGGTCTATCACCACTAAAGGCGGTCTAAGCGATTGAACGCCCAAGCTTCACTTCTGCAAGCTTTGCTCTCCAAATGGGAATGGCGCATCGAAGTTGTTCTGGTGCTACTCCTGTTTGGAGTTCTCTTTTTTAGAGGCTGGTGGATATTACGATCACGGGGCGCTGTTTCGGCAACCAAGCTTCGTTTAGTTGCCTACTTTGGAGGGCTATTTTCGTTGGCCCTCTCACTCATGTCTCCTATCGATTGGTTGGGTGGACAGCTCTTTTTTATGCATATGGTGCAGCATATGCTCTCCATCATGATCGGAGCACCGCTTCTTTGTTTGGCCAATCCGTTTCCGATATTAGTTTGGGGACTGCCATCGAACCTCCGTTTACAGGTAGGGCAATTCTTTACAAAACAGTCTCGTTTTCGGCAAGTATTGGTCCTGCTTACTCGGCCCCAATACTGTTGGTTCTTCTTCTTTGCCGTCTATTTGGGTTGGCATGAACCTGCTGCCTATAATCTGGCTTTACGCAGAGGATGGGTTCACGATCTAGAACATTTGACTTTCTTTGCATCAGCCATGCTCTTTTGGTGGCACGGATTTGGTGTGGCGCCCAAATTTCATAAGCCATTGCCTGTATGGGGTCGTTTAGCCTTCTTGCTCAGTGCCATTCCACCCAACATGTTGGCAGGGGTGATGATTGCTTTTTCCAATACGGTCATCTACACTTACTATGAATCAATCCCTCGGGTTTGGGGTTTGACGCTGATGCAAGACCAGCGACTGGGTGGTGCTATCATGTGGATCCCAGGTAGCATGATGTTTCTGATCGCTGGAATTGTGGTGTTGGCCTTAGGGCTTCAACGGGAGCATGAGCGTAACAAACTTGTTCATGTGCCGGGAGCATCAACCCAAGCTTAATGCAAGCACAACACACCCAATTTCAAGCCAATCGCATGAAAGCGTACGGCTTGTTGGCTTTAGTTACTGGTATACTTTCTTTATTCACCTATGCATCGATCCTTGCCCACGGCGGCGGAACGCCCAGGTTGACAGATGTGGAGGCGGGTCCGTATCGACTCTTTGCTTGGACTAGCCCAGAGCCATTGCGGGCGGGCGAGATCCATATGACCATAGCCGTCACGTTGCCGCCAACTACGTCATCGGGGTCGGATAAGCAAGGAGCGAACCAGTCGGATACGTTGACAGAAGCTGTGACAGATGTGAATGTCGGCGTAGTCTTTGAGCCAATGGTGGCGGACGATCAATCCCCTAGCCAGTTGGCCAGTGCAAAGGTTGCACTAATGGCTAGTGTAAGCGAGATCAATCCTCTCTATTATGAGGTAGATACGGAATTAGCCTTTGCTGGGCAATGGAAGGCAACGATATCGGTTGATGGACTGCTAGGCACAGCTGAAGCATCATTTATGAGTGGAGTGGAACCTGCTCTGCTGGTGAATTGGTCTTTAGTGTTTGGTATTGTTTTGCTCTTGGTGGTCATCATTCTCTATAGCCGTATGCGTACTCGTTCAGAACGACATAATTCATAATATGGATACACTGAAACAACTGGGAGCCGATCAGCTTTTGGCTCTTAGCAAGATATTCAACCGTCGCTGGTGGTGGACCACGCTTTTGGTCATTCTGGGGATGATTTTCCTTGCTCGTTTAGGCACTTGGCAACTGGATCGGTTAGAGCAGAGGCGTAGCCAGAATGCGTACGAGCTTCAGCAGTGGACCCAGTCTCCATTTACTGTCCATACTGACACGCTGCCTGAGGATCTAGATACGTTAGCCAATCGACGGATTCTCATAGAAGGCCGTTTCGATTATGAAAATCAAGTTATATGGGGCTATCAGACATTTCGTGATCAATCGGGTGTGCGTCTGGTCACCCCGCTGATCTTTGAAGATAGCGTGACCCAGCAGGAGAAGGCCCTCTTGGTGGTGCGAGGCTGGGTTCCAAACAACAGGGAAAGAGATTGGACCCAATATGATGGTGAGGCTCAGGCCTCTATCTTTGGGCGGGCTTTTAAATCACAGCTGTTGCCAGGTGGTGCCATGCCATCTCCACCTAGTGATCCAGAACTGGGGTGGTCTTATATTAATATTGAACTGCTTCAACCTGAGATGTCCTACGAGCTACTGCCCTTTATTCTTGTCCAGCTACCTGAGCCAGGTCGAACCATCAACGATCTTCCGATTCAAGAGATCTGGATACCAGCAGCCACCGAGGGCAACCATCTAAGCTACGCCATTCAATGGTTTAGCTTTGCGCTCATCTTTGGTTTTGGCTATCTGCAATTTATTCTGTGGCAAGAGCGCCGAGAAGAGCGCATTCGCCAAGCCGAAGAAGGTGCACTTGACGAGAATGTTGAAGGTAGAGCCGAATTGGATCCAACAAACCAGCCAAGCGGCTCGACAATTTAAATCCCTATTTAAATGCGATACAACTGCAAAGAGAAGGGTATGTCTACTTAGCCCATCTCTCTTTCAGTGAGTTCAAAAGGTTATTCAATTGCAAAGTTCACTTTTAAAGCGAAGCAAAGGAATTCGGACAGCACCAGATAGTACCTCACCCATTTTGGAATTGGCTTCAAGCTCTTGGGGGTCTCGGTTTCAGTGGCGTGACTATATTGCCTTGACCAAGCCACGCATCATTTCACTTTTGCTCGTTACCATGTTGGTTCCCATGTTCCTGGCTGGCGACGGTTCACCTAGCCTAAGTCTAGTTTTATGGACCTTATTGGGTGGTTTTCTGGCGGCTGGTGGTGCCAATACGATCAATCAATACGTTGATCGAGACATTGATCTCGTTATGGGACGAACAGCCGAACGTCCTCTTCCTAGTGGCCGCATGACGCCCAATCAGGTATTGAGTTTTGGCCTGGTGTTGATTGGTCTCAGCTTTATTCAGCTTTGGTTGACCGTGAATTTATTAACGGCATTATTGGCACTATCTGGCGTTGTGCTCTATATCGGCCTCTATACTATTCTGCTCAAGCGAAGTAGTACGCAGAATATTGTGGTAGGGGGCGCGGCAGGTTGCATTCCTCCTTTGGTTGGTTGGGCGGCGGTAGCGAATGAGATAACCCTTCTGCCTCTCTTTATGTTTTTGATTATGTTTTACTGGACACCGCCTCACTTTTGGGCCTTGGCGCTGGTCAAACAGAAAGAGTATGGAATAGCCGGAGTACCCATGCTGCCCGTTGTTGCGGGGGAGGACGAGACTCGATGGCAGATTTGGCTCTACAGCCTGTTGCTGGCACTCATTTCTATTATACCAGTTTTTCTACAGCTATTGGGGCCTGTTTACTTGGTTTTTGCCCTGCTCCTTAACGGCATCTTTCTCAAACAAGCCTTTGATCTGTGGCAACAGCCCACCTACGCCCGCACTTGGCGGCTCTTTAAATTTAGCCTGCTCTATTTGGCCCTGCTCTTTTTGGGCATGGGGATCGATGGAGTATTTTTTGTAGGATAAAGTAAAGATGACTTCTGATCTTATGCTGCCCCGCAAATGGACACTCAAATGCCAGGGGCAGCAAGTCGTCTTTGTCAAAAAGTCAAACGAAAAATCTTCGCATGTAGTGATGAAATCGCTGATCTGGGCACTCTATCTATATGACTATCCGAATTTAAGCGTTGAAATCAAAATTGGCGACCGATACAAGCCCGACGTAGTCGCCTTAGATGACCTTGGAACACCCCTCTTTTGGGGCGAGGCGGGTCAGGTTAGCGAACGCAAGCTCCACTCCCTCTTCAAGCGATACCCCAATACCCACTTCGCCATTGGAAAATGGAACCAGCGGTTAGAACCCCATGCAGCCATTCTGCAAAAGGCGTTAAAGGGACTGAACCGCTCGGCCCCGTGCGACCTCATCTCCTTTCCCGAAGATAGCGTCGAACGCTTTATCAATGAGCAAGACCAAATTAGGCTCAGTCACGCAGATTTGCTCTGGAAACGGCTACATTGAGTAATTAGCAAGCATAGTGACTCTTTATAGATGGCTAGAGAGGCTTTGTCCTTCCTTCTCGGAATTCCCCAGAGTAGATGGTCAAGAGTTGAGGCAAGACTTTACTAGCGAAGCATAACACCTAAGGAAATTTGTCAAAACACTGCTCCCATTGTAAGTTGGGTAGGCGTGACAGGGAATTACTGGATGTGATATAGTGTGGTCGTTTGTAAATTGGGAGTACTCTATTGCAGCTGCCAGATAGAAACCTCCGTTTTGCACTAATGCTGAGTATAAAGGAGCCGATTTGATGAGTTCATCTAATGATACAACCAATCCCTTTAAAGTACTTCGAGATAATATTTCATTCTCTTCGGATGAAGGTCGAGTCCAGTTTCAGGTGACACTCAACAAAGCCCAGCTTAACCAACTGTTAGAACGTGCAGATAGGGCTGCCATTGATATCGATGGCGAGTTTATTGGTAAGATTCATCAAATTGACCTGATTGAGCCTAATATCGCCCGAGTCTCTGGTACGTTTCTAACCTATCCAGAAGATGCAACGACCCGCACGGACAACGTTGAAGCCCCTAGCGAGACCGTAGAGGGGATTGAAGTGAATGAGGGTACAGAAGCAGAGGGTACAGAATCTTTAACCTCCTCTCATCAAGATGAGCCAGCCGCTGATTCTACAGAAGAAGCCGAAGAACCTACCATTACGATTCAGGCCAGCGACATAGATGGCCGTGAAGTAGAGGGAACGCTTGATATTGCATTCTCAGCGGCTAATGGTAAGCCCCATGCTGAGATTGTTGATGTAAATGTGCCAGGCTTGAACCTGAATAGTCCAGCCATACAAAAGATCAACGAGAAGTTTGCCAAAGAATTTGTCATGGAGATTAGTGACTCGGAGCCGATGGGTGTCAAGAGTATTCAAGTCCGGAATGATGCACTCTCTGTAGCCGTTACAACGCCCATATCTGATCGGTGGCTCAGTCGCATTCGGATGGGCAAGTTCGCCTTGAGCGTGCCCTCCTATAGCGGCTCGGAAGGCGAAAATTACCAGTGGCCTGCACCCTGGTTGCCTGTCATTAATATCCGTAGCAAAGCAAAAGATGAGTCCATGCCTCGGGTATCCATCGGTTTAATTGCGATAGGTGATGTAGCGATTGGTTTATTCGCAGCAGGTGGCGTGGCACTCGGTGCGGCTTCCATTGGCGGTATTTCCCTGGGTTGGTGGTTAGCCGCCGGGGGAATCGGTGTCAGCAAAGGGGTCGCTGCCGCAGGCATTGCATTAAGTCAGACGGTTGGCTTGGGTGTACTTGCCATAGCCAAGAGCCTATCCATTGGTACGTTGGCTTTGTCGAAAGGATATGCATTTGGTGCAGTGGCTGCCGCGCAAAAGGCGGTGGGAATCATTTCCATTGGGGGTGTTACCTTTGGTGTTGTGGCCATCGGGAAACATGGTTGGGGGCTTGTTCCCATAACGGCTGATACGTGGAATGCCGTAAAGATGTTCTTCGGTGGCACATCAGCAGCAGTTTAGAAACATATATCTAGTGAGGCTTCGCCTCAGACCGACAAGATGTATTGGCGCAGAACATTCGGGCTAAAAACTTGACTCAAATACATGAACTTTCGGCTCTCTAGTAGTCTAGCCGCGCTTGAGAGTCGGTGGTTGCTCTCAAGCAAAGCTTAGGAAAACTACGGTCCTCAAAACCACCGTAGTCCAATCATAGTAAACATCCAGATGGAGGATCAGTCATGCAGACAACAGACTATATCAAAGAGCACAATGCCAAACATATCATCCACCCCATGGCCAATCAAAAAGCGCTGGCTGAGAATCCACCAGTCGTGATTAACGGGGCCAAAGGCGTCTTTATCACTGATATAGATGGCAACGAGATGGTGGATGGCGTCGGTGGTCTCTGGAACGTGAACGTGGGCTACGACCGTCCTGAAATCAAACAGGCTATTATAGAGCAGTTGGATAAGCTCTCTTATTACTCTATCTTTAACGGCACAGCCAATGATGTAAGCATTGAACTCTCTGCCAAATTGATGGAGTTAACTGAACCAGAGAATATGGCACGGGCCTTCTTCACTTCTGGTGGGTCGGACTCTGTAGAGACGGCGCTGCGCCTAGCTCGTATCTACTGGAAGATCATGGGATACAAAGATCGGACCAAGTTTATATCCCTTAAATATGGTTATCATGGTACCCACTTTGGTGCGGCTTCCGTGAATGGCAACACAGTCTACCGCCGCAACTTTGAACCGTTGTTACCGGGCTGCTTTCACATTGAATCTCCCTACATGTACCGCAACCCCTTTACCGACGATCCTCAAGAGCTAGGCAAAATTTGCGCCGAGCTGCTGGATCGGGAGATCATCTTTCAAGGGCCTGACACAGTGGCAGCCTTTATAGCAGAGCCAGTTCAAGGGGCTGGTGGCGTGATTGTACCGCCAGACAACTTCTGGCCTTTGGTACGAGAAGTCTGCAATGATCATGGCGTTCTACTTATCGCCGATGAAGTCATTACAGGCTTTGGGCGAACGGGAAGCCTCTTTGGCTCCCGCGGTTGGGGCGTGGCTCCGGATATGATGACCATGGCCAAGGGCATCAACAGTGGGTATGTGCCCCTAGGTGCGACCCTGGTCAACGAGCGCATCTCAGACGCGCTCATGGCCAGCGAAGATACTTTTGGCATGGTGATGCATGGCTACACCTACTCAGGGCATCCAGTAGCTTGTGCAGCTGCCTTACCTAATCTAGATATCATTCTTAGAGAGGATCTGGCCAGCAATGCTGGTGTGCAAGGTGACTATCTACTAAGTAAGCTGCAACCTTTTGTTGAGCGTTTTGCATCAGTTGGTGAAGTGAGGGGCAAGGGACTCATGGTGGCCCTGGAGATGGTAACTGACAAGGAGACCAAAGCTCCGCACGATCCAGATTTTGGCAAACAGATTGCCGGCATTGCTCGCCAAGAAGGAGCTATGGTCAGAAATTCAGGCAATCGGATCATGCTATCCCCTCCTCTTAGCATCCAATCTCATGAGTTGGATATCATTGTCAACGCGCTGGATGTTGCGTTTAGTGAGTTGGATCGGTAGAGATTGATTCTCAGTAGTTCCCTATGTCATTCCTTCGAGTACTCAAAGCAAGCTCTTCGGCCCCGATCAGTATCTACCCCCAATACGCCAAGAAACCAGCCTGAGTGGATCCGAAGAATCTGTCGTTGACATAGGGAGCTACTGATTTGCAAGAGTATGCCACATCTCTCAGTCAGCCCAGCAGGAGGCGACCAAATCATCACCCTACCCCTGCAAAACCTCGGTCCCTCCGACTCGTCTAACAAAACCCTAACCCACAATTTGCCTGCTGGCGTCGTTGTTGCGACGGCACCTACCACGGTATCAGCCTATGTCAGTTCGACAATCACATGCAGCGGCACCCAAACTGCTACATTGACCTGTAACATCGGCGAGCTTCCTGCAAACCAAACCATTGATTTCTATGTCCCCGTTGATGTCACCGACACTCTAACCTACTGCTGCAACACTTTCTCCGCCTCTGCGGAAGCCTCCCTTGATGACAATATCGACGGCACCCAGCCAAGCCAAGCCGCCACTATCAGCAATGTAGTCTGCCAGTCTAATCTGGCCATTCAGCAATCAGCCCCGGCCATCACCAGCTTGGGGGCCACTTACTCAACGAACATCACCGCGACCAACGCCTTTGTACCATGTTGTTCTTCAAATCGTCAAACAAGAGAAACTCAAGGGAAATAGACATCCTTATCTCTTTTGCTTGTAATACTTTTATTCCTATTTGCTTGCTCCATCCCATGATATACTATTAGGGCTACATTCCAGCAACGTTCCTTGTATGGGTACATTGCACTCTGCCCTAAAAATAGGAGACGGATTCAGATGGATTAGTAGGATCTCTTTGAGCCTACGTGGTGCATCTTGATTTATGAAAACTACTGAGATTCAATAGACCGCAATGGGAATGATATCGACAGCGCCGACGATAGATTAAGCGGCCAAGCGACTGCGGACAACTGAGATTCTAACGCAACCGAAAAATAATGATTCAGACACAAATTGACGATTTAAACGCTCAAGCATCTGCTCTGCGCGAGAGCAACCCAACCAAGGCACTATACCTGGCAACCGAAGCACTAAATCTTGCTAGAAGTGGGGTACCTGACGAGCAACAGTATACTCAAGGGTGTGCTGATGCCTTGCGCGTGCTAGGCTATATTCATGCGTACGATCAAGTTGATTACGCCAAATCTCTGGCGCTGAATCATGAAGCATTGCACTTGTACCGCACGTTAGGCAACGAAACAAAACGAGCCGAATGTTTACGGATGATAGGCTTTGCAAACCTCCGTATTGGTGAGTACCCACCGGCGTTAGACGTATTGTTGGAGGCACTCTATCTTTACCGTGAGAATGAAGATGCGTATGGTGAAGCTGACACCTTGAATAGTATAAGCATTCTTTACTCCTACCTGAACGAACATGAAGAAGCACTTGCATTCTGTAAGGATAGTTTGGCAATTTGCCGCCGCCTCAATTATCAGCCGCGTTTAATGAACCTGCTTGCAAACCGTTGCCGAGCTGCAGCAGAAGCTGGACAACCTGAAGAAGGTTTACCTTATGGATATGAGGGACTCGCTCAAAGCCGCTCTGAAGGAAATAAGCTCTTCGAGGCCCTTGCCTTAAGTAGTCTTGCCCGCACATTCATGCTTATGCAGAAATATGATGAAGCATGGGGCTATCTGCAAGACGGGTTGCCCCTATTTGAGTCGCTGAAGATGAATTATCAGGCATTGGAAATGCGGCTTTATATGGGAAATATACAGGCAGATCGACATAAATTTGACGAAGCAAAAAAACTAATCTATCCGATCTTGATAGAAGCCGAAGAAATCGGCGCACGCCGAGAGCTACACAAGGCTCATGAAATTTTGTCGTTTGTCCATGAGCAAGAAAACAATTACGCTAAAGCACTGCATCACTATCGCCTCTTTCATGAGATTAAGCAAGTAGCTATTGATGAATCGATTTTGGGCAAACTACGTACGCAAGAGCTACGCAATCGATCCGAAGCGGCACAACGTGAAGCACAGCTATTGTTGAAAAAAAATACAGAATTAGAAGAAGAGATCGCGCAGCGCAAGAAGATCGAGGCCGAACTACGCAACGCTCAACACCAAGTGGAAGCCGAACGAATTTTGGCTCTGGATGCTAAAGAGAAAGCCGAGCTAGCCAATCAGGCAAAGAGCCAATTCTTAGCAAACGTGAGTCATGAGATCCGGACCCCACTGAATGGTATTATCGGGATGACAGCGCTCTTATCTACAACTGATCTGACCAGTGAGCAGCTTGACTGTACGAAAACGATTGAACAATGCAGTGAGACACTTCTGGAAGTGATCGGCCAGATCTTGGACTTTTCCAAAATCGAAGCTGGACAATTTTCCTTAAATTTCGTTTCATGTGATCTATATCAGCTCATTGAAAATGTGCTCAATATGTTTGGCTATATGGCTGCGAGCAAAGGGATTACACTCAGTCACCAGATAGATGATAGTGTCCCGCGGTATGTTCAGAGCGATCCAAGTCGATTACGCCAAATCTTGATGAACTTGCTAGGGAATGCCATAAAATTCACTCATGAAGGAGACATATGCGTCTCAGCGACAGCTCAACCGCAACAAGCAAATGGCTCTGCGCCAGATAGCCTCCACAAAGGAGACGATTTGCTCGATAAAAAACATATGAGTGATGGGGTAGACAAATTCGAAATTGTATTTGCTGTACGAGATACGGGCATCGGCATTGAACCCGACAAAATCATACAAGTTTTCGAGCCATTCCAACAGGCAGATTCGTCTACTACGCGCCAATATGGCGGTACGGGGCTCGGGCTATCTATTTCTAAACAATTGGCTGGGCTATTAGGCGGGCAGATGTGGGCAACGAGTCAACCCGGAAAAGGCTCTCTCTTCTGTTTTTCAATTCAAGCCAAGAGGCAAGATTCCCCCTCGGCCAACCCTCATTCTCTGGATGGGTATGATTCGATGCCGCTCACATTTGAAGAAGAAATAGATGAATCTTTGAAAGCCCAAACTCCATTGAGCATTCTTCTTGCAGAGGATAATTTAGTAAACCAAAAAGTGGCCTTGAAAATGTTGAGCCGTCTTGGTTGTAATGTAGATGTAGTAGAGAATGGAAAACTCGCTGTTGAGGCTGCATGCCAAAAGAATTACGATCTGATCTTCATGGATTTACATATGCCAAAAATGGATGGTTTTGAAGCATCCGTTCAAATCCGGAAGCAGCTACCAGAAGACAGGCAACCTCTAATTTATGCATTCACGGCATCCGTCCTAACCCAGGATCGCCATCTATGCAAAGAGGCCGGGATGGATGGTTTTCTTACAAAGCCTGTTCGCCTTAATCAACTGAATACCCTGCTCCAAACCGTCAGTAACGAATCTATTGAGCTGTCAGAACAGCGAGATTTCCAGATGGGTCCATAATACTTGGACCTTCGTCTGTATGGATAATAGGTACATCCATTGCATCTAACCTTGCAACCAAACTGTCTGTCTGCTGAGCATCAGGCAATCTGATTTCGTAACGCAACAGCCCCAACGAGCCTTCGGAGGCACTAGATGCTCCCCTAGAGTGCCAGATGTTCATGCCTAGATGATGGTGATACCCACCTGCGGCCAGAAACGCTGCTTCGGGCCATAGCAACATGCTTTCAAAACCAACAAGGTCTGCATAGAATTGGGCATTTTTGGTAACATCATTGACCTGAAGATGGATGTGGCCCATGATGGTGCCACTGGGCAATTGGGTAAATGGCGCTGGCTTGGCATCCGCAAGAAGCGCTTGCAGATTGAGCCGAATGGTGGCCATTTGAATTTGTCCACTCTCGTAGTGCCATTCGCTGCGAGGGCGATCTCGATAGACCTCAGTGCCATTGCCTTCTGGGTCATTCAAGTAGAGTGCCTCGCTGACCAGATGGTCGCTAGCCCCAGTTAGACTATAGTTGTTAGCGGAAAGATGGGTTAACCATTGGCCAAGCTCCTCTCGGGAGGGTAACAACAGCGCAAAATGGTAAAGCCCAGTTGCATTCGGATATTGTCTGCCGTTGGGTCTTGCTTCGAGCCGCAGCAAAGGAATATCATCCACCCCCAATTCTACAACCGAAGCTCCTTGATCTTGGACCGTCAAACCGATAAGCTCGGTATAAAAATCGGTCATCATCTCCAAGTTGGCTACGCCTAAGGTAACCTTCCCAACCGCCGTTTTGGAATCCAATGTATATTTTGTGATCTCATTTTCTGCTATCATGCATCTCTCCCGTGATATGACAATAATTTTGCTCCTACCAATGTCGTTTGCATTGCTTGTATGAACGATATTCTAACACGGTGGCTGATAGAAAAAAAGTACTTTTATGCTATACTCTCTATAGATTTTATTTATAGAGTTTTGAAATATAGCTATTCAGATCTTCATTGTCCGCTACGTTGGTGCCTAGCGCACACTTTGTATTTGGTTACAAGTGCGTAGCAACCTCAACCGATTAAACGGATTTTAGAGACTTCTTTCTTAATCTATAGAATCTGCTGATGGAAATCTTTTTCTGAAAAATTATATAAGAAGTACAGGAAAATCAGAGATGACACTTGAACAGCTGCGCATGCTAACCAAGATCGCAGAGGAGGGTAGTCTGTTTGCCGCGGCAGAAGCCCTACATAAAACACAACCTACGGTTAGTGTAGCCATGAAAAAACTTGAAAAGGAGCTTGGCCTTCAACTGATTTCGCGGGAACAATATCGGGCCGCGTTAACTACAGAAGGCAAAGTACTCTACGAAAAAGCCAAAACAATTCTTCAGCAAGTGGACACCTTCCAAGGACTTGCCGGACATCTGGCTGTGGGAAACGAAGCGGAACTGCGGATTGCGATTGAAGCGAGCTGCTCGCTCCCGCTCATGATTCAAATCATGGGTATTTGCAACGAGCGCTTCCCTGAAACTCAATTTCGGTTCTCGGTCGAGTGCATTATGGGCGCACTGGAACGATTGAGAGTGGGCGAGGCGGATCTGGCCATTAACCCCTTTGCCGAAACGGAAAACACATTTGAATCTTTCCCCTTGACCAGTACGGAAATGATTCGAGTTGCGTCGCCCAAGTTACCGCTATGTGCCGCCCAAATAGCGGTTCCTTTTGAAGCGTTGCGAGGCTATGTTCAGGTCATTGTGAAGGATAGTAGCCGCAATCCATCAAATACATTCTCTACGATTTTGGAAGGGGGGCGGCACTGGTATGTGAACGATCATTTTACCAAGAAAGAACTTATCCTTGCTGGTATGGGTTGGGGAAGATTGCATTATCATTTTATTAAAGATGAATTGCAAGAGGGAACCCTAATGCCGCTGGAGGTTGCCAACCATCCACTTTCTATGCACGTCGATATTTCGGTCGCTCGGAAGACCAATCAGGCTCATGGCCCGATTGCAAGTGCTCTGTGGTCTATACTTAGAGAGCTGGTACAGGAATTGGCACAAGAGTAGGAGTTGCTTATATCCATGCTGGAGTGGCTCACTCTGTTGGCCAAACTTCTCTATGCTTTAAATCGTGCAAATTGGCTGTGCCTTGCTGCAAGAGACCGTCCTTGGCATCATGAATACGCCAAGCCATATTGCCATTGTGTAGCTGTTGTGATTCCACCATGATGACGCGTAATTCGCCCGACGCGAAATGACAGCGCCGTTGGACAGCCTTCAAAAGCGCCTCATTATGCAAATGACCATCGCCGAAGTTCCAGCCGATCAATTCGCCAGCCATAAACTCTCCTTCAACCCATAGATAATCCTGCACGTTGTTGTCCGTTGCCATCGGGATCAAGTCATGGAGTGCGCGGCTTGGTAGGTGCAACATACGGAAGCCAATCACGCGCGTCATCATCGCTTCTATTAATTCAGGCGAGTAAAGTGACTCAAGTTGCTTCTCGATAGCAGGCGATGTTTTGGTGATGTATTGGTCAATTTTCTCTTTGGCATTTCCTTTGAACAGCCAGACACTGTATGGCCAGGTGCCAGCGTAGTAGCGCATTGACATCAGAAACGAGACATATCTGGGGAACAGGTGGCCCGCAATTGGAATGACGAGTAGAAGAAATGTGAGCATGGCAATGAGGACCGGCTCAGCTAGGTTAAAAAAGGACCATTCAGGATGTGCATAAAAGAGCAACCATGCCCCAAAAACCATGACCACATTCCACTCTAGCGGCACGCCTAAGGGAAAATTCAAAAAGATGAACAGATGAAAGGTGCTGATGATGACAAGCAGAATAAGAGCGAGGCTGGGTCTATTACTCAGTACCAACAAGAGAATGGGAATGGCAAACTCGACCATTGTTCCGAAATGTGCTATCCAAATGCCAATCTTGCTTGGATGACAGTCTTCTGGGAAATCCTTGACCAACATCCGTTTGAAACCTGAAAAAATAGCTGGTGTAAGAACTGGACTGTTGGTTAGCATAACAGTAACAACGGTTGGAAAAACGGGTGTCAATTTAGAAAAGGCAGCCCAAAACCAGATCGCGAACCAGACAACAATCAGCCCATTACCCGTTTGCTCAGGAAAAAGGAAGGTGAGCATCATAGGGTAGTAGACGTCGCTGCGCGCGGCGAGAAAAACCGTTTTGTCAAGAACGCCAAGGAGAGGCAAGAGGATGACAATCGGTAACACCAAATTGACTGTAACCGCGGGTGCAATCAAGCCCCGCATAAAGAGCCCGAGCAGTAGAATATACAAGCCAACTTCGACGATGGTCCGTTTATCACCGCCCACGAGTGGCGCGCCAGGGAAGAAGGAGGCTTTTAGTGTATTGGGGCGCAGGAAATAGAGGCTGGCACCAAAAGGTGGTAGATAGCGTCCGGTCAGTGGCCCGCTTGAACCACCCAGTCCCAATACTTCGATCAGGGATGTCCACAGTATGAGCTTTTTGAGCGCTTCAAGGTTCCACCACCATGAACCAAACTCTCGCATCGGGCCGAGCTCAGCGGAAAATGATGCAAAGTACAACCCACCCCAGATGTAGAGCAGTACCTTGACAAAATAAAATATGGATACAACGAGCGGTGCACCAAACCCCTGCTCAATCCATGCTTGGCAAACTATTTTGATACGATTTGGATAAGATGCTTTCTTCCAATCGTTGTAGTCGTAGGGTAGCGATTTAGGGGCGACGAACCGTTCTAGCATAAATTGCTTTTTCTTTGCATGATTTACTTCTGATGTGGCTGATCATACTTCGCCGGAAAAGTGGTCATATAACGATGGTTGTGTAAAAGGCAAAATAGAGGGCATGTCCGCTCAGAACGCCTGGAATTTTACACAGAATTCGTTATACCATCAAAAGTCTTGTCTGAGCCTTGGAATCCATATTCAGTAGATCGCAATGGGTCAATCTATGCCATTTCGACCGAAGGGAGAAATCATAAATTTAGCCGAGTGGAAGATTTCTCGTCGTTCCTCCTTGAAATGACACGAGTTCATGGTTGCGAACTACTGATATTGAGGACAGAACTGTTCTGGCTATCTATATACGGTAAAAACCTTTTGGAATCGAGGCTGACCCAGCTTACAAGATTCGGATGAACCTTAAGACAATGAATCCTATTAAACACCGAAAGCCCGAGAATGGCTACTTTACCTCCTATGGTAGATGCCATTCGGTTTAGAACTAAGCGGAACATACATCAGGCAACTTGACTTCTCCGCATGCCCACATTACGATGACCTTATGCAAAAAGAGACAACACGCCCTGCCTTTTTCTGGGGCCTACCCATAGGGTTATCGAAGCGCATGGATCGAACTGTCAGCCGGGATCACCGCCGTTACCAGCGTATTCTGCGTTTTTTCGCCGGGGTCATTGGTCAGTTTATTCTGCTCGATCTGCTCCTGGGGCGTTTACCAATCATCGGTGGCCGTATTCGCAACAGCCGTACCACACGTTTGCGTCGCATGGCGCGGCGCTTTCGGACACTGGCGATAGAGATGGGTGGCGTATTGATCAAGCTGGGACAATTTCTCAGCGCACGGGTCGATGTGCTGCCAATCGAGATCACCCAGGAGCTAGCCGGGCTTCAGGATGAGGTACCTGCAGAAGCGTGGCCCCAGATTGCCGCCGCTCTGCATCAAGAGTTGGGGGATGTTTCCGCGCGCTTTGCCACGATCGAAGAGGCGCCTCTAGCGGCAGCTTCTTTAGGGCAGGCCTACCGCGCTCAGCTTCATCCTACAGAGGGCAACCACGCAGTGGTGCTCAAAGTGCAGCGCCCCGGCATCGATGAGATTGTCCGCGTAGATTTGGACGCTCTGCGCGTAGTGGCCAGGTGGACCATGCGCTATCGTCCGATCCGTCGGCGGGCCAATGTGCCAGAACTGATGGAAGAGTTTGCCAAAACGCTTTGGGCCGAATTGGATTATCAGGCAGAAGCGGCCAACGCCCAACGCTTTGCCCAGATCTTTGCCGATGACGATGACGTGCGGGTTCCCAAAATCTATCATCAGCATTCGACGGGTCGGGTGCTGACGCTGGAAAATGTGGAAGGGCTGCGGATCGATGACGTGGCCGAAATTCGCGCAGCGGGTATCTCCCCCACCATTCTGGCTGAACGACTGCTGGATATCTACTTCAAACAGGTCTTTCGAGAGGGCTTTTTCCACGCCGACCCTCACCCTGGCAACATCTTTGTGCGTGCCGTACCCCGTGCTATAGAAGATTCAGAAGAAAATTCGACTAGAAATTCGACCGAGCTACACGCGGGTGGATCAACCTCCTTTCAGATTACCTTTATAGACTTTGGCATGATGGGTAATATCCAGTCGATCATGAGCGACAATCTACAGCGCATCCTACTGGCCGTAGCCAAACGCGACGCTGCTGCGCTCACCCAGATCTACAACGACATGGGCTTCTTTCTACCTGGTGCCGATCTCGACCGCATCACCGAAGCACAGGAAGAGGTGCTGGGGCGCATTTGGGGGCGCAGCCTGCAAGAGATGGCGCGCCCCAGTCCGGACGAGATTCGTGAGTTGAGTGGCGAGTTCAAAGACATCATACGCGCCTTTCCCTTTCAAGTACCCCAAGATTTTATCTATCTAGGGCGCGCTGTAGGTATGCTCTCTGGCCTTACGTCTCAGTTACACCCCGATGTCAATCTCTGGGCACAGATGGAGAAGTATGCGGTCGAGATCATCGGCGATGAGCGATTCAAACTCTTTGATTTTGATTTTCTCCGAACTGAATTTCAGGATCTGCTTGCTGTGCCGGTTCAAGTGCGACGGCTGATCCAGCTCGCCGAAGGAGGGCGTCTTCAGGTGCGCTCCGTGGAAGATCCCAAGGCAGCCCGCCGCCTCGATCAGTTGGAACGTCACCTGGGTCGCCTCAACCAAACCGTGCTCACTGCTGCTGGGCTTCTGGGCGGGGTCTGGCTCTACAACGCTGGCAACACCAATGTCGCCATCGGCTTTTGGGTAGTGGCTGGGATTCTGTGGTGGTCGGGTAGGCGCCAAGGAGATTAATAGTCATTCGTTAGTGAGGAACAACCCCATCCGGAATGGGCGACACATATTTCCGACCATTCAAATTCCGCTCAAACTCGGCACGGGCAGCGGCTAATTTTTCTGGATTGGTCATCAGCTCCAGCCCAGCCAATCCCATCACTTTGGCTGCGTACATCATCCCCTTGAAGCCGATGCTGGTGCCAGTGGAGGCGACCGTCTGCCAAGAATGGGGCGGCGTACCAAGGGGCCAGCAGGTGGTCCAGATTTGGGCCGTGGGCGTGATCTGGCTGACGTCACCCACTTCGGTGGAGCCAGGAGAAACGGCAGGAATCTCATTGAAGGGCAGCACATCTTCCCACAGCGGGTTCTCCATAAGCGTTGGGTCAAGATTCAGGGGCGTGGACTTTTGCGCCCAGCCAAACGTCAGATGCCTAAATTGCATCCGAATATCCTGGCAGTTCAGTCGGATAACTGGGGTAATCCTGAAACAAGAGCCTAGCATCTGGATCAGCCAGGTACGTCTCATCGATCTTGGGGTACTCTTTCCAGGCCAATTCGCCTCCTTGTTCCCTTACGGCTTCATTTGCGCCAACAGAGGCCAAATAGGCAAGTAGATTCTCCTTCATCGTCATCTTTGCTAGGCTGCCATCCTCGTTTGCCAAATTCCGCGCCTCTGCGGGATCAACCTGGCGATCAAAGAAGAACTCACTCTGGTCACCTGCCGAGTAGACATACTTCCAGCGTTCACTGACGGCCATATAGATGGCCCGATCTTCTTTGGCAAACTGGGCATAGACGATCCGCTCAGGGTCTGGATTGGCGGCGATTTGGGCCAAGTCCTGACCATCTACATTTAGCGCGTCCAGACCTAGAGCCTCGTTTGAACCGTTGGCCGCACCCACTACAGTGGGGAGCAGATCACATAAGGATGTAGCAGTCGCACAGCGCGCTCCCATGGGAAAGCGTTCAGGATAACGCACAATCATAGGGACCCGAGCCGAGGCATCATGCATGCTCCGTTTGCCGAAGCAACCCAAGTCGCCCAAGTGTTCACCATGATCCGAAGCAAAGAGAATCAGCGTATTGTCCAGTTGACCTGTCTCCTCCAACGCGTTCAGGATGCGGCCGACCTGATAGTCGACAAAGGAGATGGTGGCGTAGTAGTAGGCAATGATCAGACGGATCAGATTCATGTCCAGGCCTCGGTCTCGATACTTATAGCGATTTTGGAAGCGGTTGACCCAAGTATGGAGGGATTCACTATTCTCCGGGATAAAGGGCAGGGGCATCTCTGGGACGCGGTAGAGCTTATGCCAAGGCTTGGGTGGTGCAAAGGGTGGATGAGGATGGATGTAACTGGAATAGAGACACCAAGGTTGCTCACCATTGGCAGACTCACGCACAAAGCGCTCACTCTCGGTGCCGACCCACTGGGTGGGATGAGCCTCTGCGGGTAGGGTGGAGACTTGGGGAATGTAGTACATATCACCCCGTGCGCCGTGGGCTTCGTAGTAGTCGTAATCGTTATCCCGCAGCCAAGCTATGTACTCATCTGCATCGGGGTCGGCCGTTACCTCCTCCTGGGATTGGCGAGATTGAAAGCCTCTCAGGGCCTGCCTATCGGGTGTAAAGTGACACTTGCCAATGGCGTGGGTTCGGTATCCCTGTTCCCCCAAGAGCGCGGGATAGGACGCGCCGTTATCGTCCATCATAGGGCCGTTATCGAATAACCCCGTCTTCTGGGGATAGAGGCCATAGTGCATACAGCAGCGGGCCGGGCAGCAGACAGGTGAGGGAGAGAAGCAGTTGGTAAAGGCCGTCCCCTCTGCAACCAAGCGGTCCAAGTGGGGCGTCTTGATAATGGGGTTGCCCAAGGCATGGATGGTGTCTGCACGCTGCATGTCGGTAAAGAGGATTAGGATATTGGGGCGGTGGTTCTTCATAGTCTCCTCGGTTCTGGTATGGCCCTTTTGTATTCGTCGTTAATCAGTCCACTTCTTACATACTGGGTAAAAAAGCTTTCAGCTAATCAGCCGTCAGCTAAGTCGAAGCGGCCACTGGGCGAGCAGCCAGAATTTGGCCGTATTTTGCGGTCGATCTTTAGACTTTCCTATACTGCCCTGAAATAAACAAAGATGGAAAGATTAGAAAGATTAAGAATTTGCGCAATCTTCTACTCTTTGTTCGATTTTCATCCCCTGTGGTGTAGCCTCTTGCATATTTAACTACAAGAAAATAGACACAAAGTTTAGGTCGGTAAGCGAGTATGGTCAAAAAAGATTCAGATAGGCTTCAAAGTACCCTTCGCTCGTCGTGAAGCGGGAGTCAGAGATCGAGCCGGATGCAGAAGCTGGGCCACGATTAGGCAGCACAAACCGTCGTTCTGGAAAGGGGAGTGAAAAGAAGGCAAATGAAAACCGCTCTGCCGTCACATCCTGAGCGAGCTTCACTCGGTGATTCAGGGCTTTGATGGCTCCATCAGACCACAGTTCCATGAGGTACCCCGGAAAGAGAACAACTTGTCTACTCGCTGGAATGGACTGCCAGATAGTACATCCCGCCCTATCTTTCAACTCCGCTTCCAGCTCACCGTCCATGCCAAAGGGGAATACGGTAAAGAGAGATACATCAGGGTGGGCAGAAAGCCGGGTATTGTCGGCTGCAGCAGTGGCAAAATTCTCAATCGGAGGATAATAATTGCAAGAGACCATATGTCCCATATGCTGTTGGTAAAAGTCTAGCAATCCGGAGAGCTTTAACTCTTCTAGGAGGCTGATCTCCAAAGATTGAATCAACGGTCGAATCTGCTGCCAGCTTTCTGTCAGGAAATTCTGGAACTCCACTGGATAGCGAATCACCTCATAAAAATTGGAGAAGACAAAGGTACTCACCAGATCATCTGCGGCCTGATTGCTGCTATCTGTCTGCCCTTGGTAAGAATAGCCATCAAACCCGTAGCCAAAATATTGCTGTAGATAGCGCTCTTTATACAACGGATCGGCTTGAATAAACCGATTGAAGCTTTCCTGCAACTCAGCGACTGAAAAGGCTGGGATCGATGTGATCAGATACCCATCTCTCTTCAACAGTTCTATACCGTGAGGGGGAATGGTGTACCCATCTTGAGCAGAGGGATGAATCATAACAATGCTTCTTTAAAAGATGGTTTCTATAGTCTTTAAGAAAAAGATTTTCCAGTTGTCCCCTGAGCTTGTCGAAGGGCGGCGGGAAAATCTTTTTCTGGATATCTATAAGAGCCTAGGAATGAGTTGTAAATAACTTGCCCGTTTCAATCGGGTGTAGCCCCTTCAGGTGCTCAAGTTATTGAATTCCCGTTCCTAAAGATGCCATGACACTCCGTTTATACTCTAGAAATCGCTTGTCCAAAATCGTCTCCTCATGGCGCGGATGAGGCAGATCAATGGACAGATCAGCGGCGATACGGCCGGGGCGTGGGCTAAAGACCAATACCCTATCCCCTAGTAGTAGCGCCTCATCGATATCGTGGGTGATAAAGAGGATCGTCTTTTGAAAACGGGTGCGGACGTCCAGTAGCCACTGTTGCAATGACCGTCTCGTCAGGGCATCCAGCGCGCCAAATGGTTCATCCAAGAGCAAAATTTCTTGCCTAGCCAAAAATGTGCGCAGCAAAGCCGCCCGCTGCCGCATTCCGCCAGACAAGCTGCTAGGCCATGCGTTCTCAAAGCCCTCCAAACCGAAAAGAGGCAGCAGCTCTCGCGCTTCGTTGCGGGCTGAGTCTTGATTCTCTCCGGCCAATTCTGCACCCAAAATTACGTTATTGAGTACTGTACGCCAAGGCAGCAGAGCATCCCGCTGGGGCATGTAGCCAAAGCGTCCTCGCCGTCCTGCGGCTTGGGGCAATGGGATACCCTGAAGCAAAATCTCGCCACTCTCCGGCTCTTCTAGCCCAGCCAGCAGCCGGAAGAGGGTGGATTTGCCACAACCGCTTGGGCCAATGATGGTCAGAAACTCTCCTGTCTCGACCTGAAAGCTCAGATCAACAACAGCCTGAACTTGGCGTGGCAGGCGTTGGGTAGAGCTTTGGCCGTACGTTTTGGAGAGATTCTGTATGGTTAGGAGCATTAGGGCAAAAATTCGTTAGTAAAGGCACTTTCCCCGTCAAATGATTCGATGATTCCATGTTCAATCAGGAAATTAGCATAATTCTGCCAGATATCGCCAGACTGAATGCCCCATTGTGCTGCTTCGGCCTGATATTCGTTGGCGAGCCATGCCTGGCTGGCCTGAACCAACTCGGCATCCAGATCGGGATTGGCTGCCAGCAGAATCTCTGCCGCATCGCCTGGATTTTCAATGGCAAACTCAAAGCCTTTGGCTGATGCTGTAACAAACGCGCGCACCATCTCAGGATCGTCAGCAATCAACGTCTCATTGGTAATCAGAATTGGCGTATAGTAGTCGGGAATGCATTCCAAGTAATCCTTGAGCATGATGATATTTAGCTCCACACCCTGCTGCTCCGCATTGATGCCGCTCCAACCATAGAAGATCCAGGCAAAGTCCACCTGATCGGCCTCAGTCACAGAGAGAAAATCTGCCCAGCCAATATCGATAAATTCCACATCGTCGGCCGTACCGCCCTGGCACTGCATGAGCAGATCAATGGTAGGAAACTCAATCGGTGACCCAAAGCTGCCGTAACGCTTACCTGCCAAATCGGTTGGGCCTTCAATACCAGCACTGCTTCTTGAGGCAAACCCAGACGTGTTATGTTGAATAATAGCCGCAATCGATATAATAGGCACCCCTTCCACCCGGGCAAAGGTGGTCCCTTCTTGGAAGCTAACGCCAAAGTCCGCTGAGCCCGTACCCACAACCTGATGCACATCAGATTCACCAGGAATAATGATCTCCACATTGAGACCCGCCTCCTCATACCAACCCATCTCCTGGGCCACGTATAACCCGGTATGATTGGTATTGGGGGTCCAGTCCAACATCAGGGTAACATCTTTTAACGCAACAGATTCACCGCTCTGCTCGGTCTGCTGAAGTGGTACACAAGCCGCAATAAGTGAACTGACAAGCAACGTGATGATAAGCAAGAGCTTGCGTGATAGGGAGTTTTTCATTCTGTATTCCTTTCTTTCTGTTTGGTTTATACTGAAATCAAATTGAGAATCGTCATTTTCAGATATTGTAGTGCAGCTTGGAGTCGCATTACTCCATTCGTAATTCAACAATTCGCAAATTCAACAATTAATTATTCTCCGTTCTGCCAAACCCTACTCTCTTCGCTTCTCAAAGTACCAAGGCATAGCCCAGCGCTCTATGCCAAAGACAGCCAAAAAGAGCAGAATACTCAACAGGGATGTAATCACAATAGCCGTAAAGACCTGAGCTGTTTTAAATGCGGCTGATGAGCGTAAAAGATAGATGCCAAGCCCTTGTTTGGCTCCAACCCACTCACCCACAATGGCACCGACCACGCTGTAGGTCGCGGCAATCTTCAAACCTGAGAAAAAGTAGGGCAGCGCAGCCGGGAGCCGCACCTTTAGCCAAATCTGCCACCATGTAGCGCCCATTGAACGAAACAGATCGATGAGCTCCGGCTCGGCCGCGGCCAGCCCATCTGTCGTGTTAATGGCGATGGGAAAAAAACAGAAGAGCGTGACCACAATCACTTTAGGAACGATGCCAAAGCCAAACCAGATAATCAGCAGGGGGGCCAATGCCAGAATCGGTATGGTTTGGGAAATGACAAGCAAGGGATAGATAGCTCTGCGCAACCAAGGCGAAAAATCGAGGATGGCCGCGACGGCGATACCTGTTGAGATCGCAACCCCGATGCCAATGGCCACTTCTAACATGGTTTGCCCAACGTGGGGAGCCAAAAGTCCACGGGTCTCCCAGAATGCCTGACCAATGGCGGATGGTGGGGGGACAATCCACTTAGGAACAGCCAAGAGCCAAACAACTAGCTCCCAAATAACCAAGAGCATAACCAGTAACGTGGCAGGAAGAAGAAGCCGGTTCACGATGGTTCTATGGCCTATCGATAGTGGTTCGATACTTGGACGTTTTCTCATCCATAGAAGAGCCGCCCTGAGCCTCACCTATTTTGATGATGGTAACCACCCGCGGCACATCTTCCACAAAGCAAGCTCGGTGGGCAGCCTTTGCCACTTCGAGGCAGGCATCTAGATCACCCTCTACTGTGGTTCCCATTGGACCCACTTCGTATTTCAATCCCGAGGCTTGAATGATTTCGATTGCTCGATCAACAATCGGGTATACCTCCTGGCCGGTTAGGGGAAGTACTTGAATATCAACGTTGACTGTATTGGACATGGTTTCTCTTTCATGATTATTTGAGCGTTACACAGAGTCCCTCGGAGGAGGCACAGAGCGACACGGAGAAAGACTCAATAGAGCAGAAATATCTCAGTGAATCTCTGTGAGAACTCGGTGTATCTCTGTGTCATCGCGACTCAGTGTAATGTACAAAAAAACCGCCTGAAGAGGCGGCTGGCGAAAGATTATACGTCCAGAAAACGTATAGTTACTATCATCCCTACGCCAGCATTACCTGGATCAGGTCTGTCGGTCATTTCCACAGTGCATAAACGTGGGGTATTCCGCCCTATGCACAAGGATAAATCTCAGCCCAGTTTTTCTGAGCGCCCGATATGGTTTAAACTGTTAAAGACTCATGATCATTATGAAATACATTGTATTGGGAAGCTCATCAAAAGTCAAACCAACCCTCTCATCGTACGAATGATTCCCAATGCTTCTGTATCCGTTAGACCGCTGATATAGTAATCTCGTCTTCATCTTCGAACAGCTAATTTCGTAAGGAGTCGACTATGCCTCGCTCGATTCAGTTCTATCTTACTCTTCTGATGCTCACAGTATTGACCTTCGCGATGCAAGGGAGTGTTTTATCTATGCAAGCCGAGCCAGAAGGAGGCTTGCAAAACGCTATCCCTGCGCCGCTACAGTCCGCTCAATGCTTCGACTACATACAAAATGGCAGCTTTGAGACCAATTTGGCTTGGAATTTCGATCCCCTTACCCACGCAAATTATAGTACAGTATATTGGTATGATGGCGCACGCTCTAGCTTTCTTAGCACCCAAAATTTAGCAGTTCCTCAGATTTGGCAGGTGATTTCGGTCCCTTTTGACGCAACAACCTTTGAAATTAGCTTCTACTCTGCAGCCATCTTTTTTGATGCTGGAGAGCAGGTCTTTGTTCAATTATTTGATGCAGGTACAGGTACACAGCTCTACTCAAATTTTGTGGTCTACAACGCGCTAAACAGTTGGGAACCCAAGACAACTGGCATATTGGATGCATCGACGCTGGCAGGGCGCACGATTCAGATTGGCTTCCGCGTTGTCCATGACAGTGATGCCTTTTACACTGAAGTAAACCTTGATAGCGTCAGTCTAGTTTTTTGTGAACCTGAAGAACCATCATCTACGCCTACGGATTTACCGACCAATACACCTTTACCAACGAATACACCTGTACCCACCAGTACAGAGACGAATACCCCTTTGCCTATCAACACACCCACGGATACGCCTCCACCCACTAGCACGCCGACCAATACACCTTTGCCTACTAGAACGCCGACCAACACACCCATACCGACGAGCACACCCACGAATACACCTTTGCCTACTAGCACACCGACCAACACATCTACCCATACACCGACCCATACGCCCACCAATACATCGGTGCCTACACCAACGCCCACGCCTACAGTGGCTGTGATTGGGACCAAGGATAACCATGAAGATGACAATTCTTGCCAAAGTGCGAGCGCAATTGCCACCAACGGAACCGTACAGCTCCACAGTTTTCACCAAGAGGGGGACGAGGACTGGATACAGCTCGATACCATTGAGGGAAACAAATACCTTCTTCAAGTTGACGTCCCGGAGGAATCTCAGGCAGATGTAAGCGTAAGTCTCTATGATTCGTGCGGAAGTGTGCCGGAGGAAACCCAAGATGTCACCTTTAGTCCCGGCGTGCGGCTCCAATTTAGTGGCTTAGCAGGGGGAAAGATCTATGCACATTTAAGCAATCAGGATCCCGGTATCTTTGGCAATCAAATTGAGTATACGGTCTCAGTTCGTTCCCTTGACGAGGCTGTTAAGCCTGGTGCTTTAATCTTGGTGGCAGGGTCAATCAAAGCCAATGATCCCGTGCAGCCGAACATCGACAATGTAGTCGAATCGGTCTATCGACTCTTCCAAGAAAAGGGTTACACGGATGAGCAGATTATGTTTTTGGCACCCCAGCTCACTCTGGATGGAGTCGATGCCCTGGCTAGAGAAGACAACCTGAGGGCAGCCATCACTCAATGGGCGGTTGAAAATGTAGGGGCAGATCAGGCAGTTACTCTTTACCTCATGGATCATGGCAATCCAGACACGTTCTATCTAGATAAACAGCGTAGTGAAGTGCTTACCCCCGGCAAACTAGACGAATGGCTAAGTGAATTAGAAGTTGCCAAGCCGGGCATACGGGTTAATGTGGTTGTAGAGGCATGTTACTCTGGCAGCTTTATTGAAGGAACCGAATCGATCGCAAAAGAGAATCGGGTCGTGATTACATCTACCGATGCAGACAGCTTGGCCTGGGCCTCTCCCAACGGGGCCATCTTTTCAGATCATTTTATTGAAGGATTGCGTCGCAATGAGAGCTTATTCAATGCCTATCGGGACGCCCGCGATGCAGTGGAAATTGCTTATCCGCTACAAAAAGCCCTCCTGAATGGCGATGAAAATACCCAACCCGGCGAAGAGACCGACGGTGCCCAAGCAGCCGTACGCGGTTTTGGCTTCTCTGGCACCTTGGATGACTTGAACTGGCCCCCTCATATCTTTAGCGTCACGCCGCCTGGAGAGATCGTTGATGGGCGTGGGCTGATCAGCGCCGATGTCCGCGATGATATCAAAGTCGATCAGGTTTGGGCCGTCATTTATCCACCTGATTATGCACCACCGAGTGAAAGCGAGGCACTGGTACGGGATGAAGACTTCACATCTATCTCTACTATCGTTTTGCGGGATAATGGCAACAATGCCTTTAGTTCCAACTATGGCGACTTCCGCCAGACCGGCACATACAGAGTTGTGATCTATGCCGAAGATGAGTTGAATGTGGATGCTCGACCTGTTTCGATTGATGTTGAGGTTGGTTCAGCCGAATCAGCAGATGAGGGTCAGGAACTATACCTACCCCTGTTCAGACAATAATCGGTTTTATGAAGCAGAAAGAGCGCCGTTTATCCTCGTATAGTTGGAGCCTATTCATGGGCTGTCTCTTGACCTTTATAGGTATTTCCATCCCGGCAATTAGTCAGGAAAGTAGCCAGGAAAGTAGCCAATTCAAGAGCGCGCCATCACAAAGTCGTTCCACTTTGGCAGATCCATCTTGTCTTGTGATCTTGACGGATCAGCTCAATGGTTTCGACCTGCTACGAGAGACCAACCTGACAGGTGGTACACGGATTGAACGCGCGACGGCCCTCTACCAAGCATTGACTAGCCACGCAGCTACAGCCCAGGCTGAGCTCGTTACGTTGTTAGACGAACGAAGCGCCCGCTATGCCCAATTTTATATTGTCAACATGATTGAGGTGATAGATGATCAAACCCTCTGTGCTGAATTGGCTTCTCACCCTGATGTGGACCGCGTAGAAGAGAATCCAGTGGTCCGCGGAACATTGGCCATCGATATGCCCAACGCCTCATTTAAAACGCGGCCCATCAATCGCTGGCTCTCCATTACCGAATATGCCAATGTTTCCTCCACCCAAACCGCCCCCTATGGTTTGGAGATGAGCGGGGCATTGGCGGCCCATCTGCAAGGATATTTAGGCCAGGGCATTACCGTAGCCAGCCAGGACACGGGCGTCCAATGGAACCATCCTCTCCTGAAGAGCAAATATCGTGGCTGGCAGGAGAGCGAAACTGACGACGCGACGATTGACCATCGTTATCACTGGTTCGATGTCTGGGGAACGGAAAATCGACCCAACTGTGACCAAAGCGATGCCCAGATTCCCTGTGATGACCATGGCCACGGCACCCATACCGTCGGGACCATGTTAGGCGGCCAAGCAGGATCGGATACCCTCATCGGAATGGCACCGGATGCCCAATGGATTGGCTGTCGCAACATGCTGGGTGGTTTGGGGCGCCCTTCCTCGTATAGTGCCTGCTTTGAATTCTTCCTGGCTCCCTATCCACAAGACGGCAACAAATTTACCGATGGGCGGCCCGACCTGGGGCCGGACATTATCAACAACTCGTGGGGATGTCCACCGAGTGAAGGGTGCGATGCCAGTGCATCCTTGATTTTGGAGCAAGTTGTGGATACGATGCGTGCTGCGGGTCAATTTGTGGTGGCATCCGCCGGCAATAGCGGCAGTCGTTGCAGTAGCGTGGAACATCCAATTGCTACCCACGATTCCGCTTTTACCATTGGTGCCTTTGCTAGCAATGGAGAGATTGCCAGCTTTAGCAGTAGAGGGCCTGTACTCGTTGATGTAAGTGGTCGTCCCAAGCCCGATATCTCTGCACCGGGTGTGAGCGTCAAATCCGCGGCCCTGATGACAGACGTAAGTGGAATCGTCCAATATCGTCACTTGAGTGGCACAAGTATGGCCGCGCCTCATGTGGCTGGCGCAGCCGCACTGCTCTGGTCAGCAGTTCCTAGCCTCAATGGAGAGATCGACCGGACAGAAGAGGTGCTGATTAAGAGTGCCAACCCTAGCGCTGCCCCAATGACCCATTGTCCCAATGGCCGCCGGGCTACTTACGACTATGCATATGGATATGGTCAGTTGGATGTTATGGAAGCCATTGATCTTGCTCTGCAACCCATCACCCTTACAGTTCAGCTCACACCAACGGAACTGATTGAGGGTCGCTCCATCCAGGTTCTTCTCATCGATCTACTGACAGAGGAGATCCGGTCAATCAACGTTGAAGAGAGGCGTAAGAATCAATCCGATCAGGGAACAGTTCAATTCACCGATCGGATTGCGGGGGAGTATGGGGTACAGGTCAAAGTTGATGCGACAGTCATTGGTGAAGCGGTGGTAGAGACCACATTGGGAATAGATTCGTTTATTACAATTGAAATCATGGCTTTAGATATGCCGACCACCACGCTTACTCCTACACCCACTTCCACACCTACTTCTACACTCACTTCCACACCCACTTCTACATCAACCTCTACTGCAACATTAATCGGCACACCTACACCAGCTTCCACAGCAACGTTTACACCATCTAGCACACCCGTTCCGCCAACATCGACCCCAACCCAAACCTCCACAAGTCAACCCATCGCGACACCTACCGAAGCCCCTACTGATAGACCAACTTACACGCCCACTCCAACAACATCTACACCAACTGACAGTCCCACCAGTACACCCACAGCCCAACCGTCAACAGTGCCCGAGTCTAATGGCGGGACAGGCAGACTCATCATGTTACCGATTGCGATTTACGGTGCAAATAATTAGCTCTCTTCTTCACCACTTGGCTCCCGACCTGTTGAAATATCGCCAGAATCGGTATGATAGAAGACTGGCTTTTCGTTACGCAGAATATCACCTATGGCGGCAAGCTCTTGAATAGAGTCCGGCCTCAGGTAGCCGATAGTACCATCAGCAAAATACAAATAGACAACGCCCGTATTGGTATTCGCTCGCCAATTTAATGAATAGTTGTCAATAAGTTTCCACATTTTCTTTCTCCTATGGGAAATCTAAAAGTAACAAACAGAATCGATAGATGGCCAGATAAAATTATCCTGGCGTACTCTACACCAAATAAGACGCTGTTTGCTCAGAATATCTGTCATAAGTAAAATTTCTACAAATTTCGGTAGACTATGCGTAAAAACCCTCTCCTCTTGCATTCTATTAAATAGACCCTAATTCCATTAGTTCATTCCCAGAGGCAAAATGAGAATACAAAAAAAGCAGCAGTCGGTACGATCGGAAAAGGAGCGTACGAACAGTGATTGGGTTTTGGCATTACAGGGCAGTCAGGGCGCAGCCGAACAGCAGAAGAGCCATATGGAGCTGGCCAACTACCTCTACATTGTGTCCATCAACTATATCCACTTTCGTCAGCCCTCGGTGAGCTGGTTGGCCCAAGCCGATGATGAAGAGTTGGCAGCCGTGGCCGAAGATAGTATTCAGCAGTTTTTCCTCAAGCTCATGAAAGACGACTATGGGCTATTGACGAAATACAACGGACGAGGACGTTTTCTCTCCTGGACAGCCCAAATTATGCGCAACATGGTGGCATCCGAACTGCGCAGACCCCATTGGCAACGGCGGGCATCATTGGAAGAAGTCCCAGTAGAGGCAGAACGCCCAGCCGCTAGCGGTAGCTTAACCAAACCCGAGTTAGCCGTGCAGTTCAAACAGTTAACAGATTTGGTGCAGGATGCATTGGCCTGCATGTCCGCCAAAAATCGCACAATCTTTGTTCGCTATGTACTTGACGGAGAAAGAGCCAGCGTGGTGGCAGAGGAGCTTGGGATATCAACGAATGGCGTCTACATTTCGGCCCATCGAATGAGGAAAGAGGTGAAAGAGATCCTAATTGGCGCCGGGTTTGGTTCCCCGGGGATAAAGGTAGAAGCAGGCATTTAAGGAATGAAAATTAAATAACTTGGTCGCTTTATGTCGAAAGAAAATCCCGCTTAGTCATCAGCTATCATTCCAACGACGGAAACCACGGAATGAAGTATCGTATAACAACCCTTTTTATGGTATGCTAAGGAACATGCGAACGACTAGCCAACTTGGCTACACGCTCAAATCTTCTGTAAGAGAGCCAGCGCAAGTAGTACAATTGGGCGTAAATCTCTGGACAGATAAATAGCTATACTCAGCTCCGTTTGAAAACAGGTGTTTGGTCTCTCTGGTAGAGCTTTGGAAAACAGCTGTTGTAACTAGTTAGAGCCAAGGGTGCAGAAAATGGAAACGTAAAAATAACGAAACGCTAACTCAAAACAAACAGAAAAAGCGGTAAACTGATAGTATGCTCAATGTGAAGAAAGTGAGTCGAGAAGAACTGGAGAAAACGG
>JBCCHB010000016.1:0-146796 GCA_039028975.1 Chloroflexota bacterium
ACGGCAGTATTGATGGGCAACCGCATCAAGCTGATGGGGTTGAGCGAAGAGCTGGCGGCCAGAGGACGCATCGGCATCTGGATCAGCGGCTCCCGCTGGCGGGTCTGTATCGTCATCAAGTGGGGCAGCCGTGTCAACCCGGAAGTGTCGGTTGATGGGCGTGAAGTGGACGTTGAGGAAGTGGAAGCCCAAGTGGATGGCGAACCCACCGATTTCCATCGCGTCCTGGCCTTGCTGGGTACTCAACCCGTCACCGCCGACATGGTTGAAGTCTACGATCCGGTAACCATCGGCGCATCCGGTGTGGTCACGGATCCCACATACATGGAGGATGTCACGGCGGTATTGATGGGCAACCGCATCAAGCTGATGGGGTTGAGCGAAGAGCTGGCGGCCAAGGGTCGCATCGGCATCTGGATCAGCGGCTCTCGCTGGCGGGTCTGTATCGTCATCAAGTGGGGCAGCCGTGTCAATCCCGAAGTGTCGGTTGATGGGCGTGAAGTGGACGTGGAGGAAGTGGAAGCCCAAGTGGACGGCGAACCCACCGACTTCCATCGCGTCCTAGCCTTGTTGGGTGATCAACCCGTCACCGCGGATATGGTCGAGTTTGATGAAAATGGCACAGGCGTACCCGCCCAAGGCGTGACGGCAGTGCTGAAGGGCAACCGCATCGAACTAAATGGACTGAGTGATGAGCTGGCGGCTAGAGGTCGCATCGGCATCTGGATCAGCGGCTCCCGCTGGCGGGTCTGTATCGTCATCAAGTGGGGCAGTCGCGCCAATCCCGAGGTCTCGGTTGATGGCCGTGAAGTGGACGTTGAGGAAGTGGAAGCTCAAGTGGATGGCGAACCCACCGACTTCCATCGCGTCCTGGCCTTGCTGGGTGATGAACCGGTGACCGCAGAGATGGTTGAATTCGATGAAAATGGCACAGGCGTACCCGCCCAAGGCGTGACGGCAGTGCTGAAGGGCAACGAGATCGAGCTAAGCGGACTGAGCGATGAACTGGCCGCAAGGGGTCGCATCGGCATCTGGATCAGCGGCTCCCGCTGGCGGGTCTGTATCGTCATCAAGTGGGGCAGCCGTGTCAATCCCGAAGTATCGGTCGATGGGCGTGAAGTAGACGTGGAGGAAGTGGAAGCCCAAGTAGATGGCGAACCCACCGACTTCCATCGCGTCCTGGCCCTGTTGGGCGAGCAACCCGTCACCGCGGACATGGTCGAAGTCTACGATCCGGTAACCATCGGCGCATCCGGTGTGGTCACGGATCCCACACACATGGAAGATGTCACGGCAGTATTGATGGGCAACCGCATCAAGCTAACGGGGTTGAGCGAGGAACTGGCGGCCAAGGGTCGCATCGGCATCTGGATCAGCGGCTCTCGCTGGCGAGTCTGTATCGTCATCAAGTGGGGCAGCCGGGTCAATCCGGAAGTATCGGTCGATGGCCGCGAAGTGGACGTGGAGGAAGTGGAAGCCCAAGTGGACGGCGAAGAAACCGACTTCCATCGCGTCCTGGCCCTGTTGGGTGAGCAACCCGTCACCGCAGACATGGTTGAATTCTACGATCCGGCAACTATCAATGCATCTGGCGTTGTCACGGATCTAACTGTAATTGAAGATGCTACGGCTGTATTGAAGGGCAACCAGATCGAGATCACTGGGCTGAGCGATGAACTGGCAGACAAAGGCCGCATCGGCATCTGGATCAGCGGCTCACGCTGGCGGGTCTGCATTGTCATCAAGTGGGAGACTCAGGCCAATCTGGATGTATCGGTCGATGGCCGCAATATAGATGTGGAGGAGGTTGAAGCCGAAGTGGATGGCGAATTGACCGAATTGCGTCGTGTCCTGACCTTGTTGGGCAATGACCCCGTTACTGCAGACACAGTTGAACTCTACGACCCAGAAGCATTCAGTATAACGGGCGTTATTACTGAGCCAATTATGGCGGACGGTGTTATGGCTGTCGTAAAAGGCAACCATATCGAGTTAACCGGGCTAAGTAATGAGTTGGCTGCTAGAGGACGCATCGGCATCTGGATCAGCGGCTCCCGCTGGCGGATCTGCATCGTCATCAAGCTAAGTGCTGAGAGACAACCCAAGGTTTCGGTTGATGGCCGTCCCGTAACCACCTATGATGCTACGGCAGAATTGGATGGCGAAGCTGTCGAACCGGCTCGGGTACTGGCCCTTCTGGGGGATGAACCCGTCACTGCGGAAAGCGTCGAACTGGATGAAAATGGTCAGGGTGTACCTGCCCAAGGTGTAACGGCTGAGATAAGGGGCAATCGCATTGAGCTGACTGGATTAAGGGATGAATTGGCCGCAAGGGGTCGCCTTAGCATATGGATCAGTGGTGGACGCTGGCGTCTATGTATCACAGTGGAGTGGGGTAAATTTGTCAGCCGTGATAACCGTGTCGAGCTGGATCTGCCCGATCTAGATGTACACAAAGCGGTCGTCATTGACTATAGCGAAATCTCTAGTCCGACTAAGCCATTGCCATTGGGCAGATTACGGCTCCAAAGCTTTACTCTTGATGCCCAGGACCATGCTGGCCAGCCCGTGACTCAATTTGGCAAGGAATATACCCTTGTGGTGCATTACACAGATGAAGATTTGGTGGCCACAGGTATTGAGGACGAGTCGACCCTGCAATTAGCTTTCCTAAATGAGGATACTGGTATCTGGGAGCCAATTCCAACAGAGGTCGATGTTGAGAACAATGTGGCCACCGGCCGCCTCAATCACTTTACAGAATTTACTCTGTTTGCGAATGCAGCTTCCAGCGACACGACACTGACAAAGGCATTCATTCCGACGACCATTGCAGCTGGCGGCACCACCACGCTCATCTTCACCATCGCTGAAAACCCAATTGACGATTTTGTGGCTAATACAGTCCGCTTTACCGACACGCTGCCCAGCGGTCTTGTTCTGGCTACCCCAGCCAATGTGCAGCAAACTTGCACCGGTGGCACCATCACTGCCGTCAATGGTGGCAGCACCATCAATGTCGTCGATACCGTCCTGCCCGATGGCACCTCAAACTGCACCGTCTCAGTGGATGTAACTGCGGCTACCACAGGCAGTTATGTCAGCGGGCCAACCGACGTAAGCGGTCTTGTCGGTACCCAGACCAGTTCCATGACTGGCCAGACATTAACCGTCAACAATCTTTCAACAGGCAACCTGGATATCGACATTGCGTTAACCCCCAATCCAGCAGGTGTCAATGAGTTCGTCAATGCCACTATAACACTGACCAATACGGGGTCCCTTAACATCACAGCCCTGCCGTTCCAGCTTGATTATGATACCGTCGATCTAGATTTCTACCCCACAGGTCTTGCGGCAGCTCCTACCGACGTTAGCGATGATGGCCGTATCAATTGGAGTGATCTGACACGCACATTGGGTGACTTGGTTCCGAACACACCGGTAACGTTGGTAGTACAATTCACAGCCATTCAGGATACGACGAGCAATGGGGCAACTGCTCCCTGTAACACTGCTGGCGTAAGCTGCATCTCTGCAACAGCGAACGGCGCACAGGATAGCAGCGGCACGGTACCCACGGCCAACGTCAATGCCTCCCTTGACATTGAGTTGAGCCTGCAAAACAAGTATACCCTGGGCGACTTCGTCTGGCAGGACAACAACGGCGATGGCGTCAAGGACAGTGGTGAAACGGGCATCAATGGCGTCTTGCTCAACCTCTATCTGGACGGCTCGGACGGTTCCAACCCTGACGGAGTACCCCAAGCAAGCGAGTTCTTACTTAGCACAACCACCGTCAACAGTGCCTCCTCACCCGAAAGCATTTCGCAGGATGGGTACTATACCTTCTCGGTGGTTACCGGTCCGGGCAAGATCTACATTGTGGATGTGGATGCGAGCAACAACAGTGGTGTACTCAGTGGTATGACATACAGCGGCAACAACGGCAGCCAGTCCCACAGCGGCACCGAGCCACGTGTGGTGGCCATGACGTCGATTGGCGATACGCACGTGGATGCTGACTTTGGTTATGAACCGCCGGCGGCGAATGTGGCGCTCGATGTGACGCTCAACACGCCCGGCCCCGCCCGCCAGAGCGAGCCAGTCAGCTTTACGGTGACAATCACGAATTTGGATGCAACACCTCTTACGTCGCTACCTGTCGTTACTCAATTTGGGCAAGTCTATCTGGACTGCACCACCGCGTCCCAAACACCTGATAACGCAACGCCTAACCAGCTAAGCTGGAACAACATTCTGGCTACGGCAGGAGGAATCACCCTCAACCAGAATCAGGTCATATCCTTCGCGGTCAACTGTGATGCAGGGCTGGATACAACGTTGCTGCCTAACCAGCAGGCTGAACTTCAGGCTATGGCTGGAGGTGAAATCGATAGCGATGGTATCGGTATCTTTGCCCCTACTGGTGTGGTCATGTCCAAACGTAGCCTGGACTACGACGCCAGCACAGGCCAGGTCACTCTTGGGTGGACGACTGCTGATGAGAGCCAGATCGTTGGCTTCCACGTCTATCGGCTCACGGAGAAGCAGACTGATTCGAGCCGTGTTACTGCCGCCAGCATTGGCGTTGTTGCTAGCGAATGGATGCGCCTTACCGAACAGCCGCGCATAGCTGATAGCGCTGGTACCTCAGCGAGCAACAGCTACATGTTTGTGGATCAACTGGACCCGAATCAAATGGAACAGGTGGAGACGGCTGGCGGTCAGCTTCACTACAAGCTGGGCGTATTGACGACTGAAGGATCTGAGTTCTATCTGGACCTGAGCCAGATAAGCCAAACCCAAGGTGAGCGGATCCATCTACCGTTGATTATGAGGTAGACGATCGCTCTTCGGGTCTCTAATTTTTCTGCTATCAGCAGATCGTAATGTCAATGAGAGATTCTTCTCTTGGCTCAGACCTGTGCTGAGCTTGCCGAAGGGATGACATTGCGATCTGCTTCGTACTAGTGTGTATAGCTCGCGACGAAGGGAGCCACGCACAGCCTTCTGGCCAGAAACGGGCCAGAATAGAGCCACCAATGCGTCGCGCCGCTGTGGCTGTCGCACCACGGCTTAAGATTATGAAGGTGATTTTTTCATAAGCCTCTTTGATCACTCCATGATCGGGGACGTCCTCTAAAAGAACACCGCGAGGGGCTACGGCTGATTGTTTTGGGGCACTTTTGAAGAATGCCTATCTTTTATCCTCGTCAAAGTGGGTTAATTTGAAACAGCTGCCTTAGCTGTCTGCGTTCTGCCGATATACCTGGATGATCTCACGATGAGATGCGACGCCATTCAAAAACGATTCGCTTAGCACTTCATCATCAATGTTGGACGCCCACTCCATTAGCAGCCTGTATGCAGTTTGCACGAGCGTCTCTGCGCGGCTATCGTTGTTTCGCTTTAGAAGATGAATGCAAGCCAAATAGACGCTCATTGGCTCTGTAACGCCGTAAAGGGCCTCATCAGTCTCCAAATAGGCCAGGATCTCTTCGGTGTACTCTGTGCCCTCATCTATTTTGTTCTGATTTAGGGTGATTCGGGCAAGAAAGGCTAGCATCTCTATGGCAAGTTGAGGCTGCTCCTGGGCGCGATAAAATTCAACTCCTCGCTGATATGCGGACTGAGCCTCGTCTGCTTGCCCTAAGGCAGCCAGAACATGACCCAAATATTTAAGCCCAGAGAGGCCCAATGGCTCCGCACCCAGTTGGTCGGCAAGGGCTATCCCTTTTTGGATTTGGGTATGAGCGATCTCATATCGATGTTGTAAAAAGTCCAAGAAACTTTGGACCATATATATTGTACATTCCATTTGTCGCTTGCCAATGGCAATGGCTAGCTTCAACGCTTCTTGGTTATGGGCTTCTGCTGTTGGATAGTCGCCCAGGGTTCGATATAAATTACAGAGATTGGTGAGCGTAATCAGCTCTCCATTGCGGTCACCCAGTTCCCGATAGATGAGTAAAGACTGTGTTAGCTGCGAGAGCGCATCATCGAATTTGTACTGTTCCAAAGAAAGCGCCCCAAGAGATTGCAGAATCCCAGCCAGGCCGCGACGGTTTCCAACCGCGCGATGTTTTTGGATCGCTTGGTTGGAGTAGTCGCTCGCCAGTTGATAGTCACCTTGATATCTAGCAACCAGGCCAAGGTTCGTTAGGGTAGACGCCTCATTTCGTAGATCGCTTAGCTCTTGATAGATTACGAGTATCTGCTTATATCGTGCTGCGGCATCCTCATACCGATCGTAGAAATAGTCTGAGTTACCCAACTGCATGATTGAGTGGGCTTCGAGCTTACGTATCCCGTGCGCTTGAGCGATGGAAAGTGCACTTTCGGCCTTCTCCCTAGCTTCTTCATAATACCCCAGGCGCGACAAGACAATACACCAGCGAAAGTAAGCGGTGGCTTCAGATTCAGGAGACTGCCCGAATTGGGCTAGACGGATGGCTTCGGTGGCAAAATCAGCGGCTTCAGAGAAATCTCCAACCTGTTCGTGATATTTGGTCAACCGAAGTGTCACCTGGGCTTGGTAGGCCGCGGTTGCCTGAGCATCATCCGTAATGGCCGAGGCAAGATCCAGCAATTGATCGAGATCCGCCTTCTGCGCTGCAGTATCCCCTAAAAGGTCATAGACATGTTCCCGGGCAAAGAGCAACTCAAATCGCAACTGACGTAAGTCATCAGGCGTTAGTTCAAGCGCTCGGCTATAGTATGTGATAGCTGCATGGTTGGCATATTGAGATGCTGCATGTTCGCCAGCCAAACGAGCATATGTTCGTTCATTATCAGACTCATTGCTTTGCCGATAATGATAGACCAAATCACTATAGTGGGAACCCAACTTGCCTATATAGAGTGTCTCAATTGCATTGGCGGCAAGACGGTGTAAGGTGTTGAGGCGTGCGCGCAGCTGCATCTCATATGCTGCATCACGAAGTAACGCGTGGCGAAAGAGATAGCGCAACTCATTCAATGAATTCCAGACCGCGGACTCTTCCGCCGCGCGCATTTTATCGCCCAATGTCGCCTCATCACGCAACATCTGTGACAGGATTTGTACACTAAATTCCCGACCGAGCACGGCCGCCGTCTGCACTACCTGCTTCACCTCTTGGGTCAGGCGGTCCAGACGTGCCACCAGCACCGTCTGTAAATCGGCAGGCAAATCATTCCCTGATTCTGTGGCCTGCTCTGCTAGCTCCCAGCCCATCCCCTCATCGACCAAAAGGGAATTTTCTTGCAAATAAAGAAGCAGTTGCTCGGCAAAAAATGGGTTACCTTCTGCACGCTCCTTAAGCAATTGGCTTAACTCCATAGATGTTGGAGAGCCGAGGTAATCCTGGGCTAGATTCGCTATGTCTGTTTCCGAAAGCGGCTCTATGAAGATTTCACGGTAGAGTTCATGTTGAACAATACCGGACGACAATGTAGAACCAACCCCTTCATCGGCGGGACGAGCCGTAATGAGAATCGCAAAGGGATAGGACTCTACATTATGGATTAGAATCTCGAGAAAGGAGAGAGAGCTTGGGTCTAGCCACTGCCCATCTTCCAAGAGAAGTAGAAGAGGTCGACGTAGACTCTCTGCTTTGATCAGCGCTTTGATGGCGGCGAAGGTATTCTCATAGCGCAACTTTGGCTCACTCAGTTCATAGAGCGAATCTGCCCAGTGTACATTCACCAAGGCACCCAGAAACGAACGGGTACGCACGAGTTCGGCCTGTAGCTCTTTACCTTGTTCGTTGCTTGGGATATGGGCAATTAGGTTGTTCAGTGTCTCATCAAAGCGCGCCTTATTAACATCTTCCTCGTTAGCTAATGACTGTTCAAAGTAACGGTCCAGAAAATATCGCAGTGGATTAAGCGGTTCTCGCAAGATTTCATCGACTTGACCGATAAAAATCTGTAAATCTTCCTGCATGCTCATCATCAGGAATTCATGGACTAGACGGCTTTTTCCAATACCCGCTTCTCCGCTAACATGGACAATGCCGCCAAACTTCCCTGAAAAGATGGGTTGGATGGCGCTCTGTAGCTGTGTCAGCTCCGTGTACCGCCCAATAAAATTGGTGCGATAGATACTCTCCTCGTCCTGGATTCTTGACCCTCCCACTGCAAAGAGCGGTTGTTCTTGCTCCAAGCCCTTCAGCGCGTAGTGACCCGCCAGCGTCAGAGCAAACTCATCTTGTGCTCGGCGTGCGGTCTCGGCATCTAGGAGAATCTGCCCCCATTCTGCT
Source organism: Chloroflexota bacterium (assembly GCA_039028975.1). GTDB lineage: Bacteria > Chloroflexota > Anaerolineae > Caldilineales > Caldilineaceae > JAHBNG01. The sequence continues at coordinate 8,247 of JBCCHB010000016.1, forward strand.
ACCCCCATCTGACGTGCTGCTTGATTTACGCTGTTGCCATGACAAGTGTACTCCTCACGCAGGGCAGAGCCAACAAAGCCAGCGTAGACCACCCCATAGGTAATACCAGCTCTAAACGGGATGCTGATTTTTTCGCGCAGGGCCAATACAAAGCTAATTACCCGTTCGAGATCATTTTCATGGCTGATGGGCGCACCCCAAAAGAGTAGAAATGTCCCGCCTGGATCACCGGAACCAACGCGGCCAATGCGGCAGAGGTACCCACCGTATTGATGCAAAAGTTGGAAGAAGATCGGCAGAAAATCATCCTCTGCATTAGGCTTGGGTAGCCGTTGGACGTTGATAAAGAGAGTCTGAACGGTGCGGAACTCACCCCGGGTTTGGGTAGTAAGTAAGAATTCAGGGTAGAACGAGCTGGCGTTGCCCAGAGGGGCTGGCACGTCACCGATCACAGAGCGAGCGACCGGTAGGCTTTTCGCAATGTTGGTGATGCAAAGGTATCCTTCCGCATCACCTGTGAGGACACGACCAGTGAGCAGATCTGGTTGTGAGGCACTAATGGTACGATGCACCGATTGGGTCACTACAAGTTCCCCGCCATCGGCGTGATCCTCACCACGTATCGCCTGGTCAAGCGCAGAACCAGAGAATGTATATCCATAGGTCTGTTCTGCGTCCTCGTCGTCACTTGCCCAGATAGACCAAGTTACCTGCCCATCTCCAATGCTCAATCGCACCCGAAAGTCGAAGGTGCCATATGGCGTCTCGTGGCTAGGGTTGGCGTCCATGTGGCTGCGGATCTGCTCTGCTGTGGCAAGCGCATGAAGATAGCTTGCCTCGTCAATGGCGGGGTTGCGCTGAAAGCCAGCATTTCCCATAGCTATTTCTGTAGATTCCAAATTCTGATTTTCAAGTGGAACTGTGTGTGAACTGGGGTAGATTGCCTTGAAGGCATCACCAGCAAATCCGGCGATAAAACCACCGTGCGCATAGACAGCTTCTACCAGCGGCTCAAAGACGGTCTGCAATATATCAGCCAGCACCTCGGCGCCCTCCCGGCCTTGCTCTGTCAATTGGGTCGTAAGACGTGTAAAACCAGAGGTATCGATAAAGAGAACAACCGCATCAAATTGGCCGCTGCTTTGGCCAAGCATCGCCTTTTCAAGAATGAGTGAAGGTATTAGGTGGTGCATACCTTTCACCTTATCAAATTTTACTGATGACTTCAAACTATGGACGTGTTGAATGACATAAGAGCAAGAGCAATAGGTCAAAGAAATTTTGCAGAGATATTTTACAGATTCTGAATCTCTATGGATGCAACATAGCTCCACCATATGATATTCATCCATGTGAGCACAATTGTGAGCATATAGTGAACGCTTGGGAATTATACCAGGGGCGGTGCTATTAGATAGCCAGAAAAAGCTTGTCCCCATGAAGACGGGTACAAGCCCCGGTCTTCATGGGGTCGTCCCCCCTTCTTGGAAATTCCCAGAGCGGATTAGCCAAGAGTCAGGACAAAACTTTTCTGACGAAGTATATCTGGCTTTACCAAAGCAAAGCAATCATTAATTCCCTTCGTGGACATACCCGAGCGCTGCTAACCTTTCAATGACTTTCTCCAACAGAATGCGTGATGAGATCACAACGTCGATATCAACGAGCGGTTTGGCCGCAAGTCCAACGACGCTCGTACTCCCCACGTGCTCAATACTCATAACCAGATCGCCCAGAGTTGTATGCAACTGCCCCGCATACGATTCGAACTCATCTGCCCACTTTGGATCATAGTCATCAACTTCAACCGTTTTAATAGGTGTTGGGTCAGCCATTGTTAGTCGCTCCCGGGTTTGTTTGAGATAGTGTTATGAGATACGCTGCCGGAAACAGTGGCCCGTGTAGCATAGGAGCCAAAGGCCCAATCCAACACGGCGCGTATGCACTCGTCATATTGATGTACCGCTGCGCTGCGTTGGTCTACTAGTGTACTGGTCAAATATTTGAGCCGTTCGGCATGATCCTGTGTTTAGCGTCGTAATGAACGCTTTATGAACATTTAAGACGACGAATTATGAACGCTTTGTGAACATTTAAGATGACGAATTATGAACGCACATCGAATATAATATGAGTGCAGTAACAATCAGTTAAGACAAATTGCATTCAAGTCGAAAGGAAAATTTCAAATGAAAATTATCATAAATCGTGCCAAACTTTTATTTGCTCTAACATTGGTTATTGGCTCTCTGGCTATGTATACTCTACCTACTTTTGCAGCATCTGAACCAACATTCGGAGCAGGTGATGATTACAGTACATCTTCTATAGTTAATATATGGTGTGTCAAGGATCCGGGAGCTGGCAAAATAAAGTGCTATTAGTGAAGTTTCACCAACGATGCATAAATGCAACGGGAAATTCGCTATAGTCGTTTGAAAAATTGTTGTAGTCAGAAGGAGCACCTTTTGCTTAGAGGCATCACTTACGGAAAAAGTGGTGCCTCTAATTTTTTATTTATGATTGTCGAGCTTGAGAATGCCATCACCAAGAACTTTACCATCCGCGATGAGTCGGTGACGCGCGGCGAACGAGGTATTCTTGCACCTCCCTTTAAGATGCATTTGAAATATTTGAAGACGTAATGATTGCCCAAGGTAAAGCGATTCCTCTAGACATTATTCGTGAAGTTCCCAGTCTTCTTGAGAATTACTACAGTCGGATTGTCATGGGAGTGGAGAAGATAAGCACCTGCCCATCTTCTTCCGGCCGTTGATTCGTCTCGGTCTATCATTCACCGTTATTACAATGAACTTGGCACCCAAGATCGATGAAATCAGCTCAACCGAGTAATACGAGGGAACGTTAATTCTTCGTGCCTTTGCGTGAATTCCGGAATTAACGTTTTATGAACGTTTGCATGATATCGTTAAGAAAAAGCAGAGTGCAGAATTTCAATAAGTAGAGTAAATTATCATAAACTGGAGAACGAAAATGAATACATACGAAAAGAATGGTACAGTACTCACAAATCGCGTCCGCCTAGACCAAATAGATAGCAAATTATCATCAGTCAAAGAGATGATGGTTCAAGGGAGCACTTCTACTGTAGACGTAAATGGCTTTAAATCGAATCATACAGATTCGTCCGCGTCCGATTGTCCTGTTACGAAACCTTACATATCAGTCGTGCCCTACTACTATGAGATGACCCAAGAGGCATGGGAACGTTTGCAGACTAATCAATAGCGCTATTCCAAAGAATAGAGCAACAAGGGGTAAAATCATGTTCCGTGATCCAGGAAGTGTCGAATATATCCGGCAGAGAAATCGTGAACAATTCAGAAAATTAAGATGGAAAGGCCAACGCCAGCAGCTCTGGGCGCGAATTTGTGGTACGAGCAACCGACTGATTCCCCTGAGCGAAGTCGAACCTGTGATTTCTATCTCCAGTCGCTATGATGCTGGCATTAAGCCCGTCGTACTCAACCAAATCATTGGGAGCTACGGCCGCAGCCGGGACTTTGATCGGTACTTTCGGCCTCTTAAGGGGCATAATCAGGAACGTTGGCAAAGTATTGCTACTGCGCGAGAAACATGTGCGAACTTGCCTGTGATCGAGTTGATCCAGATTGGTGAGCACTATTTTGTGCTCGATGGACACCATCGTATTTCAGTCGCAAAGCTGCTCGGACAGAAGGAAATGGAGGCAGCCGTCGATGTTTGGGAAACCGAGGGTGACATTGAAGAAATCGTAACAATAACCATCGGCACGAATCATATGATACGTGCTATCAACCTAATAAAGAAGATGATCCAGCGAGTTCGGGACTACTCCTCTGGGCAGGGCTTTCCGCCAAACGGATCTGGTTACCTTTTGCAACCGAGGTAGAGAGTAGTTGTATTGTCGTGAACCCTGCGAATTTAGGCCAGTCTATTTGAACCATGCCAAGAATCTTGGAGTACTATAGCTTTGACGATTGCACTGCTTTCAGATAAACAAACCCTAACCGCTGTAGGGTTAGCGGATTTTCCATACTTTCTTGGCCCTGACCGATCCTTGCTAGGAATTGTGGATAGTCCGGCAAGAGGTCAATTTCCTCCCAATCCAATAGCGGTGCGCCATGCATACCACTTAGATAAACAAACATTACACCATAGAAAATATTGACAAAGGTGCGCATACGGGTGTATTTTTCTGTTTCCAATAGCGTGAGCGGGCGTTCGAAGTAGGCGTGCAAAAACGCCTCCTCTCTCTCTTTGTTCTGATAGAAGAAGAAGTTTGAGCAACAAGCTAAGTCAAAATATAGATTCTCCTGCGCGGCTAACGCCCAATCCACCAACCAGAGCTGACTTCCATCAAAGAGTAGATTGCCAGGGTTAATGTCGCAATGGCTTGGGCGCTTGTCATCTGGAGCTTTGAGCTGGGGCGCGAGTTTGTGCATCTGCGCCATGCCATGTTGCATGAGTGTTGTCGCTGCTAAGTCGGGCCGAATTTGTTTAAATAGGATCTCGACTTTATCCGTAATGGGTATACCGTTTTGAAAGGCCGGACCTTGATGTAGAGTGCGTATCATACATGCTATCTCAGGCATTAATTTGGAGCTATCGGCTCTACTTGCATACAAAGAGCTCCCCCGGATAAACTCCATCAGCGCTATACCCGTCTGCGGGTCCGCATAATATAGTTGAGGAGCCAATGCCTGCGTAGCGGCCAGTTTCATGGCCATATATTCAAGTTCTAGATTGTTATGAGGATGTGACGGGTCGCTTAGTCGCACTACATAGGCATAGTCATCAATACCAATTTTGTATAGTATTGACGTCGACAAGCCGCCCCCCAACTCTTCCAGCAGTACCCATTCTTTGTGGGAAAAAGTAGTTTGGATGGCGCAATCGATCAGTTGAAGCTGGGAAGACGTCAGGTCACTTTTCTGCATGATACCTCCTATTCTGGGCGACGACGTTGTGCGGCTAGACGTTCTACCTGAGGACGAAGAACGCGCCGATTTTGTTGTGGATTTGCGACTGATGGATCTGGAACCCAATCAAGTTGGCCGCTGTCAATGGCACGGACAATCCTCATGCGCGCTGCCTGTGTATTCTCTCCAAAGGCTAAGGCTGCGGCATTGCTGATAGTAATTAACTCATCCGCTGACAGCCACCAGCGTACACGCGAAAAGAGGATACCTGTATCTGTCTGCCAAAAATCGACGGGTAAGTTGATACTGCTCTGCATGGGGTTACCAAAAAGCATGAGCTGCACCTGGGTGAGTGTGGCTTCTACTTGTGCAACATCTGCTTTGCTTGCCTCACCACGGATCTGCTCCCCATTGGCAATACTGATCAAGCGTGTTAGATGCTCAACCAATGGCGCCGTTGGTGCAAGCCGACAGGTGTCAATAGGCTGGCCTGATTGGCCTAGCGCAGCACCTAGCGCCTCATAATGTTGCGCCACCTGTGTACAAATTTCTACGATAAGTGTTTGATCAAAAAGTGCCACCTATACCCTCCCTCTAGAGAAATTTATATCCATACGACCATAAGAGGATTGTAACGTAACTAACGGTAGTTGAGAAATTATGCATTACAAGTTATGAGCGTTTCACTTGTGAGCGTTTGTTTATGAGGTCAGAACGAAGAGCCTCTCATGAACATTGTAGTCTGCTGAACGGGGCAATTGACAGATGCCGCTACTATACCGAGGCGCGAAAGGAAACAATATAGATGGCCAGAAAAGTTCTGTTCTCCCTACGCAGAATTTCCCATAGTGGATTGGTCAAGAATCGGGACAAGACTTTTCTGGCGAAGTATATAGCGAATTTTCATTTAAGGTGAGCTCATGAACAAAAACTTACAAAGCGATCTCCAACAAGTATTCAATCTATTCCGCTTGCCCGGTATGGCAGTGGCTGTGCTGCAAAAAGGTGAAGTCGTCTTCAACCAAGGCTTTGGCTATGCCAATCTGGAAACGCAACAGCCCTTTACAGATGAAACGGTCGGTTTAGTCGCGTCGGTGACCAAATCGTTTACGGCAGGGCTGGTGGGCTGCTTGGTGGATCGAGGCCTGGTGGAATGGACCAAGCCTGTACGTGACTATATCCCTACCTTCAAAATGATGGATCCGTTTGCCACCAAAGAAGTTACATTGGAAGATATGCTCTGCCATCGGACTGGACTACCATACCATGAGAATATGCTCGCCCATGGCGTGGGCCGGGAGTTAGCAAATTCTGGGCGTGAGTTTCGCGCTGATTTGCTCAGACGAATGGCCCACTTTGACCCATCATCTTCCTTTCGCTCTCACTTCCAATATCAGGATATTGTATACTCATGCGTGGGTGCCATAGTAGAAGAGGTAACCGGTCGAGACTATGAAGAGTTGGTTGATGAGTATCTGCTGCAGCCGTTAGGCATGGCCGTGAGTACATATGATCGGGCCAAGGCGCGGGAAAGCGGCAAGCTAGCCCAAAGTTACGCGCTCATTGAGGATGCCATCCAGCCGATCGCCTTTTGTGATACCCGGTATATTGCTCCTTCAGCGGGTCTATACAGTACCGTACAAGAGATGACCCAGTGGCTCAAGCTGCAACTCTCAGGCGGACGCTATAACAACAAAGAAATCATCTCGACAGAGAGCCTTGCCTGGATTCACGGACCCCATATGCTCGAGAATCGAGACTCCGGTTTGGGGGCTGGCATAACCACCTATGGACAGGGGTGGCGTCAAAATTACATTCATGGTGAACTCGTTGTTACCCACGGCGGTTCATTTAATGGACATCGCACCTTCGTGGGCTTTATCCCAGAAAGAGACGCGGGCGTAGTCGTCTTTACCAATCTCAATTTGACTGAGGGTTCTTCGGCTGCGGGTATGATTGCCCTGGATCACATCGTGAACGTTGAGAACGCGGATGCAAGGCTAGCTTTCTTTCAGCAGCGTACCCACTTTTTCAGGAATCGAGACAAAGAGGAAGAACAGGCGTTTGGCGAAGGTCGCAATCTACAGAATCCACCTACGCATCGCTTGGAGGCGTATCAAGGAAACTATACTCACCCTGGCTATGGCAAGTTTGTGGTGGAATTACGTGGAGAGACCCTTTACCAAAGCTATGATGGCCGAACCTTCCCACTTGTTCCTTACAATGGCAATACATTTGCCAGCCACTTCCAGTCTACAGAGAACCATCTTCTGAACATGACCTTTACGTTTGAGACGACTGCACCAGATCAGGCTACGCAAAGCAACATTGTGGCGTTGCGAGTTCCGCTAATTCCAGACATTCCCACCCCGCGTTTTACAAAAGTATAAGGCTCCAATATGGATTCCAAGGAGCTGAAAGGCTTCAACGAACGAGTCGATTCTAATAATTAATTGTTGAATGGCAGAATTTGTGAATTGTTAATGAAACGGGCTCGGACTACAGGATTAGGAGGTCGATTGGATCTCATCCCAGGGGATTGGACTGACGTCATCGTGGCGCAGGGTACGCGTCTCTAGCCGGTCAATCCGCATGACTAATTCGCAGGCTGGGTCTGGACATACGGCGCGACTGTCAGTCTCCATCCAGTCTGCCGGATGATTGAGACGTTGCTTGGCCGGCAGGAGTGGAATAACCGCTTGCATGGCGTAAAGACAAAAGTCTGCTCCATCAGGTAAGGATATTTTGCCGCTGCGCATATAGAAGCAGTCTCCTGCACTCATGGCACAAGTGCAGTGGCCGTTTATGCTTTCTACAATGACGGCAAGATCATAGAGTTGGAAGTGATCGGATGAGTCAGTCATTCCAATAGTATAGCATGGAGGACCGTAAACGACATGAACGGGTTCTGTTCGTCCCCGAATCTTGTGCCTGTTTTTCAATCTCACGTGGCGCGCGATGCGGTGTCAGCAGGGTCCCAAGAACAGGAGACGGGAATTGTTGTGGGTGCCGTGACGGTGGTCGATGAGGATGGTGCAGCCGCTCGGGCATTGGCTCGTCGTGAGGTAGCGCTCTATTTACCCATCGTGGCCAACTTAGACCCGACAGTTGAGATGGAGCCAGAATTATCGGAGCAAATTCGCGTTGCGGCAGAGCGATTCGACTTCGAGCAAGCAAGTAGGCTGATTTCAGATGAACTACTCTCCAAATTTGCCTTTACTGGCACGCCCCGCCAGATAGTCGAACAGGCATCTAGCCTATTCGCCGCTGGAGCCAGTCGAGTTGAGTTTGGAACCCCTCACGGCCTGACAACCGAGGAAGGTTTGCGGCTACTCGGAAAGGAGGTATTGCCAGCTATTCAGAATCGGTAGCGCCAAAATCTTTGGGTTGAAATTTCTCGTCATTCAAGATTTCTACCAGATCGGTCCCCGTGACGCTAACCACAAACAACCCTCGGCGATAAGCATAACGAATCACATCCTGGGAAATATCCAGTCCAGCCACGGCACCATAGATGTGATAGGCGCTATATAGGGGGAAAAAACGAGTGAATTCGGCCAGATCTGCCAAAAAGTCATTGACATGTTCGACGTTTAGGTTCGTCTTCACTTCAATAGGGATGACCTCGGTCTGATCCTCCAGAATGATATCAATCTCCATGGTTGTTCCATTCAGTTTTGCTTTGGAACGCTGATGCAGACGATGTACATCATGACCACGCCCTTGGAAAAGCGCCAAAACGCCAGGCTGAACAAGGGATTCGATTAAACGTCCCCATTGATTACCAAAGAGTCCTTCCAACTTTTGCAGGTTACGGTTTGTTCTAGAAATCTCTGCTTGTGTCTCAGCAAAGCGTTCATCAAGCCGTGTATCAGTCTCTTTGAACTTCGCATCAGTCTCTTTGAACTTCGCATCAGTTTCTTTAAAAAGTTTCCAGATCTCAGCGATTGCTTGCTCTGTTGTTTGCTCTGCCATATATATCTTCTTTAGATAACAGCCAATCGAAATGACTCAAATCGATATCATTTCGGCGGTAGGAGAAATCTTCCGTTGAGTCGAGTTCAGATTGCTCGTCGTCCCACCTCGAAACGGCAGGTTGCGACTGACTGATAACGTGTACCAGATCAAGCATAGTCTAGCACAAGCTTCAACCACTTTCAAGGCGGTTTTATATACTCTGAGGCTATATCCATGGTTGAAGCCAAAGCGACTTCCACGCAGACTCTTATTCAGTTTACAGACTGGCCGGAAAAGGATACAATGATCAACGTATCATCTACCATCCTTCGATGCTTACCACCTAACAAGGAGACCCTCTATGAAGACACCTTCTCGGCTTTACTTTTTTATGACGGCTTTGCTTGTATTTGGACTGTTCCTCGCTGCATGCGCCGCGCCTGTTCCTACTGATAGCGCAGATACAAGCGCCCCAGCTCCCGATAGTGACTCTAGTATGGACGGCGGCTCAGAACTGATTGTCATTGCGATTTCGGAAGATACCGCTTCTCTTGACCCCGCCCGGGCCTTTGAGACCCTTCCTTCAATTGTGCATAAGGCCGCTTATCAGACCCTGGTTACCTTCCCAGCAGATTCGGTAGAGGCTGTCGTGCCGGATTTGGCCGCCTCGTGGGAGATCTCTGAGGATGGGACCGTATATACATTCGCATTAGACAGCACGGCAACCTTTTCCAACGGCGATCCAGTTACTGCCCAGGATGTGGTCTTCTCCTTTGACCGCCTGAAAAATATTACAGGCAACCCTTCATTCTTGGCTGAGACAGTTGCATCAGTCGAAGCAACTGATGAAGCAACTGTGGTCGTTAGCCTGACCCAGCCAGATCCGTCGATTCTGGCCAAAATGGTCTTTGGAGCCTTTAGCGTAGTCAACCAATCTGAGGTAGAAGCCAATGGTGGCACTTCAGGTGAAGACGCGGCGGAGGCAGACGAAGCAGAAGAGTGGCTCAATAGTAGCTCGGCTGGTAGTGGCCCTTATATACTTGAGAGTTGGGAGCCAGGTGTAGAAACTGTCTTGGTTCGCAATGAGAATTACTGGGGCGAACCGGCCCATACTGAACGCATTATTTTCCGCAACATTCCCGAAGCAGCCACCCAGAAGATCCAGCTTGAGGCGGGTGACATTGACATAGCCTTTGACCTGAGTACAGATCAGGTACCCTCTCTTGAAAGCAACCCAGACATACACGTCTTCCAAGGCTTGAGCGATACATTGGTCTTCATCAAGGGCAATCAGGATCCGGAGATCGGTGGCCCCGCCAGCGACCCGCTGGTAATGCAGGCTGTCCGCTATGCGCTCGATTACGAAGGTATACGCCTGCTCGCTGGTGGTGACACGGTGACGCCTCAGTCCATGTTACCAGTCGGTTTCTTGGGTGCATATGAACCCAATGCTGGCATCGCTAGAGATACGGAAAAAGCTGCCTCCCTGTTGGCCGAGGCTGGGTATGGTGATGGGTTGGATATTGAGCTAGCCTATCCCGACTTTACCTTTGCTGGCATCAACTTTGGTACGTATGCCCAGAAGGTACAGGCCGATCTCAACGAGGCAGGCTTTAATGTGACTTTGGCTCCTGCTGAGATTGGTGTTGCGTTGGAGGCCTACCGCCAAGGGACCGAGCCCTTTGGCCTCTGGCTCTGGCTACCCGACTATCGGGACTCGCTGGACTATGTTGAGTTTCTACCTGAAGGCGTGGTCGGCAAGCGCGTCAACTGGACGGATGACAATGCCGATGAAACCATCCTGGCCTTGCGCGACGCCCTGAAAGTTGAAACGGATGATTCGGTACGATCAGGGATGTTTGGCGAGATGCAGGATTACCTCATGGAGCAAGGCCCATTTGCCCCCCTCATGCAACCCGGCCTCCAGATTGGGCTCCGAACAGACATAGACGGGTTTGTTTACAATCCTCAGTGGAGAGTAGACGTGTCTTTACTCAACAAATAAACAATGAAAATAAACGCTGACAGATAGTGTGGGGATGAATAAGATGATTGAGATAATCCGCTATTCGACATCTCAATCATCTTATTCGCACTGTCATCTCAACCATCTTACCTATGCCTCTTTACCGCTACATTGCTCGACGCCTCATTCTAACCGTCCCTCTTCTCATTGGGGTAACGTTGATTGCGTTTACCATTTCCCATGCTGTGCCAGGCGATCCAATTGTGGCTAACTTGGGACAAAAGGCCATGTCCGATCCAGATATTGTGGCTGCCTTCGAACGGGAATGGGGGTTGGATAAACCGGTGCCTCAGCAATATCTGATCTATGTGGGGAAGCTGCTACAGGGGGATATGGGTCGATCGATTAAGAGCCGACGTCCTGTCCTGGATGATCTGCGCTCCTTTCTTCCGGCAACCATTGAGCTGGCTACGGCGTCGGTTATTTTTGGCGTCCTAACAGGGATGGCATTGGGGATCCTATCGGCCTTGTGGCGAAATAGCTGGCTAGACCATGTAGCACGATTGGTTTCGCTGCTGGGTGTGAGTGTACCAGTCTTTTGGCTGGCGCTGTTGGCATTGTTTGTCCTCTATTCCCGGCTAGGCTGGTTCCCTGGGCCAGGGAGAATTGACGTTGGATTAGAGATGCCACCAAGGATAACGGGTTTGCTGACTGTAGACTCTGCATTGACCGGTAATTGGGCCATCTTTGGCAACGCACTCTCCCATCTGATTCTACCTGCTTTGGTCCTGGGTTCCTACACAACCGGACTGATTACCAGGGTAACCCGTTCTGCCATGTTGGAAGTACTCGGTGAGGACTATATCCGTACGGCTCGGGCCAAGGGGCTTCAGGATCGGACAACCCTGATTCGCCATTCTCTGCGCAACGCACTGATTCCAGTGCTCACGGTTATCGGCTTCTCCTACGGCAACCTGTTGGCTGGAACTGTTCTAACCGAAAGCATCTTTGCTTGGCCAGGCATTGGACAGTATGCCTATCGGGCGTCAACATCGTTGGACTTCCCCGCAATTATGGGGGTTAGTTTGGTGATAGCACTGATCTTTATTATAGTGAACTTGGTCGTGGACGTGCTCTACTTTTTGGCGGATCCCAGGCTACGAGTCAGTTAGTCCCGTAATGCAATTCATATCACAGCTCCGTCGCTTTTTGCGCGCCAATCCATTAGCCTTAGCCGGTATCGTCTTCTTCATACTCTGGGTAGTCGTCAGCGTGATTGCTCCCCAGATCGCGCCCTATGAGCCGCTTCAGCAAGATATTGTAAATCGTTTACAGGGGCCAAGCGCAGACCATTTCTTTGGAACTGATCAACTGGGGCGAGACATTTTAAGCCGAGTACTCTATGGTGGACGGCTCTCCTTGCCCGCGGGCGTAGCTGTAGTCATTGTAGCAGGTCTTATCGGAACAATTATCGGTGCTCTCGCTGGCTTCATCGGTGGCTGGTTTGAAGAGCTGATCATGCGGTTGACCGAAATCTTCATGGCCTTCCCTACGATTATCCTGGCTATGGCTGTCGCGGCGGCGCTGGGGCCAAGCCTCATCAACGCTATTGTGGCTATGGTGGTGGTCTGGTGGCCCAACTATGCTAGGGTGGTACGTTCATTGGTCCTTGGGGTGAAATCCCAGGAGTATGTGGAAGCGGCGACTGCAACAGGCGTTCCTCGAGGCCGTATCCTTTGGCGAACCATTCTGCCCAACTGTTTGGCTCCGGCCGTTGTACTAGCAACCATCGATTTGGGCAACGCGATTCTCGTATTTGCTGGGCTTAGCTTTTTGGGATTGGGGCCAGAGCCATCTTCACCCGAATGGGGACGCATGATTGCTGATGGAATCGAATTTTTTGATCAGTGGTGGATGGCTGCATTTCCTGGATTGGCCATCTTTAGCGTAGTGATTAGCTTTAACTTTATTGGAGACGGGATCCGAGATGCCTTGGACCCACGACTACGCAAACAACTGTAAACCCTCTGCAACCCCACAACCTAGTAACTCGATTACCCACTAACCAGGAACCAGGAGCAACTATTCGATGACAAACCTCCAGATTAACTACTCCGCTCGTCTTCAAACTGTTCAGGCTAGCATGGCCAGCCAAGGAATTGACCTGCTCTTTCTCTCCCGTTCGGCCAATCTTCACTATGTGACTGGCATTCCCCGAGATGAACCCAATTTTGGCAACACCATCTATCCTGGTGAGTGGCTCACTGGTGCCTGGATTCCGCAAAGTGGCGTTCCGGTTCTGACCCTGCCACGCATGCTTGCCCAGTTTCATATGGGTAACGTGGATGGCTATGATGTTCGTATCCTGCCCGATGCGGGTGACCCACTGGATATGGTACGGGATGTGCTGTCTAGCCTTCGGATAAACAATTCTGATTCTACTCATGTGGCCGTAGAAGATCGGAGCTGGGCCGAACTCTTGCTTAACCTGAGGAAAGCCTTGCCTGACGTGACCATGAGTCTAGCCTCTAAGATTCTAATGCCTCTACGAGTGACCAAAGACGAAGACGAAATTGCCATCATGAAGAAGGCCGGCGAAATTACCGAGCTGGCATTTGCGGCCACGCTACCCAAACTTCGTCACGGCATGACCAATTTAGATCTGATCTCAGAAGTGCAGTACCAGCTCAAGAAACATGGTGCCCAAACCGATTCATTTGTGACCTCTTTTTACAATATGGGTCCGAATTACCCCTTTGATTTCAAGAATCGAGAGGAGGTCTTACAAGTTCCGTTGGTGCCACCGGTCGCCGTCTCCTATGACATGGGGGGAGTCTATGAGGGCTACTGCTATGATTATGGCCGCTCTATCTTCTTTGGCGAACCCACTGACGAGTATCGTCGTGTCCATGAACTGGTTATGGGTGCCCAGGCTGCAGGCATCGCCGCGCTCAAGATAGGCAACACGTGTGAAGAGGCTGACGCAGCCGCACGAACGGTGATTGAAGAAGGTGGCTATGGTGATGCCTTTATGCATCGGCTGGGCCATGCCATAGGAATGGACGTCCACGAAACGCCCTTTCTGACTGCTGGGGACACGACTACGCTCCAAGAAGGCATGTGCTTTACGGCAGAGCCAAGTATCTTCATTCCCCATAAGCTGGGCTGTCGCGTCGAGGATGTGGTCGTTGTTCGGCAGGGCGCTGGCGAGAAGCTGACTGATGGATACAAAACGCTACATGTAATCTAAAAGGAGCCAAAATGAGTTTGGAAAAACGCCCCAATATCCTCTTTGTCTTTTCTGATCAACAACGCTATAGCGCGCTGGGTGCCAACGGCAATTCGATTGTCCAAACGCCGGCCATCGATCAACTCGCCTCAGAGGGAATGGTCTGTGACAATATGTTCTCCAATCATCCGTTGTGTTCACCCTATCGAGCAATTTTGCTTACGGGTCGCTATGCTTGGCAGAATGGTGTGATTGATAATGAATATAGCCCACGGCGGGATATCCCTACCTTGCCAGGTACCTTACGCAGGCATGGCTATGGCACTGGGCATGTAGGCACATTCCATCTGGGTAGGGCACCCTACGCTGAGGCAGATCGCTACGGACTCGATTATTTAGCGGCTCTGGATGTCAATGGCGGAGCTGGCTTTTTCGATCGCAGCTACCACGAGAATGAGTCGGACCCAACTTTCTTTGAGGGGTGGGCACCCGCCGCGGAGACGGAGCTGGCCATTCGCTTTATGGAACAGCACCTAGATGCCCGTCCAGATGATCCTTTTGCTCTCTTCGTCTCGTGGCGACCACCCCACTGGCCTTATCCTCAATATCCTGAAGAATATGGTATCTACGATCCCGCTAATATGGATGTGCCAGCCAATGTGCCGGAGCAGATGGTCGACTTTGCTCGACGAGAATTAGCTGACTACTATGGCTGCTGCACCGGGCTTGATGCTCAAATGGCGCGTCTTGTAGAAGCGTTGGAGCGACTCGGTCTCAGCGACAACACCATCGTCTGCTATACGTCTGACCACGGTGATCACCTCTCCAGCCACGGCTATGGCAAACCCTTCGACCATTGGTTACATGAAAGTATGCGGGCCTCTAAAGCTACCCCCTATGAAGAGTCTATCCATGTTCCCATGGTTGTTCGCTGGCCTGGCGTTACGCCATCTGGCACTCGCAGCGATGCCTTCATGGGGGCTATTGATCTCGTGCCAACATTACTCGGCGCCTGTGGCGTTGCCCTGCCCGATGGGCTGCAGGGGCGGGATCTCTCTGCCGTCTGGAAAGGCGGAGAGGCTCCCTCTGATACTGAGAAGACACCAGGTGGAACCGAGTCGGTCTACTTACAAAATATGGCCCACGGCTGGCCCAACCGAGATGGCTGGGTAGGTAGGTGGCGGGGTGTGCGCACTCAGGAGTGGACCTATGCTCGCTGGTTTGGGAATGAACGAGGCCCCTGGCTCTTTGATCGGGTGAATGATCCGCTAGAGATGGTCAACCTAGCCAATTCAGCCGAAGCCCGCCCTGCTTTGGATGAGATGGAGGCGCGGCTTCATCGTTGGATGGAAGCCACCCATGATCCCTTTGAGTATGGAAGGCGGGGTCCGCGCGGTTTTCTGGAACTGGGACAAGAGTTTGCGGATCCAGAGAAATATCCCGGGTGGGGTGTAGCGTGAGCTCGTCTCCTAATTTCGTCTTCATAATATCCATATGACCAGTACACCTCTGGAATATGACTTTTGGCACATTACAACGAGATCCTTCAGCAGTATGATAGTGCCAGAACTATTCAACAAAGTACGGCATACCCAGCTCTACAAAAAGGGGAACTCATGCAACCGATTGTCCAAACGCACAATTTAACCAAGCGTTTTCGGCGAGCCGATGGTGAAACAGTGGACGCAGTTAAGCACGTCAATCTGACCATTCAGCAGGGGGAGATCTTCAGTCTACTTGGCCCTAATGGTGCTGGAAAAACCACCACCATCTCGATGATTAGTGGTTTAACCGAGCCGACGGAGGGAGATGCCACCATTGGTGGTTATTCGATCATTAAGCAACCCATTGAAGCCAAGAAACTCATGGGGTTTATTCCCCAAGAGATTGCGCTCTACCCTGAATTGAGTGCTCGCCAGAACCTCATTTTCTTCGGCAAGATGTACGGCATGAGCGGCACCGACCTCAACAAGCGGGTCGATGAAGTGCTGGAATTTATCGACCTGACCGACCGCCAGAAAGACCGTATTGATACCTACTCAGGCGGTATGAAGCGTCGAGTTAACATTGGGGTAGGACTGCTTCATCACCCTCAGCTTGTTTATATGGACGAGCCAACGGTAGGTATTGATCCTCAAAGCCGCCGCCGCATTTTAGATACAGTAAAGCAACTGCGGGATGAGTACAAAATGACCGTTCTCTACACGACTCACCTCATGGAAGAGGCCCAGGAACTGAGTGATCGGGTTGGCATCATCGACCACGGTGAGATTATTGCCTTGGGTACCCAGCACGAGCTAACCCAACGAGTCGGTGAAGAAGATCGACTAGAATTTTTGATTGGTGAACAGGATGTCTCGGATGAGTTGCTGGCTAATCTTCAGTCCCAAGTATCCAACGTCTCCCATGTCACCTTCGATCCATCTGAACAGGCCGCGGAGGGAAGCAGCGAATCATTGCCAGGACGACTTACAGCCTTCGCTAAAGCTGGTCGCACGGCACTCCCAGAACTGATCCAAGCATTGAGCGATAGTGGGATTGTTATCCAATCTGTTCAGGTAAAGGAGCCAGATCTGGAGGCGGTTTTCTTAGCCTTGACGGGTCGAGCATTGAGAGATTGAGGAGGAACTGATGTCTAAAATATTGACCTTTGCATGGAAAGAGCTTTATACGACCTTTCGAGATCGTAACCTCATCCTCATCATGTTCCTTACACCGATTATCTTGTCCACCATCATGGGGCTAGCCTTCGGTGGGTTGGGTAGCGACTCTGATTCATCGGCCTTTTCCGACATTCCTATTGCCATTGTCAACCTGGATGAAGGCTTTAATTTTGGCGAAAATATCCCAACTGAAGATGGCCAGCCCCCTACTTTGAACGATCTCGAATTTGAACTGAATGGCGAAACTGTCAATGTTGGCGAACTCTTTCTTCAGAATGAGAATCTAGATGTGGAAGAGACGGATCTGGCAGCAGGGAACGCATCCTTCAACTTTGGTGAACAACTAACGAATATTCTCCTCTCAGAGGCAGTAACGGCCACCGAAAATAGCACAGATACCACTGCTGAGACTAGCACGGTAACGGCCTTTAATCTGGATGATTTGAACTGTCCTCTTGTGGAAGATACCCCAGAGGAGGAGAGTCCCTTTGGCTTTGAAGGTACCCTTGCTGACCTGTTTGATGCAGAGGTCCTGACCGATCTCGAAGCCGCTAGAATCGGCGTAGAGAGGGGCGAATATGTAGCAGCGATCATCATCCCAGCGGCATTTAGCAATGCACTGTCACCAACGTTCGATTTCGGTGAAGATTCGAGCAGCAGTAGCAGTAACAATGAGAATGATGATGTAGGCAAATCCGCTGGCGTGGTAGAGATCTACGCCAATAGTGGACAGTCGATTCAGGCCACTATTGTGCGGGCCGTTGTCCAAGGGATCGTCAACCAATTTGTACGCATCAGCGTTGCCATTGATTCGGTCTTCATCACCACCATTAATACGGCTGCCAACCAGCTCTTTACAGGTGAATTGGATCTAACTGCACTCAATGTTGCAAGCATTCAAGAGGGGTTTCAGTCGGTCGATTCATCGATTCTGGAACCACTCGGCTGTCTTCTCTTACCAGATACTGGGAATATCCAGCTTTCACGTCAACCCCTGGACACAGTACAGGAAGGCAGCGCGTTTGGCTTCATCATGGTGATTCTCGGCTCGGCCCAAGCCATCTTCTTTGCCCTCTTTACGGGCATCTTTGGCATGAACTCAATATACGAGGAGCGCAGCAACTGGACCCTACAGCGACTCTTTGCTGCACCTATGCCTCGTTTCTATATTCTGATTGGAAAGATGCTGGGCAATATTGTGGTTGTTGCAGCTCAATTGGTGGTTCTCTTTATCGCATTTACAGTCATCACCTCTCTGGTAGAAGGTGAGCCCACATTCATTTGGGGAACCAACGTTCCGCTATTGGCTTTAACCATTCTTGCCATCAGTCTCTTTGTATCCGGGGTTGGTGTCCTGATTGTAGGGCTAGCAGCCACGCCAGAACAGGTTCAGACCTTTGGTCCCATTGTCTCGGCTGGACTGGGGGCATTGGGCGGCTCTTTCGGGTTTCGGCTACCACCCCAAGTGGCTGGGATTTCGCCTATTTGGTGGGGTTCGGAAGCTGTAAAGCGGCTGGCTGCTGGCGACACGAATATCTTGATGCCTTTGGCAATTCTGCTGGGAAGCGGGCTTCTTCTCTTTGCCATTGGCTCAGTCTTCTTCAAACGACGAATGGAGTTGTAGAAACCAGGGATGAATACCATACGAACGATAGTACAAAACGACTTGATGATCTACTTTTCACAACGTGGAAATCTGATCGGTTTGATCATACTGCCCATAGCGTTCACCGTGATGCTAGGCTGGGCCTTCTCAGATAGCGGTGGTGATGGTGGCCCACAACGAGTACGTGTGGATGTACTGGATGAGGACCAGAGTGAGGCATCGGCCTATCTGCTAACTGAGTTGCGCAAGGCAAATGAGGCGCTGGTTCTCTGCCCAATGGACAATGATACGGACGATTTTTGCCAACTAGGAGAAGAGGTGCTGACCATAGAAATGGGCAAAGAGCGTGCTCAGGAAGAACGTACAGACGCATTTCTGCTGATTCCGGCTGGCTATGAAGAGTCATTTGAGCGCTTTGAACAAGTCGAGATTCAGTTCTACGCTGCTGGAAACCCAGGCCTGCCCAATGCAATTCAACAGACGCTAAGCAACGTACTGGAGAAGCTGAATGGCGCATCAACCACGGCGAATGTGGCCAACGCACTCCTTGATGGGTTAGGCGAGCAGACAGGCCTTCGCTCAGTGATTGAGCCTTTCCAACCTGCACTGGTCCAAGCAATCTATCAAGATGCAACCGAACGAATCAATAGTAAAGAAGATCCCGTCCGCTACGAGACGACTACAGGCGAGGAGCTTGATACACCTGACCAGGGATTTGGCCAATCGATTCCTGGTATGGGAACTATGTACGTTATGTTTACCGTTTTGGCAGCAACCAGTGTGCTTATGCGTGAGCGCAACCAGTGGACGCTTCAGCGGTTGGCGGCATTGCCCATTTCCCGAGCGACAATTCTCAGCGGGAAGATCATCACCTACTTTATTTTAGGGATGATCCAGTTTCTGATTATCTTTGCGGTTGGGCTTCTGGTCGGGTTGGATTTTGGCAGTCAACCGCTCAATCTTTTTCTAATCATGATGGCATTTGTGCTCTGCATTACCGCCCTGGCCTTTGCCATTGCTCCATGGATGAAAAATCAGGCCCAAGCCGGCGGGGTCTCCCGCTTGTTGGCATTAGCCTTTGCACCATTAGGCGGTGCGTGGTGGCCCTTGGAGATTGTGCCTGATTTTATGCGAACCATTGGGCACCTTTCACCTGTGGCTTGGGCTATGGATGCTTTTCATGACATTATGTGGTACAGTGGCGGTTTTTTGGAGATTATACCGGAGTTGGGCGTATTGTTGGGGGCTGCTGCTGTGCTCTTTGGCATAGGTGTACGCGGGTTTAAGTATGTTTAAATAGGTCTATTAGGGTTCATCAAAGACATAAATGCGCCGCTCATAAGAGATTTATCTGTCACAGGAAGAGCAAGGAGAGCTAGTAGGTTTTCTTGCTCTTCCTCTCTATTTTGTGGATACTTATTTTCTGGCAGTGAGATGAGAGCCGATCTGTCATTTCGACGAGTGTAACGAGGAGAAATCTCGCGTTGATGATGAGCCGACCTCTCGTTCAGGTACTCACTGAGCGCGAGATGACAGCGGTTACATTATAGAGTACGTGATACTCTCACTTTTTCACCTAGTTTATAGAATGGCCTAGTTCACCGTTAAGCCAAAACAGATCCTTTGAGAAAATTCGCAAGCCGGCGCTTCATACAATTTCCCCTTGGGGCCATTGAGACGACAGGTCCCACTGATAGAGAAAACCTCTTGCAGATTGAAGATCCACCCACATCTCAGTGCACTTCAGCATATCCTCCTCTGTGAGATAAGCATTTTAATGCCCTGCTGATCTACTCGCTGTGGCCTTAAATTTCTTCCTCTTTCTTCTTGGCAATCACCCTAACTTCCCTTTTAAACTAAATATTTCGGAAATTATGGTGAAAGAAATTGCTCGCTAATCACGTCACTATATAATAATCGGTGGATCACAACGGTACAATGAACATGCCCCCGCGTGGCAAAGGGCGTGCCTACTTGACTGTGCTCCATTGAGTATCAGCCAATGTAAAGTAACATTTCCCCCAGTTATCGTATTGAAGTAACTCCATTATCTATTAATAAGACACAAAAATGTCCTTTCCTTGGTGTCGTTTGTGCTTAGCAACCCGTTCACGAGCCGCAAAGTATTCTTGCGCTCTAAGTCCTTGAGGTTTTCGGCACCAAAGGAATCAAAATCAAATAAAACCCAAAACTTCGGTCCTGTCATCTCGAGTACCCGAGAGATCTTCCATTACGTTTTATTAAATTCTCGATCCTAAGGAAAATTTCTCAGCAAAAATCCAAAAATTTAATAGAGTCGCCATTCGAGCAATTTATCAGATGGTGGATTGAAACAATCTGAGCTGGCTAGACGACCAATGGAGTAGATAGATCCTGTGTCTTGCTGAAATTTGATGCACCACACATGCATAGTATACTGATTTGTGAATGATTTGGCGTATAGAAGTCGCCAAACCTTTCTACCCAAAGAAGGAGAAACTCATATGAGTGTCTTTACAGCCGGCCACGCGCTGATTATTGGTGTTGGCTCGGATCTTCCCAATACTGTAGCTGACGCCGAAGGTATTGCTACCATTTTAACCAACCCCGAACTTTGTGCTTACCCAACAGAACAAGTCCATTTGCTGACTGAAAAACAAGCAACCCGCACGGAACTCCTCGCTGCTTTAGACAGATTAGCTGAAAACGCCGGCCCCGAATCAACAATTGTCATCTATTTCTCTGGTCATGGCTATGAAATCAATACAGGGATCGGTCTTCAATACTTCCTTATGCCCAATGGCTACGATGTAGCCAACCTTACTACCACTGCTATTAGCGGGGCCGAGGTGACCTCCAAGTTTGCAGCTATAAAAGCCCAGAAAATGCTTGTATTGTTCGATTGCTGCCATGCTGGTGGGCTTGATGAATCTATCATGCAGAAGTCCCCTGGTGTTCAGTTTACCAAGTCACCTCTTCCTCAAGACGCCGTAGATGAACTATCCAAGGGTATTGGACGGGTTATTATCGCCTCCTGTAAAAAAGAAGAGAAATCCTATACCGGTAATCCATATAGCCAGTTTACTCAGGCTCTGGTCGAATCGCTTTCGGGCGAGGAAAACGCTAAGCAAGATGGCTTTGTAACAGTTTCCGATCTGGCCATGTATGCAGCTAAAACCGTGCCGCGCTACACAAATGATCTACAGAACCCGATTCTTAATTTTGATGAATCCAACAATTTTGCTGTGGCTTATTATGCCGGCGGTGAAACCAAACCTAAAGGATTGCCCTCCAACGCGAAGAGGAAGCCCTTTGATGTTGAAGCCGAGAATGCCGAACCATCATCTGGCCCTTCCGTTTCAAATACAGGGAGCGGTGGTGCTGCTATTGGAGATCGCAACAAAGTTGGAGGTAAAGGAAGCGTTATTGCCGACACCATCCACGGCAACGTAGCAACTGGTGAGAATGCTCGTCAAATCAGCACCGAAACCTACATTGAACGCCAAGAAGTCGATAACAGCAGCACTGACAATAGTAGCGTTTTTAACCAGAGCGGGCAGACCGTTGGCAAGCAGATCAACGTCCCTGGCGATGTCAGAGCTGATCAGGGCCTTATCAACCTTGGTGAGATCAATACGGATGGTGGTGAAGTGGTCGCCGGCAATAAGATCGTTGGAGAGGATGAGGTGCGTGGCGACAAGCATGATATTGATTCAGTGACCGCCAGGAATGTGGCCATTGGGCGAGGAGCTCAGGTGAATGAACAGACGAATGATGCCCCTATAGATAATCTTCAGCAGGTTTTGACGCAAATTATTGTGGCCGCAGCCGAATTACCAGGGGAAGAAAGTAGTGAAGCTGTCCAGAAGGCCAATGATCTTAAATCTGAGTTGATTAGTGCGTCACAGCCCGATGATAAGAAAGTCGCCAGATTGATTGATGGGCTGGTAGGGCTGCTTCCAGACGAGACAGAACACTTTCATATGATCCATAACGAACCAGCCTTTCGTGAAAGGACCGGCCAATTTAGTCAGTTTGTTCTTGAGGGGATTGTTGGATCGTGAGTAGTGTAGTTGTATCGTTCATCGATACTGAGATCTAAATCTCACCGAATAACAAAGCAGTATGAAACATTTCTCCTGTTTCATACGACAGATCAGCAGAGACGTTGCATAAAAATAGGATCCTTCTATCTCAAGCAATCCGATGGCTGAAACAAAAGATTTATTGCCACTTGCGCAATTGTATGTGATTTAGTATGGTAAATTTGATCAGCGGATTCATTTTTCTGATCATCCTCTTTTTTATGTTCCCAAGTAGCTTTTCTAATCGAAGTTAATCAAGTTTTCAGTTGGGTTAGTGTAAACAGTATCTAGGCTCTCTTCGCTACGCGACATAAATACACCAACCTTTTTGTTTCGAGGTAGATTCAAGTTGCAATCTAGAGCTTGAACAATGCTTCTGCGCACCTACAAAACAAAATTACTGAGTCAAGATCGCACTCCGACAAAATCGAAAAATGCCAGATTCTGCAAACAATCTACGCGACCAGATTGCTGAGGCCATCAGCCGTTTTCTTGATTTTTATCAAGAAGATGGTGCTTCCCTGGTTGAACATACCTTAGCTAAATTTGGCTACGGGTCTCTGTATATCGATTCGTCTACTACGGACAGTATCTCCATTGCGAATCAGGTTTTGGATAGTATCCAAGATCGTGAATCGGGAGAATATCCAGGATTCTTACTTCTTGAGTTATTGAGTGAATTTGAGAATTTAATTGGCGATGTGGATGTCAGTCAGATTGTTGCATTGCTAAGTCAGATGCTTGATTCAGAAGAATCTGCTGTGAAGGCTGAAGATGCTCAGGGTAAAACCGAAAGACTGTCTCAGAACGCTTCATCCGTTAGTACATCTGACCCGCATGAACAAAGCTTGGAGCGTCAAATCAATGTGGCTGGAGGGATCCACGCAGACAAAGGATTTGTCAATTTAGGGGAGATTCATGTAAGCGGTGATTTGGTTAGCGGCGATAAATATGTTGGCTACACCTCCGATCAAGTTTCTACGCTGATTACACAAATCCGAACAACTTTCCAACCCAAACCTTTTGATGGCACCTGTCCATATGTTGGCTTAGCCTCCTTCGGTGTGGAATATGGAAAGCTTTTCTTCGGTCGTGAGAAGACAATTAAAGAGCTCATTAGCCGCGTCGAACAATCTCGTTTTATTGTGATTGCTGGACCATCAGGCAGTGGAAAATCCTCACTAGTGCGGGCTGGTTTGATCTATCAGCTTAAGCAAGGTGGGCTATCTGGAAGCGATCGTTGGCTTTATGAAACCCTCAAACCCGGAAGAAATCCGCTTGAAAAACTTGCTCGTGTAACATCCAGTTTGGCAGGCTTGTTAAACGCTGGTGATGACGTACGGACGAAGGGCCAGACAGATCCAACAATATTTCACAAGTGGGTGGATATTGGGTTGAAGGATGAACGTAGTCGTCGTGTAATTCTGTTGATAGACCAGTTTGAAGAGATCTTTACCCAGACTAAGGTTGAAGCAGAGCGAATTGCGTTTCTGAACCTTCTATCATATGCAACCGAAGTAGAAGATGGTTTAGTAACCGTAATATTTACACTACGCTCAGATTTCGTGTCCAACTGTGCAAACTATCCACAATTAAATAGATTACTAAATCAGCAGTTCATCCAAGTTGGGGCCATGGAACCAGACGAGTTAGTTTGGGCAATAGCTGCACCAGCCTTGCATGTCGGGCTGCCCATCGATCCCGACCTTATTGCCCAAATTATTAATGATATGGGCGATGAACCAGGCGCACTACCGCTCATGCAATTTGCCCTAAGAGATCTTTTTGATGCGCAACATAAAAAAGGCGGCGTAGTCTCACTTGCCCGTAGCGACTACTTAGAACATGGCGGTATTTACAAGGCATTGGAGCGGCATGCAGACAGCGAGTTAAAGCGTCTAACTGATTTAGAGCAAGATTTGGCAGCTAAAGTTCTTATTCACCTAATCGAAATTGGTTTAGACACACACGTAACAGGACGCACAGCTACGTTCGATGAATTTTTGACATCTGATACGAAGTCAAAAATGGTGCGCAATGTGATCAATCAGCTTGCAGATGCACGTCTTATTACCACGGATGAAACTGCGAATAAAGAAACTGTTACACTGGCACATGAACGTCTTATCCAAGCATGGCCTTGGTTACAACAGTTGGTAGATGAAAGTCGAGATGTCATAGTGCTGCAAAATAGAATTGTTGAAGATGCATCTATTTGGGCTGAAAACGGTTTCGATCTCAGTTATCTGTATCAAGATGCTAAACTGGCTATAATTCGAACACTCATTATCGACAAAAATTTGAATCCTTCCACAATATCTCAGAAGTTTTTAGAGGCTAGTATTGTTGCTCAAGAGAAGAAAGAAAGAGATCGACTAAGAGAACGCCAGTTTAAAACAAGGTTAATAAGGTCGGTAGCTCTGCTTTTGATTCCAGCACTGGTTATTGTCACGAACGTCTGGATGTTCGTTGCACGTCAAAATTCGGACTGGCAGAAAACAAGTTTTCCGTCCGTCAATGTTGAGTCAATTGCAGTTAGGAAAGCATTAAGAGATGGTACTACGCCTAAGATTTGTGTAGGGACATCAGATGTAGGCATAGGTTGTACACCAGACGGTCAAACATGGAATATCTATCAAGCTGGATTGCCTACATCGCGACAACATGACTTGTACAGTAGAGAATATTTATGGGGATATTTGTTCGGTGGCCTTTGGGAAACAGACATCAATTCGATTGAGTCGATCAGTTTCGACCAGTCAAATACAAGAAGCATCCTGGCACTAATCAATGAGGCTGGCCTGTTTCGTAGCGAAGATAGCGGTTCTACTTGGGTTCCGATAGTGGATTCTAGAGCTATATCGACCACTTTACCAATTACTGAAGTAAAAAAAATTTCAGTTTTCGGTCAAGATATACAGGTGCTTCTCAATAATGGTATGCGTTCTGACATAGATAGCGAATTGAAAGGATCGCTTCACGCTAGTTCTGATAATGGACTTACGTGGGCTGTAGTAGGAGGCCGAACAACGGAGACAGGTGCGATACGGGATATGCAGTTAACTAGGTTCGATAAAGATGATGTTCGATTATATGTTGCGTCAGAGAATGGGATTTTTGGCTCTAAACTTGGATCTGATTGGTTTTGGCAAAAGGAGCTAAATGTTAATGAAGGAGAACAGCCGTGGGCCATAACGCAGTCAGATTCACTATTCTATATCGCAACGTATAGTACAGAAAATAGAACGGGCACTATCTATCGCTGGCACCCCAAAGAAATGCCAAAAGCGGAGCGGTGGACGGGATTTAAAGGAGCGCCCAAGGTATTGGCTTCAGCACCTAACTCAAACGCCTTAATGCCTCTTTGGATTCTTTGGCCAAATGACAATGTGTCGGCCTTCTGTAATAATGGACTGCTGGTCAACTATGGACGCTATCCGCGGTGGAGATGGCAATTTGCCCATGATTTGAAGGTTGTTACGAATGAACATAATCAATTGCGAGTTCTTGTAGGACAGAGCAACGGATTGCTGGAATATCTTCCTGAATCAGACGATCTAGCTAAATGCAATTGAAGTGATGAGCAATTTGGTCAACGCAAGCAAAAAAAATGGAGAGAGAAAATGTATCAACCCTTATCCCCTAAAAGAGTTTATGCTAAAACCACGATTAGATTTTGGGTAGCTGCCATTTTAGTGATTCTACTCGCTCTAATCACTGATGTTATGCCTTTGACAGCCTCATTTGATGCTGCAACGAATGCCCAGCCAGTGATTAATTGTAACACACCGCCTTCACCTGCATCGCCAAATATAGAAATCGTTGATATTCAGGTTACACAAGGTGTCTCCGCCACACAAAGCTTTATTAGCGGGCGCTCAACTGCAGTTCTTGTTTATGTCTGTGCAAGAACAAACATTACCCTTTCTGGTCATTTATTTGCAATTGAAAATGGGCAAGTCCTTTCCGATTTGTCCGCGATAAACCAAGTAAGCTTAAATGCGTCTGCGCAGAATCCACAATCAGCCTTTCTGGTATTCGAGCCGTTGATCATAGAAAGAGTCGGTACTATTGACCTACAGGTCCAACTTTTTGAACCAACGACACCAAATATCCCTATCATCACAAGAACGCGTAATAATGTTCCGTTTTTGATAGACCCAGTACAGCCACAATTCTATTTCTCTAGAATCGTACTAGACACAAACCCTTATGGTTTTCCCTCTCTATTTCGCATAAGAGCAACCCGAGGTGATGCCTTTGCTAGAGCAGTTATACCACTGAACGACTTTGATGAATGGAATTATGCAGAAGCACCGAACAGCAGGATCGTTGTAACAAATACAATTGATCTGAATGAGAATGGCATCATAGACGGTACAGATTCTGGCAAGCTACTCTGTCGATTATCCCTTCAACGAACCATGATTGCCAATCCATTTACGTACCCTAATGGGACTGTTATATCCCTAGGACCCACAGAACTCACTTTTTTATATGGCTGGATTCACGATCCAAACGGTGTAGGGATTATAGAACTGAATGGGGATTCCATTCAAAGGGGGCGCGTTGGTTTTGGTAGCACATCGACAAATATAGGGCAATTAACATATGTGCATGAAATGCTACATAATCTTGGCGGAGACCACGATGACATTCTTATCAATTTTGCAGGTTGGGATGTAAACCAACATTTGCCCCGAGGCTGGTTAATAAATAATCTCAACCAATATAAAGATGCAAATCTAGGTATCATCATGAATGTCGCCCCATTAGTCGAGACTAGTAATCGTTGGATGAGTCCAAGTGACTATGATTTCTATTTGAATTATTTTAACTCGACACGTTTACAGAGTTTTGCACGATCATATCCACGCGGCTGTGATGGAATGAGCGACCCCTGCCTCTTGCAAGACAATGTTCTAATTAGCGGTGAAATGAGTGATGATGGCACTTCAGTAATTAACACGTGTCCAATTTTTCAAATGTCTTGGTATAGTCAACCCACTGAATCTAATTCAAGCCGGCCTAGTGATCTTCCATTTACGCTTGTGTTTCGCGATGATGAGGGGCGAATTATTGAAGAGATTCCATTTGATGCTCGCAATGAAACAAGTCCAACTGATTCAGACGGAGTAAACTACGGGGCGTTTGAAGTTCTCGTGCCGGGCGACATAGTTGAGAGGACAGAGCAAATTACTATCCGCAATAGCGAAGGTAGTGAACTCCCATATCAAACTCGAGCCGATAGTAGCTTGGATATTGACATGCTTCAGCCTGGTTCTGACTCAGACAATACCGTAAACGACCAATTAGTTTTCGAAGTAAACGTCAGTGGTTCAAATAGCAGAGACCTGGAGTGTAATTTTACCTATAGTCCAGATGATGGTAATACCTGGATGCCACTTGCAGTGGCAGTACCTTGTACAAGCGGCGAGAATCCACCACTACCACTTGAAGTTCAGGGAGTTCCACCCAGTGATGGTTTGGGTGTAATTCGGGCACACGTTACTGATGGCCTGAATATAGATAATGAAGAGAGTAGTGGTTTAACGGTGGAACCACAATTAGTTGGTTACTTTGAACAGACGGCATCAGGTGGGACACAATCAATTGTGCGTGATGGTCTGGCTTTTCAGGTACATGCCCATGATGCTGCAATAGGTGAAAATGACGGAGATGGAATCAGCTTTGTCAATATGATAATTTTAGATGCGTCTGGGCGTGTTGTTTATGAGAACGTAGAAAATTTTGCTGGATATTGCGGATTTGGTGGAGGTCAACCAGACTGCACAATTTGGTTCTTCGAAGCCAATAATTATCGCTGGCCAGAAACAAATGGTCAATTAGGTGAGTCCATTCGTAGTGGTAAGTACACATTACGCTCTATCATCAATGCCGACAGTGGTGAGCGTAAATTAGTCGAAACGTTTATTGAAATTAGGTTAGAAAACACGCCAACCCCCATTGATGATTCCTGGGAGGGTTACAAGACACTTACAGGTGATATCAATGGTGATGGGCGTACAGACTTGGTCTGGAATCGAACTGCTCATCACAACCACATTGTCGCAGGTCTATCTAATGGAGATGGAACATTTCAGTTTACAGGCATTCAGGAAACACAAAATACTGTTTGGAACAAGTTTAAGACCTTTTCCGGTGATGTAAATGCCGACGGATACACCGATCTGATTTGGAACGAAACCACAGACAAAAATCGAGTCTATGTTGGCTTTTCTAATGGCAACGGAACCTTTACTGTAGTAAGACATCAAGATATATCTGGTTCCGCTTGGCACACATATAAAACCTTAACCGGTGACGTCAATGGCGATGGCAGAATAGATTTAGTCTGGAGCGAAACCCAAGGGGCTTTCAATCGGACCTATATTGGTTTGTCTAATGGTAATGGCACATTCTCTGTTGGAGCCGTTCAACGACACCCAAGACAAGGGTGGGATACATACGATACCTTAATCGGCGATGTTAATGGCGATGGGCGAGATGATCTGATTTGGAATCGAACCGGCAATGACCGAAATCGCATGTATGTAGGTTTATCTGCAGGGAACGGCGAGCTTCGATTCTTATCACCTCAGGATCATATTAATGGGGGATGGGCAGATTACCAAAAACTAGTTGGCGATATCAATGGTGATGGACTAGATGATTTGATCTGGAATCGAACCCATGCACCAAAGAATCGCATCTATGTAGGTCTGGCAAATAGCAATGGTTCATTTACGCTTCTTGCCTACAATGATCGGTTTGATACAAACTGGACTGGGTATATACCTGCAACAGGCGATATTGATGGCGATGGGCGGACAGATCTTGTCTGGAATAGACTATCGGAAAGAAATCGTACTTATGTTGGTTTCTCTAATACAAGTATTAATTTTAATTTATCACCTCAATGGCAGCGTACAGAAAGAATATGGGGAGATTTCAAAATGCTTACGGGTGATGTTGATGGAGACGGTAGAACCGATCTGATCTGGAATGAAACGACCGAGAAGAATCGTACTTACGTTGCACTTTCCACAGCAAGCGGTCAATTTAATTTTAGACCATTTCAAGATTACCCATAAGTTAGTAGCCCCTGGCACTCGGAGTTTGCATATTCAAGGATCAAGAAGCCAAATCTAAGGATGTTTTTTCGCGATGCTTTTCTAATATTTGCACTCAGGAGGATTGACTATGCACTTTCATTTAGATGTCAGCTGGTTACGGATATTAACGCTGGGTACGTTTGGGGTGCTCGGCCTACTCATGTCTGGCTGTACAATCACGTTGCTACCGATGGAAGATACCGACCTTGAAGCACGAGTAGCTTCACTAGAAGAACGAGTCACAACCTTGGAAGAGGCGCCACACTCAATGTCTGAGGAAGGGATGAACGAACTCTTGGAGCAAAGAGTTGCACTTGGCATCCAGGGCATTAGTGAAGATGGGGATCTCGTGTCTTTAGTTTATGAGGACATGGAATATATTCCGTATGATCGCTTAAATGGCAATGCATTTCGCGATATGAAGGAGAATATCTCGCTAGACGCTCAACTTGAGTATGCACTTGTGCACAGTGGAACAGGCACCGACTGGGATTTATTTTATACACAAATACCTACAGAGATTGTTACCGGAACTCAGGTTACTGGTTATCGATCATCAAAAGAAGAACCGAATGTACTCCTGTCTGGCCCACAATTCTCATTATCCAATGTTACTCAAATTCCCGATCTGAATAGTGGAAACTTTGCATGGGAAAGCACGATTTTACACTTGCAGGAGATGATGGGGGGAGCACCGCCAGGCGCTATATTACCACGCTCGACGGCACTCTTTCTACTGTCTGAGCAAGAGCATGGTCAGCAAAACTATAAACTTATCATCTTTCTAGGCATAAGGGCTGATGGGGTTCAGGACACTCCTCATGGAATTGCTGATATATTGAATGCATGTTGTACTTGCGAGGTTGACTGCCGTCTTTTGTGTGGTCTGGTGAAGTAAATGGGAGAGTGCTGCAGAGGAAGCAGGAAGATGAATAATTCGAAAACTAGAAGTTTCCAATTATTTGTGCTGGTTATCTCAATGGTAGGCACATCATCGATCCGCATCTAATGCTCTGTCTTTGCATCCAATCTGTTTACTACGGCCTTGTAGAAAGGCTATTTACGCCAATATCGGAAGGTTTATATGAGTGACAAGGGAGGATGGAAGCAAGCTCTTGGAATTGATTCTTCGATAAAATTGTGTGAAACAATTTCCGTTTCGCTATCGACCTATTGGCAGGACAATGCTTCATTTGTGAATCGTCTAATTTGACAATGTCACATTAAAGCCCTCAATGCCATTTTCTCAGAATAAATGTCTGGTGTTGTGAACCAAACGGGCAAATTTTTCACAGCATGGGTGTCAGTTAATTGGCGATTTCGCATTTTGATTTGCGAAGCCCAATTTGAAGTCATTTTGGCTAGGATTTAGGGTATTTCTAATGTGACATTGTCAAACTAACCGAACCCGAAAAAGCTAACGACTCCGTTACCTCCAAAAGGTAACGGAGTCGTTACGGCTAGGTTAATCGAAATACCTACGTATTCTTTGTCTCTTTTTCGAGATCTGGGTGGTCTAAATCTTCGGTATTTTCTCATTTATGGTCTAGTGCATTATCAACACTAAGAATTCGGGTAGGAACTTGTTCAGTGAGCACGCTCTCGTGCGGTGACCGGCACGGGGCGTGCCTACTGGACCCGAAAATTAAGACTTGACGATGCACTAGTGAAAATGAGGCAAACAATGTATCCCTAGGATAAAGTCCCTCTACCAAATCAACAAATGTCAGATTCTTCACCCAACCTACATACCCAAATTATTGAGATTATTAGCCGTTTTCTTGACCAAGAGCAAGAAGCTGGATTTACCTTCATTCAGCAGACATTAATGAAACATGGTTATGAGTCTGCGCCTGTTGATTGGCGCGCCTCAGACAATGTGCCCATTGCAACTGAGATAATGGATGGGCTTCGGCATGAGTCCGGAGACTACCCTGAATTCTTGCTGATTGAGCTGTTAGAAAGTTTTAAGCAGTCAATCGACGATGCGAATGTCGATAAAATTATTGCGGTACTCCATGATGCCATTGTGTCGCGAGAACAAACCAACCCGATAGAAAACAACCAGAACGAAACGGAGGAATCGTCTCTTGGTGTTCATGTTAACAGCGTCGTAGACCAGCGAGAACAAGGGGTTAACCAGCAAATCAATGTAAGCGGAGGCATTCATGCTGATAAGGGTTTTGTGAATTTGGCAAAGCTTCTTGTCAACGGAGATTTCGTGACTGGCAACAAAATCATTATGGGGTTGTCATATTCACAAGTGATGTCACTTTTTGAAAAGTTGTTAAAGGACAGGCAACTTCGAAAATGGAAAGGTAAAGAACCATACATTGGTTTAGATTCATTTGACGAGGATAATCAGTTCTTCTTCGGACGCGAAACGTTAATTGAAGAAATCTTAGGGAAGCTACGTGTCTCTTGCTTTGTCTGCATTGCTGGACCTTCAGGCAGCGGTAAATCCTCTCTTGCGCGAGCTGGTGTACTTAGAGCATTAAATCAGACGGGACAACAGCATAGTAATAGATGGTTTACGACATCGATGAGGCCCCAAATTAGTCCCATTGAAATGCTTGCCGCTGCCATGCGACATTTAGTCGCATCAAAACTCGAACAGTTAGCTTTGTCAACTCAGATTGAAGAAGAAATTTCTACCCATGGCTCACCCAATGGAGATGGCGAGTTTTGTGAAGAAATTCTGCATAAATGTGTTGAATTAATCTTGACACCTAGTGCAGAAGATCAGCGCTGCGTCATCTTGGTTGATCAACTCGAAGAAATATTTTCAGCTAGTGTTAGGACAGAGGAACGAAATGCATTCTTGGCTATCCTTTCTTATGCTGCCAATCACCAAAATGGCCGTACCATAATTCTCACAACAGTAAGAACAGAATTCCTTGCCAAATGTAAAACTCACGAGTCACTTGAGTTCCTAGTAACACGTAAAAATATAACTCTAGTTGTTCCCATGGAACCCGCTGAATTAGCTCGGGCGATAGCCCTTCCTGCGATAAACGCTAATGTAACCCTTGATCCCGAACTAATCGAAGTTCTACGAATCCATATGCGCGGTAATGAACATGCTCTCCCGCTCATGCAATTCACCCTAAAAGCACTATTTGACCGGACTCCAAAGGAGATCAATGAGCCTGTAATAATTAAATATCAGCAGTATCTAGACGCCGGTGACATCACAACGATATTTGAACAACATTTAATCATCGCTCAAAAGCTATTGGCTGATAAATTACAACTTAGTAATGTTGTACAAAATAAACTGCTCGAATTTATTTTTTCTCACTTAGTTGAGAAAAATGATGCTTCACAGTATACACGTCGGATTGCTCATTTTACTGAGCTTACCCCAAATGATACCCCTGAAAGCGTAGTAAGGGATCTCGTTGATATACTTGCGTCACCAAAGTTAAGGCTTCTTACGATTGATGGCGAGCATGTCATGCTCGCGCATGACATGCTCATAGTAACCTGGCCATTCTTAGATCAACTAACTACTAAACTTAGTCAAGGGCAAACAATCCATTTGGGTATCAGTAACGATGCTAAAAAATGGCTAAAAAGCGACGTAAAAAATAAAAAAAGCTACCTTTATCTTGGCGCAAAACTTTCCGCCACCGAAGACTTAATAAAAACTTACGATATTAGGCTTAATAGTCTATCTCAGGGTTTTCTGGAAGCGAGCCAGCATGAAGAGAAACGAAGGCGCTTATGGGCATTTATCATACGTGTATCTGCCGTAGCCCTTTTGACAATAATAGCGATTGCACTTTACTTTGCTGGAAAATTCGAGTATGACTCGCGAATGAACACGCTTACTGGTTCTTCAGAATTGCTTGCTAACAACGCTGAACAATTTCTTACTCTCTTTCCCATCAAGGCAATAGAAGATAGCTTACAAGCCCTACCTGCCGACGAAAACGAACGTCCCTACGTCCCAGAAGCCGAATACTCGCTAACCGAAGCGTTACGCTTAATACACGATGACCAATATCACAGAATCTCCGCACAACCTCTTGATCCTTCAACCGTTGCTCAATTCAGTGAGGGGAAAGAATACCGCTTTGTCACAGGGGGCGATAATCTCCATCTCATTGGTAAAGATTCGACGCCCATCCAACTACAGACACAACTCACACACACGATCCATTTGCAAACCAGCCTAACTGATCTATTCCTGGCATACGAATATAGTTCCACATCGCTTGATGAATCCATAATCGAAATTTGGCGTGGTGAGCAATTTGAAGAGAGATTCACCATTACCGGAACGATTACGTGTGCAACGTGGCACCCCCATAAGGGGCAGGTGGCTATCTGCACAGAAAATCACGTCTGGATTTGGTCGGCCCCGTGGACCGACGGTCCAAAATCGTTACCCTTTGATGACCAAGAATTGATGGATGATTTTGAGTTTCTTGAATGGTCAGCAGACGGTAATCGTTTGGCTGCCGTCACATATTATCCTGAAGTGTTGGTCTGGGATATGCAGCCGGATACTCCGGTTCAGCTGCAGTATATGCCAGAGCCTCATTTCGCACCGATCTCAGACGTTGCCTGGACCCCGGACGAACACTTTTTGGCTACAGCATCAACCGATGGCGAAATATCTATCTGGCAAGTTGATGATCTGGAGGAGCCATTTATCTCAACAATTGAGGTTTGCGCCACAAGCGACGACAATTACGATATTGAAACAGGTGTTCGGTTCCTCGATGATGAGCGTTTGGCGACTTGGAGTTCTACCGGAAGCATTCGTATTTGGGATCTGGAAGGGCAACCGCTGGTTCCTGAGGGTTTGACGCTGCATTGTATCACTGACCCAGCTGCTCCTACCATTCAGGAGGTCTTCTGGTTTGACAATGCACACCTGCTCATCGCTCGCAGCGACGGAACTGCTCAATTACAGCCAAGCATCCAAGAAGAAGGCTATTTTATCGCGGGGCATGAGCGCAGCATAACCGCTGCAGCATTTTCTCCAGAAACCGAAGATATATCCACGGATAGGTATTTGGCTACAGCAGATCGCGATGGGGTTATTCAAATCTGGGATACAGCTTCGAAGCGCACTGTCATGGCGCTGCGCCGCCACGATGAACCCGTTGATGGGCGTGCCGATGTATTGGCAGTGGCATGGGAAGACGCCCATTCCTTACTCAGCATTGGCAAGGATGGAACCGCGCGTAGATGGTCTGTAATCGACGAAAACCAGATGCCTATCTGCCAGGGTGAAGATGAGCGAGGTATACCCATCTGCATGGATCCGGGCGGTTCAATCGTCGCCCATGAAGCCAAAATCGATCAGATTCGCTGGATTGATGGCGATAGCCGCTTTGGCACAATCAGCCTTAAAGATGATATCGCAAAAATTTGGACTCATGAACAAGGCAACAGCCCATTCGGGCATACTATGCGGCAAGATGGCCCAGATTACCAGCTATCAGATTTGGCTTCTTTCCAAGAGGTGCAATCAGCGTATTGGATTACGCGCGGACAGCTATTGATTAGCGACGAGTTTGGGACGGTTGAAATCGTCAATCCTGAGCAAAACTCACTGCTAACAGCGCTACAGGACCATGAATCGCACATTACCTCAATATCGCATCATGTAGATGGCCGCTTGGCCACTGGAGATGTCATGGGTAGTGTACACGTGTGGGATAAAGAATTCAACCCAGAGTGGGGATCTGCTGCCCTGGCTGGAGCAGGTAAAGACCCTGAATCGGCTCAGAAGCTAGAGTGGGCGAGCGATGGTTCTTATCTTCTTGGTCATAGCAATAAGACGATCGTGCTGTGGGACGCTGAAACTGGAAAACTTATCTGGTCGTGGCCGGGCGATGCAGATGTCCGAGTGAGCAAAGTTCATGCTAGCCTTGCTGCAGACCATGTGGTAATCGCCTACGATAAGACTATGCTCGTTTGGAATCGGACTTCAAAAGAAGAGATATGGCGCTTAGATGAGTCGATGCATGAAGAGAGCCTTCTTGGTGTCAAGTGGGTCAGTGGTGTCGCATGGCCCTACCAACCAACCGATTATCTAAACCTGATCGGAATGACCCTAGACGCATCCCGGCAATTAATATTTGCTTGGGATGGCGATGGCCGAGTACAACTCTGGGATTGGCAAGCTAACGCGGAGATTTTACGTCTGACTGAACCACGTGACGATGACAATGAAGTCATCCCGATTGCCCAATTTGATGTGAGCGATTCTGGACACAGCATCCTCACAGTGGCTCAAAATTCAAACATGATTCGAGTCTGGAACGCTTGGCACACTCGACCTCATCAACTGCTATCTGAGGCGGAAGCTATCCGAAAACCTTAAAATCAGCCATCACAGGCGACACTGAAAATAGAATATCTGCACCCATTATCACCCAAAGGAGCCTTCTATGTATCGCTACCTTCCCAAATTGAGTATGGCAGCATTGGTCTTTGCTACCCTGATCGCACTTGCAATCCATCCGCCACTCTTGGGCCAAACCCAAGATTCATCTACTTTTGCACAACAATCTACTGTTCAGCAGCCCACGGTTGAGCAAGAGGCTCCTCTCCTGGTAACTGCCACATCAACCCCTGACCCACAAGATCAGTGCCGATTTCTCGTCAATGAGATGAGTCAGGCTATCGGTGAATGCAGCGATATTAACACAAATTGGACTTGTTATGGGAAATTTACAGCTGACGTTGTGCCTATCAAATATCGCTACCATGCTGTGAAAGACCGGCAACCACTTAAGAAGATGAGAACGCTTGATACGGACGATAAGGGTATTGTCTTCATGAATTTGTTGGCCCAAGGTGAGACTGATCCGATGACGGCTATGCTCTTTGGAGATGCACTTATCGAATCTAAAGACAAAGAAAACCCAGATTTTCTCTTCTGGATCGATGATACGGGGCCTCTCTGTAAAGCAACTGTACCGGGCATGATAATCCAGACCAAATCAGGTAAACGAGGGCGCATTAAAGTCAACGGTGTAACGTTAAAAATGCGCAGCGCAGCCTTTGTGACGATGGAGAGCGACCAAAGTATGAGCATCTCAAACATCTCTGAAGATGAGGGTCAAGTCATTGCGGAGGTGAATGGCCGTGACTACGTAATACCTGTCGGTCAATATTTACGGATTATCGTCAACAATGGCGTGCCAGTTCGCGTAATTTTGCCTCTTGAGGCATCCCCATATGCCGATTCCTTTGTTCTGAACTATCTGGTGACCAATTCGAATGGACTTAAGGAGATCAAAAACTCTAATGAAGTCTCTACCGATGAAGTCTCTAGTGACGAAGGAGTATCCTGTATCGGAGAAGTCGGCATCGGCGACTCGTTCGAAGACGAGATGACTAATTCTGGTCATGAGTGTATCTATGAAATTTGTACCGAGCCAGGACAGACTTTGACTGTCAATATGGAGGCAATTGACACTTTTCTTAATCCATGGATCGATCTGCGCGATTCCGCTGGTTTCTTGCTCGCCTTTAATAACGACATTAGCGAAGCAAATCCGAATAGCATTCTCTGTAATGTACCTCTACCCTCTGCTGTAGCTGGGCCAAGCTGTTATTCCATTATTGCCCGCTCTCACCATAATGAGAGCGCGGGCAAGTTCCGCCTGACTATAGATGGGCAAACGACCTGTCAGATGCCTGAGCCGCGTTGCGAAGTCATGGCCCGCTGGCTCAATTTCCGGGATGGACCTAGCGTACAAAATGCGGTACTTCAAGTTTTGCCTCAGAACACTCATCTTAAACCGGTAACGGATGAAGCTGTTAATGGTTGGCTTAATGTAACCTATAATGGGCAGAGTGGATGGGTCAATACCGATCCACGCTTTCTTCTATGCGAGGGCATCTACGAACCCAATCCGCCTGGTTGCTCCTATTACCACCACGGACTTCCCGGAGAAGATCGACCCCACTGCAATCCAATAATCACTGTAGAACCAGATCCAAAACAAGAAGTTCCTACACCGTTACCCACAAAAAATCGGCCGCTACCTGGCAATCCTTAATAAAGATCTGTGAAGTTCTATCTAGTAGGACATTCCTTGAGCTTAAAGTCCAGACACCAGACTGAATGAGGAGAAAATCTACTATGCTATCCAAAACCCTGCTGTATCGTCGAGTTGCGGTCTGCACTATATTGATTGCTTGGTCCTTGGTTGCTGGTATGTGGCCCTCTACTGCAGTTGCCCAAGAACCGATTGTCTTTGATTTTGATAACGGGCAGGCTACCCCTACAGAATTATCTAAAGGGCATTTAGTCGATTCCATTACGCTGAACGGGCTAAAAATGGATATTTCTGTTCGTAGACATAAGGGAGGCGGTGACTATGACGATTGGCGCGCCATGATATTTGATACGAGTGAACCAGGTAAAGAGTCAACTGGTGGTGACGATGATCTTGGTTCTCCAAATAAGGAATGCGAACCGAAAGATAAAGGTCCTGGAAATGGCAGCGGCGGTGAACCCAATACACCTGGAGAAAATTGTGTCGCGCAAGAGAACGTATTGATTATTCCAGAAAACCAGCTGGATGAGATCCCAGCCCCCGTACCCGATGACGCGGCTAATGGTGGTACCATTACCTTCTCATTTGGTGAACCTGTTCAGGTTACCACGATTGGAATTCTCGACTTTGATGAGGATGAGTTGGGGATTAACTATTACGATGCCACTAATGCTCCCATTGGGCAAACGGTAACGACGACCGTAGAAGGACATGGCGAAAACAGTTATTTGGAAATCAAGGTAAATGACGCTATTGATGCGGAGCGTCGAGATGAAACGACCAAAGTTGAAATAATCTTGCCCGGAAGTGGAGCTATCGCCCACATTGCGGTTATCCCTAGAGGACCTTCTACGATAAATGGAATTGTTTGGGACGATACTTTCACCCCCAATGGACTGCGTGAAGATCCCGTCAGTGAACCAGGCATTGCGAGCGTTCCTGTGCAATTGCTGGATTCTAGTGGTCTATTGATTACCCATACCCAAACATCACGTACTGGGTTTTATAGCTTTACGAATCTATTCTCGGGAACGTATCAGATTCAGGTTGGATTGGCCTTTGGATTTGTCTTTAGCCCTCAGGCAGAAGACGGCTCGGTGGTGGATGCAAATGGACGCAGCCCGTTGATCGAATTAAAAGCGAACGACGCTCACCCAGTCCGTGCAGGCATGTATCTGCGGTCACCGACTCGTTCAGCAGCTATAAAGGGACTAGTCTGGCACGACAGAGACAGAAATCGCCAACAAGATCCAGGTGAAGAGGGATTCCAAAAGTGGATTGGTGGAGAGCCTGTGGTGCGGTTAACCCTGTTCCATGGTAATAGCTGTGGCTCAAACTCGCCTCCCGATCCTCAGAATGACTTTCTTGACACTATGCCCGC
This sequence comes from Chloroflexota bacterium, assembly GCA_039028975.1. GTDB lineage: Bacteria > Chloroflexota > Anaerolineae > Caldilineales > Caldilineaceae > JAHBNG01. The sequence goes on from JBCCHB010000016.1 coordinate 47,180, forward strand.
TTTGCCCAACGGTGAATATGTATTCGAGTCACTTGAAGCAGGTACCTATCGGCTGGGACTGACACTGACTGCAGGCTATTTGCCTACAACCGAGCTAGACCCCCTAGCAGAAGATTCTAACACCTGGATAACCAAGAATTGCATTGACTTACCTGCAGACACCATTGAGCACGGCTGGAACTTTGGGGTATACCATCCCGATACGCAACCTCCTGGCTCTATCGGAAACTTTGTCTGGCATGATATCGACCAACAAGGTGACCAAGATCCCGATGAACCGGGCAAGCCCAATGTGCTTGTCGAATTGTTTGATGGCGATCCGGAATCGGCTGAGGATTCTGATATTGAGTTGCAATCCCAACGTACGGATGAACATGGTCATTACCATTTCTTAGATGTTAAGGATGGCAACTATTACATTCGTGCTACGTTGCCATCCGGGTATCGTTTTACGATCCATGAAGCCACAGGCAATGATCAGACTGATTCTGACATTATTCTTGACGCATCTAAAAATATCACAGGCTTCACCCCTCGAATTATGCTTGGAACCAGCCAAGTGATTACCACCGAAGATGTTGGCATGTATTGGTCCGGAATTGAGGGCAAAGCATCTGTCAATGGCTGGGTTTGGCACGATATCAACGATAATGGATTGCAGGATGAAAGAGAAGGCTTTGCATCGGTTGCGGTTGCGCTTATCAATTGTGACACCGGCGAGACAATCACAACCACTCGTACAACCATGAGTGGTCACTATGAATTTCGCGATTTGGAGCCAAGCAATGAAAACCATGGGATCCAGGTGACTCCCCCGCTTGGTGATTATATTTTCAGCCTACCAGACGTCGGCGACGATGACGATATAGACTCTGATGTGGATGCCAATGGCCACTCTACAACATGTTTTCCGCTCGTCGATGATACCAATCAGGATCAAGATGCTGGTATTGTGCCATCCGGATCGATTAGTGGTCTAGCATGGAACGATACCCGCACGCCTGATGGTATTCGAGAGGTTGGTTACTTACCCTACGAAGGCGTAATTGTTGAACTTGAGAAAGAGTCCCAAATTGTACAAACAACGAGAACAATGACTGATGGTGCCTATCTCTTTCGTGGACTCCGCAAGGGTCAGTATCAAGTGAAATTTGTTCCACCAGCCAACTATCGATTTAGTCCCAAAGATGTCGCTTCAGCGGGCGATGATCGCGATTCAGATGCGGACTTGACCAATGGTACCTCCGATTCATTTCGGCTTGAGATTGGTCACGTCAGAACCCGCATTGATGCAGGCCTGATTCTGCAAGATATCCCTCCCTTACCGCCATCAAGCTTAGGGAACCGCATCTGGATTGATACGAACAGAGACGGTAAGCAAGATCCGGATGAATGGCGTGGCTTGACCGATGTTCCGTTGAGCCTCACTTTCTGTAATGGAGATCCGGTTTCGCCACCCAGAGCAGCCCAATCCGACGCCAACGGCTATTATCGGTTTGAGGGGTTAAAGGCTGGCTCATATAAGATTCAAGTTGACCTGACTGGGTTTGACTACACCTTTAGCCAAGCTGATGTCGAAAACAATAACCTGGATAAAATTGACTCTGATGCGGTCCCTCTGGTCGATAATGAGCGCATTGGTCTAATGCCTGCCAGTCCGATTGGGTGTATCGAGCTTGGACCCAATTCCAATGATCGTTCGTGGGACGTCGGTGTCTATAGTACCAAGGAGCCACCCACATCAAGCTTCAGCATTGGGGACCGGGTATGGCGCGATCGGAATATGAATGGCCGTCAGGATCCGGGCGAAGAAGGCGTGTCTGACGTCCGCGTTCACCTGCTTGAGGCAACTGGTGCTGGAATTCAGACCAAGACGACAGATGCAAACGGAAATTATAAATTTACCATCAACGATCCACCTAGTCCTTACCGTATTCAGGTAGAGCTGCCAAATGGATATGTCTTTAGCCCACCTAACAAGGTCATTGATGGTGTCAATGATGACTCACGAGATTCGGATGTTGACCCAGTGACGGGGATCAGCGAGGAATTTACGCCATTGGCCGGTTTGCCCAATAATAACTGGGATGTTGGGATGTACATAGACCCACCGATTCCTCCAAATACCTCAACCATCGGCAATCGTGTCTGGCTGGACAAAGAAGACCGCAACCACGTTCAGGATGACAATGAGCCAGGGTTGGGTGGTGTTCAAGTGAATCTTTTCAGCGGGTGTGACAACCCCCAATTCATGCGTTCGGATATTACCGACGCAGGCGGTTATTATTCTTTTGTAGGCTTATCTTTTGCGGCTGGCCAAAATGACTATCAACTTCAAGTGGTGCGCCCCTCCAATTACGTCTTCAGTCAACCCAATATCGGCAGCGATGACCATGTCGATTCTGACATTGTGGATCTTGTCAACGGCTGGAGTGAGTGTATCACGTTACCAACCAATACCGCTGTTATCACCAGTAGTTGGGATATTGGGCTCTTCTTACCGACCGCGGCCATTACAATGGAGAAAAAGATTCAATGGCTTAGCTTCGACGAAGAGGGCAACAGAATTCTGAATGAAGTTGGCGTTGATAATCCTCGTGCTGACAATATTCCCTTAATTGACCCAGGGACGCCAATTACGTGGACATTTGATGTTGCCAACACAGGGGAGGTCACCTTAACCAACATTGTGATTACCGATACACTAGGACTGGTAATTGACTGTGTCTCTCTCTTGGCTGTCGATGAATCAAAACGGTGTACTGCATCCAGCGAGGCCCAAGATCTGCGCGATTCTATAGATGGCATTGTCGATGGCCGCTGTGAAAGGGTGGCTTCACACCCATTACTTGGCAACAGTGCACGCGTCATGGCTCTAACGCCGCTGAGCCGATCGATTATTGCTACAGATACCGCTTACTATTGCAACACCCCTTTCTCTCAAATTAGTGTTACCAAGATTGCACGGCAGCCAAGAATTCACAAAGGCCAGACAGCTTTCTTCGATGTATCTGTGTTCAATACAGGCAATACAATTCTGCGGAATGTTCAACTAGACGATGATCAAGTGCAGGATTGTGACCGTTCACTTTCGCGTTTAGCAGTGGGAGGTGCCTTTCCCTATACATGCTCACAGATGGATGTACCATCAACCTTTACTAATACGATCGTTGCCAAGGCAGACGGCCCGCGTGAAGACGATAAAGCTGAGGATACAGCTAGCACTCAGATACTCGTCTTTGATCCCGATTTCGAATTGAACGTGACTGTTGCACCTCAGCCCATTCGTTCGGGAGGAAAAGTGACTTTTACTGTACAGGTGACCAATTCTGGTGATTCCTTGTTGACGGATGTGAGAATTCGTGACTCGCTGAATACAGATTGTGATCGTAACCAGAACGCTTTAGATTCGGGGGAACCATTCGGCCTCTACACGTGCCAGAGTCCCCCAATAGGTGCAACTACTGCAAATGTATTTACAGTAGAAGGATATTCGCCCGTGCCGGCCAGGATCACAAAACCCACATCTGTCCCAATCAATATTATTGATCCGTCAATTAGCGTTACCCAAGCCGTAATGTCATCGACCGCTATCATTAGCAATGTGGTACCCGTTACAGTAACGCTTTTCAATACCGGCGATACACTCTTGCGTCAGGTCAGCGTCAGCAACAGTGAATTTACTGATTGCAATAGGGAAGAGATTGAGTTGGCCGTTGGGATGTCTGTAGAGATAGCGTGCGTAACTGATCCTTTAGCGGTATCAACCACCAATGTTGTGACAGCCACCGGTATTCCTACCGATAACAAGGCTGTGCAAGATAGGGACGCCATTTCCATTACTGTCATCGAGCCATTTCTGGCAATCCACAAGATTGCGGATAGAAATGAGGCACTGTTCAATGACGCTGTACAATTCACCATATTGATTACCAATACAGGTGATACAACCATGCCCATTACGGTCACTGATACGGCGTTTACCCAACCAATTACAACCTCATATGTCCTGACCGCAGAGAAAGTCTTCTCCTATACCTATTCAAGAGTAATGTCAGATACGCTGGCCACACCATATGTTTATACCAATACCGCAACTGTTGTCGGTAGCCCTCCGGAAGTGAGCGATAAAATTCTGCGAACGAATACAGTCAGTTTAACCGTTGTTAGTGCAAAGCTTGACATTAGTAGCGCACCCGAGCTCACCATGGTGTTACCCAACAGTCAAGTAACGTTCACTGTATGGATTACAAATGTTGGAACCATCGAAATCACCGATTTAGCTGTTAATGGGACCGGTGAATCGACTTGTAGCGGAGAACAAACAACGATCCCAATAGATGAGTCCGTTGTTTATACCTGTATTGCAGAAGCATCAGAAGAAACCGAAGCGCCCATACAGACCTTTGCTCACACAGTTACGGCAAGTGGCGAGTCTGCTGCGGGGCCACCAGCTAACGTAAGTCATACATCTACTGTAAAGGTTATCCATCCAAGAATCTCGATTACCAAAGAGCCGAACAAGTCGGAGATTGTTTCGGGCGACTCGGTCAACTATACCATTTCGATCTACAACTACGATCAAAACAGACTCAGCGACGTGACATTAGATAACATACAGGTCAGCGATTTAGTAACTAGCGACTGTAATCGACTTCCAGGGGAACTTGGTGAATTGACTCTTGGCTCTACTCGACCGATAACTTACACCTGCATTCAATCAGATGTTAGAGCGGATATCACCAGCACAGTCGTGGTGACAGCCCTCTCTCCCATTAATTCAATTGTAACAGCAACCACGAGTGCAAGCATCGATGTCTTTTCTCCCACCATCAAAGTAGATGTTGCGCCGATTACCGAGGTGATAGAGATCAACACAATGCCCAGTGTCGTGTTCACCCTGACGAATGATGGTGACGTCAATCATCTTTCCACACAGATTCAGGTCAGTGCTGTTGGCCCACAGAACAAAACGTTGGCCTGCCAGGAACTCTACCCATCTGGTCCATTAGAGATAAGTGAATCGAAGTCGTTTACGTGTACGCTGAACACTATATCGGTAACGGGCACAGTTGGCATAGATGTCTTCGTCACAGCAATGCCAAGGGTTGGGTCGATGATATCGGATACCAACCGGACTACAATCGCTGTCGATGTTGGCCATATCGCAGTTAACCTAGAACCAGAGGTGCAAAATGTTAATGAAAATACAGATGCCACATTGATGATGAGTATTCACAATACAGGACCATTTCCGTTGTATGACGTCAACTACACTTTTGTTATTGACAGAGATATCGCAATTACCTGCTCACTGGTAGAGCCAATCCCAGATGTGCCGCTGCCGCCTGATGAACGATTGCAATATACCTGTCTGCTACCGGCAGGATTTGAAAGTGAAGAATTCAACATTATGAGTAAGGTAGCGGTTAGCGGTCGTACGAAAAAAGGATATGTAGCCCGTGGCGGAGCTCAGGCTACGGTAGTAGTTAAGGTTGGCAAAATAGAGCTTGCCAGCCTCATCAATGGCCGATCTGTCCCACTTGACACCGATGCAGATTCAATGCGAGTCCCAGAGAATGAAGAGATTCGCTGGACTTATATTCTCACCAACAGTGGAGGTATCTCGTTTACTTGGGGTTCTGAGGGGTTAACTATTACTGATTCGGTTGCGGGATCTGTCAGCCTTGCAGAAAGAGTTCCATCGCGAGCCGGGAATGGAGATGATATCCTGGCACCAGGAGAGGTCTGGGTATTCGAACGAAAATCGCCAGGATTGGATCTACATGTCCTTGGAAATGGTGGCTTCTGTGATCGGTATCGACTACGCCAATCATATGCCAACGTGGTGCAGACCTGGGCTGTCGGCGATCACACAGATACTGATATAAGCTACTACTGCAATCCACCAATGCCTGCCATCCAAGTTGAAAAGCGGACCAAAGGCACACTTTCACCAGCAAGCCACTCGGCCAACGATCCATTTGATGCAGATGTGCCGATTATTGATGCTGGCGAACAGGTTCAGTGGACCTATATTGTCACCAATTCGGGAGAATCTGTCTTTTCGCTGAATGATCTATTCATTCAAGATGATCGCTATCCGGAACTTGCCATCAGCCAGGCGTATATGCCCGTCAAAACAGGCTTGCCGAACACCTTTGGTATTGTGGATGATGACCTGTTCGAGCCAGGGGAGATTTGGCTTTATACCAAGTGGGATATGGCTACACAATTGAGTGATACCCCCTCTGTGACAGTCGATGGCTGTAACCGCGGCACCCCATATGCCGCCTATCAAAATACAGTCATGGTGACAGCCGTCGGTGTTAATGAGAGTACATCAAGTCACTACTGTAACCCAACTGGCATCGAATTGACTATGTTGACTAATGGGGTCAGAACCGAGCATGGATTTGACACGGATGTCCCTAAAATCCGCCCAGGCGATCCCGTCATTTGGACTTATATAATTACCAATACTGGTCAGGTCCCCTTTGACGAGAACTCTGTACGCATAACGGACACAGTTCATGGCCTAATAACAGCTAGCGATATTACCCTGCGACAGGGGGATGACGACAGTCTCTTTGAACCTGGCGAAAGTTGGATCTATCAAAAGAGAAGCGGCAACATTACTGCACTTGATTTGCGAGATGGAAAAGCCCTGCCACCTAATGTGGCAATTACAACTGGGTGCTATCGCAAGACGACCGACCGTGTCTACCCTGTTTATCAGGCAAGGGCATATGCCTCCATTCCCAACGCCAGCGCTCAAGCTGTTTCTCACTACTGCAATTCGATCGTCCACGTAACTCTGACGACGAAAACCAATGGCTATCCTGCCAATCATGAGAACGATTCCGATGTCCCGCATTTAGAGGTTGGTGAAAAAGAGGTAGTCACATGGCAATATGAGGTACGCAATAGCGGCGAGATTACTTTGACTGAAGATAATCTGACTGTCGTCGATATTCAAACTGTACCCGGCCCTATACGTCGTCAGGAAATTGATGAACGAGTAGACAATAAACTATCGCCAAACGAAACATGGGTTTATGAAACCTCGGCACCGGTGCTGAAGCTAACGGAAGATCTAACCCAAATTAAGGGATGTAACTACGGCGATATAGGGATAGCCCGTCCTACCTATCGCAACACTGGTTGGGTCACGGCAACTGTAGAATCAACGCTCTCGCCTAGTTCCAGCCATAATAACTCTCACTACTGTAACCCAGCGGACATCAAAATTGAGTTAACGATTAATGGTCAGATTGCTGACGAACCTAATGCCTCTGATATTCCAGAGTACAAACCTGGGACGCCCATAACTTGGACTTACCAAATAACCAATACAGGAACGGCTGATTACCCTCTGGCATCGATGGTTCTTAGCGATACAGTTGGCCACTTGATCGCTCTCAGCGTTACTAATGATCCGAATGGAAATGGTCTGCTAGAGCCAGACGAGAGCTGGTCGATCCCTCTGACTAAGACCGCTGGACTCACGCCAACTGTCGCGTTGACGCTCCCCATCCCTGGATTCACGGTAGAAGGTTGTGATAAGAGAGGGACTGGGTTGACACGTGCTACCTATGAAAACGTGGCAACCATCGTTGTCAAAGATGATGACGGCAATGTGATTGCGCATGACGATGATCCCGCCTATTACTGCAACCCGCCACTGATTCAGCTTGAAAAACTTACCAACGGTGCAGATGCGGATTTGTTTGATGAGCCGAACGTACCCGAATTGCTTGCCGATGGAGAGATTACATGGACCTACCTCTTAACGAATAACGGCACAGAACGATTTGCTAAGAACGAAATAGTAATAACCGATAGCGACCCAGACATTAATATTCCTAACAAACCAGAATCAAGTTCTGCACCAAATGACGATTTCCGTTTCCTAGATCCGGGTGAAACATGGACCTATATTGCTAAAGGCAAGGCCCTGGATCTCTTCAACACATTTCCAAATCAACGGGTGAGTCCTTGTGATACACGCGACCCTGGAAATATACAACCGACATATTATAATCTGGCGACCGTAACTGTACCCGATGCGAGTGATTCTGACTGTAGCCATTATCGTACTCCACTAACGGTTACTGTAACTGTTAGTGATTCAGTTCAAGACGTGGGCTTGCCTCATCGCATTAATATCGAGGTCACCGACGACATTCCAGGTTCAAGGGAATCAATCCCGAACCAAGAAGTAGAAGTGACTATCTCAAATGCAGACCAAATTGTACGAACCGTCACTACTGGAGCAGATGGCAGGGCATCTTTCTTGTATACGAGAACTCAAACCAGTCAAATTCCTACAGATACGATTACTGCCAAAATCATCCCAATTTCCCCGCAGATGAAGCGCTTTGGCTCACCCACAGCGACGACTAAGGCGCTTTGGCAGCTGATCGAAATCGAAATCCTGACGGTACAAGGTGAGGTATCCGTTAGTGGTCAGAGCAACGTTACCGTAATCGTGCGTAATCGAGTTGATGGGGCAGGTGTTCCCAGTTTGAGGGTTAAGATGGAAGCCCGCGAGAACGGAGGTAGATCATGTTCCGAAGGCGTTACCCAAGATGTTACAGGAGAAGACGATGTGCAGGATATCGGCAAGCTGACTATGTCCTTTGCCAGAGTGCTAGCTGGTTCACCTTTTGGTCAGGCTATTAACTGTCCAGATGATGAGCCACGTGTCGCTGCTGCAAGCATATCAGCCTTCAATGCACTCAATCAAACCCAAGAGTCTACTCAAATCAACAATCTCTTTATTATTGCCTGGGTCGATCTGGATGGCAATGCAACCCCGGATGATAATGAACCGCAAGCGATCTTCCAGGTTGTAACAGAGACAGATGTGGTAGGTTTTCGGGCAGATTCCCAAGATGGTGGGGTTCTGATCAGATGGCAAAGTTTCCGAGAAAGAGGAATCGCGGGATTCGACCTATATGGGATGAATGAGGATGGTGAGGCGAAAAAGATAAATAGCAAGCTGCTTACGTCGGGTAGCGAACATTGGGAGAACGGTCTTTATCGCTACCATTATTTCCCAGAAACAAGCATACCAACCAAATATCAATTAGTAATACACATGGCTAATGGCAACAAGGAGTACCGTGAGGCTATTTTAGATGCAAAATTAGAGCAAATATTTTTGCCATTTGTTTCAAGAAATGAGCCTTATCTTTATCATTCAGAAGGTACCGCACCTACCAGATATCAATTGGGTGTGTATATAGCAGACGGCGATAAGAAATATCATGAATCTATATTAGACGAAGAATCTTCGCAGGTCTTCTTACCGTTTATGCAGCACTGATCCCGGTATGAATGTAAAGAAGATGAATTCATGTGGGAGCCACATTAACTATCCTGAGACCCATCTTCTCTATGCCTAATATTATAGCGAAACAGGAGCCACCATGATAGCAGCCAAGATACTGTCGAAAATGATGATTTTGACGTGGATCATTATAGGATTAATTTCCCTGCAACCAAATTCTGCTTATGCCCAAACAATAGATGAATGGGCAAGAATACACCATTCAGACGGACATGAATTGATAATTGATTTCGATTTTGATGACATGGAAGACTCTGGAACTGAGAATTATTCTGCGAATGATGTCAGCAGAGCTATTCTAGTTGGCGTACCATCTTTAGACAACCTGACCTTATCCCTTACTGAAATAGAAGTACACTCCAACGTCCCTGGTGATGAGCCAAATACAATCGCGAAAGATGTTGGATCTCAGCTCATTTTATTGGATTTGGCTAGAGAATCATCTATCGTACAAATTGGGAAAACGGGCTACATGAGAACTCAACCAGTCGTTCGGATAGAGGTTAGTCCCGAGTTTTACCATGAATCACAAATAATCAGAGTAAAACGGCTGCAGGTTCGTTTAACCTGGAATTCTAGCGTGCAGTCAGCGGATGTGCGGAGGCGGCAACGACACCCTGTTATCGAATCACTCTTCCGTGAGGTTCTTCTCAATGGTGAGCAGTTAGAACCTGTGTTGGGTACCATCACGGCCACAGGGGTAGTCAATGAACCCAGCGAGCCTCAATGTAATGAGGTAAGAACAGAGTTGGCCAATGCAACATCTGCACTTAAGATCATAGTGGATTCTGCAGGTATTTATCAACTAAGTTCTGAGGACATAAGATCAGGCGGTCTTGATCTTAATCAGCAGATTGGTACTTTTATGCTTGTTAGCCAATGTCAACGTATTCCGATCTTTATCGATAATATCGATGAAGATGATTTCATAAGCCAGACTGAGTCCATTCTCTTCTATGGGGAGACTTATGAGGATAAATATACTGACGAAAATGTCTATTGGCTTTATCAAACTGCAGCAACGGAGGATCGTGATACATCTGTCAATTTGCTCCATATCGGAAGAGCGAACTTGATACCGAGTCTAGTTGAGTCGCAAAACCACCGTGCAATGCTTCATCTAGAAGAGAATCATGTCTATTGGCAAGAAAATCCAAATGAGATGGAAGACCGATACTTTTGGGCACGCCGACTCAGCCCCAGCACTGAAGGATTGGAGACGGAACTGGTAATACCATTTGATCTGCCAGACATTGATATGAGCAATGCATCGGCTCCTTTTATTATAGAGATTGCCCTGCAAGGTTTCACCACTACGAAACACCAGACAGAAGTTCTTCTCAATGGCGAAAGTGTTTTGACCCACGGTTGGCATGGCGATGGCGACTTAGTTGTTGCAACTAATCCTATTCCATTATCCTATACGAATAAAGGTAACAACACGCTTGTCATCAGAGCAGTAAACGCTGATGAATCGGTTGATCAGATTCTAGTAAACTGGGTAAGAATCCACTATGATGCAATCTATGTCGCTCAATACAATCAATTGATTTTTACACCTAAAGAGGTTGGAGATTTACGATTTCGTATCAATGGCTTTACTCAGAGCGAATCAGCTACCGTCTTAAATATAAGCAATCCTAAACAGCCACAAAGCATTATTGAAAATGAATTGAGTGCCGTAGCGACCAACTATGAATTATCTTTTGCGGACACAATAACCTCAAGCGGTAGTTCAAAGTACATTGCCGCGACCCAATCTGGATATAAGAAGCCATCATGCCGTCTTCCTCCCTGTCTAATTAAAGTAGAGCCGTCTACTACGTGGAATAGTCTCGACTCTGAAGCAGATTATGTCATTGTTACACACTCGAAGTTTATTACTGCCGCCAACAACTTAAAAGGCCATCGTGAAAGTCACAATGGCTTTCGAGTATCCGTGATTCCTGTAGAACAACTATATGATAAATTTAATGATGGCCTATTCAGCCCTGAAGCCATCCGAAAATATCTTCAAGCCCTATTCGACAAGCCAGGCGATAGTGCCCCTCTTTATCTTGTGTTGCTGGGGGACGGTTATCAAGACTATCGTAATTATTTGGATCAAAGTACTCTTAACTACGTTCCATCTAAAACCATTAAAACGGACTTATCAGGAGAAGTCTCAACCGATGAATGGTTCGGTGATTTAACAGATGATCCATTTCCTGAGTTACTGGTTGGTCGGTTGTCGGCAGAGACAATTACCCAAGCTCTCACGATTACCCAGAAAATTATTCAATATGAGACCGTACCAACAAGTGGCGATTGGCGAAAGACAGCCCTTTTGGTAGCTGATGACGATATTCCTGACTTTGCACAAACCTCTCAAAAAATCAAGGAATTTCTGCCGCTATACTATCCTGAAGCTGAGATCGATCTAAATGAGGAAGAGTCTCTATCGATTGCTCGTTCAAAGCTTCTGGATTGGTTGAATCGTGGCGTGGTCTTTCTGAATTTCATTGGGCATGGTGAATTTTTTAGTTGGGGCTTGGCTGAAAATCCCCTTAGTAAGGAGCCAGACAGTTTTCTCTTCCATAAAGAACATTTGGCGTTCATCGATAATGAGAAAACCCCAGCGATTGTGACAATCGGCAACTGTATCAATGGCTTCTTTACTGGTACTGGACTCTTGCACAACACAGCCGATTTTACCTCAATGGCAGAGGCACTTCAGCGTCATAAGCGAGGGGGAGCGGTTGCAGTCTGGGCATCAACTGGCTATGGTTTCCCTTTTGATCATGATCGACTCCTTGCCTCGTTCTATGGATCCCTTTTGACTTCTGAGGTAGATTTAGGTACTGCAGCAGCGATAGCCAAAGTGTCAGTCCAAAATCGAAATATCAATAGTAGTTGGGATGAGTTGATTCAAACGTACACGCTTTTTGGTGATCCCGCCATGAAGGCTGCTCACGTCAATCCTCCTTATGTTAAGCAGGCATCTTTGATCGATTACAATGGCAATAAAGAGACGCTAAGTGGAAATGAGGATGTTGCCTTAGATGCAGTTCTCCAATTCTCATTTAACAAAGAGGTTAGGAAAGGAACCGTTGCGGTTTCGATTACGAATAGTGCCCAATCTACCGTAACACTCGAACTCGACTGGGATACAGAAGAAAGTTTAAGTAGCGGTACGCACGTAACCGTTACTCGTGATGTAGCTTGGACTCCGGGTAGTCGACATACTGTTCTGGTTTCCGGTCAGGATATGGCAGGCAATGTTATCACAACGACTTTATTCAGCAATGCCTCTTTCACAACTACGAGCGACTCTACAGTACCAGAATTAGTCAATGTTACAGGTACCCACGGACCTGAACTATTTTACTCCACCTCTGTCCTAACACTAACATTCGATGCTGCCGTACGTAGGGGGAGTTTATTTATTACCCCCAATCCACCAACGTTGTCTTCTAATCGTAGCGAAGTATGTACTTTAGGCTGGAGCCTTGATGGACGTTCTGTTCGCATACCACTTCATCAATTTGACGAGGCACAAGGAAGATATGGATTACTGATCGGCGTCACCGATATGGCTGGCAACAGAGCAAGCAGTTTGAGTACCGAATTTAATCTGGCGCCGATAAATAGAGTCTATGTTCCCATACTCAACAATTCTCAAGAAACAAATCAGGATGATGATATCCAGCAAGGGAGTAGCTGTTGAGCCTAGTGCATCGTCCATTAAGTAGTGGTAGCTTTTTTAGGAACTACGCAAAGGAGTAGAGCCGAGTCAAACGCTCAAAACTTCGGTTTTGTAGAGAAGGACCCGACCCAGTGCCTTTTCAGACGTCCCCACTCGGCTGTTCACAAAAAGCTATCGTGACTTCTTAGACGATGCACTAGTTATGTCATGCAATTGAAGATTCTTGCTATGGAATAATGGTTTAGTGAGGGCAAAGTATTTATGGCTAGATTGGGTTAATCCCCCCCCCCCTAAAGTATTAGCCAGCTCTTGTCCACATAGAACTTTGCTATCTATCTGACGTATCAGAGAAATGGAGACTTGATAATGAAAGCTTACATTAGAATATTTGCTGTATCTATCCTCGCTGCATTGCTTCTCACCATCTCTTTATTCAACAAAGGCCGAGAGGTAAAAGCTCAAGATGGTGAAGAGGTGGTTAAGGAACCAATCGTTTTTATGACTATAAACACTGGTAATGTGTTTAAACCAGAAAGCACACCAGCTAATAATCATGAACTGTATAATCGAATCATTGCAGACAACAAGCTTCCTATCCAGTCGCGTCAGGCCGACACAGCTGATGAAGGGAAATCACAGGATCCCGTCGGTCAAGGCGTAAAGTCCAAAACTGATGATCATGGTCAAGGAATCAATTTATATGAGAGTTCCGATGCCTGCTTAACATTTGATGAACACCTACATTGGGCATCTCATTCTGCGTCACCATCTAATATCTGGCAAGACAGTTATGCCGGATGGGGAGCATTCGCTGTGAACGATGGCGGTTTCTACAAGTCCGATAATGTTGTTTTTGCAATAGAGCAGGTAATCGGCCCTGGAAAGAAGTCAGGATCAGGGGAATACTCGGTTAAAATCAGTAGCAATCAACCCTACGCGGCTGGCTATGGCAGTCCTATGCTCTCCATACCTCCCGGTTCCGAAGTAATTGTATCCGTCAAATACATGATCTATGATCACGACGTCCAGGGTCAGGATTATGACTGGGTTTCCTTAGGCTTAAAGTCAGACGCAACAGGAGAGGTAGCTGAATATGTAAACGGCTACATTCGCGGTCAGTGGGCCGAACTGAGCCATACCATCACCGCCGGAGAGACAGGTCAAATTATGGTACTGATTCAGGCGCATGCGCCAGTGGCACTCAATTCAAATGTCTATTTTGATGATATTTCGATTGTCGTGGACGGAGTTCCCAGAGAGGAATGCATCTTTGAGGGGTGAGTCATTCTTCTATATTCCGGTTGGTTTGGAATCAAGTGAGCCACTACCAATCCACACAAGATGAATAGTGGTTTGCTACTCCAAATCAGAAGTTCGCAACAGGTGGTGATGACACCTTCTGGTAGGATCGGGGCCTTGAAGCTACACTGGCCCAATAACCCTTCCAGAAGGTACACTGACGATACGATTGCGATCTTCTGAGAATGTATTAATAACAACTTACTCCTGCATCAAAACTTCAATCGATTGAGCTATCATTACATCATTCCCACCTTCACCATCAACCTTCACTCGCTGTCCAATTTTCAGATTGGCTGGTGTAATGGTTTCATTCTGAGCCATAATGATTGTCTCTTCAGTCAGCTCAACATGTACCAGGCTGGAGTCTGTTTCTACTGTTAGCTGTAGTGGCCAGCTTTCCATAATCTCGATAACTTCGCCTTCGATATTCATTTCAGCCTCCATCTGTTGATCTGCTTGAGGTCGGTGGGTCTTCTCTATAGATACACTGTTAGACGATGTGCCGCTTGATGATATCGGCATATCGCTATCCATCTGGCATGACATAATGGTCATACTGATCAAAACCGGTACTGCCAATCGGTAAAACCCTTTTATGTGGTTCACTGTTTGCTCCTGCGGATAATCAGCACAAACTGAATAAGCGGAAACCTGCCATTGTAAGGACAAATTCCCGCTCTATTCTTTAGCTATATACTACCGGTAATTCTGGCTAAAATCCCAAATTTCTCCACGCCAACATATTATCAAAGACAGGTCCAGTGATGCGAGCAGCTCGATTGGGACACCCACCGTACCCATGGATCCCTACTGCATGACGGGCACCATTGCGATAGCGGTAGACTACGCTGCCGCTTTGACCACCAAAGGTGTCGATCATGTAGAAGAGTTGCCGATCTGTAACCCGAGTGATGCGTCCAGCATTGTACCATTGGGTGCCAAAGGGTTTATCGGCTGGGTAACCAGAGTTGTTAACCAACAGATTCTGCAGTTCGCCGGTTGATAGAACGGCAAAGCCAAACCAGCCGACTCGGTTGCCAAGGGTATTGTTGGGCAGGATAATGGCACCGTAATCATATTCGGCATTCCGACTGTTTACCCAGCCTCTTACGCTACGAAATGAGGTAGAAATTTGCGACCCGTAGGGACGACTGCTGCTGTCCATCCCTGGGATGACCTCTATCTGGCGCGCCCAGCCGCCGGCAGCATGGCTGTATAAGCAGTGACCAGCCGTCATAACCGTGCGTGGACCACTAAACCAGCCCGTACAGCGCGTTTGACGGCCATCCGCCCTGGTTATGATAAGCTGACAATTCAAGCGCCAGGGAAATGACGATGCGGGTGAGATGCGGAAGCGGTTGTCGCTGCCACAGACCGACTCAGGCTCTAGAAATTCTTCAGATGCGGCAGCGACTAGATCCTTCATGGCGCTGGTGAGCTTGACCTCTTCAGCGACTTGGCCTTCATTCAGAGCCATGGTTGGGTCAAATCCATCTACATCTTCCAAGTCTGCCTCGGCCGCGCCAGCAGAATCTTCAGCTATCAAGGACATTTGCGTCTCTCCGGTCAAACCTGGGCTTTCGCTGGATACTCCTTGATGTAAGTTCACCATCTCTTCTGTTTGTTCCATTTCGCCCTGCTCATCGGACGAAACAGTTCCATGTTGTGACATATGAGTCTCCTATTTTCTGGTGTACACACCCCGTATATGAAGGAGCAACCAAATAGTCGGGGGATGCCTATCTGGTTGCATAGAAGCATGCTCCATTTAATTGTCGTTTAGGCAGGGAGAAATGTTTCACTACTAACTAATCTTTGGATGTTTATTGCTAGAAAATATCTGTGCTATCTGTTGCATCGCTTGATTTGCATATACCAACCGTTTAAGATATAACTAAACAATAATCACCTGTCTATCAATCATTTCTAAACTAAGGAATGAGCCGTAAATAATTTGCACGTTTCATTCGGGTGTGATCCCGCCAAATGACCCAGTTATTTAATTCTTGTTCCTAAAAAACACCGGAGAATTCGTCGATGCCCAACTGCGACTCCAGTGAACTGTATAAGCAATGTACAAGTAGAGATATGAAAGAGGTCAATGCGGGTATGCAGCGTCTAGGCGAATGCTTGATGCCTGTAGCGCGCGGCCAGTTAAATTCTGAGCGATTTGACGATGACTTTGTGCAGGATTGCGTGCAACTGGCCCTGATTTCGATCTGGGAAACGCTGAAAAAAGGTATTCATCCAGATAGTCCGGCGACCTTTTTGGCCTGGTGCAGGCGCATTACGGTAAACAAATGCATCGATGAGGTTCGCAAAGTCAAAAGAAGACCTGCTGACTCGTTGAATGAACTCCATGACGAAAGTACCGTTACCCCTTTACAAAGTAGTGCCGCGCTAGATTCCACATGGCCTGAACCACAGGTTGCACTAACAGAGGAGCGACAAGAACTGCTGCTCTCTCTACAGACCCATCCCAAATTGAGTGGAAAATCTAAGACGGTTCTGATTGAAGGGTTTCTCTTGGAGCAATCTGATGCCGAAGTCGCGCCATTGGTGCCTACACCTATATCAAACGTACGCCTCATTCGCTTTCGAAATCTGAAGAAGTTACGAGACGACAGCAACTTTATAGAAAGGCTGAGATCTGATTAGGTCATTTGACAGAGTACCCTTCGTACAATTGTTTGAATAGACGACGGTTCTTATACGAATGAGTGTCAATGTGAAACCAAAGAGAGCGGGATAGCGACACTAAATCAACAGCAGAGTATGAAGTAACAGAAGCATCCGATAGCCAATCTGGTATTTGTAGACCGCCACAAAGTTATGGCCAAGTAAACTGACTCTGGACTAATCCTCGACAGGTTCGGGGACCAAGCGACTACGGACTACTAGACTCTCATCGACCCCTTGTCGTCTCTGCTGTTGTTTTTGTTTTCCAGACAGAACACATTCGGATGCTGATGCCGAGGATGACAGAATATGACTTGCAATGACGCAGTGAAAATAGCTTTAGAGCCTGGACACAAACAACGCCAAGCTGCTCTAGAAATGATACGAACTGATCCCGCTTGCCTAGCCCGACTTGACAAATTGGCGCGCGCCATCTTGTCTGGATTAGAAAACGAAACCTCCTGCGCGGAAGCTCGCCTGCACTTTGCCACCTACTACGTATTAGAATCCTCTCAGATTGAGACAGCCGCAGCGCTTTCCGAGCTTCATGACCATCTAAGTAGATGCCCTTATTGCCAACTTGACTATCAAGCATTTCAAGAAGCTGAAACGGCTCAGACAGGCTCATTAGATGAAGAGCAGACTACGCCTATCTTTGATCTATCGTTCATCCAGGAACCCTTGCCAGAGATCATACCCCTGAGCCAAATCTGGGGGGCAGACAAGGTCGCACGCACCTTAGTCAACCAGATCAAGATCACCATCTCCAAAGGCGCGGCTGTGATTGATTCATTGACACCGCAGCTCCAGGCAGGAACTTTCTCGATGGCCATGCGTGGAGGCAATGATGATGTAGACTATGCGGTCCTGGCCATTCCTGACGAAGATGCCAAGATCCATTTTCTCTTGGATACAGCGCCATCACCAGATGGCACCGCGCTCGTCACGCTAATTGTTATGCAGACCGAGGAAGATAAGCCTCTTGCCGACGTCCAAATCTCGCTACGAACCGCCACAGGAGAGCGCGTCACCAGCGGGCTGACCGAATCCAACGGCGCAATTACATTCCCCCGTATTACCCCCGGCGAATACCATATCCAAGCCCAAATTGATGATAGCACCTGGGAAATTCCTTTCCTTGTGGAAAGTGGTTAAACCGGCAAGACCATAACGAAAAGCCCTCTCGCAAAGCCGCTAAACTACAACAGGTGATTTGTTTGTAGAGGAGCGGAACAGCTTACGATTGTTTCTATATTGGAAGCACATATGCACGCAACGCTCACGATTCTGCGACAAGGGAATGCTTACGCTTTTACCTGGACATCGTATCCCACCTCTGAACTATCTCGTGCGCTCAATCTGGGTCCCATCTCCCTTGTGGGTCAAACCCCAATCGCTGATGAAAACTTACAGCCCCTGCGCGAACTCGTTGACGTCGCTATAGAGGGCTTTGGCTGGAATCAAGCAAGTGCTTCTTCCGGTGTGCGTCAGGCGCAAACGGCTGGGAACAACCCCTTTGTGGCGCTGGGTCGATTGCTCTTTTCCCAGCTTATCCCCAGGCCAATTCAGCAGCAGATCAACCAACTGCCGTCCGAGTCGCTTTTGCAAGTCATGACCGATGACGTCAATCAGCCCTGGGAACTGCTTCATGATGCCCATGATTTCCTAGCCCTTCGTCATATTGTGTCTCGGCTACCCCTCTTAGAAGAGCCCCAACAGCAGCATCATGTGCCAACGCAACCGACCCGGGTCGGTTGCCTTCTATTGGCCAATCCGACAGGCGATTTGCCTGCTACAGAAGACGAAATTGACGCCATTGCCAAAGTTCTCTACACGGCACGGGAGCGGGTCACCTATCGTTCCCTCTTCAACCAGCAGGTTTCTCTGATCCAACTGCAAGAGATGATGGCCACTCAAGCCTATGGCCTGATTCATTATGCTGGCCATGCTGAGCCGGGCTCGCTCCTGTTGGCCCAAGGTGTTAAATTCCATGCAAATGCCATTCAGCAAGCCCTCCTTAACCATCCGGTGGTCATTCTCAACGCTTGTGCGGGTGCCCAGGCTATTGAACAACAGGGTGCTCATTCAGATCCGCTTTCGGTTATGGCTAAAGAAGCAGAGTCACTGGCTAGCGCATTTATTCGGGGTGGTGCCATGGCCGTCGTCGGCATGTTGTGGGACGTTCCTGATGAGGTGATGAGCCTTTTTGGGCAAAAACTTTACGCCCATTTGGTGGATGGTCTGCCCATTGGCGAGGCGCTTCGCCAAACTCGGCGTCAGTTGCGGGAGGTTGATAAAGCTGGCTCCTCCTGGCTGGCCCCTGTTCTCTATGGCGATGCACAGGCGGTTCCGATTCCGGCCCCCATTCGCCAGTCATCCGGTACGGTTTTGGGCGTTCAATTTAACGGAGAGGTGATTAACCGTCGCAGCGGTGACCAAAAGGGTAGCAATCAGCAAAGTGGAATGGGTGCCTCGTTAACCGAACGCACCTATTATCTTTCCATTCTGTGCCAACGCATTGAGCAATATGGCGGCACGATCGTTCATGCCCATTCAGGTGGTTTGTTGGCCACATTTGGTCATCCCCAGGTCAACGAGCTAGACGCCCGTGAGGCGATTCGGGCGGCTCGCGAAATTCACCGTCAGATGGAGCTTTGGGGAGGTGTCCAGCCGAGTAGCGCTATTGCCAGTGGCGTGTTAGGTAGTACATCGCCCTTGATCAATGATTCCCTCAGTCTATCAACTCAGATGAGTACATCTCTGGTTGTTGGGGAGCCTTTCCAGGTCATTAAGCAATTGCTAAACCAAGCCAAGAAGGGAGAGATTCTGGTCAATCAGTTGACCCGGGAACGCAGTGCAGATCTCTTTGACTTTCTGTCCCGCAGCGATATCACGTTGGATGAGGTAGAGCAGCCGATATTTGAATTGACATTTCCCGCCACCCATGTTTCTTCTCAATCCTTACCTACCCATATTTCGATTCCGCGCAAAGAGCAGAGAGCGTTAGAAGATGCATGGGAAGAGGTCCAGGAAGGAGAGGGGCGCATCATTGGTATCAGCGGCGAGGCTGGTGTCGGGAAGAGCCATCTAATCAATTCATTCCGTGAGACCTTGCCCCCCGAGGTCTGGGCGCAGGTTGCTTGCACCACAGGCGTTAAAAATACGCCGTATGGGCTGGTCATACGGCTCTTTCGCCTCCTGCTCAGGCTATCGAATGCTACGTCTAATGAGCAGATCATCGATACCGTCGATAGCCACTTTGGGAACGTGTCGTCAGTTGACAGCCAACTACTTACTGATCTCTTGGGTTCTGAGGATACTGACCTTCAATTACCCGAGAAGGCAGTCTATCACCACCAACTTCATCTCATGTTGGAGACGCTACTGTTGCCTAGAATCCAAAAAGGTCCCATTGTGATGGTGGTTGAAGATGCCCACCTCTCTGATTCAGCTAGCTTGGAGGTGCTCAGCCTGCTCATTCGTAGCATTGAGCAGATGCCCATCCTGACTATTTTGCTCTATCGTCGCGAGTGGACGCCGCCTTGGGCCGACCAGGAATTCTTTGAGAATATCCCAATTCGGGCCATGAGGCCATCTGAGCGTCAGGAACTGGTAAAGAAGCTTTTGGGGACCACCCAACTACCTGAAGGGCTACTCCCTTTGCTCGACCGCTCTGGCGGCAATCCACTCTTCCTGACCGAGATGATTACGGCTTTGGTCCATAACGGCCAGCTCCAGACTGATGATAACGACATTACCGAATGGCAGTTGCATGGTACCTTGGAATCTGCTCAACTACCCGATACGATTCAGCGCACCATTGAGATGCGCCTGGATAGGCTAGACCGAGAGGCTCATCAGGTTTTAGCAATGGCTTCGGTAATAGGGAGCGAATTCGACTCTACCATGCTTCAGTGTGGGCTCGAGCTTACTGAAGAGGAGATCTTGTCGTATTTAAACGCATTGGTCGAGCAGAACTTTTTCCGCTACAACGTTGGCAACCGAACTTATGAATTTCGCCATATGCTCATCCAAGAAGTCGCTTACATGAAGATACCAGGACCACAGCGACATTTATGGCATGGGGACGTGGCCAGGCTGCTTGAACTTGAACCTAACAAGCCCAGCGAATTCGTTGCAATATTGGCCTATCATTACTATAAGAGTTTGGGCATAAACGATCCAACAGATACTTCAGAAGAAGAATATATCGATAAAACCCAAGCAGAAAAAGCTTATCACTATCTGATGGAGAATGGCCGATATGCCCTAAGTCGCTATGGCGGCTACGAGGCCGTGACAGCCTTTTGGCAAGCCGATAGCGTCAGAAGATTTTTGACGCTAGATGCAGCTCTTAGTGCCAAATGCCATGTTGGATTAGGAGACGCCTACAACCTTCTTAATGATTTTGATCGGGCAACGAAGGCGTATAAAGAAGCGTATGTAGCGCTACATTATGATCCCCTTACGATTGATTCCCGCGCGAAATCTGCCGACATTGCTCGAAAATTAGCGCGTATTTACAAGCACCAAGCAAACTATGGTGAAGCGGATGCCTGGATTAAGATGGGGTTTGAAAAAATTAAGGGGCTTGATGATATTAGATGTCAGGCCGTACATGCTATATTGCTTATTCATGCTGGCTCTATCTGCTACGATCGTGGCGATCATAATACGGCTGAACAATATTGTAAAGGAGGGCTAACGGTTGCCGAAAAATGTAACGCGGACTTAGCCCAAGCAGAAGGACATTTCATCTTAGGCGCAATAATGCGGCCCCGTGGTGACTATGGCCAATCATTGAGCCACTACGCCAAAAGTCTGAATATTTATCAGGAACATAATAACGCGTATCAGGTTGCTCGGCTCCAATCCAATATAGGAATTGTCTACTATGCTAAGGGGGAATGGGTAGAAGCTCGTTCTTTCTATGAACGTTCTCGAGCGTTCTGGAAAGAGATACAAGAGCAGGATAAGTTAGCCTATACATCATCAAATCTTGGGTTGGTTGAAACCTGTTTAGGAAATTGGGAACAGGCCGAAGTCTATTATCTGGAAGCATTAAACTTATGGACGATTGCTCAACATCAACGTTTGATAGCCCTTTGTCATAATAATATGGGCAGCTTTTATATCGAGCAAGAAGCCTGGGGAGAAGCCCGGGTGCAGGTAGAAGAGAGTATAGAATTGCTTGACAAATTGGGTATACAGGATTTACGCCCTAACGCATTCTTTAACCTAGCCCAAATTGAATTGGCCGATGGTGAACTTGATGATGCTTTACGCCATGCTCAACAGGCCAGGTCTTTGGCTAATCAGGGTAAAATGCAGGTGAAGGAGGCGATTGCTCTACGTACGGAAGCCCGGATTCTAGCGGCTAAGACCGATTACAGCAAAGCGCGCAATTGCTTTGAAAAAAGCTACTTTATTTTGGATGAGGTACAAGATGTATATGAAATGGCTCGTACCATGTACCACCAAGCGGTAATGGAGTATACAACCCATAACCTAACGAAAGCACAGTCTCTCTGTACAGAAGTACAACCTCTCTTCCAGAGTTTGCAGGCACAAAAGGATCTAGAGCGAGTAAAAATGTTAATTATAAAGATAGGAGCGATGGGTGAAACAATTGTTTTACCCAATTCGACTACTTCATGAAGTCACAATTTCTATCAAGAGCCGTTTCACATTCTCCACAATCTAAAGGAGCATTCTAGTTATGTCAGCAAGCCAGTTTGAAGCGCCAAACGTCTTGAAGCTTCCAGGTTTAACAAATCCTATTCCCGTTGAATCTGTAACAGATCTTATCCATGGTAGCATAGTAAATGGACAGTTGGATGAAGCCGGGCAAGTTGATTGGTACCGATTCAATGTCGAGGCAGGAGTACCCATTATTATCGAAATTGAAGCAGATACCGATGAATATTCAGTAGAATATTTTCGTAAGCTCATTGAAAAAGGTGAGCCAGCAGAGATGTCTCTACCAATGCCTGATACGACTATTCGTACTGTTACCTACTCCTTCAACGAGGATATGCACAATGAGCTCTTCCTGTCTGTGGCCGGCAGCGATTCGTCAACGCCGCCAAGCAGAGGCTACACGATTCGCATGATAGCAAACTTGGCAACATAGGCCGACTCATGCTGTCAACGTGGATATGTAAATTTGTAGCGGGGCTGAAATGAGAAATCTCATCGGCTAAATCAGTTCAACAAAACTTCGATTTCCATTAAGATTTTGGTATAGCAGACCATAAAGTTCGGTATCGTCAAGATGTCGGACTTTTTTATTTGGAGCGTTCGTCATAAATTTAAGCTAAAATAATACAACATGAACGGCGCATGGATAGCTTGGTGTCCCGTGGATAGATACGCAATAACCGAAAGAGTTTACTGTCAACTGAGGTAGTCCCTCACAAGCAACACTGCAAAGTGTTGAAAATAAGGATGAATCGTTGCGTTCAATCGAATGCAGGCGGCGCTCCATCGTTCAATTGAGATAGAGATTGTTGAGAGAATATGCTCGATTGTTCCTAGTCATATCGGATTTTGAGTTTTGCAAAAATAGCGCCATTGGGTTGAAATAAGAGGTAAGGAGTAGAGCCAACCAAATTAAAGCAAGTGAAGGTGAGCCATGAGCGAAAAACGACGAGAAGACCGCACAATCTGTATCGCATATCAAAATGAAAGTCACTATGCGGAGTGCATGTCGTACGGAGAAGCATTCCGGAGTCACTAAGCAGCGGTGTATGAAGCCCATCCGGAATTGCAGCTAGACGAGTTTGGGTCAGAGTACACGCTTTAGGGTTTCGTGAGCTCGAAAAAACAAGGACTTCAGATGCGGCGACTCAAGCTGAAAGCAAATGGGATAGTCTATCAGGTACGCCCCTCGTTCATGATGCCCTACATGATCGGTGAAACGGCCGAAGTGGAGAAGGGCTTGTACCTGTTGCGCTGGGGCGTGCCCTTTGAGGCGTTGAGCTATCTATTTGGTCGAGATCCCATGTACTGGTATCGAGCTTATGTCTCGTTGGGTATATACTCAATAGTTGGGACGACAATCGAGGAGCCATCCTTACTGCCCAGCGATGTCTTGGCGGATGAGAAGCACACTCGGCGTCAGGGGGAGAAGGTCTATGTAACCACCACTGTGGCCCAAGAATGCATCTTGGGGGCTGACATTGCTGCTGCGGCTGACACCGAAGAGCTAACCCAAGGCTATCGCACCTTTCAACAAGAGGCACACCAACTGGATCCGGATTATGCCCCCGACACGGTGAATGCTTGTCCAGCCGTTTCACCTACTCTGCACCAACTTGGCTATCCGTCTTTTCGCTACTTACTCATTCCACATCCTGAGGCATACACCAACTCGGCTTCCAGGAGACCACCCGGGCAACCCATGAATACCGATGGCCCACTGTCTTTGGTGCGTACCTTCCCTTTCTCGACTGCGTCCGGTCCGCCAACGTCTCTGCCTCTGGATGGGGTTCTTCTGTGCAATCTATACTATACACTTCGTAACCCGCGATCGTTTCTGCATCTGATGGTTGGCAGCGGTATAAGCTATTTCGCACTTCCTCTTCCCACATTTCTCCTTCATTCAGTACATCGTATATGCTACTGAATTTTCGGCGAAATAAGGGTGATTCGCTTACTCCCACTGGCGACTCTACGTGCTCGCTACTGCTTATCCCATCTATTAAGTCCAGACTCGCATCGCCTCTTTTGGCGAAGCTTTGGTATACTTCTCTTCCGAATCGTTCGATCATTGGTTGCTCCTTTTTGGCTTGATTTACCAACCAATTATCGCCGATTCCTTTTCAGTTGTTAACGTTCGCTAACCTTCTTACAGCTCTAAACTCAAGTTGTCATAGTTGAGAATCATCTACCTGCCTGCAACTGTATTGAATTTTTCTCATATCTATGCCCAACCACAGTATAATGAGGGCATGCTACTCTCAACCAAGTTGGAACCACCCCAGATTTCCACGTTTGTAATCCCGCGCTTGCGTCTCTTTGAAAGACTTGAGCAGGCGGCAAAAGGTCGGCTGACCCTCGTCACGGCACCGGCAGGGTATGGGAAGTCAACCTTGGTGGCCCACTGGCTGGCTCTTGAAATTGACCATGTGGAGACTGCTCTGCCTAAAGCTGCTTGGCTGCTGCTTGACGAGTATGATGATGAACCTGTTCGCTTTATGCGCTATCTGATCGGGGCGATTCAAGCGCTTGTCCCAGATGTAGGGCAAACGATTCAAGAGAGCTTACAATTAAACCCTGGAACGCCGCTACCCCAAACCACAGAAGATATCCTGACCGTTCTCATTAATGAATTGGCTGCGACTACGGCTCCAATGCTCCTCGTATTGGATGATCTTCATCTCGTCACGAACCAGCGGATAATCGACGGTGTACAATATTGGATTGAGCACGCGCCTGCAGCCATCCATACCATTCTCATTAGCCGAGATGTTTCTTCCTTACCGGTGGCCCGCTGGCTGGTCCGGGGACACTGTACTGAAGTGACCGCCAACGATCTCGGCTTTACGAGCGATGAGGCTGCTCAATTTGTGCGCGAAATGTTGCGACTGGACCTGACCACTGAACAAATTACCCAATTAACCACCCGCACAGAAGGCTGGATTGCCGGGCTGCAACTCGCCGCACTTTCCCTCCAAAGTACAGATGATCCGGAGGCGTTGATCGCACGCTTTACGGGCAGCGAACGGCATGTCATGGATTATCTCATCGGCGAAGTTCTGCAGAAGCAACCTGAGGAGCTGCGGAATTTCCTGCTGTATACATCGATTCTCAAACGGCTCTCGCCTGAACTCTGCAACAGGGTGACAGGGCTGGATACAAGTTATGAGATCTTGGAGCAGTTGGAAAAACGAAATCTGTTTCTCGTTCCGCTCGATAATCAGCGAGCATGGTATCGATATCATCCCCTATTTGGTGAGGCCATCCAGGCTCGCCTCTACGGCTCTCAATCTCAGCAGGTAAAAGAACTGCACATCCGGGCCTATGAATGGTTTATGGAGAATTCACTCTATGAAGAGGCCATGGCGCATGCGTTTAAAGCTGAACTCTATATCAAAGCTGCTCACTGTTTGGACAAATTAAGCCAGCAGATCCTATGGGATGAGAGTCGATCCATGGCCTTTGTTCATTGGTGTAACCAACTGCCAGAGGCAGTGATTTATGCGCGGCCTTCTCTAGCCATCTCCTTTGGCTGGGCACAACTTCTATCCGGCCAGTATGACAATTTAGCCGAGTTGACCCAGAGAATGCGCAGCGCTTGGGTCCAAACCGACTTCGATTTTGAATCCGATCCCCAAATACGAACCGAACTGGCTGTTCTGGAAGCCGAAGTGGGCCTTCATCTTGGCCAGATCGCGCAAGTCATTCAGATACTCGAGCGAGTGGATCCAGATGTGGAACTCCTGAATTCGTCAACGCAAGCTGTGGCTCAGCAGCTCTATGGCTACGCCTATCGGCTGGATGGCAAAGTTCAGGCGGCAAAAACAGCCCTTTATCAATCCATTCGCTTAAGCCAACAGCTACGCCAAAAGTCTGTCTGGCTCTACGCCCATACCGATCTGACCGAGACCCATACGATGGCTGGCGAGCTTTCTGAGGCAGAAGCAGTTTGTCGGACAGTGATACAGTATAATCATCTGAATCCTCTCTCTTATCCATATTTGAATTTGGCTCACGTTCTATACCTTGAGAATCGCCTTGTCGATGCGACGGATGCAGTTCAGCGTGGCTTAGCATTATGCACCCAGTATCGATGGGCTACCCAATATGGATTCATGATCCAGGCCTCGATCCACTATCTGCAGGGAAAATGGGAAGATGTGGAACAATTCATTGAGCGTATTGATCAGCTCTCTTCACCTAATCTATCACCTAGGCGCCAAGCCCGCATTGAAACATTCAAAGTCAGACAATATCTGTTACATGATGAACCAGAGAGAGCGTCTATGTGGTCAGCAACCTACCGACAGCACGCTGACGCCATTCCCCGATATCAGCTTCACACCATGGACGTGACCTTTGGTCGCTATCAGCTTGCGGTAAATCCTCCCGCTGCAATGGATACCCTGCAACTCCTTCGCACAACTGCTGAGAGTGAAGGCTGGATCGAAAGTCTAATTGAAATCAACATTTTATTGGCATTGGTTTACCAACTAGAGTCATTGAGCGGGTTGGCCCAGGAGGCACTATATCGGGCGCTTACGTTGTCAAGACCCGAAAATATCATTGCCCCTTTTCTCGTTGAAGGAGCCAAAATTGTCCCCCTTTTGCGCCTTGCTGCAAAAGAAGAAGCTCACCAATCATTTGTTGGTCAATTACAAGCATCATTCTTACAGCCTACTGTCAACGCTACTCCATCCCCATCCCAGCCTCTGGTTGAACCGCTGACTCGGCGGGAACTAGACGTGTTGAAGATGATGGCTACAGGCCTCTCTAATCCAGAAATCGCCGAGCATCTCATTATTGCTACTGGGACTGTCGCCAAACACACTAACAATATTTTTGGCAAACTAGAGGTGCGCAACCGCACGGAAGCAACCCAGCGCGCCCAAGAATTGGGTTTGATCAATCGTGTATCAGTAAATGAATAAAGGAGGTTACTGCATGAGCAAAAAAACTCGACATCCCCACATCTGCAAGATCGAGACGAGTTGATCGCCGCCTTAAAGTTTGCTTCGATCATTGAACAGATGCTTGCATCTGAATACCTGTTCGCGGCTTTCTCGGCCAAAAAAAGTTTGAAAGATTACTCCAAAGAGATCAACAATCCTACTATCCGTCTACTCATGCATATTTCGACCGAGAGGATATTGAAGAACGGTTTGGTATTTTCGTTAGCCGCGTCGACGTAGATGGAAATCCTTATAGCCCTGGAACGGATGCACTAGTTGGTGGGAGAGTTCGCTGGTTGCCAGTTGGAGACTCGGCCCAAGGACCCCGCTTCGAGCTTCGAAATACCATCATCTTCAACCCAGGCAACAACAACGGAATTTTTATGCCAGTCGATCCGTTCCATATTATGATCGAAGGGAATGATGGTGTGCGCATCGGCCGTGATGATCCACTCAACCCTAAGGATCCCGAACAGAAAATATGGGAGATCAGCGATTCGGATATCTACAAACGTCGTTGTCCTCGTGAATTCAATTCCGATGCTGATGAGGCTCTCCAAGCAATCGGACTGAAGACAACCGACCAGGCCTCTCCCTATCTCAGCTACTTTCAGAAGCGCAAAGAGTGGTTGGAACTGGAACTTTCACAGGTTGAAACGAAGATTGCCGCCTGTCGCCCTGGCGAAAGCAGCGCCGCATACCTTGCCGATCTTGAGGTGCAACGAGGCGCTTATCTGAATCGACTTTATATCATCCGAGAGTTCACGAGCAATGCCGTCAGCGATCGCCTCGGCAACCGCCTCGGGCTCATGGCGCGTTGGGAGCATGACCTCCTGGGGACAAAGATTACGACTGAAGGCATCGAATACCTTGGCGGGACCATTCTCACAGGATCCAACGATGAATGGCGGACGTCCTATTGGATGGGCTCATTCGACGGTGATACGATGCGAGGATACATGCGCGGTTTCTTGCAAGTTCCCTTTACAAAGATTTTATAATGAAGCAGGATCAAATAAGACTAGAAACTTCGACCCTGTTAACTCAAGTACCTGAGATCTCTCGTTGGGTTTTATTTGATCCTGCTTCATTAGCGGATCGTTTATCTGCCTATCTCCTCTGGCCCTCTAAGAATAAACGCCCTAAATAAACGATTTAGGCTGCTGCTGCACCCCCATTACCTTCTATACTATACCTCGTCGTTTGATTTGAATTTTCACATACGTATCGATCGTGTCGATGGCCAGAAAAGTTCTGTCTTCCCCTTTTGAAGGTATCCAAAGTAGATTGGATAAGAGTCGGGACAAGACTTTTCTGGTGGGATATAGTTTGCCAGGTTGGTAGATTTCACCTGGTTACCTATAAAAGGGTATCTATGAGTATGTTCCTTCAATCCATCCCAATGACTTTGCAAAGCCAAAGCTGGTCAATCCGGCAATGGACTTCTGCTCCGCTTCGTTTAGAGACAGCTACGAAATTGCAGGCACCATCAACAGACATTTTCTTCTGCCTGACTGATCCGAAGCAGATGTGCGGCATTTTTTCGTGGATGCACGATATTACCGTCGACAATCGGGCGGCTACCGAAGCAAATGGGCTTGGTGCAAAACGATCTTGTTATTTTGGCAATGGAATGGTTTTAGAAGAGATCATTGTCGGGTGGCAACCGCCCCACCGCTATGCTTACCGTGGCGTGGATGAGACCCATCCATTTGGCATGATTGGACATCTTGGTATCATTGAGTGTCGACCAGAAGAGGGGGGGACCCTCCTACTTTGGCAACATTACTTTGAACATTCAAATCCAAAGGCAATGCTGGAGCATCTGACTACTAGTGTTCAGACGGCCATCAATAGCCTGATTGAACGATTTAATAGATCGCAAACTGTTGAAGAGGTAATTAGAAAGGACAAATAGCATGTCTAAGGTAACACGAGAAGTACGGATCAACGCACCGAAGGAAAAGGTTTGGGATATTTTGGCCGACTTTGGCGATATTTCTGTCTTCAATCCATCCGTTCCCAATTCATATCTAACGAATGATCAGAATGGAGGCGTTGGCTCACAACGTCATTGTGATCTAGCGGCATCTGGGGCTTCAATTGAAGAGCGGATCGTCGAATGGGTTGATGGCGAAAAGATGGTCATTGAAATCTATGAGGGCAAGAAGACACCGCCATTCAAAACGGCCTTCGCCTCCATTTCGGTACATGAAGCTGGCCCCAATGCATCTATTGTGCGCGGGACATTGGACTATACGCTAAAATTTGGTCCACTCGGTGCACTCATGGACATGGCTTTGGTCAAGCCTCAATTTGGTAAAGCATGGGAGGGTCTCTTTGCAGGGTTGAAACATTACGCAGAAACGGGGCAGGCTGTCGATGGGCTGAAAGGGTTAGATTTTAGCTCTGTGCAGGTTGTTCCAGCCTGAATCGTGGTAATTTGACGAACATTATCCAAGCTCATCGGCCGACAGTGTGCAACTTGATACCTTCATAATCTAATTGAAGTCGAACTGCACACTTTGCCCAGATGAGCCAATATCAATTTGGGAGATAGCAATGACTTTTACTTACAAAAGTAACCTGATGACGAGCTTGGCCATGGCGTTGGTCCTCTTGCTTAGCGCTTGTACCATTCAATTGGTCGAGCCCAACGCCACAGTGGAGAACGCTGAAACAGAAGAAGGCGGTCTCTTCAATCTTCCCCCGATTGAAATTTCGGCTGAGATGCCCTACGAGACCCAATTTGTCGAAGTGCTTGGCTCGCAAATGGCCTTTGTAGAAGCTGGCGAGGGCGACCCCATCCTCTTCCTGCATGGTAACCCAACATCCAAGTATCTTTGGCGCAACATAATGCCTTGGTTAGAGGGGCAAGGTCGGGTCATTGCACCCGACTTGATTGGTATGGGTGAATCGGATAAGCCTGATATCGGGTACACATTTGCTGAACATAGCGAATATATTGATGGGTTCATTGAGACTTTAGGACTGGAAAACATCACGTTGGTTATCCACGATTGGGGTTCTGGTTTAGGCTTCGACTACGCACACCGCAATCCTGATAATGTCAAGGGTATTGCCTTTATGGAAGCCGTGGTTGCACCAGCGATGCCAGCTTCCTTTGAGACCATGCCACCCAACTTGGCTGAATTCTTCCAAGCCATGCGGACCGAAGGGATGGGCGAAGAGATGGTGCTGAACCAGAACATGTTTGTGGAGCAGGTATTGCCTAGTAGCGTCGCCCGTGGATTAACGGAAGCCGAAATGACCCATTATCGAGCACCCTATCCTGATGTTGAAAGCCGCAAACCTGTATTGGTTTGGCCCCGCCAGGTACCGATTGACGGCGAACCGGCAGACGTGGTCGAACGGGTCAACGCCTACAACGAATGGCTAACCACAACTGACCTACCCAAGCTACATCTCTATGCCTCGCCCGGCGCGCTTCTGCCACCAGAGACAGTACCATTTTTGCAGCAGACTTTGCCCAACTACGAAGCAGTGTTCGTCGGCCAAGGCATTCACTTTATCCAGGAAGATCACCCTGAGGCCATTGGCCGGAACATCAGTGACTGGGTTCGACGGATTCAATAGAGATCGCTGACGCCGTCCCCTGGATGCTTTCCGACGAGTCAAGTTATGTTACAGGCGCAGTGATTCCCGTAGACGGGGGAATGTTGGCCATGTAGCGTAGTGACGAAAAGTTTGATGAGACGCTTCGATTGTGAATCAACGAAGCGTCTTTGAACATTTGTCATTGTATCCACTCTGTCATTGTCGTGTTATCTTGTTCATACCGTAGAGGGTGTTTCCCTTTTACCTACAATGAAAGCTATCTCTTTGTATTTTGTATCGCCTCAGGATTCGATGCCAAGGTGACTTACTTCTAACAATAACCTATGGTGAACATCGATGCTTTGTAAATAGGTCTTCCGCTGGGCAGGCGTAAACTGATTCGCGCGCTCCATCAGAAGCTTGTACGCCGATGTGAGCAACCCTATAGCTGCGCTTTGATCCGTTGTCTGCAGTACTTGATAACAGACCCAATAGATATGAAAAGGCGCAACCGTGCCAGCCAGCGTTGGATCTTTCTCCAAATAGGCACAGATCTTATCGACAGATTGCTTGGCTAGAGCATCCTGGCCCACAGTCAGATTTACGCTAGCCAAACCTGCTAAGGATTCGATGGCCAGATGATCTTCACCCAATTGGCAACGTATCTCAAACGCGCTTTGATAGGCCGTAGCTGCCTCTTTCATCTGTTCTGTGGCCCCCAGTGCATGGGCCAAAAGCATCATAGCATCCCCTTTTTCGGTGGGATAGCCCGCTTCGTTTGCGATAGAAAGCGCTTTTTTCGCATAGATAAAGGCCTCTTCAATATTGGCTACAGTAAAGGCATGAAGCCCGAGATAGCATAATGTTCGCGTCTCCCCCAGCGGGTTGTTAATCTCATTAACAATAGCCAGAGACTGGGTAAAGTAAGTCAAAGCACATGCGTAGTTACCACAATATAACTGCATCAAACCCAAGTTCCGTAGGGTTCGCGCTTCACCATCCTGGTCCTTGATACGCTGAGCTATTTCAAGGGCTTGCTGGTAATAAGCCGTGGCACGCATATATTGCCCTTGGAGCAAATAAACCCGACCGAGATTGTGGAGTGCTATGCCCTTTCCATACTGGCTACCTGTCTCTTCATTAATACTAATGGCTTGAATAAAGTAGCTAACCGCTTTATCATACTGCCCCAAGTTCATACCAATTAAGCCAAGATTATTAAGGGTGCTACTCTCATCGGTTCTTGCCCCCATGGTTTGGAAGAGGTGTAAGGCCTGCAAATAGCGCTTTTCGGCGGCTTCAGAATCTCCCAAGCTCAGCAGAACATTGGCTAGCCCGTGTAGAATCTTGCCCTCAGCAAAGCGGTTGTCTAATTTGCGGCAGATGGAAAGGGCTTCTTCCTGGTGGGCACGTGCCGCTTTGAAGTTTGCCTGATTCTTGGCTGCTTCACCCAGACCACTGAGTGCAGCCATCATGTGCCTTCTGTTGCCAACCCTCATTGCAATCTCTTGTGCTTCTCTAAAATAGGCCTCGGCATGTTGATATCGGCTTTGTCGTAGCAGTAGCGTTCCTAACTCAATGAGGGTCTTAATTTCGCCATCCACTTCTCTATCTGTGCGAAAAAGGTCAAGCGCTTTCATCAGATGATTCCGTGATTCACCCATTGTTCCCAAGCGGTAGTCGATAGTGCCCAGTGCCAGATGGGTATCGGCCAGCGCCCGTTGGGACGGTCCATGTCGGGCGAAAGTCAAACTTTGACACAGCAAAGCTTGGGCTTCTTGATAGCGACCCAAGTGATTGAGTATGTTGCCCAATTGCCCCGTGACCTTCATCCACAATTGAGGTGCATCCAACGATTCGACTACTTCTGTGGCGCGGGTAAGATAGGTTTGGGCTAGAGCTAAGTAGCCGTAGGACTCTAAAAAGGAGAGTAGATTCAACGTACCCATCACGGCCGCATGACCCATTTGGGTTGAATAGGCTAGATCCAGCGCAGCCAATACATTGTCAAGCTCTTTCTCAAGTAGTTTGTAGTCTTGCTGTTTTTCATCAATAAAAGAGAGAAAGTAGCGCACAAACGAATAGCAATCGGTCTCACCTTGATCAGTCAGTCTAGCATAGTCAGCGATAGTCTGATGTAGGGTATAGCGTTCTTTACCCACACTCTCAACAAGGGCCACATCGACCAGTAGATCTAGGACGTCAACCGAAATAGACGCTGCACCAAGCGCGGCCGCTTCTGAGAAGGTATTGGGCTTGGGTGGGAAGAGAGCCAAAACGCGGAGAGCCTGCTGGCTATCAGCACCAAGGGCAGCCACCGTAAGCTCAATGGCTGCATACAGAGATCGAGGTGTCTCCAACGGCACTGGAGTTGCCTGAATGGGAAGAGAATTTGCATCCGATAGCTTGAGTCGACCTTCTACTGTTTGTAACTTTGCCAGTGCATCCCGCAGACGCCGGGGTTGTGCCTTATGCGCAACCCTGCCTAGGTGCTTCCCCATTAAGGTAAGCGCCAATGGCAAGCCACCCACGGCGCCAACCAACGATTGTACCGTCGCCTGATCGGCCACTACAGCATCAGGAGCTAGTGTCTCTAGAAGAGCAAAGCCGTATTCATATTCCAGTTCATTGACCAAATGGGTGTCTGTCCCTGCAAAATCAAAGGCCACATCAGGAAAGCGCGTGGTCAGCAGATACGAGCAATTTGGGCCACCTACCTTAAATGACCATGCTACTTCGGTAGACCAGGCGTCATCGATAACCAGCAAAAACCGCTTTAGGCCAATGGTCCCTTGAACCATGCGGGCGCGATCTGCTGCGCTGGGCTTGGCCGCAAGTTCATTGGCAGAAACACCCAGCACCTTCCCCAAAATTCCTAGAAGTGCAGCCACATCTGGGGTTGG
Source organism: Chloroflexota bacterium (assembly GCA_039028975.1). Classification (GTDB taxonomy): domain Bacteria; phylum Chloroflexota; class Anaerolineae; order Caldilineales; family Caldilineaceae; genus JAHBNG01. Next base: position 81,314 of record JBCCHB010000016.1, read on the forward strand.
TCCTAGCCCAATCCAGAGCACACCGCCAGTATAATGGCCAATCACATCCGCATCATGAACCAATTCGATAGTCAAGGCGCTTTTGCCGACGCCAGGCAGACCATGCAGGGCAAGTAAAGTGTTATCTTTCTCTACAATGAATCGCTGCCTCAGTTCGCCAAGCAAGTCGCTTCGCCCAATGAGTGGGTAGGGAGGACGCGGGGGCACGAAAAAGATGGTTGGAGATCCTGACCTAGCGACTTGGCTTCCGGCGCTTTGCTTCTTGGTAATTTCGCCTATGCTGGCTGGCTCTTTTTTACTATCCGTTGATCCATCTTCATGGTGGATTGCTTGATCGTTAACTTGGATAGCCCATTCGTATAATCTGTCGGCCACGAGCTCAAGGGCACGGGTCTGTTCATATTGACAGGTACGCTGGGAGACATGAAGTTGTGCCGCAATCCAGTCCAAACTCCTCCCCTTAATAAATCGCTCCCGCAAGATAAAATAGGGTCGCCATCGTCTGTCTGCCAGATCCCAATACCCATCAGCAATCGGCTTACCATTGATCCTTTCAGGGGATATGGATTCCATGGCGGCCCCTAATAGTTCCCGCAGGGCTATGCCACGTCCAGAGGCCGAATCTCCATAACCATTCCCTTCTCGGTGGCTGAGAACCAATGGCGTCTTTGCGAGAGGAAGTTGCCCCAATACATCAGTCTGATTCCAAGCTTTTAAAGCTTCGCGTAGTGACTTCGTGCTAAGCCCATATGCAGCTCTCTCTTCTTGCAAAATCTATACCTCACACACACATTTGTTATGGCGAATGATATCACCATATTATGGGACGCTCATCTGGATCTGTCAACTCATCAGATAAAATCTCTTGCACCTTGGTTGCACTTCTTTTGCCTATTTTCTGCATTTCTCTTGCACTACCGAGTGGCACAAGCGGATATGATAGTCAATAGCTCCTTGATAACAAAGGAGCAAAATAGTAACAAAGGAACAAGGTAATGAAAGAATACACTTTAAAACGATGGATTGAGAGAATTTTGGCAATCACGCTGCTGACCCTGAGTCTTTTCTTATTTGGGAGCACTGAGACATTTGCCACTGGGATATTCACCCCTGACACGAGCCAATCTGTCAATGTTGCTACCATTAGCGGACAGGTGGTGGATGAGGAGACACGCCAGGGTATACCCGGTGTGCAGGTCTCTATGGTTCGGCAAGACATGGAGGGACGCGTGGTCGTAGTCACCGACACCAGTGGCGGATATAGCGCTAACGCTGTACCCCCGGGCGTCTATCAGATCACATTTCTACCACCACTTCCATACTTTGCCGAGAACTACGACGACTTCGCCGTCGGATGGGGAATACCCAACTTTGTAACGGCAACGGAAGGGGCAACCATTCGTACTGTTAATGCCGATCTGCGCAAAGGCTTGACTGTTTCAGGCCGAGTCGTGGACGAGGATGGAAACGGTCTACCCAATATAGGTATTTCCGCTAAGGGACGCGGTTCACTCAACCCATTCGTTGGTACGAATACAGCCGCGGACGGTACGTTCTCCCTTGGACCGCTCTGGCCTGATGCCTATTTGCTCTTCTTTCGCTCTACTGGACGTCAAGCCAGTCAGTGGTATGATGGAGCAAGTCGAGCAATTGATGCAACGTGGTTAGATGTATCAGCCGATGTGGCGGATTTAGCGATTGAACTTCGTGCCGGTGCAAGAATCAGCGGTCGCATTACTGATCCAGATGGGCAACCCGTGCAGTTTGCATCCGTTAGCGCCTATCCAGCGGGGAGCGGGGGGGCTATGGCCTTTGGCTTTACCGATGCAGACGGGAACTACACAATGAATCCTGGCCTGCCAACTGGATGGTACCAAGTTCAGGCTGTGGCCAATCAGGCGTTCACTTGGAACGGTGGTACCAGTAACCAAGATAGTTCGGTACCAATCTCCGTCACACAAGGAATCTCTATCCCTAATGTGGATATCCAAATTCAGCCCTTAACCCAGACCGGATCGATCCGCGGCACTGTTACCAACGCAGTGACCGGTTTTGGCGTCTCTACATCTGTTACGGCATATGGCACGGGGCGCAGAAGCTTTGGCAGTCAATTTGCTAACAATGGCGAATTTGAGTTGACAGGGCTACCACCTGGAGAATACTGGGTTGAGTTCAATGCTGGCTCAGAATACTATATCATCTATTATGACGAGCAAGTCGCTCTCGGCGCTGCCACGCCAGTCACCGTTGAGGCTGGAGAGACAACGGTCATTTCCCAATCATTACAGCTTCCTGGTACCATCAGCGGGATTGTTACGGCAGAGATGACGGGCAGTATGACAGAAAGTATGCCTGTAGTGGTGCCTGGAACCCAGGTCCAAGTTTGGCCTGTTGGTACTGAAACCTTTACACCAACGGTTCCATCCGCTTCAATGGTTACCGGGCTGAATGGGCAATATACCGTAGATGGCCTGATTCCAGGAGACTATCGGCTCTATTTCTCCCCGCCTAGCCCTTACCTGGGTGAATGGTATAGCAACAGTCATCAGTATGCATCTGCCCAAGTTGTCACTGTATTGCCAAATGAAACAACACCTAATGTGGATGCATCGGTGCGCACAGGTGTCGTTATCACGGGGACTGCCCGAGCTGAAGGAACAGGTGAACCGCTTGTCGGAGCGACCGTCATCGCCAAGTTTGTTGATCCGCAGGCGATCTCTGCGGCAAGTTCGCCAGTACAATATGATTATCTTTGTGAGGACTTGATAGATAGCCTGCTTCCTGCTCCACTCGAGATTCTCTTTGGCAATGTGACCATGTGGGGGACATTCAAGATGTTGCTTCCGCCAGAGGCATTTGCAAAATTTTGCCTGGATACAGTGCGCGTCCACCCTAAATATTTTTCAAAATTTTTGGGTAACGTGGACACAGAAGATCTGGCACAGGCTGTCGAAATTTTGGCCCCATCCCCGCCAACACTTGAATTCGAGAATCCACTGGGCAGCCAAATCAAACTTACCTTAATTACCCCTACAGAGCGGCCAGATGGCGTTAGAATATTCGTTCCAGTACGTAATGGGATTGTTCGGTATGCTGACGCCAGAACTGGCATGGAACGGACGGCGCTCGCTGATGAAAATGGCAATGTCAAAATTTCTGCCTTGCCAAGAGGCACTTACCGTCTGGTGGTGGGGCCACCCGGTCAAGAAATTTATGATCTTGAGTTTTCTGTCAATGGCAGAGATGATGTGTGTGAAACACGCATCGTGCGTGCACATGAGGCGCCACTTATTACATACATTCCGTATGCAAGTGGTGCAAATGGTCAACTAGTTCGTTAAGAAGTCAGTCGACGACATCGTATGGTTGGAGGTTGGGATGAACGGCACGATCGCTTCGCAACCTTTCAACCTGAGCCTTCACCGTATGTTGCAAGTGGAACGACTGAACTACGTGCCCACTCAGCAGCCGCCCATCGTAAATAACCTGAGATAGGAGCTCTCTGTACTGGCCGGCAAGGTATGTTCAGGTTATTTACACCTCATTCCCAAACCTATATTGAACCTGCGTGGTTTTGAAGAAGGCATTTTGGCTACAGACGTTACCCACTACCTGTGAGAGAATTTGGAAAAGAGTAGTTGGATATGTTTTCGTTATAGAAAAGTATAAAATCGGCTCCGAAAGATGGACAGATTTTGGCTACTCATGTAGTGGTCACTCTAACCTAGTTGACAGCTGATTAGTTGAAAACTATTGCATATTCATAGAGAGAAATAAATTCTCAGAATCCTATTCACACCCAGTTGACCTCAATACCGATGGTATAACGAATTCTGTGTAAAATTCCAGGCGTTCTGAGTGGACACGTCCTCTATTTCGCCTTTTACACAACCATCGTTATACGAACCAATACCTGGGAGAGCGATCCCGATGTTGATGGGCGTTGAGAACGACTGACATGGGAGAAAAGACCTCAATGCAAATATTAGAAAAGCGAGATGCATGGCTCGCTGAATTCGAAGATGGATGGCTCAAAAAGTACAATGAAACAGGCGAGATTGTCTGGGATCTCTACAATCTTCCTCGAAATCAAGAGGCACCAGCCGGTAAAGGAGTTGACTTAAGTCAAAGCCGCTTGTTGCTAATCTCTTCGGCAGGCGGCTATTTGAAGGGTAAGCAAGAGCCATTTGATGCGGCTCATGATCTGGGCGACTATTCTATTCGCACCTTTCCTTCCACCAGCCAACCTGGGGAGATTGCCTTTGCCCATGAACATTTCGATCACACCGCCGTCAATGCTGATCAGCAGGTTCTGCTACCGTTGGCCCACTTACGTGAGCGGGTGGATGCTGGCGGCATTGGTGAACTTGCCCCCTCGGTTGTTAACTTTATGGGATATCAACCTGTCGCAACCCGAGTTGTCGACGAGACGATTCCTGCTATTCTGGAGGTAGCAAAAGACGAGCAGATCGATGCCGCACTCCTGGTACCCTCTTGACCGATCTGTACTCAGTCCGTCGGACTGATCGCCAGAGCACTAGAGATGGTCGGTGTTGCCACAACGCTGACAAGTTGGAATGCTGGACGGACCCGGTTGACCATGCCACCACGAGCAACGTTTACCCGTTTAGCACGAGGCGCAACCATTGGCCAGCCCAATGATTTGGAGCAGCAGCGACGCATTTTGGACGCAACGTTAGTGTTGTTGGCGGAGGATGCACCGCAGAAACCTGTGGTGTTGGCGGAGGTTGCTTGAGCAGATAATCAATATATCCCCGGTTGCTACATGATGGGGACGACCAACGTGAACCCCATTTATTATGGCGGATGCTTGCCTGCCATCACAAACAGAGTACGGATGTTAACCAAAGGTTGTCTGTTCATTTTCAATGCTGCGACAGTTGCTCGGCCTGTTGGTGTTAGCCCAATGATATGTAGGTAATCATTGCTCCAGCTAAAATGGTCATTCCAATTTTGATCCCGTGGGTGATATAGTGGAATTATCAATTTGCTGACAGGATCAATCCCCTCGGTTTTGATATACTTATGCCCGTTACATCCACCGCAGGCGTAACACAAGTTTTCCAAAACGGTTTCTCCACCCTTCGCTACTGGGATGATGTGTTCATATACGAATGATTGAGCCGAAAAATCTGCCCAACACTGGCAGTATTCGCAACGGAAAGAGGCCCGCTCTTTGATTCCCTCACATTCTTCCTTAGAGAGGTTTCGTCTAGGCATATGCCGGTGGTGCCTCAAGTCCAAGCTGGGTCATTAATTGATCCAGGGTTATATTGCGTAGTTGAGATAGCTCAATTAAGCATTTAAGTCTATCGACATCGGCTTCTTCAACGATTTGGATTAACCCAAGCAATTCCTGATGTTCGTCACCTTCAAGCTCTTCTGCCAATAGTTTCTTTTGCAGCTCATCGTATCGATTCTGGACATCATCAGGCACGCTTTCTCCAATTTTACGAAGGAGCGCTGATTCCTGAGCTGGCAGACTTTTGGCCTTGCGCTGCGCTAAAATCAGGCTAATTTCAGAGAGAATCTGCTCGATTTCAGCTGTCTCTAGCTGAGATACCCCGCCGATTAGCTCATGAAGTTCGATATTGACTTCGGATCTCAGTTGTACAGTTGTCATATCCACCTCTGTCCATATTGCCTACAAATTCACTTTTTCCTTCCAACGGTGTCGTCAGTTTACCATATTTGATACACAATACCATAAATCTTCAGAAATTCTTCGGATCCAGCCATATTCCGGTAGGTAAAACTATGATAAAATAGAGGCATGAACCGGCGGATACTGATCGTAGACGATGACAAGGGAATTGTGCGTATCCTGCGCGGCTATTTAGAGGACGCCGGATATATTGTTACGACAAAAGACGAGGCAGTTGCTTTCTCTAACCCACTTGGCAGTTTCCCCTTCAACATATGGGCTGAACTGGGTACAGCCCATTCTTGTCCCTAAACTAAAATGTTCACCCCTCCAAGAACCATAGGATAGATCCTTCCGCATAAATTTTGATATTTCGTATTTTTCTGCTATTATGTGAGTGAGCACTCACTCATATATCGAAAGGAATAGATCTATTGACTGAACAGATCGACACCCGTAAACGGATTATTCAGGCAGCTGCTAGCATTATGTCTCAAAAAGGGATTGCTCGCGCCACTACCAAGGAGATCGCCCGACTTGCAGGTTGTTCTGAAGGCAATTTGTACAACCACTTTGCTAGTAAGGAGGAGATTTTTCTTGCCATTCTTAGTGAAGAACTGCCAGCTTTTATGCCTTTGCTTTCAGAACTCCCCGAGCGAGTTGGTCAAGGCAGCCCCCAAGAGACTTTAGCAGAAATTGCCCACGCAGCACTGCTCTTTTACAACAAATCCATTCCAATGGGAGCGGCCTTCTTCTCAGAACGAACTTTGTTGGAGCGTCATCGGTTGCTACTCAAGGAAAAGGAGACCGGGCCTCACAAATCCAACCAAGCCATAACTGACTATTTGAATGCCGAGAAAGAGATGGGGCGTCTTAGGTCGAATGTCGATGCAGAGACTGTGGCAGATATGATACTGGGTTCATGTTTTATGCGTGCCTACTGGCGACAGTTTATTGGCGAAGAGACCTCGCCAAAGTCAGATGAAGAGTTCATAGACCAAATGTTGAGCATATTTCCATTAGGCACATAGAGGCTGAATAAAAAGGAACAAATCATGGCTAAATTCAGAAGTAGTACGTCTACTCAGGGCCGCAACATGGCTGGAGCCAGAGCCCTTTGGCGGGCGACAGGTATGACTGATGATGACTTTCGCAAACCAATCATTGCCATCGCCAACTCGTTTACCCAATTTGTACCAGGCCACGTGCATCTTTACGATATTGGACAACGCGTCAAGAAAGTAATCGATTCCCATGGCGGCTATGGCGTTGAATTTAATACCATCGCTGTCGATGATGGCATCGCCATGGGGCATGATGGCATGCTCTATTCGCTCCCCAGCCGAGATTTGATTGCAGATTCGGTCGAATATATGGTCAACGCACACTGTGCCGATGCGCTCATCTGCATCAGCAACTGCGACAAGATTACACCAGGGATGCTCATGGCAACCATGCGCTTGAATATTCCTACCATCTTCGTTTCTGGTGGACCAATGGAGGCCGGTACCAGCGGAGAACAGAAGCTCGATCTCATCGACCCCATGATCGCCGCTGGAGATCACACGGTTTCTGATGAACGGCTGCTGGAGCTTGAGCGCAACGCTTGCCCAACCTGCGGCTCTTGCTCTGGGATGTTTACCGCCAATAGCATGAATTGTCTAAATGAGGCACTAGGTTTGGCGCTGCCTGGCAATGGTACGATTTTGGCTACCCATACCAACCGTTGGGGTGTCTTTGAACGTTCGGCGGAGCGAATTGTAGAGATGGCTAAGCAACACTATCTAGGAGGGGATGATAGTTTACTGCCACGTTCGTTGGCCACCTATGAGGCATTCCGAAATGCCATGGCCCTCGATATCGCTATGGGCGGTTCCACAAACACAGTTCTGCATATCCTGGCCGTTGCCCATGAGGCGGAACTAGATTTCACCATGCAAGATATTGACGATATTTCGCGCCATGTACCTACCCTATGCAAGGTGGCCCCCTCATCTGACTACCATATAGAAGATGTCCATCGAGCTGGCGGTATCATGGCCATTATGGAGATGTTAAGTCAACGATCATTAATTAATTTGGCATGTAAAACTGTCTCTGGTGCCAGCCTTGGCGAGCAGATCCAGGCATACACGATCCGCACTGATCCAAACCCAGAGGCCGAAACATTCTTTAAAGCTGCCCCAGGAGGAATCCGTACCACAAAAGCATTCTCACAGAGCGCGATGTTTAAGGAGGTGGACGTCGATTCTACCAATGGCTGTATTCGTTCTCCGGAGCACGCTTACTCCCAGGATGGTGGCCTCTGCGTTCTATACGGCAATATTGCTCAGGATGGATGTATTGTTAAGGCTGCTGGTGTAGATGCTAGCGTGTGGGAATTTGAAGGACCTGCCCGCATCTTCCACTCCCAAGATGAGGCCTGTGACGGTATCCTGAATGACAAAGTTCAGGCCGGTGACGTGGTGGTAATCCGCTATGAAGGTCCTAAAGGCGGACCAGGAATGCAGGAGATGCTCTACCCAACCTCATACATCAAATCCAAGAATTTGGGCAAAGCATGCGCACTGATTACCGATGGGCGCTTCAGCGGAGGATCCTCTGGTCTGAGCGTCGGTCATATTTCTCCGGAAGCAGCCGAAGGCGGAAATATTGGTCTTATTGAAGAAGGGGACATGATCGCCATCAATATTCACGACCGGACGATCAACGTCAAGCTATCAGACGAAGAGTTAGCTGAACGCCGCCGCGCAATGGTGTCCAAAGGACTTGGTGCATGGAAACCCGGTGAACGTCCGCGCATCGTTTCCCGTGCGCTAGAATCGTATAGTCTAACTGTAACAAGTGCCGCCAAAGGAGCCGTACGTGATCTCAGTCAAATACGTCTGACCAATTAAGTATGACTCACGACGACGAAGACGTTGATTCAGTAACACCAGGCCCCCTTTCCGCGGTGGGCAAACGCCTGAACGTATTGACCGCCAAATATAACCCAATCAGGATAAAAAATGCGCCCAAATAGAATGGCGCACCCGGTAGCAGAATTGGAGTGCTCTCGCTAATGAAATAGCGGAAAATATTGGTTCCGATCAGTGGGCCAATCACCGCTGTTAGGGCCAGTAGACCGGTAATTGACCCTTGTATCGCCCCTTGTTCATCATCATTAACCCCTTTCGTAATGATCGCTTGGGCGCTGGGTTGAAAGATACCCCCAAACGATCCAACAATAATGATGACATAAAGAATCCAACCGAACGGTGCCCACCCATAGAGTGCATTAGCTAGAGCACTTACGACCATGCCGATAAGAAGCGTCCGGCGTTCCCCTAACCAGGCAACGATTTTGCCAACCAAGCCTCCCTGCACAATTCCAGCACCTAACCCAACAGCCGCCAAGGACAAACCAACATCACCTGGCCCCCAATCATAACGGAAGCCGGTATAGAGAACCCACACCGCTTGGAGAGAATTCTGTGCCAGACCTGATAAGAAGATGGTGGACGCCAGTGCCAGCGCAACCGGGTATTTGCTCAGCCCTACTAGTGAACCAATAGGATTGGCGTTGGCCCAGCTAAATGGGCGACGGTTTTCGGGCGCCAAAGATTCGGGAAGAATAAAATAGCCGTAGAGAACATTCAACAGGGTCACACCTGCCACAACCAGAAAAGGGACTCTCAACCCTACATCACCTAGTAGCCCTCCAATGGCAGGTCCTATCACGAAGCCTACACCGAATGCTGCACCCAGCAAACCGAAGTTCTTGGCCCGCTCCTCCGGCGGACTGACGTCGACAATGTAGGCCGTAGCGGTGGTGATATTTGCGGCTGTAATGCCCGCAATGACGCGCCCAACAAAGAGCCAAGCCAACGTCGGTGCAAAGGCTAGCAGCAGATAGTCCAACCCCGCACCGAGTAGCGAAAGCAGAATAATCGGCCTCCGACCGTACTGATCCGACAAGCTACCGAGTAAGGGGGCAAAGACAAACTGCATCAGCGCATAGACAGCAACCATAATTCCATAAATGCTGGAGGCGCTTTCAATATCATTCCCAGCAAGGCTCTTAATCAACTCAGGCAAAACGGGAATGATCAGCCCTATGCCCAAAATGTCTAGCAGCAGTGTGATAAAGATGAAACCTAGTTGCGGTTTGCGTTCTTTCATTCGATTTGAATTCCAATATATTGGTATGTTTGCAACCTATCGAGCATAATTTACAGCCATGTACTGATTAAGAAATGAGTTGTAGATAACGTGCGCGTTCCAATCGGGTGTAACCCCTTCAAGTGCTCAAGTTATTTAAATCCCGTTCCTAAAACAGTATATCCTCTTTGACTCTGCTAACCCAACTATAGAGGGCCAGAAACGTTCTCTCCTCCTAACCGAGAATTTGCTAAAGTAGATTAGGCGAGAATCGAGACAAGACCTATCTGGCCAAGTATATACTGCTTGCAACATGACTGCCTCACATTTTGCTAGTGGCTGCCAGAAAGGCTTTGTTCTGGCAATAAGCCTCGCTAACAAAACGCTAACAAAAGAGACTATTGACTCTCAACCTACTTGAGACCCTATACTCGCCACCATAGTCACATGACTACGAACAACTAAATTTTGAAGTCAATAGCATGAAGAGATGCCCCAGCCAATTTACAAACCGCCAGTTTCTATAATGCTACCAGATTATCCAATCGTCAGTTTGTAAATTGTACCGGACATAACGCAAGTGAAAGGAAACATATCATGGAAGTTATTCGAGAACTCACCATCAATGCCCCGGCTGATAAACTTTGGAAAATCCTAGGTGAAGATTATGATAAAGTCGGCGAATGGACGAGCGAAGTCCCAAGTTCTGGGCCAAACCCCGATCTGCCAGCAGGGCAAGGGCGTGTCTGTTCGACAGATGGTTTTGGCGATGCCAAAGAGACCTTAACTGAATATGACGAGAAGCGACGGGCAATGAGTTATGTAGCTGAGGTTGAAAAAATGCCATTTTTTGTGAAGCAGATGGGCAACAGCTGGCGAGTAGAGCCAAGGGGCAACGATCGTTCCATTGTGCATATGCACATGAAGGGGCATCTTCTTCCTGTCTTTGCCCAGCTGATGGGGCCAGTTATGAAACGGCAGCTCGCCAAATCTGCTGATACGCTTTTGGAGGAGCTGAAGTATTACGCCGAAAATGATCAAGTGCATCCAAGGAAGCAGAAACAGTTGAGTAGCTTGCGAATGCAGCCTGCCTGAGCCAGGGTGTAGCAGTTGGCAAGAATGCTATCATCTTCAACTGGTAGTATTTTTGCCAGCCACACAAAGTCTAAACGGCTTCCCAAGAGCCAAATTCAAAGAGGAGAAGAATTATGGTCAAAGCAACAATGAATAACATCACAATTGCAGAAAGCAATGCAACCATTGTCGTAGAAGGCAACCACTATTTTCCATCGTCTTCAATCGATTGGGATAAACTCCAATCTAGCGATACCCAGTCTCGCTGCCCATGGAAAGGGTTGGCTAGCTATTATGATGTAGTTGCTGGTGGAGAAAGACGCGCCGATGCAGCATGGACCTATCCAGAACCGAGCGAAGCAGCCAGGGAAATCAAGAATTATGTGGCTTTCTGGAATGGCATACAGGTTGAAGAAGGATAACATATGTTTCGTATTGGTGAATTTTCAAAAATTGCCCAGACGCCGATTTCTCAATTGCGTTACTATGATGAGATCGGACTCTTTCAACCCGCCGAGATTGATGAATCTACTGGTTATCGCCACTACAGTGCTACACAGCTCCCACAGCTTAACCGCATCATCGCACTGAAGGAATTGGGACTTACCCTGGAACAGATCCGGCGTATGGTCAGCGATGACATTGCTGCTGACGAAATTCGTGGCATGTTGGCGCTAAAAAAGTCACAAATCGAACAAACGCTTCAGGATGAGATTGCGCGCCTACGCACCGTAGAAGCCCGGCTACACCAAATTGAGCATGAAGGTGAATTGCGTGATGATGATGTGGTCATCAAGCCTATCTCCGCGCAGCCTTATCTCTCCATGCGGCGCGTGCTGCCGAACTTGTTTGATGGCGTTGCTATTATGGCCGAGTTAACCACTAGGTTACCTATGCGATTAGGAAGTAAGAGTCTTGGTCACTTTGTGGTAGTGATACATGGAGATGCATTTAGTCTAGAGAATGCGGATGTGGAGATGGGGTATCTACTCAACGATAGCGTAGAGTCACCATTGCGCTTGCCCAGTGGTGAGCGAATTGAAACTAGTGTATTGCCGGCTGTTGAGTCTGCTGTAACTGCTGTGAGGGTTGGACCCTTTGAGAATGGGTATCATCCCTATGCTGCCATGGGCCGGTGGGTAGAAGAGAATAACTATTCCCTAGCTGGCCCTGCCCGAGAAGAGTTTATCGTTATACCTGCCCCTGGAGATATGGAAGATCCAGTGGTTGAAATCCAAATTCCAGTGGTACCAAAACAGACAATAACCGATCGGTTGCTTCGCGGGGAATAGACTTTACACCCCAATCTAAACGGCCCCAACCTCAACGTTCCAATATAAACGACCAAATAAACGATTTAGGCTGTCTTTACCGAACCAGCCACGCGATACTAGGTTCATTCCAAGAAATAAAGTGTCCATCAATATATCGCACGACTTATGCTGTTTCTCGAATGAACCGTTTTGGCGCTTGTGCCAATTTCCGTCGCGGGCTTCTGCCACGAGTAACCTGAATGAGGACATGACACGAATGTCATGTTAAATGGATACAGAATTCAGAATGAGCACACTTACGAACATCTATAGAGCAATACAACAGAGCTTACAGCGGAGCGAACCAGAGGTATGGACGCCAGACGTGGTAGGAAAGCGCCAGCACGTGAGAGAAATCCATTTGGCATCCATCTCTCCAGACGTGAAACCGCCTCTGATCATTGGACTACACGGATATGGAATCAACGAGATGCAGATGAAGACGTTGGTGAACGTCCAGCTCAATCAGCCGTTCATCTACCTGGCACCGCGCGCACCTTATATTCATCCAACCGGTGGTTATGCTTGGTTCCCCGTTGATAGTATTAGCAATGGAGACAAAGGTCGTGAATTTCACGTAGATCCGGCGTCTGTCCAATCTAGCCTGCAACTGATTGCTGAGCTGATTCCCCTGGCGGTTGAGCGATATCAAGCAGACCCAAACAGAGTCTTCATCATCGGCTACAGCCAAGGTGCGGCCATGAGTATTGCCTTTATGCTCTCCCATCCCGAGCTTCTGGCAGGAGGAGCAGCCATGAGTGGCCAGCTACTGGATGAGGCCAAGTCGCTGGCCAGTAAAGCACGAAACGGAAATCCTGCAAGAGAAAGCAAGCCATTCTTCTTAGGCTATGGCACCAAAGATCCATTTATTACTCAGAGCGACATGCTAAATACAATCGCTTTTATGGAGTCAGGTGGTGTCAATGTAACCTACCATGAGTATCCAATTCCTCATGTTGTTTCCCAACAACAATTGCGCGATTTAGAGCGATGGATATTGCCTTACTGTTAAGCATTCTTTTGTAAATAACTGGAGGAAAACAAAATGGACAGGCCTTCTAATGAATATGACGTTGCCATAATCGGTTCTGGCATTGTCGGCTCGACACTGGGGACAATTCTGGCTCGGCAAGGAGTTAAGGTTGTGATATTCGAAGCAAAGAGCCATCCACGGTTTTCCATTGGCGAGTCCATGATTTTGGAAACGTCCGAAACCATGAGGGCCTTGGCCGAACTCTATGACGTTCCGGAATTGGCCTACTTTAGTTCAGAGAACTATTTTCCCTATATTGGCACAACTCATGGCGTTAAGCGACATTTCAGCTATTTGCACCACCAGGTTGGAAAGGCGCATCAAGCAGAGCATTCCTTACAAGCCATAATTCCTAGACATCCCCATGGACATGAGCTGCACCTCTATCGCCAAGATGTGGATTACTTTCTAATGACCTGCGCGATTCGGTATGGTGCAACGGTTCTACAGAATACACCTGTGCAGAACATCGAGCTAGATGAAAATGGCACTACTCTGACGACCATTCATGGTGAGCAACATCGCGCCGCTTATGTTGTAGACGGGGGGGGATTCCGCTCACTCATTGCCGAACAATTTGAGCTGCGGGACTTTGACTTACAAACTCATTCTCGGGCCATCTTTACCCACATGATTGATGTACCTGATTTTCACGATGTAGGCACAACTCAACAAGAGGCTGACCTACCTTTTAGCGTAGCTGAAGGGACGCTGCACCACGTCTTTGATGGAGGCTGGCTGTGGGTTATCCCATTTAACAATCACCCTGCATCGACCAATCCTCTTTGTAGCGTGGGGCTAATGCTTGATCCGCGCGTCTATCCATCTCGAGATGACCTCTCGGCAGAAGAAGAGTTTTTTGATTTTATTGAACGCTTTCCTAGCATTGCTGCTCAATTCCGCGGTGCTAGATCCGTGCGGGCGTGGGTACGAACGGGACGAATCCAGTATTCATCTAAGCAGATCGTCGGAGACCGCTGGGCATTGTTGGGTCATGCGGCTGGGTTCATCGATCCACTCTATTCCAAGGGACTCTATGTCTCTCTTACCAGCGTATCCATCTTAGCGCACAAACTATTGCAAGCTCAAATAGACGGTGATTACTCTAGGGAACGATTTCTCCCGTTAGAAGAGACAACCTTGGCCTATCTTCATAGTAATGATCGTCTCGTGGCCAACTCTTACAAGTCCTGGGGCTATTACGATTTGTGGAATCAGTATAGCGTGCTGTGGTTGTTGGGTGCTTACACTGAACTCGTCAAACTCTTCTGCATTCGCATCGATAATACCCACAAAGGACAGATCCATCCCCACGAATATATTAACCAACTTGGGCAGCTCAAACTAGCGGGTGGTGGCTTTACCCACTACGATAGAATTGCCGATCAAATCGATACGGTAATGGAGAAAGTGGATCTAAACAATGTCGTCCAAGTGGAGGCGGCTATGAGAGAGATTCAATCTATATTTGGCTCAATTGATTGGATACCACTGCCCTTCCAAGCTGTTCTTAATGGGAAAACCCACTTGCCAAAAAGTAAATTGCGTTTGGATCTGCTCAGGAAAGATCAAGGATTCCTACGCGGGGGGGACTATCGTAAGCACTTCTTTGGCGAACATTCACTCTTGCAAGTCGGAGGTGCATTCCTGCAAGAGGCACTCCACTATTCAAAGCCCGCACTAGCGCGTAAGTATCGACAACAAAAGGCGAAGCAACACGCAAAACTTGATCGATATCTTATCAACCGGTTGGCTTTTCAGCAATAAAGTTGTTCTGAAATAAAAAAGCTTGAGGTGACAGGTATGCTATTCGTCTACTAACCAGAAAGCAATGTTGGAAAGTACCCGCTAGCGAGTAAATTCTTATGTGCCTGAACGAAAGCAGATTGTAGGTAAATCGTAAGCACAGAGTCAGTAAAACGTAAGCAATTATTCGTGTAGTTTGTCATGTCTCCACAGCGGTAGCTTGACTCATTTGTTCTACTCAATTACCATTTTAACGAAGTCTCCGACCTTGCTCGTCGTTATTTCATCACAAACAAATACAAATAAACTATGATTTCAAACAAATCAACCCAAGATTATCTACTAGACACCTACCAAGAGATCCGCAGCTTTACGGAAGAATTGTGCCAACCTTTGGAAAATGAAGATTATGTCATCCAATCTATGGAGGACGTTAGCCCAACCAAATGGCATATTGGCCATACAAGCTGGTTCTTCGAGACCTTTGTCCTGGCAGAGGAATACCCAGAATATCAGCCTCTTCATCCCCAATATAACTATATCTTTAACTCATATTATGTTTCGGCAGGGCAGCGACACTGTCGTCCCAAGCGAGGGCTGCTCTCTCGCCCAACAGTACAAGAAGTTTATGACTACCGAGCTCATGTGGACCAACATATGTTGGCCCTTATTGAAGGACTGGACGAAGAGCGGCAAAACAGGTGGCTTCCCGTTTTAGAGATCGGCTTCAACCACGAGCAACAGCATCAAGAACTTATGCTCACCGATATTAAGCATAACTTGTCCATCAATCCCCTCCGCCCCGCTTATCACAAGAAGGCATATCCCCAAATCAGCGCCCAAAAGGGTTCAGCAGCAGAGTGGATTGGCTTTGAAGAAGGCGTTTATCCCGTTGGACATGACGGCCAAGGGTTTGCCTTTGACAATGAGTATCCCCAGCATCGAACCTTTGTCGAGTCATTTGCCCTCTCATCTCGACTCGTTACCAACGGTGAGTATTTAGCCTTCATGGAAGACGAAGGATATGATCGTCACGACCTGTGGCTGTCAGAGGGCTTTGGCTGGGTTCAGCGTCAGGAGTGGAAAGCTCCTCTCTACTGGGAGCAGAGAGATGGTGAATGGTGGGTGCAAACTCTGTACGGCTTACAGAGAGTCAATGAGCAGGAACCGGTCTGTCACGTTAGCTATTACGAGGCCGATGCCTATGCTCGCTGGGCTGGTGTCCGCCTACCTACAGAGTTTGAATGGGAGATCGCATCCGCAGAACTACCGCTTACAGGCAACTTTGCCGATAGCCGCCGCTATCACCCCGAGGCGCTCAACGGTCACACCCAGCAAGGTATACTAAACCAAATGTATGGTGATGTTTGGGAGTGGACCAGCAGCCACTACTCACCATACCCAGGATACAGTTCCGCAGAAGGCGCTCTTGGCGAGTATAACGGCAAGTTCATGGCCAACCAATTTGTGCTGCGTGGCGGCTCCTGCGCTACAACTCAATCCCACATTCGCCCTACTTATCGAAATTTCTTCCCTGCAGACGCTAGCTGGCAGTTTACTGGCATACGCACGGCTAAGAACCAATAAACAGATCGAGCCGGAAGTCAGTGTAGGAATCCATAAAAACAAATTTAGGAACCAATTTTTATGATACTTCAAGAAGAACTGAACGCGTCTGCCGCTGACAAAAAAGCAAGCACCCATAGAAAAATCACCAGCGTTGGGGCAGATGACAACCAAAAAGAGGGCGATGTCAAATCCTCGAATCAAGCCTTGGTCGATTTGAGACCTGGTGACGTGACCTTACAAGCCGAAATTCTACGGGGTTTGCAGAGACCCATCAAGATCTTGCCAACAAAATTACTCTATGACCGCCGTGGCTCTGAGCTATTTGACGAAATCACTATGCTGCCTGAATATTATCCAACCCGCACTGAAACAGCCATCTTGAAAAGTAACGTTGATGAGATCGCTATGCTGCTGGGAGAGCGGACCATGTTGGTTGAGTACGGTAGCGGTAGCAGCACAAAAACTCGCATTCTGCTAGACCATCTGATAGATCCGGCGGCCTACGTTCCTATCGATATCTCGGCCGAACACCTCTCCCAGGCCGCTGACCAACTTCGTACCGACTATTCTACTCTAGAAATCTTGCCGGTTACAGCAGATTATAGAGAAGCCATCGAATTACCCAAGAGCCAAGTCCTGCCAAACCGCCGGGTTGTATTCTTTCCTGGTTCTACCATTGGCAACTTTCAACCTGATGAAGCGTTAGCCTTCTTACGGCGTATTGCTCAGATCTGCGGGTATAATGGGGGGCTGTTGGTTGGCGTAGATTTGAAAAAAGATCCGGCCGTGCTTCATCAGGCATACAACGATCAGCGTGGCGTAACGGCCGAGTTTAATTTAAATATTTTGGCTCACCTCAATCGAGAGTTTTCTACTGAATTCCGCCTCGATCAGTTCCGCCACTATGCCTATTATAATGCGCAACAAGGGCGT
This sequence comes from Chloroflexota bacterium, assembly GCA_039028975.1. Lineage (GTDB taxonomy): Bacteria > Chloroflexota > Anaerolineae > Caldilineales > Caldilineaceae > JAHBNG01. The sequence goes on from JBCCHB010000016.1 coordinate 98,787, forward strand.
ATCGAAATGCATCTGGTCAATTTAGCCGATCAGATCATCCAGTGGCAGGATCAACGTATCAACATACGTCAAGGTGAGAGTATCTGGACTGAATCATCGTACAAGTACACGCTTGAGGAATTCCATGAATTGACTGCCCAGGCCGGCTTTGCTCCTGTTAAAACCTGGACTGACGACGAGCAACTCTTTAGCGTGCATTTTCTAGAAGTAGGCAATTAGGTAAGCAGGTGAGCAAGTAGGCAAGAAGCAAGAACAGATTGCAACTCTGCTCACCTGCAAACCTTATCACCCCCGAATGCACCCCCGATTGTTGTTATCGGGTAGAATGTGGGGCTGCAGACCTGCCAACATTTAAAAGGAAACCCAACAATGGCAAAGCAAGTATGGCAATTTGAATCAACGGATCGCTGGGTGCGCGCCATTCGTCATGGTGAGACTATCGCCGACAGCAAGCGTGCAATGTTACTGATCGAAAGTCGTGGTGAGCAAGACTATTACTTTCCTACAGACGATGTCAAGATGGAGGTATTCGAACCATCCGAACAGACTGAAATATCAGGCTATCGTGGCACCAAGAAGTTTTGGAACTTGCGCCTCAACGGAGATTTGATCGAGAAGGCCGCATGGACCTACGAGCCAAAAGAGAACCGACCCGACCTCACCGGCTATATCGCGCTCGACTGGAAAGCAGCGGAGCACTGGTATGAAGAAGAGGAAGAAGTCTTCAATCACCCGCGCAATCCTTATCATCGAGTTGATTTTGTACCTAGTTCACGCCATGTTCAGGTGATTGTGGATGGCATCAAGGTCGCTGATACCACCCATCCACTGATGGTCTTCGAGACAACGCTACCAACCCGATACTATATTCCAGACGCTGACGTGGATAAGCGGTATCTAGTAGCGGTTGATACCGAAACTCACTGCCCATACAAGGGGGATTCGAGCTACTACAACGTAGTAGTGAATGGCGAGACGTACGAAAATACTGCCTGGTATTACCCCCAACCGATTCCAGAAGCCCCACGTCTTAAGGGGACCATCGCCTTTTGGCCAGAAAAAGATAAGCGGATTCAGCTTATTGTGGACGGAGAGCCAGTATAATGGCAATAGCGAAAGGTCTGGCCTTTCTTTTGTTGCTATGTCTATCGGGATGTGCAATGATTCAGCCAGTCGCTCTCTCTGAGCAGCCCGCACAAACAGAGGTGGAACAAACCACAATGTCAGACCGAGTAGACCCACAGACGCAAGATTTCGATGGTCGTGTGCCACGACTCGAAGAGGCCGACGAACTAGCTTGGTCGTATGAGACCATCGATCTAAATGGCACCACAATCGAATATGCCACGCTGCTGCCGCCCAATTTTGACCCAGCTGGCGAGTATCCGCTGCTGCTTGCATTGCCTCCCGGTGGACAGGATAAAAACATGGTCAACGCAGGAATCGACACTTTTTGGCAGCGAGGTGCCCTCTACGGCTTTGTCATCGTGAGTCCGGTGAAACCAAGTGGTACCAGCTACATGAGGGATGGTTCTCTGATTTTACCCGAGTTTGTGGCATTTCTGCACGAAACCTATACCATTGCTGGGGGCAAACCCCATCTTGGCGGGGTCAGCAATGGAGGCATCAGCACCTTCAAGGCTGGTTTAGAACATCCCGAACTTTATCGGTCACTAACCGTTCTCCCCGGTTATGCTGCGGCCGATTCGAATCTGTCAACGTTGAGCGAACTTAAGGTCACCCTGTATGTGGGCGAGCATGATGGGCGCTGGGTCACGAGCAGCCAGCGCACCTATGACGCGTTGGTCGCAGCAAACCATAATGACCCGCTTTTGGAGATCTTTCCAAACGAAGGACATGTGATCCAATCGCTAACGGGGAATGGCGTGGGGCAGATCTTTGAGCGATTGCTTCAAGAATAGTTAGTACATCGTATGCAGAAATTTACAACAATATACAATCGTGCCGCAAAGAGAAAAGGTGGCGTGGATGCACTTGACGCATTACTCAATGAGCATTCATATTCTACTGATTTGACCCAGATTCCTGACGATCGATATCTAGCAGAGATGACCAAACGTGTATTCAGCGCTGGTTTTGTTTGGAATAAGTATTATGATGAAATCACAACAAAAGACAATCCTATCTTATCCCCAACTGCTCCATTATCGACGGACTGTCTCTGATATGTATGCAGGAGTGCGAAACTCCGAATTGACCCCAGCACAGACGTGGGTGCAGTGGAAACAGAATCGAGATCAACTCTTTGGACATCACCCCCAAACCGCACTCGATTCAGACCAGTTAGCCCAATTTCGCGGGCTGAACTACTATCCATATGATCCAAAGTGGCGTTTTGAGGCCCACCTTGATACAGATGTCGATCCAGAGGTGATTCCCATCGATACGGATGTAGATGGGACAATTCGTGCTCAACGCGTTGGGTACGTATCTTTGGCGCTAGCCAAGCAAAAAATTTCGCTTTCGATCTTTTGGCTGCTTGGTTATGGTGGTGGAGTCTTTCTCCCCTTCCGGGATGCCACAAATGGGGAGACGACTTACGGCGGCGGTCGTTACCTTCTTGATACCATCAAACATGCTGATTTGGGTCAATCGCCCGATGGTAAGCTCGTCCTCGATTTCAACTATGCCTATAATCCGTCTTGCGCCTATAATCACCGCTGGTCGTGTCCACTAGCCCCGCCTGAGAATTGGTTGTCCATGGCAGTTCCCGTTGGTGAGAAAAAGTTGCAGTAACCATTTCTGATAATTTAGGAACGAGAACTAAATAATTTGGTCATTTGACGGGGTGAAACCCGATTGAAACGCGCAAGTTACCTAAGACCCATTCCTTAACTGCAGCCAGCCGCTACCCATCGTCTGCCCCTTAGAATAGATTGACGTTCCCTTGAGCCTGGACTCGGAAGGTATCGTATTCCAGGTGTGGGTCGTCGATGGATATGCTATAGGGCATGGTATCACCGGGTGGGAGAGCCTGGGCACCATAGAATTGGTCAGATACTCCAACGACATGCCCATCTTCGTCATAAAATGTAATTGTCACAATGATTGAGGTGAGGCCCACGCCCTGAGTATTGCGCAATTCACCAGTTACGTTAAGTTTGTCATCATCTAATTCTGCGCGAATGACCCCAATAGGCATAAACTCAATAATACTGATCTCCTCCCAAATGAGCAGTAGCTCGTAGCTCTCAATCTGTCCACCTGGATCAGAGACCGCCAAACGGAAAGGATTGCTCTCCTCTATATCGGTTTTGGGAAATAGGGTCAGCTCTTCCTGAGCACCGACGACATTCCCCTGATCATCCAGGAATGTTCCAATGATTTTGGCCCCATAAACCGGGAAGTTTTCTCCATTGATGATCTCACCCACGACCACAAATTCACCTGAGCCACTTTGACCGGCATGACTGCGAATATAAACTGCTTCGCGGATCGGATCCTCTGGTGGGGATGGAGGCAGCGTTGCCGTTTTGCCCGGTGTCGGCTCTACGCGCCGGGTAGGTGTGGCGGACCTAGTCGATGAACGGGTAGGCGTGGCGCGTTCTGTTGCAATGGGTGTTGTTCGCGGACGGGGCGTGGCTGTGGGCGTTCTTGTATTTGTTGCTTTCGTAGTGGCTGGAGTCGCTGCTGAGGTGCGGGTTCTTGTGGCCCTAACCGTTGCAGTTCGAGTGGTTGCTGGCTGGTTTGTCGCTCTCGTCCCGCGGAGAATTGGCGTTCCTGAGAGAGGTGTACTCCCAATGGCTGGAACGGTGCCTGAGGGCGAGACAGTTCCGCTAATTGAGGTCGTTCCCGTCAGGCTAGATGTGCTGGTAATCGCCAGTGAAGCATCTGCCTGTGGAAGCGCTGCAACCTGAACAGGTGTCACTGTTGGCGCGGCCGTGGAGGCCTGAGAATTTGTATACGCCGTGATCACTTCCCAGATGGTCGGTTTGCGGTCTGGATGACGCGGAAATGAAGCGCAACCAATAAGTAGACAAGAAATAAGACAAACAGCTACGATGGCTCTCAGATTCATAAAAGCGTCCCCTTTCAAGTGATGACTGGCTAAGTATGACTCTCTTCCTGGTTCGTCTTCTGCTGAGGTAAGGAAAAGACGAATCGGCTTCCCTGGCCAGGAGCACTTTCAACCCTCACATCCCCTCCCAACTTTTTGGCAATACGCTTGACAATGACCAGACCCAATCCATGCCCTTGCCCCTGTCTGCGCTTGATCTTTGGGTAGGGAGTGAAGAGCTTTGCCTGCTCCTCTGATGTCAAACCTTCACCCTGATCTTGAATCCAGTAGTGAACCATTCCCTTTTCATCCACTTCACTACCCAGCTTCAATTGAGGTGGCACCCCTCCATACTTCAGTCCATTGGTTAGATAATTGTGCCATATACTTTCTACCCACGGGCTGTAGCCAAGGGCATTATGCCACTCGCTCGGCACCTTGATCCTAGCATCTTTTTCACGGATGTCAACCTCAAGTTGCAGGAGTACCTTTGAAAGAATGGCCGGCATGTCAAGTCCATTGATGGGGATATCCTCCATGGAGCGCACACGCGCCAACAAAAGGAGGCTTTCAATGATCCGACTCATCCGTCTGCTCTGGAGCAAGATTATGTCTAGATGACTCTCGACCTCTCGTAGGGACATCTCAGGAAAGCGCTCCCGAAGATCGTCTGCAAAACTAAGAAAATGAGTAATGGGGTTTTTCAGGTCGTGGGCAACGGTTCCCGAATAGGCATCTAGGTCAGCATTCTGGCGCTCGAGCTCTTGATTCTGTTCTCTAAGTTCTTCGAACAATGTCGCATTTTCAATCGCTACGGCAGCAGACCCAGCAAGTGTTTCCACAAGCATCTGATCCTCTTCGATATTATTCAGATCTGCTGGGTTGACCACTTGCAGAACACCCAGCAACTTATCGTGGCTACGCAAGGGAACAGTCGTCATAGAAGTCGTGGTAAAGTGAAGAGCATTGTCGGTCTTGGGAGAGAAACGGCTGTCCTGGCTGACATCAGTCACAACCTGGCTCTTGCCGTGGGTGGCTACCCAGCCTGCGATTCCTTCCGTCACGGGTATGCTTAACGTTTCTGGAGGGACAAGGTTACCCCTTGAATAGACGGCGGCACAGCTCAGATATTTTTTAGCCCCTTTCTCCAAAAGCCAAACCGTGCTCCCTTCGGCATTGATGATTTGAGCAATTGTGGTCACCAATTGGTTGCACACTTCTGTCAAGTCAAAGGTTGAGGTAAGAAGTTGGCTAATGCGATTGAGGAGCATCAGGTTTCGGTTGAGACGCTGGGTTTTTATCCTTTCCTCTTCTAGTTCTCTAAGCAACCGCTCTTGTTCCATGGCTTGGTGAATGGCTGCTGGAAGCTGATTGATATAATGGCGTCCTTCATCTTGGATGATATAGTGGCGAACGCCACTTGCATAGGCTTGACGCGTCTCTTCTGGATCGCTTGCCGATGCGACAACGATCACTGGTATGGAAATGCCTTGCCCTTGCAGCAAATTGAGCATCTCCAGGCATGTGTATCCCGGCATCTTTTGATTGAGAATAATTAGATCATACTCACCCTCTTGGAGCCAAGCAAGGGCCAATTCAAAGCCACCAACAGCCTGAACTGCATACCCTAACTGCCCCAAATGTTGTTGCCAAAATTGGGATTCATCTTCATCGTTTTCAATGTATATCACAGAGCCGTTGAGGGTTATCACAAATGGAATTGGCCTACTTATATACTACTTATTCACCTAAACGAATAACATTCTCTATCGATTGTTCAAAGGTATCATCATGGCTAATGACAAAGAGCTGCTGAAACCCCTTGACTTCCAGAATTTGCCGAGCCAATGATTCCCGCCTTGTTGCATCTAGATTGGTCGTTGGCTCGTCAAAGAATGCAATATCAATATTGCTCATCTCGCGTAGCAATGCAAGGCGCACAGAGAGTGCTGCACTCATCTGCTCACCACCAGAGAGTTGTGGAAAGTGTCGAGATCGCCCATCGACCTCCAATTGAATGCTATACTCCTCATCCCAACTAAGGTGACGACTATAATCCTGCATCAGGTCGCCAAAAATTTGGTTGGCACCGCTACTAACCTGTTGGATTAATGTACGTGTAATATAAGGACCAGCTTGACGAAGATACGTGCGGATTGTCTCTAATGAATCGGCTTGATAAGCCAACTTGGTCCGTTGCGCCACTATAGTCTGTTGTTCTGCCTCCATGGCCTGCAGACGCCCAACCTCGGCTTCATCTCTCTGTTGGTCACTCTGTAGCAAGCGGCTCTGAGCTTGCGTGGATACAGCTTCGGTCCGAATATCTTCTGCCTCTTTTTGCAAGGCCTGGAACGCTTCGTCGTTAAACTGTCCGGCAAGATTCTGTAAGCGTTCAGCTGTTTCCACCTGTTTGCTTTGGAGAGACTCTTCTTCCTCTTGAAGAGTAATGACGTTTTGCTTACGCAAATCTAAGGATGCTGCTGTCTGTTGATGAGCCAGAACGGCCTGATAAGCGGACTGTGAACGAGCCAATGTCTCTTGTACGCTACCGATGGCTTGATCCAACCCCGAAAATGCTTGAAGCTGATCAGCTACTTCGGTTCTATTTTTGCTTTCGTTCTCTTTCTTTGCAGATAGCTTGCCAAGTAACTGGTTTACTTGCTCACGCTGTGAGATCTTGTCAAGGGCCAACGCTTGTCGCTGGCGAGGATTCCCTAGCTCCTCTAAAGATTTTTGTGTGCGCTCCAGTTGAGGGATCTCCCCTTCCAATGTCTCGATTTGGCTCTGCTGTCTGTTCAAATGGTCCGTACATTCATGGGCTTCTGTGCGGACTGTCTGTAATTCCTCGGGACGGGGTAACTGCCTAAGTTGGAGATCCAGACCACCCAACTGACTCTGCCCTGCTTCGAGCTGTGTCTTGGCTTCTTCTTCTTCCTTGCGGGTGGTCGAATATGCTTGGCGCAACTCCTTCAGCCTGGCCTCATTCCGCTGCATAAGTGCCTGGCGATGCGATGCACTTAACGGCTGTTCGCAGACGGGGCAGGCGGCTGTATCCACATTCTGTAGAGAGCTAACTTGCTCTTTTAGAGACTCTGCTTCAACTTGATACTGACCCATTGCGTGGCTAAATTGGGGCAGGCGATCTTGCTGAACCTTTAGATGGTCATTCAATCGCTGGCGCTTTTCTGCCAAATCAGCTTGACCAGCGAGCTGTGTTTCCAGTTTGTTTTGGCGATGCTGGAGTTGGCTGAGCCTTTTTTCTAGTGTGGGTAAGTCCCGTTGTAAGTCAGTTAACTGAATCCGTTTCCGCTCTAGTGCCTCCTGCTCTTTTTCCAGCTTCTCTTGTTGTTGTACGGCTTCGGCCAGATCGGTTACAAGCTGCTGGGCTGCCTCAATCTCCGTCAGCGTACGGCTTTGGACCTCTATTTCCATCTCCACCCTAGCAATCACCTGGCTGATCTGGTTCTGCTTTACCTCTAGCTTCTGCCGCTCCTGCTGTTGTTTTCCTAAGGCTGTTTGCTCATTCTGGGCCTGTTGATACGCTTCGTAGCCAGCTTGGTTGTCTAGGACGAGCTGCTGGCTCTGCTCGGCCTCGCTTAGGGCCTCCCTGGCCCCCTTGATCTCCCGGGTCAATGAACTCAACCTTTGGGTTAACTGACGGCCCTCCTCTTGGGCCAGGATAATCTCTTTCTGGATCGCACTTTCGGCCTCAATACGCACTTGCAACGTATCAAGCTGGGTTTTATATTGGCTCTGCTGCTCTTCTAGCTCTGCCAACCTTTTGGCTCGCGCGGCAACTTGGGTCTGCAACTCGGGCAAACGTTCTAGCCGAGTCTCAATTTCTTTGAGGCTAAGATCCATTGTCTGAATCTGGTCACGCAAAATGCGCCCCGGTTCGCGGAGTTTATCGGCCGCTTCCTTGTACTCTTCCACCTGGAGAAGGGTATCAAATGCTTTCTTGCGTGCACTGGCTGCTTGGAGAAACGCGGCTGTCAGAGTCCCTTGGGGGACACCAACTGCGTCAGTAAAAAGGGCAGTTAAATCGGCGGCTGGATCAACCTGCATATGCTCTTTCAGGAAAGTCAGTACATCGCTCTTCCCTTCGCAGATTTTGCCATTAAGTTCTGGATCAAAGACATAATACTGATTGCTACCGCCACAACGTCTGGTGATCTCATAGCGTCGCTCATCCAGGTCACTCAGTATTGTTACCGTAACGGTGGCCGTTTTGGCACCCTCCCGCACAAAGTCAGCTTGCCGGTAATTCATAGAGTCAAAGAGGGCAAAGCCGATGGCTTCTAAGATAGTACTTTTTCCAGCTCCGTTCGCGCCAACAATGGCGTTAGTCCCTGGCGTAAACTCAAATTTGGCTTCGTTGTAGCTTTTGGTATTTTCCAGTGCCAACTTTAGGATCTGCATGGTTTACTCAACTCCCTGGAGCAATTCTGACAATGTCTCTAATACATTTTCAGCTGTGCTACCCGACAGGGAGAGGTTCTTTAGGGTAATGGCCATTTTGGCCCAACTTTCGTCCTGTTCGCTGAAGCGTGCGTCCTGAGAGAAGAGCCTGGTAAGAACCTGCTGCTCCAACTCTGGACGGCTCATCCGCTCATCTGTTGTGATGTCAGTGCTCACTGAGCTACTCAGATTCCGTACTTGCAGATAGAGGGGTTTGAAGATCCGCTGCAGCATCTCTTCAATGGGGCGTAATTCCAAGTCAGCTCGATTGAAGGGTAACACACCCATGAGCAGCAATTCAACAACCGGTGCATCATCAGCTTGAAGCCCTCTACCTAACTGCTCCCGCTCTTCGTGGTCTCCTGCCTCTATCTCATCAATAGGAATACCCAGATCGCGTGCTTTGCGGAGCAAAAACTCCTGACAATATTCAAGCAGCGCCGCTGGGGACGGATAATGGTCGACCTTGACCGTAAAGTGATGGAAGGTACGGCGTGGATTCGCGTGAAGAGTTGCCTTATGCTTTTGCTCTTTTGCACCCTCTATGCCATCCGTATCCACCTCCACCAGATAGTAGCCCCGCTCTTTCCATTCAGCTTCTGTAAAGGAGCAGCTTTCTGGGCTGCCGGGGTTGTAGATCCAATTATCAATGTCAAAGGGTTTGTGAATGTGGCCCAAGGCGAGATAATCGACATGGGGACGAAGAACGGCTAACTGGCGATGGGTGAGGCCGCCGACCTCACTAGATAGAACGCCCTCAACACCTGTATGCGCCATAAAGATGGTATACTCGATTCCCTCATCGGGCATGGATGCCAGGGCTTCAGCATAGTCGGCAAGGGTGCGGGCTGTGCTGGACCCCATGTACTTCATCCCGTAGATCCGGCAACCCGGCACTGGATCGATATAGGCACCCCGATTGCGCTGATAGGGCAAAAGCTGGGGCGCACCCTCATCCCATTGGGGGGACAGAAGCTTCAATAGACCCTGGCGCGCTAAAAATTGAACCCAGCCTAAAAAGTGATCGTAGTACGAGAGTTCGTGATTCCCTTCTACCGCTATGCAAGGAATATCGGCCTTTTGTAGCCGACGCAGAATGCTAATCGCCAGATCCAGAGAAAGCGCGTCGATAGAGCGCTTGTGAAAGAGATCACCGGCAAGCAACACAAAATCAACCTGCTCCTCAATGGCAACGTTGATGATTGAAGAGAATGCCCGAGCAAAGTCATTAAACCGTTCGACCCGATTGTATTGTTGGTATCCTAAATGGCAGTCAGCCACGTGTAGAAAACGGGCTTTCATGATTGTTTTGGTTCTTCAAATAATAGAACAGATAGGATGGTTGTGATAAGACTAATGATAATACTCGCACCCAATGCCCACCAGAAACTATCGACACGTAAAGACTCTCCAACCAACTCACTAACCAGGACCAGCATCAATGCATTGACAATGAACTTAAAGAGTCCTAGCGTAAGAATGTAAAAAGGGCAAGTCAAAAATGCAATAATCGGTCTGACCAACGCATTGATCAGACCGAAAATTAGTGCTACAAATAGTAGGCTTTGAACATTTTGTGACAGATGGATTCCGTTCAAAAATGCCCCGGCACCCCAAAGTGCTGCGGCATTGATGACAATCCGAAGGAGAAATTCTCTCAATATAGTACCTGGTGTTAAACCTTGCGACGCATAGTCAGCAGTGCTTGACGACGCTGAAAACCAAAGCGCTGAAAAGAGTCGAGTGCAGCGATATGCTCCGTGCTGATGGTAAGGGAAATGGGAAAGCGCGGAAAGTCCTGTAATTTAGAAAGGACCCAATGAGCAAAGTACTCTTCATATTTGCCAAAGTGTTCAGGACGAACCCAAAGCTGTAATTTATGTTCTCCCTGCCAGCGCTGTGCAGTAAGTTCCAAGGCCGCCTCAAATCTGTCAGTTGTACGGATACAGCGGCGCAGCACTGTGGTACGTCCAGCCAAACGCCACATCCACTCCGCCATCTGATCTTCCAACGTCATCTGGAAATCTGTGCGCTTTAACGAGCGCCACCACTCAGCATGGGCATCTGGCATACTACCAGCCAATTGGTAGAGCATCCGCCAATGGGTCGCCTTATAGGTTCCAAAACTTGGGACTATAGGGGGCCTGGTAATGGGGGGTGCTTTTTGTAGCCGCAGTTCAACAGAACCCCCCATATTGTCAAAACCAACTTTTTCGTAAAGGTGACGGGCAACATGATTGTTCTCGTACACCTGGAGAACAGCCCAGTCACCATTCGAGAAGTGGATGTGTTCTAGCGCTTGTGTAAGGAGGCCCTGAGCAATGCCGCGACCTCGAAAGTCAGATGCTACGGCCACATTGGCAATCTGCCAACGTCGGCCCGCTCCATCCCCCCGTTGAACTGTCACATTGCCAATAACCTTGCCCTCATGAACCCATACAAAACCGCTAAATACATCATCATAGTTGATATTGTCCCCGCTAAACAGACGCATGATGCCAGCCATGTAACTCATAAAGCGCATTTCACGCAGGATAGCGGTACCACGGTTGTCCAGCTCATGGGCAAATGCCCTAGAAATTAGATCCGCTACTGGCCTCAGATCACGCGCTAAATCAAATGGGCGAATACCATTCTCAATAGGCGTACCAATATGACGTATGGCTGGTGTGGTTGTCATTCGTTTTACATAGATACACGGACCAAGGCCGGACGTAGAACCCTCTCCTTGTGCTCGTATCCTGTTCTAAGCGTCTCGATGATGTGGCCACTTTCGATCTCGTCACTAGCTTCACTAGAAACTGCTTCGTGGCGATTAGGGTCAAATGGTCCATCAACTGGCATGACAGTAACGCCTTCATCCTCAATCAGTTGAACTAATTTGCGTTGAATCTGCTGAAAGCCAGAGACCCATGGATTCTCTTTCTCATCCACCTCTTCCGGTAGGTTCTTAAAGGCTAGGTCAAAATCATCTAAAACAGGGAGGATTCGTTCAACCAACCGACTGCTTGCCCTTTCAATGCTTTCGTGGAGCTGCTTTTCCTGCCGTCGTTTGATATTTTGGTAGTCTGCCACAGTACGCTGCAACCGATCAAAGTGTTCATCTGTTTTGGCCTGAGACGCGGCAAGCTGCTCTTCTAACTCAGCGATTCGTTCTTCCGGGGTGAGTTCGGCTGGTTCACCATCGTCATCTTCTTTGCTGACGTCATCGTTGACGTCGTCGGCAGATGGTGGGTCTGCTTCATTCGGTTGTGTACTTTCTGCTGATTCAGAATTTTCTGATTCGGTCCTAGAGGATTCGTCTGCTTGAGCACCGGTTGTTTCGTTCGCCGTTTGGCTTTGTTCCGTTGACTCAACATCCTCTGCTGCTTTGACGACCTCCTCAGCATCTTCTACTTTGCTTAAAATATCCATAACGTTTTTTTCATCTCTCAAATTCATTTTCCCAAACACCTCTCTGTAGATGTTTATCAAACTTTTCAAAGGATTATCCCATGATTATGGAATGGTTATCGTGTAATACGAGCCATTCCTTACTTCAATTACTATAACATTAATTACTATACATTTCTTCAACAATATCGCTCATTAAGGTTGCAACATAGCGAACGGCACCAATGGTGCGGCTGTACGACATTCGTATCGGGCCAACTACCCCCAACATACCTGTTGCTAAATCGCTTACCCCATAAGGACTCATAATCACGCTAATGCTTTGGAGTTCTACATAGCGATCATTGCCAGCTATAATGACTTGAATGCCATCACCGCCATTGTACTCATTCACCAACTTCTCCAGTAGTGTGCGTTCCTCTATCACCTGGACGATTCTGCGTATATTTTCGCCTTCGGAAAACTCAGGCGCGGCCAATACATGAGCCAATCCGTCCCGGTAGATCTGGCCAGTTGCTCGGTCGTCAACACGATTCATTAATTCGATAATGAGTAGCGAAACCTCCTGAGCAAAGTCCGAGAGAGATGACATAACCCTCATAACATGACTGACGGTCAAACCGCTGAGGTGATCATTGAGTTCATTACTAATGGTACTTAGCGTACTCTGATTTTTCGGCGTTTCCAGATCGAGCAATTGTTGTTTGACAATACCGGTTTGCAAAACAAGAACCAGTAGTACCTTGGTTTCATGGATGCCAACCAACTCGACATGTTTAAAGCTGCAAAACGCTGCTTGAGGTGGTGTAGCCAATGCCAAACTTTGTGAAGCATGAGCCAATACGGATGTACTGATTCGCAGCCACTGATCCAACTCACTCTTAACCAGATTGAAACGAGAACGAATCAGCCGCCGTTCTGCGGGAGGCAATTCTACATCCGAAAGTAGATATTTGACATAATAGCGGTACCCTTGGCGTGTTGGAATCCGCCCGGCACTCGTATGAGGTTGGGTTAGTAGGCCGCTTTGTTCAAGCGATGCCATATCGTTGCGAATCGTTGCTGCACTAACACCGAGCGCGTGATTTTCGGCGATTGTCTTGCTACTTACTGGTTGGGCAGAGTGAACATACTCTTGGATAAGAATACGTAGAACTTTTTCCCGTCGGTCAGTCAGTCTAGTTTCTTGCATAACAGATGGATTCATGCCCCTGATAATAGCATTCTCGGATTGGTATGTCAACGGTTAGTAAGCATTGCGATTTGTTCCCAAGATTGTTTGAATGATTGTTCGGATAATAATCTTGAAATCAAGAGCCAGCGACCAGTTCTCAATATACCAAAGATCGTACTTTGTCCGTTCGGCAATTGATGTATCGCCTCTTAGGCCGTTAACCTGCGCCCACCCCGTTAACCCCGCTTTTTCGCGATGTCGATCCATATATCGAGGGATAGCTTGACGAAATTGTTCTACGTAAACAGGACGCTCTGGCCTGGGGCCAACAAGACTCATATCCCCCACAATGACATTGATGAGCTGAGGCAACTCATCCAAATTGAGACGACGCATGATTGAGCCAAGTTTGGTATTCCGCAAATCACCCGGTACAGTCCACCCTGGCCCACTCTCTTCTGCATCCTCACGCATTGACCGGAACTTAATGATTCTAAAAGGGCGGGCATCCAATCCCATTCGCTCCTGAATAAAGAAAACAGGACCAGGACTATCCAGCTTAACAAGCATGGCCAATATCAGCATGATGGGGCTAAGTAGAATCAGAAAAATGGCACTTAGTATGACATCCACAACGCGTTTAAGCGTTAACTTCCAGCCCTGCAGCGCAACGTCTCGAACTGTCAGCAAGGGCAGGCCACTGAGATCACCAATACTTACCTCTGTCGCCATAATCTGGAACACATCAGGAAAGATGCGAATGCCAACCTTTTCCCGCTCGCAGAGACCAATAATACGAACCAAATCCTGAGAATGGCTCTCAGGCAGACCCACGATTACTTCGTCAATCTGGTAGGCATCGATAACCTGAGGAATATCGACCAACCTGCCCAGAATTGGTACATTCAGAACTGAGTCGACCTTTTGGTACCCTTCTTCATCAATAATGCCAACTGCCTGATAACCCAACTTGGGGCTGCCTACAATCTTTTGCACCAGCATATTGCCAATCTCACCAGCGCCAACGACCAATACCCGATCATCCCCAATTCCTCGGGCCTGTGCCTGCCACTGAAGTTGGGCATGCACCGTGCGGGCAATTGTTAGAATGGCAACATTGAACCCCCAAGCATAAACCACCAACGAACGATGATAGTTAAATTCCGGCGCACTCAACGTCATAAAAGCAATTGTGAAAAGCATGGCAAAGCTGTTGTAGACAATTGCTTTGAAGAATTCGTCCAAATGGGTTACCGGGCGACGACGCTGATACATCTTTTGACTAAAGAAGATTGCAACGAGAACTACACTATGGACCAGTGGAAGTAAGATAAATTCGTTGTATGGTCCCAATTGGCCACTGGGTAATTGCCTCAAGAGCAGCGAATGGGCAAAAAAGTAGGCCAGGAAAGTGCTACCTATATCCAATCCAACCAAGGCCAACATGAAATAGAGCTGAGGGCGCTTGATCAGAACCGGCTGTTTGGCACGACCTAAACCGTAATCCAATTCGCTCAGTGTATTATAGGAATCTAAACCGTCCGATGGGTGTATCACTTTGGGTTGGTAAGTCGGGAATCAGTCGTCGGAATTCAAGTAGTTGGGAATGATGCGGTCAAAAACTCAGTAGCCCACACTGACATCAAGTACTACGACAATAACGCCACAGATGCTTGGCCACATCAAGACCACCCAGTGCAACAACACCAAACATGATCAGCCAATTGGCAATCCGGGACGTCTGTTGCTGGTAATGTTTGCGATAGAATATCCACATGGCCTCATGAAAGTCAATCCGTGATTTAATTGTCTGGCTGCTGGCAGCTTCTTTCACATGAAGGACCTCCACTTCACCATTATACCAGATCTGCCACCCAGCATCGATAAATCGCTTGGCCCAGTCTAAATCCTCCCCATACATAAAGAAAGTCTCATCGAGTAGACCAACCTCCTCAATTGCCTCTGCTCGCACCTGCATGTAAGCTCCTACAACTGCGTCCACAGGGTGGACTGCATCTTCTGGCAAGTATTCAAGATTGTAGGCGTTAAATCGTTTACTCTTTGGAAAGAGACGGCTCAACCCGATGTGTCGATAAAAGGAAGTTTGGGGTGTTGGAAAGCTGCGCCGACATGCTTTATCAATCTGTCCATCTGGCCGTCGTAAACAAGGCCCTGCTATGGCTGCACTGGCTTTGTCATCCATAAAATGGATCATTTCCGTAAATGCCAGCGGTGGCACTTCTGTATCTGGATTTAACAGCAGTGCATAGCGCGGAGGTGCCTTAAAACCATCCTCCATGTCCGTAGATACCTCAGCCCGAAATCCCATCCAACAAAGTCCCAGGTTATTGGCTTTGGGATAACCCAAGTTGGACCCGCTTTCAATCAGATGAACTTGGGGAAATGCCTCGGCCACCATTTGGGCGCTTCCATCACTGCTGGCATTATCTACTACACAGACGGTGTACTGAATGTCACCTTGGCTCTCAAAAATTGAGGTTAGGCAGCGACGTAACAGCTCTCGCGTATTCCAACTAACAATGACAATACCTAAGTCAGTTTTTAAATCAAGGGAGCTTACATTGCCCGTGGCTGACTCAACGGTCGGATTTCGCTCGAATTTTTCCAATGTATGCTGCGATTTTAACATATATGTCCTGTCCAAGTCACACTTTATGGTCGGTGGGTGCGTCTCAAGGTAGCCATTCAGTCCCCTGAGCTTGTCGAAGGGGAATCCGGCTTCGACAAGCTCAGCCTACAGTAGGGAGCTGAATGGTTACGTCTCAAGTTTGGGAAATAGAGTGCGTTGCACTGTTCAAGCATCGCTCCATGTGCGGATCTGTCTTTGAACGGTGCAACGCACTCAGTTGGTTTGGCATTCCCCATTTGTGGACACACTTTATGGTCGATTATTTATGCAAGGCATATTCAATAATCTGATCAGGGACCAGCGAAGGCAACTTTAAATAGTGAGAGGCAACATCCAACAGAGCCTGTTGAGGTAACAACCCAATTAACTCGCTTGAGTGGATCCTGGTTCCAAAGTCACTGGCCATTTGCTCGATGGCTTCCATGACACTAGGAAGACCTGTCACTTGAAAATCGACTAGATTCATGCTCACCTGAGCGCGCCCTTCCACCAGCAGTCCAAGGGCCTTGACAGCCAACATGCCTCCGCTGCTCTCACGAATGCGTTTGCTTATGATTTTCGCTATCTGGACATCTCCAGTCTCTAGATAAACATTGTACGCGATGAGAAATTGCCGTGCACCAATTATAACGGCTCCAGCCGACCCAACCTGAACCGGTCCAAAATCAGGTTTTCGATGTGGTTGGCTGATCTCTTCGACCAAGCCTTCAAATTGGCCGCGACGAACGTCAGCCAGGTTGCGTCTTGCGGATTGAGTGGCGGCTGCTTCGTATAGATAGACAGGCAATCCCAATTCTTCTCCCACTCTAGCACCCAATTGATTGGCTAAGGTTACACAATCTGCTAAACTGAATTCGCGTATAGGGATGAGCGGTACCACGTCTGTGGCACCCAACCGAGGGTGCACACCCTGATGCTCAAAAAGGTCGATCTCCTGGGCTGCCACATCTATGGCTTGATATAACCCCTCCACGACTGCTGCAGGGGGACCGGCTACAGTCAAGACGCTACGATTGTGATCCCAATCACTAGTTCGATTGAGCAGGCGAACACCTGGCCTTTGAATTGCTTGGGCTATTTTATCTACTACCTGACTACGCCGCCCCTCAGAAAAATTCGGGACTGCTTCAACAAGGCTTGACCTGTTTGTTTCCTGGTGTATCATAAGGGTATTATACCCATCAGAAGATATCAACCCAAGTTCGAGCTTTGTAAACATGACTAATTCTGAGCAACTTCCTGAGCAACAATCTGATAGCAGCACTAATGGTCGCACGAAGCCGGCTTGGAACCGCTTTGTTGAACAACATCCTCAACATCACTTTTTGCAGCTTCAACAGTGGGGCCATTTTAAGGAATACTTTGGTTGGCAAAGTAGCACCGTGTTCACTTCTGATAGTGAAGGAGCCATTCGTAGCGGTAGTCTGGTTCTCTATCGACCGCTGATTGCCCAGAAACCATTTCATCAGTTACCTACCATGACCATAGGCTATGTACCCAAAGGACCATTGGTTGATTGGCACGATGGCGCTGCTGTTCAGGAACTATTGGATGCTTTAGAGAAAGACGGGCGTCAGAATGGTGCGGGCATTCTGAAAATTGAACCAGAGCTACCCGATACAGAAGAGAATCGAGCATTGCTTTACGAATATGGCTTTCACCCCAGCGGACAGACAGTTCAGCCCCGAAGTACAATCCACCTGGATATCAGTGGAACAGAAGAGGCGATCATGGGGCAAATGAAGAGCAAGTGGCGCTATAATATCCGCTTAGCCCAGCGAAAAGGCGTAACCGTTCGCCAGGGATCCATCGATGACCTAGTTGCTTTTAATGAATTGATGCAGACAACAGGCGCACGTAACGATTTTTTTGTCCACGAGCCAGCCTATTACCGCACTGCCTTCCAGCTCTTCTCCCCAGACTATGCTGCCTTTTTCTTTGCTGAGTACGAGGGGCAGCCTCTGGCTGCTGTGGCCATCTTTGTCGTTGGGCAGACGGCTTGGTACCCGTGGGGAGCTAGTAGCAATCATGAGCGGAATCGAATGCCCAATTATGCGCTGCATTGGTCAGCCATGCGTTGGGCCAAGGCCCAGGGGGCAACAATGTACGACTTCTGGGGCATCCCTGATCCCATTGGCGGGTTAGCCATGTCTATGCCAACTGCCACCGAGGCAGGTATTCCTGCCTTAACATTGCCTATTGACTTGCAGAATCTACCATCAGGAGAACTATGGGGTGTATACAGACTAAAGCAAGGCTTTGGCGGAAACGTAATCCGTTATGTAGGTGCTTGGGATCGACCGATTCATCCTCTTGGCTATCGGCTCTATCAGTGGGCGCTGACTTTACGACAGCGTTTAGCCAGATCACCCAGCGGACAAACCCACCCCGATGTTCCCTTGCTGCCAAGTAGTGAAACTATCAATACACCATAAGACACACCTGTATGAACTTTACGAATCAGATGCAGACCACTCAATTGCACCGCATTACTGAAGCAACTGAGTGGCGTACTACCCTGGCTGCTTTACCAGAGCCACATGTTCTCCAATCCTGGGAGTGGGGAGAGGCCAAAGCGCAGACTGAGTGGCGCGCTGTACGCTATGCTCTTCGGGAACAGAATGGGAGCCTTGTGGCGGCGTTTCAACTTCTGCTCCGTCGCGGGCCGGCTGGGCTACCCTTTTCAATTGGTTATATTCCCAAAGGACCTGTAGTCGACTGGACCCAATCTTCCCATGTGAAAGCAACCCTTGACCTGATAGCGAAAGTAGGGCGTCAAGAAAGGTCACTTTTTGTAAAGATAGATCCTAATGTACGAGAAGACCAACCAGAAGGGCAACAGTTGCTCCAACAGTTAGCTCTTGGTGGATGGAAAGTAAGTCAAGAGCAGATTCAGTTTAAAAACACGGCCTTTTCCCAAATAGAACCGGACCACGATTCGCCAGAAGAGCAGTTACTGGCCCAGATTAAGAACAAGTGGCGTTATAATATCCGCTTGGCCAAACGGCGAGGCATTGAAGTACGCCAGGGCAACGTAACCGATCTGGCCTCATTTTACGAGCTCTACGCGGAAACGGGAGAACGTGATGCATTTCTGATTCGTCCATATGCCTACTACAAGGACGTTTGGGGGCGCTATTTGGCAGCGCAAGACGACCTGGACAACCCTGCTGGTGGAACGCTTCTGTTGGCTGAGCATCAGGAAGAACCATCGGCTATTGCGGGTCTCTTTCTCATGCGTTACGGTCAGCGGACGTGGTATTTCTACGGCGCCAGCAGCAACAGGAGACGGCGTGATATGCCCAATCATCTGCTGCAATGGGAAGCACTTTGCTGGGCCATTCGCCAGGGATCGACCGTTTACGATTGGTGGGGAGCACCTACAAACCCTGACGATCCCGACGACTCTCTGGCAGGTGTCTGGCGATTTAAGCAGGGATTTGGTGCCCAACTACAGTCTCACGTTGGCGCTTGGGATCTCGTTACCTCACCCCTGCTCTTTGCCTTCTATAACCGGCTAATGCCACTTATCAAGAGATTTGTATAGCTGTTCAGCTATGTACAATCAGCCAAAAAGATATGGCTCAATACGCGTCAAGCCATGTCAATCTCAAACCCTTAATTTGTCAACTCAGCTCCGTCAGCAATGAAGAGCGGCTCCTCACCTTGATGCTCGATGACTACGTTGCCTTTAACCTTTATGCCTTTACCAAAATAGACATCCCCAATGACCTCAAATGATTCGCACTCAACCAAAGATGGTGCACCATGGGGGAATCGCTTTTTGAGATCGCTGATAAGCTGGTAGTATCGCTCGTCCAATTTAATGATAGGCGCTTTTCTAGAGGTCAGTTCTAGATGGTATTCATCTGTAAGTTGATAAGCATCTGATAGCAGACCTAAGAGATCACTATTTTTCTTGACGGGTGCAAATCGACTGCGATGAACGCTGATGGCATGAGCTCCTGAAAAGACCCCAATGGCAGAACCCATGGCCGTCTCTAGCTGAAAGACGCGTGGCGAATCGGATTGGGTTGGATCTACAGCCTTTTCATTTCGAATCAGTGGAAGGGGAAGAACCCCGTTGTTTTCTTCTAACGTGTGCTGCAGAGAGGGTAAGTGGATCCACAGATTGTTTGTATTAAAGTAGCGATAGCGGCTGATATCCTGAAAGTCGTCAATCTCTTCGGGGGGGCACTGGGCTACCTCACGTAGAATGAGCTGACCAGCCTGATCATGATCTTCTGGCATTTGCGCAAGGTGGCCGCCTTTTCGGTCTGCAGCAGTCCGGTAGGCAACCTCCATCATGAAAGGAATCTCTTCCGAAGCAAAATAGCCAAGAATGTCTAAATCTAGAGTGGCGCCCAAGTTATCCGAATTGCTAACAAAGAGATATTCGTAGCCAGCATCGAGCATTTGATCCAACATCCCGCTCGTGACGAGGGCCGGATAGAGATCACCATGACCTGGTGGACACCACTCTTTCTCCGGCTGCTCGGCCCACTTTGCTGGCTGAAGAGTTGCTTTATCGATTTTTGGTACCTTATGCTGAAGAAAACCAAAGGGCATGGCTTGCTTCAATGCGGGATATTTCTGTAAGGCCGCCTCCGTCTCTTCTTCTGTTGTGAAACTATTCATTAGAACTAGAGGTAGCCGTACATCATAGCGTTTGCGCAAATGCAAGATCTGCCGGACGCTGATATCTAGAAATGAAAGACCGTCTTTAACAGGTACCAGCGACTTAGGACCGTTCATCCCCATGCTGGTTCCAAGACCTCCGTTGAGTCGCAAAACGATCGTTCTGCTTAGCGCTTCCTCACCCTCTTCCGCATAGATGGCCAGGTCATCGGCATCCGGCAAGTCCAAGACAGGCTGTGCCGTTCCACCAGGAATATATCCGGTGGCTCCCGAATGGAGCTGTTGATAGTAGTAACCGAAGCTATCAATTGCCAGTTTCGGTAGCCCCTCATTCACCATCTTCGTTGCAAAAGGGCCAAATTCCGCGTTTGCGCTCTCTACTTTACTCTTCATTTCTACTACATCTAACATTATTGTTAACTCTTCCTATGTTTACAGAATGGTACTATATTCTCTTGAAAACGACTGAATAAGAATTCGGTTTGAAAATTATATTCAGCTCCGTTGGAAAGCCGTAGTTTTGCTACTCTGCTAGATCTGTAGAAAACTATGGTCTTTACATCTCTATATAGCTCATCGAGTCCACTAACTATTCCGTCTAGATATGATAAACATTATAAATCGGAAATGGTATTTAGATCTTACGACTTCCTTATCAAATGGCTCCTCATCGTACCAATTTATCCTTGAGCAACCCCTCCTTCATCTCCTTCATTTACAAGCCACAGATGAGCAAAAATTGGTGTTTCAAATCTTCTCGTATCGAAATTAGGAGAATTGGAACTTATGTACTATAGTATAGGCCGTTTTGTATCGAGTATGTTAAGGTATTCGTAACTATTTAGGCCGATTTTGAAGACAAGGGCTTCTGACTTGAGTAAATATGGGCGTCCCAAAGCTTAACTCTTTAACGAGCATTCTCTCAAAAGGCGTAGCCAGCAGAGTAAGCATCCGCCTAAAGAATACCGATGCAAAACGAATATCAATTTGAGGAACGACGATTCAGTAATTCAATTGATTTCAGATGGTAATCTCTTCCCAAGGGATGCGACTTCGTTTGACCTATTTGAACGTCATTCCTACGTATCGGTTTTCCTGATGGAATCACAACGAATACAATAGACAAGGAGATCAGTATGGCTAAGAAAAAGAAAAGCCCCGAGGCCTACAGTCACACAAACTCAAAAGGCAATACCTACTACTTGCACTCCAAAACCACTACACTCAAAAATGGGAATGAGCAAACAATCTACTATTTTGCTAAGGAGATTAAAGAGGGTGCATTGGGTGCTGTCCCCGATGACCGCCAGGTCTCTGAGACGAAGAATGGGATGTTGGTACTTAAGAAGAAAGATTCGTAATTGCAGAGGTGGAGGTAGATACCTAAGTATTTGTTTTGGTATTTACCTTCTCCATTTTTGTTATAGTGGATTTTTCTTCAACACTCAATAAGCCGATTTATCGGCAGATTCGTCTGCTTGTATGCCAAATTCCACCTGGTCAAGTTGCTACGTATGGCCAAATTGCCTCGTATCTGGAGCGGTGCTCGGCTCGTATGGTTGGATATGCCATGGCGGGTTTACCAAAGGGAAGCAATGTTCCCTGGTTTCGGGTGGTGAATTCAAAGGGACAGATAAGCCCTCGTGGTAATGCCGAAAGTAGCTTTTTGCAGCGCGAACTGCTAGAAGAGGAAGGTGTTGTATTTCGTCCCAATGACAGCATTGACCTCCAAAAATTTATCTGGGCAGGCCCAAGTTGGCAGTGGTTAGCTACGAATACGGCTGAGTCAGATGAATTTGATGATTAAAGTTCATAACCCCAATCCTCTGCTGAAACCCAATCATTCGTCAAAGATTTACCCAGGAGATTTCGTCATATTGTCTCTTTGCTGTGGAAATTGGATGTATTGACGCTACATTTTGGGCAAACCGCAACGAATGCCATTTCCCAAACAAGGATAAGCAATAGATGGCACGAATGTTAAATATTGGCGTGGCTCAATTGGGGCCTATCGCTCGGAATGAACCCCGCACGCAAGTAACGCAGCGGTTGATCGAACTTTTAGTCCAGGCCGACGAGCGAGGTTGTGAATTGGTAGTTTACCCTGAGCTTGCATTAACCACCTTTTTCCCTCGCTGGCTTATGACCAATCAGGAAGAGGTTGATAGCTTCTTTGAGCGTGAAATGCCTAATCCGGCTGTTCAGCCACTATTTGATGAGGCATTAAAGCGCGGTATCGGTTTTCATCTTGGCTACGCAGAGCTTTCGGTTGAAAATGGCACTGTTCACCACTATAATACGGCGATTCTCGTCAACGGACAGGGCAAAATTGTCGGCAAATACCGAAAGATTCACTTACCCGGTCATGCCGAATTTGAGCCTCAGAGAGAGCTCCAGCATTTAGAAAAGCGCTATTTTGAGGTCGGTGATCTCGGCTTCCCCGTGTGGCGAAGCTTTGGCGGAATCGTAGGTATGTGCATCTGCAATGATCGAAGATGGCCTGAGACCTACCGCATGATGGGACTTCAGGGCGTAGAATTAGTGGTGCTTGGTTATAATACGCCAGCTACCAGCCCAGATTCCCCCGAGATTTCCAACCTACAACTCTTCCATAATCACCTAAGCATGCAAGCTGGCGCATATCAAAATGGTTGCTGGGTTGCCGCAGCAGCCAAGGCAGGTATGGAAGAGGACGTAGAACATATTGGGGGTAGCTGTATTATTTCACCTACTGGACAAATTATTGCGCAGGTTCAATCTGTTGGGGATGAATTAATCACTAGTACGATTGATTTGGATTTAGGTAAACATTTTACAGAAACGACCTTCAACTTCGCCAAACATCGCCGAATTGAACATTATGGTCTCATCACAGAGCAGATAGGAGCGATTCCGCCCCCCGAAGAGGGGGAGTAGATTACTTGGTATTACTGTGAATCAGATTGGACGAATAGAGCTACAAATGTCTGGTTTAGATTAAAGACTTGCTCGTAAGGCGGTAGGGGGATTGTTGTGGTTGTTCCACCAAGCGTGTCATCAGAAACGTCATCAGATGTTCCATCGACTGTTTCACTGGTTGTCTCTTGTTGTGCAATGTGATAGTAGATCCAGGGGATAAACTCAGAGACGCGTGTATAGACACCATATGCATTGGGCTGAGCACATCCTTTCCCCCAGCTAATAATTCCCGCTAATAGCCATTCGACCGGAGCATTAGAATCTGCTGGACCCCTCGGAATGAGTAGTGGCCCACCACTATCTCCAGTACACGCATCCTTTCCACCCTCTGAAAGACCCGCGCATAACATCGTGGAATCAATCTCATACCCTTGCTGTTCATAGGCTATACGACATGTTTCCTGGTTGGCGAGTGGTACGTCAACTTGATGCAATTGGGACGTACGTACAGCATGACTTGTTCGACCCCATCCAACTACTCTAGTAAGTACCCCATCTTGTTGCATCTCTTGATCAAATGCGTTGATAAGCACAGCAATAGGCAGATTAAGGGAGCGTTCTAGCTGAATTAGAGCAATATCGGCTGTAGACGTGCTGCGATTGTAATGAGGACTCCTCACGATCTGCTTCACTGCAATTCGCTCACTCTCTGGATCATTGAGTGATCCATTGGTGATCAAAATCTCTAACTCTTCAGGTGTGCGCCCGAATGTGCAATGGGCGGCTGTCAACACCCATTCCCTGTCTATCAAAGTTCCAGCACAGATCTGGGCAAAACGATTATTCGAAACCCCTTGTTTAACGATTGCAACGATCCATGGCCATTCGCCTTCTTCTGCTTCCTCCCCACCAACAATTGTAGAGGTATCCTGTGCTTGCACAGTGGCAAAGGGTGCGGCTATCCATAACTGAATGAATAGATAGAAAATTAGAAGAACTTTTAGCTTGTTGGAGAATACAGCGCATTTTTCATGGTTTGATGATTTACGATGCTCTTGATTTTGTACGGGGCAAGACGACATAACTAACTCCAGGGTAAATATTCGGACACAACTAGATCTTGTAAGGTAGGAAAAGAGCAGGCTATAGGGTGCATCGAGCAGTATCTAGCATCTCTTTTTCTGCTTATCTTCTCAGCTCACTTTGAACACGGTATAAAGACCGTACGAAAATTTGTATAACCAGTAATGGTTTGCCTTGACTTTGTCTCATTGAGGTTTCATCAATTTTAATGACTCAGGGCAAATTTTATTTGGTTACTATTATGTAAAATCGATGGATCGTTGGTGCAAAGGAATCGGAATGGTTTGAACAACGTGGTTGGTCTACTACATTTGACGTAGGTGGATACCAGTATACGCGATCTTTTTTCCAAATTACTGTAACAGCTTGTTTACATATAGGTTTACATAAAACTTTTGTGGCTCCTCAATAGACTTGGGTACCCCATCTGTTTGTGGTAGAATTTCGACTATGGAAAGAGAGTTGACTGAGAAACTGGCAAATAAACTAGATAACTTACCCGACAAACCTGGCTGCTACCAGATGATGGACCAAAACGGTACCGTGATCTATGTAGGGAAGGCCGTGGTCCTCAAGAACCGCGTTAGGAGTTACTTTCACGCAGCGGCCCAGAAAGATACCAAGACTCGTCTATTGGTTGAGGATATCGTCGACATTAGTTGGTGGGTTACGGAGACCGAATTAGAAGCGCTGATTCTTGAAAATGAGCTGATCAAGCGCTACAAACCTCGCTATAATATTCGCCTCAAAGATGATCGACAATTTCCTTATATCAAAATTCACTGGCAGGAAGATTTTCCGAAAGTTAGCGTTGTTCGCAAAATGACTCGAGACGGTGCCCGCTACTTTGGCCCTTATGCCAGTAGCAGAGCCTGCTACCAAACGCTGGATGCCCTACGTCGAGTCTTCCCTTATCTGGATTGTGAACGACAAATTACTGGGCAAGATCACCGTCCTTGCCTCTATTACCACATTAAGCTTTGTGGTGCCCCTTGTATAGGCAAACAGAATCGAGACGAGTACCGAGAGATCATTCAGCAGCTAATGGACTTTCTCCACGGCAAATCCGATCATGTGGTTACTCGTATGGAATCTCAAATGGAGCAGGCTGCGGAGAATCTGCAGTTTGAGCTTGCCGCCCTCTATCGAGATCGGTTGAAAGCCGCCCAACGGATCGTTGAACAGCAAAAAATTATCAGTGCCACCATGGAGGATGCTGATTATATTGCGGTGGCCCAAGACGAACGCACGGCAGATGTGGCTGTGCAGGTATTCATTGTACGTAATGGTCGCCTAATTGGCCGAGAGAATTATATGCTAGAAGGGGCAATTCTGGATGAGACCAACAAGGCACCCTCTAGCGAAGAGTCCAAGGGGTCTGTGCTTGATCATGAGACAGAAAGGCCTTTGGCCCTGCCTAATACGGAGCATACAGGCCAGCTGATCTGTACGTTTATTCAGCAGTTCTATGATCATGCTGTCTACATACCCAAACTGATATTGGTTCAGGCCCTACCTTTGGATGAGTCAACATCTCGGTTGGATGATTCTACAAGAAGTGAGGCTCCCGAAGGTAAGACGCTAAAAAGCGAACTGGATTCTACTGACAGAACTGTAACTGAAGATGACCGTGGCGTACTTTCTTCTACTTCTACTGTTCAAGTGTTGGAGGCATGGCTCTCTAAAAAAAGAGGAACAAATGTAGAATTACGTGTCCCTCGCCGCGGTGCCAAGCGGGAATTCATGGAACTTGCCCAACGTAACGCAGCTGAATATTTGCGGGTGCAGCAGGCTGAATGGGCCGCTGATACGAATCGGCAGACCGAAGCTGTTGCCGAGCTGCAGGATGTCCTTAAACTGGAGCGCCCTCCATCGCGAATTGAATGCTTTGATATCAGCACGCTTCAGGGGACTAACACCGTTGGATCCATGGTGGTATTTGGCAAGGGTGCTCCTCTCAAAAGTGCCTACAAACGCTTTAAGATTCGGGGCAAAGGTGCCCAAGGCGAACCTGATGACTTTGCCAGTATGCGAGAGATGCTTCGCCGTCGATTTCGTCGTATTATAGAAGATGAAAGCAATCCTGATCCAGGTCAAAAAGGGCGACCTGTCGATGAAAATTGGCGTATCCTCCCAGAACTGGTTATCATCGATGGCGGAAAGGGACAATTAGGAATTGCTGTTGAAGTGCTAAAAGAATTTGATCTCTATGGCCGCATACCCGTTGTGGGACTAGCCAAGCAAGAAGAAGAGATTTTCCGACCCAATATATCCCAATCGTTCTGGCTAAAACGAGGAAGTGCCTCCCTACATCTAGTTCAACGTATTCGGGATGAAGCCCACCGGTTTGCCATAACCTACCACCGACGCTTACGGAGCAAGGACCAGACCCGCTCAAAATTGGATGATGTCCCAGGCATTGGGCCTACCCGCCGTCGGGCACTTTTGCAGCACTTTGGTGGGGACATTGAGAAGATCCGCCAATCAAGCCTTGATGCATTGCTTGCCGTTCCTGGCATGACTCGCGCATCCGCCCAATCCATCAAAGAAAATCTCTAACCATAGAGGAGACGTGGGTGATCATTTACGGCGGCGCATACGAGGAGGTCCTGGAAACACTTTACGTCCTACAGCATTTGGAATTTCTGAGTGATATTCCGCCCCAGGACGCTGCCTATGCGTTAACCATGGCCTGTGAGTGGGTAGACTTACAGGAAAGGCAGGATCTCTTTCAGCAAGATCAGCCTCTTGAGAAGATCTTTGTCCTTTTAGAAGGATCCGTTTATCAGTCTCGGGTTGAAAATGATGATTCTGGTCATCCAGCGTTTTCCTTACGACGAACGTGTGGTCCTGGTGCCGTTCTCGGCAAGTATGATCTCCTCTATCGCAATCCTCACAGCTTGCGAACCCGCGGCCTTGAACCCTGTCGTTTGTTGGCCATCGATGCAACAGCCATTAACCGCCTCATTTTTCAATTCCCAGAGTTACGTAATCAGATCGCTCCTCTCCGGCGTGTCAGCAGAATGCGAACCATGCCCTTCTTTTTCCGCATTTCGCTCAATGAGTTGAGCTTGTTGGCAGATGTTGGCGAGCTAAAGAAGACCAAAGCCGATGAACTCGTCTATGGGCATGGTGAGTCCCTTGATCAGATCTATTTTGTTTCTGTTGGGCAAGTAAAACTTATCTGGGGTGATGGCCGGGAACTTTGGGTAGGGAATGGCTCTGCCTTTGGCTTCTGCGAAGAGCGGCGTTCGCCGTGGCACCCGTGGGACTCTGATCACCGGGCCATTTCTACTACCGACACGGAGCTGCTTATCATCCCTCGCCGAGCCCTCTTTGACATAGCCAATCTGGATGCCGATCAGGTAGGGTACACCCTTCGTCAAGAATGTCAGCGGACAATTCAGCGTTTAACTATCTTTCGCAATTACTCCGAATTAGAATGTGATCGGCTTCTAGGTTATATGAGCTACTATCACATTGCTGGTCATCATCACCTAATTATGCAACAGGGAGAGATTGGCGACAGCATGTGGGTACTGATGCCTAATCGCCGAGCTACTGTGGTTGCGTTGAATAAATCTGGCCAGGAGGTAGCCAAGAGCCAGGTTGCTGGACCCACCTACTTTAGTGAAGCCGCGTTGCGAGTTCAAAGGTATTTGGAAGCGACCGTCGATGCTGAGCCAGATAGTGAATGGCTTCGCCTACATTGGCGAGACTTCCGCATGTTTCTGCACGAGGGAAGCGACGAGGGTGAAGCCCTAATCGATAAATTAACGATGACTGTTGATGTCGATAGTTTGCTCGGCAAACGCGAGGTGCGCCAGCTCTATCCGTGGTTAGAGGATGGGGAGCGATTGGTTCTCTTTCGCAAGCGCCACTGGATTGCATTGGTGGGTCAGCTGATTGGGCCCTTCTTTGCCTCATTTATTTCCGTTGGTGCCGGTTTTGTACTAACTGGATTGCTACCACTTACCCTGCCTATCCAACTCTTAATTTGGTTTACCATTGCCGCGTTTGTCATTGGGTACTGGCTGTGGGGTATTGCGGACTACCTGAATGACTTTATCTTGGTGACCAATCGTCGCATTGTACGGCAAGAGAAGGTGATACTGATCAACGAACTCCGTCAATCATCTTTTTTACGCCAGATTCAGAATGTCGATGTGAATCGTTCGTTTCTGGGCAGTTTTCTCGGCTATGGAGTAGTGAATATTCAGACGGCTGGTTCAGGCGGGGCAATCACTTTTGAACGTGTTGGTGATCCAGATGAAATTCGGGATAGGATATTTGAAGAGCGTGCCAGCTTCCAGATGCAGTATCAAGCGGAAAGTAAGAAGATGATTCAGAATGTGCTGGAAGAACGGCTTGGATTGACCCTTCAGATGCCAAGCCGAGTACGATTAGACGCGGATAGCGAGATCTTTACAGAGGATAAAAAGAGTTTGTGGGATCAGCTAATGGAGTGGCTAGAGCCTGATCTGCAGTTAAATTGGAATGAGTTGGAGAAAGTTGAATGGCATAAGCATTGGGTAATTCTGGTTCGAGACATGGCCGGGCCACTTTTTACTATTTTACTCTCCCTGATTAGTGCCGTCATACTCTTTAGCCCTCTTCTACTTTTCCCGGCGGCCCAAGTGCTTGCTGGAATTACATTTGCTGCGGCGATTGGTGTGGTTGGAATCGCTGGTTTTGTCTGGATGTTGTGGGTCTATATTGATTGGCGCAACGATAAATATATTGTTACAGTCGATTCAATCGTAGATGTAGAAAAGAAGCCCTTTTTCTTTGCCGAAGAGCGCCGTACGGCCCAGCTAGACAATATTGAAAATGTTCAATTGCGTATTGCTGGACCAATCAACTTTATCTTCAACTATGGCAATGTGGAACTGCAGACCGCAGCTGCAGATGGTGATTTTACTTTTGATTATGTCCCAAATCCGCGGGCTGTGGCTGAAGAAATTCGGAGACGTATTGATACAGTGAGCCATCAACAAGAGAGAGACCGGGCACGTGCTCGTGCAGAAGAGCTACCGAATTGGTTTGAGACATATAATCGGCTTGACTCAGAACGCGATCCAACCGTTCCGGGGGGGATCTAGCTACCAACCAAAGCTCAGGCGATCAATCAACCTTCTGGGTAAGTTTGCATCGCGCATTTGATTTTGAGTCTCTTCAATTTCATAAGGGATGCGGTTATATTCTAATGTCATCTTCTCGATATCAAAGATGGCGTACGCTGCCCTTGCGTCATTGTCCCTGGGTTGGCCCACACTCCCTGGGTTGATGATGAGACGCTGTTGCTCTGACGTATTGAGCACTATGGATGCGCCATCTTGGGGCATTAGATAATCAACCGTCGCAACAAACTGACTCTCTTTTTCTGGAGGAGGATCGTTGGCGTCATACTCCTCCAACTCATCTTCAGAGAATGTAGGATCATCCTGGGGTGCATCTGAGAGGTGATGGAGGCGCCAACGATAGATGGCTGGTTTGTGGGTATGGCCAACGAAACAGATTGGCTCTTCAAAGAGAGCGAAATTTTCCATAGCAATGCTAGGCGTCAATACATATTCCCAAACTGGCTCCCGAGGGCTTGCGTGGGTTGCCAGTACTGTGTCTGCATTGGGTGGATTGAGCGGATTATCGGGCAGTTCGTCCAAATAGAGACGATTCTCCTCTTGGAGCTGTTCCCGAGTCCATAAGACAGCAGAACGCGCCTGAGGATTAAAGTCATTGACATCAATGCCTGGGCGCCCAAGGGTAGCCCAATCATGGTTACCCATTAGGCAGAACATAGCCTGGTCACGCATTAACTCGACGCACTCATTAGGGCGTGGCCCGTAACCAACCACATCACCCAAGCACCAGAGCGCGTCATATTGATCTTGAGTAGCCGCCAAGACCGTTTCCAGGGCCACAAGATTCGCATGTATATCAGAAATAATAAGTACTCGCATAATAGTATAATGATGCCACACTTTATCTTTACTGTAAAGAGTAGTAGCTTAAAGGAAAGTAAATCAACAGAATCTCAACCATTCGGCAACCACAATAGAACGATGGTTGACAGGGTTATCAGTAGATCGCAATATGTCATTCTGAGCGCAGCGAAGAATCTCAATTCGTATTGCTACAGGAAGAAGATTCTTCGTCGCAAGCTCCTCAGAATGACAACGAACTCTCTGGTTGCGATCTACTGATTATCGAAGAGACCAGAATTATCTTGGCCCTGTGATAACCACCTGGGACCCCGAATAGACAGGAAATTCTACACAAATGACACAACCGAAAAAACTTCGAGGCACGTACATAGGTATTCTTCACCACCCCAATAAGCCCGAGTCGCTAGAGCTCTCGCGACAGATCGAGCACTATCTGCGTAATGAAGGGCATACAGATATCTGGCGGGAGTCAGCTTGGGCTGTTGATGAGATCGACTATAAATTGCCGGATGGATTATCCTTACTGATCACCTTGGGTGGGGATGGTACGCTTTTGCGTGCTGCCCGCATAGGGGCTGCATACGGGATTCCAATGTTGGGCGTCAAAATGGGGCGCTTGGGTTTTCTGGCCGAAATTCTACCAGAAGAATGGCAAAGCCTGCTGAATCGGGTCCTAGATGGTGACTACTGGATCGAGGAACGTCTCATGGTCCGCGCTCGTGTAGAACGCCAGCTCGAGCCGACATCAGTGGAACGAACCATCATCTGTGAGTACGACGCACTCAACGATGTGGTACTAAGCCGAGGTGATTTGGCTCGTATCGTTCGCATTAGCGTTCAGCTCGATGGTGGATATTTGACCCGATATACTTGTGACGGGGTCATCGTCAGCACCGCAACCGGTAGCACTGGCTATGCACTGGCTGTAAGCGGACCCATACTGCCTCCAGAGCTACGGAATATTCTAGTGATTCCGATTGCACCTCATCTGAGCATGGATCGGGCTGTCGTTCTCTCTGAAGGAGCAGAGATTCGGATGCAGGCGTATAGTGATCATGCCTCTATGCTCACCGTCGATGGACAGTTTGTTGTTGAAATAGAGGAAGGCGATCAAGTCGTCGTGGTCGGTAGCCCCCATCTGGCACGCTTTATTCGCTTGCGCGAGCGTAGCTACTTCTACCAAACGCTGATGGATAAGCTTCAATGGACCACATAAGTATACTTCGCCAGAAAAGTATTGTCCTGACTTTTGACTAAGCTACTCTGGGAAATTTCGAGAAGGAAAGACATCCCCGTGAAGACGGGGAAAAGCTATTTCTGGCCATCTATAAGTGGATTATTAATCATGACAGAAAGTTTAGAACAGAGTACATTAGAGCATCCATCAGCAGAGGAAGCTATCTTCTGCGTGAACCATCCGAATACCGAAACCTTGCTGCGCTGCAATCGCTGCAATGATCCAATCTGCTTAAAATGTGCCAAACTGACGGACGTGGGGTACCGATGTCCCAATTGCTTACGGCAGGTACAGAGCAAGTACTTTAATGCAGAAGACCAAGATAATCCGATTGCCTTTGGCGTTGGGTTCCTGGTCACGCTCATTGCGGCTCCCATCGTGGCCATGTTAATTACGCGCTTTGGCCTCTTCTTTGGATTGATGATTGCATTTATCGCTGGGTCAGGAGCGGGCGGTGCGCTGGCGCAGATTATTCGGTCTGCTGTCGGGAAACGGCGAGGTTTGTATCTTCGTCATTTCGCTGTCGCGGGGATCATTTCGGGATTGCTGATTGGCATACTCATTGCTGGTTTCATCATTGGCGGATTAGGCGGAGCCATCGGATTTGTTCTACTTCTTTTTTCACCTTCAGGATGGCCCATGCTCTTATTTTCTTTCTTGGTAATTACAACGGTGGTGGGAATACTACGGTAAGGCAAGAGGGCTAGTCTATATAGGCGCTGGTCGCTAGGACAATTTACATTATAAGCGTCAGAAGGGTATGGCAAGTTAGCGAGGTTATTATCGATTATTTTAGAGGGGGCTATAGGACACTAATTTTCTCTTATCATTTGTATTGAGTTTGTAAATGCTCAATCTCCTCCAGTAAGGCGGCCGGATCAGCAGATAGCAGGGAAGTCGTCCGCTCAATCAAGCGACGTTGAGTATCACTTAGGTCAGAAGGAAGTTCATCCTCATCCAGAATGGTACAGTAGCCATTCGGGCGAATGAGAAGATCGATCTCCAGATCGCGCCAAGTTATCTTATTTAGGGTGATGGTTGTATTGTCACAGATATTGACATAGAGACCCAACGTGTCGCCTGTGGGAGATACCCAGTGATACACATTGTAGTGACGGTCAGACCAAAAATATCCATAGCTTAACGTGTTGGCGGGTAACAAGATCTCTTCCATCTGGTATGCCTGCTCCAAGTGATAGAGAACAATCACCCACCCTCGCTCCTGATGGACTACATCACAGAGAAACTCCTGCTGTTTTCCATTCAGCTTCTCTTTGATTTCTACAATCTGGCGCCGTTCAGCCATAGGTAGATCTGACCGTCTTTCCCCACCGCCGTAAACGAATACAACGTTTCAAAGTGTGATAATTTGGAAGAGTCCAAACTAATCTTCTGCGTCCATCAAAATATCGATCAACTCATCGCTAAATTCTTCAACTTGGTCTTCGTCCCCGGCCTCAACGGCTTGTCTGACTTGGTCTCTTAAGCGACGAATTTCTGCCTTCAACTCTTCAGCCATATCTTCGCTCTCTACTGCTTCGTCTGCTCTATCCAACAGAACCTTGACGCCCGGATCCATTGCCGTATCATCAACAAGCGCACCATCAACGGTTGTGGCAGCGGCTACACTGGACAGCTTGGCTTGGCTAGCCGAAATTTCATCAGGACTTAGCCTTTGGCGGCTGGCTTTCATCTGCTCGGAGACTTGGTTGCCGGTCGTTTTATCGGTGACAGTTACATCTAAAATGCCATTCACATCTAACCTAAAATTGACATGAACTTCTGGCAAACCATCATCCCTCTCCATGCTTGGCTCCAGCCCTTCGAACATGAATTCACCCAAAAGCACATTCTCTGAGGCTCGCTGGCTTTCTCCCTGAAAGACCTTGATCTGCACCGTATCTTGAGCTGGATGCATGGTGGTAAATAGCTCGCTCTTTTGGACCGGAATCGTCGTGTTCCGTCGAATCAAAGGTGCGAAATGATCAGATTGCAAATCACCCGCCATGGTAATGGTTGCCGTCTCAACGCCTAAGGAAAGAGGCGTTACATCGACAAGTACAGCATCGATCTCTTCACCGGCAATGATGGCTGCCTGAACAGCCGCTCCTAGCGCCACAGCTGCATCTGGATCAACTTCCCCATGGGGATCCTGCCCCATATGCGAGCTAACCATCTCGGTAACCGCGGGAATGCGAGTTGAACCACCCACCAAAAGAATCCTATCAATATCACTCGTCTCCAATTGAGCATCCTTGAGGGCATTATCGATGCACGTGATGGTGCTTTCTAGTAGATCTTGAATGCGTTCGATGAACTCAAGTCGGCTAACACTGCGCCGTATATGCAGCGGATTGCCTGTTGCGTCATCGGCAATGTATTCCAATTCGACCGTTGTATCTGGCTCACCAGAGAGCGCGATCTTCGCTTCCTCTGCAGCTCGAAGCAGTCGGTTCCATGCCCGCTGATCGTCGTGAAGATCGATCTCATGTTCAGCTGCAAATTCCTCTGCTATCAGTTCGGCCAATCGTTCATCGAAGTCATCACCACCCAGATAGTTATCGCCAGCTGTGGCCATCACATCCACCACGCCATAGTTTAGCTCGATGATCGAAACATCAAATGTCCCACCACCCAGGTCATAGACAAGGATACGCATATGCTCATCATCATTAATGCCATATCCGTACGCAAGCGCTGCTGCAGTCGGCTCATTGATGATTCGTTCTACATCTAGCCCCGCAATGGCTCCGGCTTCCATTGTGGCCTGACGTTGTACTTCGTTAAAGTATGCCGGGACCGTAATTACAGCCCTAGTAACCGGTTGACCAATGGCTGCTTCTGCCGCGTCTTTTATGGCGCGTAAGACGAAAGCAGAGATCTCTTGGGGCGTATAACTTTGCCCAGCCATCTCTACAGTCTCATCCTTGCCCATTTGCCGTTTGATGGAACGAATGGTTCTCTCTGGCGCGACAATCCACTGATTGTGGGCCGTTTTCCCCACCAGTATCTCCCCATCTGCCGAGACGCCTACAATGGATGGCAGCAGATCGGATTCGTCAATTGGATAGATCTTGGGGACGCCATTCTCTGTCATGGCGAGTACGGAATTGGTGGTACCCAGGTCAATACCCAGGATTTTGTCAGATGAGGTCATTAGGTTCCTTTGGCTTCTCTGGTCCGCGGGCAACGACTACTTCCGCATAGCGGAGGACGCGCCGATTCTGGCGATATCCCGTCTTGAAGACGGCAGTGATTGTGTCAGGTTCAACAGCAGAATTTGTTTGGGCTTCGACGGCTACATGAACGCGAGGATCAAACATCTGGCCTTCTGCCGGAATGGCAGTGATGCCTTCGGCCGCAAAGATCTTAAAGAATCGATCCCGTACCAACTCCAGCCCTTCAAGCCAGCCTTCAATGGCGCTGATGCCAGCCAGCTCCTGGGTAACGTTGACGTTCGCCAGCTCCTGTATTAGAAGGTCTAGCGCTTCATTTCGCCTCATGGCGTCCGAATTGGGGCTTCCCCCTACCATCTCACGCGCTCTGGCCCAAAAGCCATCATCAATAGGCTCCTTGTGCTCTTGTAGCAGAGCCGTGAGGGTTCTGCGTTTTGCTTCCGTACGATGGCTTTGTTCTTCACGCAATCGTTGAAGTAACTCACTTCCCTTGGCAAGCGCCAGCTCTAAGCCATCCAAGGCCGGGAAGAGATCTGCGGCCATTTCACCCCGCGCTGCAATTCGATTTTCACTTATTTGCTGCTGTTGTACAGCTACCTGATCTTCCTGAATCTCCTCTCGTCGGTTCACAACGCTTTGTAGAGTCTGGATAGCATTGGTCACCTGGCTCTCTTTGCTCTCCGAGAGGGCATTTGTTTTGAATTGGGTACGGTTCAGCTTTTTCACCGCACCCAGTAGTTCATCAAGTTGCTCTGTGTTGGCCACGCGCTGAGATAAGCTTTCAACCTGATCTTGCTTGGCAGATCCTCGTACGAGGGGTTCCCACTGCTCTTGGCGCTCCATCACTTGACGCAACTGGTTGAGCTGTGCTTCATCATATTGGGATAGCCCATTCATCATCTGGCGCAAGGCATCTATCTGTTCGTAATAGCTTTGGGAGATGTTTTCCAGCTGCTCTTCCTTAACAACGCTTTGCATCAAGGGTTCCCACTGCTCCTGGCGCTCTGTCAGTTTGCGTAACTGGCCAAGCTGATCATCGTTCCGTTGGAACAGATTGTTCATCAGCTGACGCAAAGACTCCATCTGCTCATGGTGGCTTTCCATCTGGACCGCCATCTGGCCTAGTTGTTCGCGAGTCGCCTCGCCACCCATGGGGTCGGTTAGGCTGACGGTGAGCGCGGCCACTTGATCGTGGTTAAGCCGGGAAACTGTAGCCAGCCGATCCAACTGGCTCTGCATGGCATCGAGCTGGGCATTTAACTGGAGCAGGCGCTGCTCAGCTTGTGGAGATGGGGTAGGGTCACTCAACATGTCTGAACTCATCTTTCATAGGTGTAGCTATCTCATCAATGGCTAATGCAATCAGATCTTCAACATGTACGTCCAGATCATATCGTGGACCGCGCCGATTTGGCAGGTCCGGAGGGAACTGCAGCAGAAAAAGATCGACCAACCCGCGGGTTTTGGGCGTCTTAAGCCGATCATACGCTGCTCGAATTTCCTGAAATTTTTCTGGATCTTGCTCAGGTGGATGCTTACGTACTAGCTGAAAGTAGGCACGTTTCACCTCTTTATCCGAAACATTTCGCTCAATCTCCAAAAC
This sequence comes from Chloroflexota bacterium, assembly GCA_039028975.1. Lineage (GTDB taxonomy): Bacteria > Chloroflexota > Anaerolineae > Caldilineales > Caldilineaceae > JAHBNG01. The sequence goes on from JBCCHB010000016.1 coordinate 135,060, forward strand.
TTTGTAGGGATCAGCTCCCAACTGTTGAGCAAGCCGCTCCTTAATCTCCGACGATCCTCTTGAATTCATCTAATGTATCCTCATCCAGCTCTGAAAGTATTTCCATCAATTCCATTGGGGATGGCGGCGGACCCATTGGATCCAGACCCATCTCTTCAAACATATCAAGAATGCCACCTGGAGCACCAAAGAGACCCCCGGCAGGGCGACTCAGCAGATCCTCAAACTCTTCAAGCTTGTCCATCAGTTGGTTATCATTGCGCTTGCGGAGCTTATTCTTGGCCTTGCGAAGGAACCGCTTTGCCTGATCAGTGTCCCCATCATACGCCGCTTCATGGGCCTTCATATACTCATCAGCACCACTATTTGGAGCTTCCGCCTTCACGCGCTCTTTGATCTGTTCCGCTAAGCCCTCTTCATCAAGGTCCAGAGCATCCTCAAACATGATAAGTAAGGTTAGCAACGGCGTGTAGGGTTCACTTCCACCTTGGGCAACCTCATACGCCTGCTCCCAAATGTGCTGCACCCATTCGTGATCGATTTCGTTTTCCAGGCCTTCTTTGGCAATTACGAGCCAAAATGCAGCGGGCGCTCTGGTCGTCTTCTGAACCTGAGGAATCATCTGCTTAACAAACTCAAAATCGCCGTTAATCAGCAGATGTTCTAAGACAATGCCAGTAATTTGAAGGTCCCCAGGTGTGGCCTGCCAAGCTTGCTTTAAATACCCTAGTCCTTCCTCTTCATTCTCCTCTACTTCTATGGTATACATGCCCAAGGCCACTAGCAATTTAGGGTGGTTGGGAAGCTTTTCCAAACCTTCTTTGAAGATTTGGCCCGGATCACGTTTCTTACTGCTAAGATGGTGGTAAAAGTATCCGAGCCGTGAAGCCTCTTCAATATAACTCTCTGCCAACGCGTCTTGTGCTTCCCTATCGGTGGGTTTGATCTCCAAAATGCGTAACCAGATCGATTTCGCGTCATATCGCCAGGAATCATACTGGTATAAGAGGGCCAAATGCTTGAGCGCGTCCAGATTCTCTGGATCGATCTCAAGAATTCGATGTAGTTCGTTGATTGCAGACTCAGCTCGCTCTTCCTCCATGTAAAAAGAGACCAAGGCCATTCGAGCACCAACGTTCTCTTCGTCATATTTGAGTGCATTTTTAAAGCAGGTTATGCCATCTTCATAGAGTTCCGCCATCCCATACGCAGTACCGGCCCGACCCCAAATGGCAGCTACTTGGGTATCTGTCAAATAATCTGGATGGCTTTCCTTACGCGGACGACGTTTGATCATGTCCCGCCAGGACTCAGCCGCAGAATACCAATCGCCCATGGCCTCTTGCACCAGGGCCATATTCTGTAACAGAATTCGATTGGTCATGAATTGAGAGGCCGATTGCCAATGGCTCGCTGCCTGCTCCCACTGCTTTTTGGATGCAGCCTGATAGCCTGTGTGGAAGAGCGTAGTACCCAGCAACTCATCCAGTACTTTATTCTTTCCTGGATCTAGGCGGCTGATCAAATCGCCATAGTCAACAATGATCTGATTCCACTCGCCCGCAGTCGCTAGTTTGGTAATCTCTTCCTGGCGCAATCGACCCAAGTTTTCTCGATACCAGGGCGTATCTAACGCCTCGATGCGCGCCCAATGCTGTTGCGCTTGTTCCTTTTCTTTCTTTCGCATGGCCGCAACACCTTGATAGTAAGGAACGATAAGCGCTACTCCTTCCTGAGAGGAGTGGTTAGCCGACTTCTTTAGATTTTCTAAGGCCTGCGTCAATGCTTGTTGCGGTGCCGTCGTCTTACCCTGAGCCATTTTAAGTAGGGCCTCCCATAGCTCAGGGTGGTGTGGCAAGGCCTGCTGTGCCAATGGCTGTAGACTTTCTTTATCTTCACCGCTTTGAATCCCACGAATCAGCTGCAAAGTTGCATTTTGCCCTGAGGAAAGGTTTTTTGCTTTACCAACTTTGCCTGAGCCAGCCTGAATGAGAGCCTGTATATAGGCCAACTGGGGGTGGTTCGGTGACACCTTCGCCAAGGACCGAACGGCCTCGGCTGCCTTATCTAGCTCACCGACTTGCAAATAGGTGATCCCTAGATGGTAAAACAACCGGGAATCAGCCGGATTGTAGTCAACCGCGGCTTGTAGTAGTTCCACTCGGCTTGTCAGAGCACCCTCTTGAGCCGCAGAGCGGAAGAACGCCTCTACCGCAATGGCTGCAGCCTTGGCGTCGATTTCTGGGCTGTAGCTCTTTTGTAGAAGATCGTCTGCTAGATTGATGGCTGCTTCGTATTGGCCCTCATCCAGAGAAGATATAGCTTCTTTAATTTTATTTTGGGGGCGACCGGCACTCTGCTTTGACTGGATACGAGCCAATTTTTTCTTGAATTGTTTCTTATTTTTTCGTTTTGCCATGGTAAATGTCGGGTGTCCTTCGCGTAAGTACCGTCGCATAATGGGCTGATTTTAGGCTTATCTTGTATTTTACACGGTTTGGGCTGCATTCGTAAAAAAATCGTCTCAATATGCAGCATACGCGCCAAATCCACGGAAAGCTTTTCGGCAATTATTCAATATGCGCTAAATGATATACAATCTGTTGAAAACCTAGCGTAGATCGTATATCTGTTGGAGGTCATCACATTCCCATGAGACGATTAGCCATTCTCTGTTCCTTTCTATTGCTTCTCCTATCGCTGCTTTTGCCAAGGCCCTTCTCATCACTGTTTAGCTTATCAGAACACAATATCTCAACACTCTATGCACAAGAGGATGAAGAAGAACCAGCCTATGTACCTGGGCAGCTTATCATTGGCTTTAAGCCAGGGATAACCAAGCAGCAAATTTCAGATTTCTACGCTGAATTTGGCTTGAGCGAAAAGGACGACTTGGATAGCAACCTGGATGACGACAATCCAGAACAGAAGCTCGCATCGGTTCCCGAGGTAAATGATGCCTTAATTGAGACTGTAGAGAATGACGAACGTGTAAAATATGCCGAACCCAACTATCTGCTTCACCTAAACAAAACGCCAACGGACCCAGAGTGGGACAAACTTTGGGGGCTGAATAACACAGGTCAAACGGGCGGTACACCAGGTGCCGACATCAGCGCCATCAACGCGTGGGATGTGAGCACCGGCTCCAAAGATATAGTTGTAGCCGTTATCGATACAGGCATTGACTGGGAGCATGAGGATTTGGCCGCGAATATCTGGGTCAATCCCACTGAATGTCCCCAAGGCCATGGTAAATGTAAGGCCGATGGCGAGGACAATGATAAGAATGGTTATGCCGATGACTTCTACGGTGTTAACACCATTAGCAATGACGGCAACGTGATGGACGACTTCGGCCACGGAACCCACGTGGCGGGTACCATCGGTGCCGTAGGGAACAACCGCAAAGGCATTGTGGGCGTAAACTGGAACGTTAAAATTGTAGGGTGTAAGTTCCTTAGCGCCTTTGGCAGTGGGACTACCTCCAACGCCATCAAGTGCTTCAACTATTTGACTCATCTCAAAGAAAAGCAGGGTGTTAACTTAGTCCTCACCAACAATAGTTGGGGTGGTGGTCTTCGTTCAGAAGCACTTCGAGAAGCTATGAGCGGCGAGAAGGCTCCACTTCACGTCTGTGCAGCTGGGAATGCCAACACCAATCGCTTGGCCTATCCTGCCGGATATGACCTGCCAAATATTTTGGCTGTGGCAGCAACAGACCATAACGATCAATATGCCAGCTTCTCCAATTACGGCTCTTGGGTTGATCTTGCTGCTCCAGGCGTGGCCGTCTATTCAACCGTGCCCGACGAACGCTGTTCCCTTTGTGATCCATCGGGCTATCGCAATGCAAATGGAACCTCCATGGCCACACCCCATGTTGCCGGTGCTGCTGCCCTGATTTGGTCCAAATTTTCTGACTTAACGGTTCCCCAGGTCATCCAGCGCATCATCTCCGGCGCAGACCCGATTGCTGATCGCCAGAAGACAACAGCCACCAATACGAGACTTAATCTAGAAAATGCCATGGAGGACGACTCTACCCCGCCTGCTGCGGTCAGTGATTTGGCGGCATCGGGTGTCCTTCTGACGCGCGTCAATCTCTCATGGTCTGCTACAGGGGACGATGGGCTTCAAGGCACAGCAAACGCCTATGACATTCGCTACTCGGCCTCCCCCATTTCCGAAGGATCTTGGGAGAAGGCGACCCCTGTTTTGGGTGTCGATGCCCCCAAGCCCCAGGGCATGAAAGAGACCATAACTGTTGGTGGCCTGATGCCTGACACAACCTACTACTTTGCCCTCCAGGTCCACGACAACGTGGGCAATCCTTCCGCACTCTCCAACGTGATTGTGGTCAAGACCAGCGCAGGAACTATCGCCTTCTCGGACAATTTAGAATCTGGCTCGGGGAATTGGGTCGTTGATAGCGAAGAGAGCCTCTGGCATCTCTCTAACCTACGCTACAACAGCCCGGTCACAGCGTGGTACTATGGCCAAGAAGAGGATCGAAACTACGATACAGGCGAGGCCAATCATGGAACAATAACCTCCAACGCCATCGATCTAGCTGGCGCAGACGATGCGCTTCTCACCTTCTACGAGTGGAGCGAAGTCCAACGAACTGAATCTTCTGATCGGACCCGCGTGCAGGTCTCTGCCGATGGAGAAGCTTGGACCACCGTCTTTGAGTCCCACGGTACCGATGATGAGTGGGTCCATCGCTCGGTAAGTTTGGCAGATTTTGTTACCCAAACCCATACTATTCATGTGCGATTCTGGTTTGATACCATCACCGATCGGCTCAATGAGCATGAAGGTTGGTTTGTGGACGATATTCAAGTACTCACCGCCAAGTTGACTGAACCGGGTGAAGTGGTGGATACGCCAAATCTGCTTATGCAGCCCACCAATATTGGCTTTAACCCGGCAAAACCGACCGAAGGTAATCTAGTTACGGTCAATGCCGTCATCCTCAATAACGGTACGGGCGATGCAGCCGATGTGCTTGTTCAATTTGTGGATGTGACCGATGGTGTTCGTCCCATTGGGCCACAACAAGCCATTGCCAGTATCCCCAGTGGTGGAAGCGGTGTTGCTCAGATCAGCTATTCGACAGAAGGCTTGGCAGGTGACCGAGAGATTCAAGTGATGGTCGACCCCAATAACTTTATTGTCGAGTTAAACGAGGCGGACAACAAGGCCTCCAGAACACTCTCAATTGCCCACAAGGCTGAGCCAAATCTGGCTATCGAAGCAACCAATATAGGATTTGATCCAGCCAACCCAAGCCAGGGTGATCAGGTCACAGTCTTTGCAACAGTGCTCAATACGGGCGATGCTAGCGCAGCCGACGTAATGGTTCAATTTATTGACGATACAGATTCTATCGGCAGACCCATTGGCGAGCCACAGATCATCAACCAGATCTCGGCTGGTGGTAGTGGTAGCGTTCAGATCACCTACGACACGGCCGGTTCTGAGGAAAATCGCAAGATCGAGATCGTGGTCGATCCCAATAATACAATCATCGAATCCAATGAGAGAGATAACAGCGCAAGCAAGATATTAGAGATGGTCAAGTCTCCAGCACCCAATTTGGTAGCGGACAAGGACAACATTGGCTTTAACCCAGCCAACCCAATTGCAGGCGATACAGTTATGCTCAATGCCACCATTCGCAATGCCGGGACTGAAGATGCATCGGATGTCCAAGTCCAGTTTGTGGACTCGACCAATAATGGTGCCGTACCAATAGGTATTCAGCAGACGATTGAGCTAATTCCTGCAGGTGGTAGCGGATTGGTTCAGGTAGAGTATGATACAGCAGGCAAGATTGGTGACCGCAAAATTGAGGTCATCATTGATCCCCACAACTTCTTGGCCGAGAGCAAAGAGACCGACAACAAGGCCACGGCAACGCTGGAAGTTCATCCTTCTGTTATGCCGAACTTGACTGTACAGCGTGCCAATATCGGCTTTAGCCCAGCCAAACCAACCAGGGGTGACGTGATCAACATCACTGCGACCATTCTCAACAATGGAACGGATGAAGCCACCGATATTGTGGTCCAATTCTTCGACGTAACCAATGGCGGTTCAAGACCCATTGGGCAGCGTGAAATTATCGGTTCCATTGCCGCGGGTTCTGCCGAGAAGGCTGAAGTGACCTATCAAACAAGCTCGCTAAGTGGCGAGCGACAGATCCAGGTGGTTGTGGATCCAAGTAACTTCATCCAGGAATCAGACGAGACAGATAACTTGGCCCGTACCTCTATCTCCCTGCGGACTCAGGCTGCACCCAATCTGGTTATGTTGGCCAACAATATTAAGTTCAATCCGCCTGTGCCCATGAACAGCGGAGAAGTAACCATTCATGCGGTTGTGCTCAACAATGGTACGGCAGACGCGGATAATGTACTGGTTCAATTTATTGATATCACCAGTGGTACGGCAGTTCCGCTCAGCCTGGAGCAAACGATTCCGTTCATTGAGGTAGGAAATAGCGCGTTTGTAGAGGCAAAGTTTGAGCTTCACTCCGATCGCAGCCGAAAGATTCAAGTGCTGGTTGACTCGAACAATTTGATCGCCGAGAGCAATGAAGGCGATAATGAGGCAACCAAGATCCTGACATCTGCCACCTCTCCGGCACCGAATTTGGTCATCTTGGCTGAGAATATTGGCTTTGAGCCACTCATGCCCACCACCAACGAAGAGGTAACCATTCATGCCGTGATTCTCAACAACGGGGATTCCCCAGTTGAGAATGTGGAAGTCGATGTGGTGGATGTCACCACAGGAAGACCGTCACCATTGGCTCAGACCCAAACAATTGAGTTGATTCCGGCTGGTGGTAGCGGTACCGTGGAAGTAACCTATGATACAACCGGCTTGGTAGGCGATCGCAAGATCCGCGTCATTGTCGATCCAAGCAATTTTGCCTCAGAGAGTAATGAGACCGATAACAAGGCGACCCGTTCTCTCTCTATTGCGCCTCTATCTCAAGCAAACCTGCGCATCCATGACCACAACATCGGCTTCAGCCCGCCTGACCCAGGACACGGCGATCCGGTCAAGATCACTGCAACCATCTTGAATGAGGGATTGCTGGATGCAGAAGAGGTGCTGGTCCAATTTGTAGACGTGACCGAAGGAGGCATGATTCCCATTGATGCCAAGCAGATTGTTAGCCTCATTCCAGCAGGTGGTAGCGCGACAACGTCAGTGACCTTCGATACAACTGGCTATGTGGGCGAACGCAAGATTCAGGTCCTGGTTGATCCCCACACCAACATCCCTGAAACCAATGAATCTGATAATCAGGGAACTAGAGCCTTGGCCATTGCCCCACCGCCCACGCCGAACCTAGTTGTGGATAAAGCCAACATTGGCTTTGACCAGATCGAGGTTGTTGAAGGTGACACGGTAGTGATCAATGCCACTGTGATCAACAATGGCAATCGACATGCCGAAAATATCGCCGTCCAATTTATTGATACCACCGATAGCGTCCCCATGCCCATTGGCACCGATCAGGCCATTGGCTCGATTCTCGCAGGGGGCAGTGCAACTGTTCAGGTCACGTATGACACCACTAATCGCACTGGTGACCGCAAGATACAGGTGATTGTAGACCGCAATAACCTGATCTTTGAACTATCTGAGGGCGATAACTCGGCTACCTCTGAGCTGACTGTGGCCCTCCAACCCGCACCAAATTTAATGATGGATTCAGCCAATATCGGCTTCGACATGGTAGCCCCCAGCGAGGGCGACCAGGTGACCATCAATGCAACCGTCCTCAATAAGGGCGGCGTAGATGCGGATGATGTAGTGGTCCAGTTTGTGGATGTAACCAATCGCAATTCGTCACCCATCGGAGAACCCCAGGTCATTGATCTGATTCCCGGCGGTGGTAGCGGTACGACCCAGATCACCTATGATACGACGGGGCTTTCAGGCGACCGTAAGATCGAAGTGATTATTGACCCCAGTAACTTTGTGGCTGAATCCAAGGAGTCGGACAATGATGCAACGACTACCCTGGAGATGACTTCACCGCCAGCACCCAACTTAACGTTGGATGATGACAATATCGGTTTTAGCCCTCTCAGTGTCCGTTCAGGTGAAGAAGTGATGATCCGAGCGGTTGTACTAAACAATGGTGACGCAGAAGCCTCAGATGTAACCGTTCAATTCTTGGATGTGACTGATGGTGCTCTAATGCCCATCGGGCAGATTCAGAATATCGACACCGTTCCCGCGGGCGGTAGTGGCACAGTTAACGTAACTTACCAAACGACTGGCCTCCTAGGTGAGCGTGAAATCCGGGTCGTCGTCGATCCAGCCAACTTTGTGGCTGAGTCCAAGGAGACGGATAATGATGCCGAGGTTGAGTTGGAGATTCACCCTGACCATGCGCCAAACCTGGTAGCTCTGGGTGCAAATGTGGGTTTCAACCCCCTCTATCCAATTGAGGGCGACTTGGTGACTATCCACGCCGTGATTCTTAACGACGGAACCAGCGATGCCAACGATGTCGTGATCCAATTTGTGGATGTAACCGATGGCGGTGTCATGCCTATCGGCCAGCCTCAGGTGATTGCCTCTATTTCTATGGGTGGTAGCGGTGCGGCTCAGACCACTTATGATACGACCGGCAAAGTCGGCGATCGTCAGATTCAAGTTTTGGTTGATCCAAACAGCTTTATCACCGAATCGAATAAGGAAGACAACCACGCAACGGCTCACCTCTCTGTTGCGCCGCCACCAGCACCAAACTTGGTGGTACTCAGCGGTAACGTGAAGTTTGACCCAGCCCAGCCAGAGCAGGGAGATACGGTTAGCATCCTGATTTCTGTACTAAATGATGGCAACGAAGCTGCCACTGACATTGTGGTGCAAGTCTTGGATGTCACTTCGGATGAACCAAGCCCCGTCGGTGCCGAACAGGTCATAGACGAACTGGGCGCTGGCAGTAGTGCTTCCGTGGAAGTGATTCTAGACGACACCGACGAGGCAGGCGAGCGAACCATTCAGGTGGTTGTGGATCCGACGGATGGTGTTGCTGAGTCCAACGAAGAGGACAACGAAACCTTAAAGCGGCTGATCATCGAACCGCCTGCTATACCAAACCTAGTAGTGAATGCGAGCAATATCCAAATTAGCCCAGCTAGGCCAGTCATGGGTGAGCCGATGAGTGTCACGGTTGACATCCTGAACAATGGAACCGATGTGGCCGAGAACTTTACTGTACTGATCGCCGATGTGACTGACGGTGGCAGTGAGGTGATTGGCGAACCACAGGTCATCTCGAAACTGGGCATGGGCGAGAGCACAACCCTGGTTGTTGATTACGATACCAACGACAAGTCGGGCGACCGTCGCATTCGGGTAACGCTCGATACAGAGAATGTGGTCGAAGAGACGAATGAGAATGACAATCAGGCCGACAAGCGATTCACGATTGCTGCTGAGCCAGATGCCCCAGCCGATTTAGCCAACCTGATACTCTTTGCATCCAATATTCGCTTTGAACCGACCAGTCCCTCTGTAGGGGATGTAGTGACCATAACAGTGAATGTCCCCAACGAGGGTACGGTGGATGCTGAAGATGTGGTCGTACGCTTTGTCAACAACACCGACGATGCGGGTGAGGTGATTGGCGACCGTATGGTTACAGGTACGCTACCTGTGGGTGAAAGTGGCACCGTCTCTATGACGTTAGACACTAGTGACCTGGAAGGTGAGGTTGTTATTCAAGTCATTGCCGACCCAGAGAATGCTATCCCCGAAACCAATGAAGAGGATAACGACGCTAGCAAAACGCTACGGCTTAGAGCTGCGGCAGAGGGAGAATCGGCTTCGACCTTAGGCGGGGCTGCTGGTCAGCCGAACCTAGCAGTCTCTCCTGAGAGCATTCACTTTGACGCTGCGGCCACCCCAGATGGCTCCCTACGGATTGCCGCAACCGTGACCAACCGAGGGCGCGCTGACAGTGGCACAGTCGTCGTGCGCTTTGTGGACGTCACGTCGAGCGGGGTCATCCCCATCGGCAGCCCTCAGCCCATCACCTATCTGGCTGCTGGCGAAAGCAGCACCGTAGAGATCGACTACGACCTAGACGTGAGCATCGGCGACCACAGCATCCAAGTGGTCGTCGATCCGGCCAACATCATCTATGAGTCTGATGAGTCGGATAACTTGGCTGAGCGGAATATCTTCTTGCTGGGGCCGCCGACGCCAGAGCCACTTCAGGCGGCAGTGGAGAGGGAGTAGCGGAATTCTAACACAGTCGTCATCTTTGAGGGCTAACGGTTTCTGACTACTGCACCGCACAAGTATCCGTGTAGCGCAATGTCATTCTGAGTGGAACGAAGAATCTCTCACTGACATTGCGCTCTGCTGAGTGTTAATTTCCAAGCAAAAACAAAAGACCACATGCGATTCGCATGTGGTCTTTTGTTTAAGGGCCAAGCAGATTGAGTTCTCGATGACCATGTAGTTCTACTTTTCTCAGAACTGCCTTAACTATCTTGATTGCTCCGAATTGCTTGTAACTGATTTATGTCAATCATCTGGGAAACACCCGTTGGAGAAGGCCGAATGTAAGGCTCGCCCATAAATCGCTGCTTTAACAATAACGCCATCAACGCTGATTTCTCCGGATTCCGTTCAACAAGTGAAATCCCTTTGAGTGCGGTTGGTATGGACAGACCTGCCAACCCATCCAAAAGACCTCCAATCTGAGCGAGAAAGGAGGCAGCAAAGTCTAGCCCGAACCCCGGCCCATGAAGCGTCGTGGCGATGTGTGAGGCGTTCCCTGAATATTTGGAAGTCAATTTGATCGCATCAATGCCAAATTGCCGCAAATCGGGATAGTGAAAGGTTGACAGCGATGGTGTCTTCACAAACAAAACAGTTTTCGCCTGCAAAGAGCTGGTTTGTGGTATATGGAGATGATCTTCTTGCGTAAGCGTCTCAGCGATTTCACTTAGCGATGTTATCCCTTCCATTTCTAGCATGTTGGCCACTACTTGGTCTACGCCATAAAAACTTTGGGCATGTTTGAGTATAAGCATATCTGCATCTACCCGAAGAACGTCGTCGTTCTGCACCGCGAATTCAATATGGTTTGTAAATGTAGCCGCCATGATTGTTTGAGCCTAGCCCTATTTTACGGGGCCTTCTGGAAAGCGTTTGCAATTGTCATCAATATTGAGCCACTTGACTTGGCTATCAGTGTAAATGTGATACGTCGGTTGAACCCGATTGGGATCATCCAATGAGGCAATTGATAGCGTTATATAGTCAGGGTGCCGAGTATCGCGAAAGCTAAGCGTGGAGCCACATGTAGAACAGAACCCTCGTCGAGCATGCTCAGACGACTCATATTCTATAGGCGCGCCCTTGGTCCATATCAGCTGCTCGGTGCGGAAGTCCATCCAAGTAACCACCACCGCACCGGTGCTCTTTTGGCACATGCGACAATGACAATATTCTGCGGCAAAGGGAAGGGCTGACACAGCGTATCGAACAGCTCCACAAAGACAGCCACCTTCTAATTTTGTTTCATCGTTCATGAATAGTTTCCTTAGAAGCTGTCTGAAAAGTGAATTAAGCAAGTCTGCGGAGCATAATGCGAATCATAGCAACATGAATGAAAGCCTGGCTAGACTCAGGCAAAACTTCAAAGTCGCGTGATAGGCGACGGTGCATGACAAACCATGAGAAA